>NC_017034.1:0-600000 GCF_000251105.1 Methanocella conradii HZ254 | reverse complement strand
CCGCGGCTTTCGGCCCGTTCACGCCGCCCGTTGCCGAGGCTTCCGAGCGGTTTTATCAGATGCCCGGCCTGACGCCTTTTGGCCCATACCCGGGGGCAGGATACGCCTTAGCCGGCGGGGTGGGCTTTGACCCTGCGACTGGCTATTATGGCCCGTATGGCGCCTACGAGCCTTTATAAGGGCGCCATATCATCTTTTCTCAACAGAGCCGCGCCTCTCGTAAAGCTTATGGGACCACTTAGCCTTCCACTTGCTTCCATTAGTCTTACAGTACTTAACGCGGGCCTCGGGGTCCTGCCTGACCCAGTTGAAGAGGTACATGAACTGGTCGCGGCCCACCTCTATGGTGCGGATGCGCTCTGGCACGCCAATGCTGACCAGGTAATCGCTAAAAGCGTTTTCTATAAGGCTCTGGAGGGGGTCGACGATCTTGACCGGCCTCCACTCGTAGCCCTCCTCGTCGAGCCATTTTCTCGTGAGGTCGAAGACGTGGCCCGAGCAGATCTCTATCCTGTAGGCGTCTTTCGTTATGCCCATCTCTTTAAAAAGCTCCCTTACGCCCTGCGCCACCCTGTCCTGATACTCGTTCCTGTAGCCGTCCTGAAAATACTCGACGCCCACGAGTTTGTATTTAAATTCTCCTTTTGTCGCGTCCAGGACGCCCACGGCCACTCCACCTACGGGCGAGCCGATGCCGCTATCGTCCACCTGGGCGAGCCCGGGCCTGCCATTGCCGCCCTCGTTGCCATTGCAATTATCCTTGCTCTCTGCTTCCACGAACACTTACATGGACAAAATATACGATATACTTTTTCACAAACGGGCCAAGCCTAGGCGTTCAGGAGAAAGCCGAGGTACTTCTCCACGGTTTTCCTGGGTATGACGCCCATCCTCACCAGGGCGTAAAGAGTGATGCAGGCTGCGATTATGAAAAGCACTACGGCCCCGACGGCGTAGGTCAGCAGGTGCGAGGCGCCCATGATAGACTCCCAGTTCTCGCCCAGGATGTAGCCGATGCAGGCAAGGACAAGGCACCATGGAAATGCGCCCACCATGCTATATGCCATGAACTTCTTGAAATCCATGTTCAGCAGTCCGGCCGGGACGTTCACCACCGTGCGCACGACTGGCAGCAGCCTCGTGTAGATGCAGGCTGACTCGCCGTACTTGCAGAACCACCGTTCGGCCCACAGCATCTTCTGAGGGTTGATCCCGAAGAACTTGCCGTACTTATCCATGAAGGGCTTTCCGCCCCACGCCCCGACGGCATAGCCTATCGCCGAGCCCAGGCCGGTGCCCAGTGAGCCTATGACCGCCACAGCCACCACGTGAACGATGCCTCCCGGCGTCGCGATGAACCCGCCATATGTCATTATGACCTCGCTCGGTATGGGCATTCCCGCGCTCTCGAGGGTCATGAGTATGAAAACTCCGAGGTAGCCGAGGTTGCCTATTATCCCTGTTATGGTATTGGTGACATCCCCCACGAGTGATAGCATCTATGACCCCCATTTACAAGGTGTTTTCCACGATAAAAACTTTCGTCCTTTTCGGGAACTAAAAATTTATATCGATAAAGCCTGCTCTTATGAAAGAGGTCGAGAGAGAGACATGGCCAAAAGCAAATTCCTGAAAAGGCCAACCGCGCCGATAGAGGTCGCCGACAGGTCAATAGCCGAGCTCACGGAGGCGATGGCCAGCACGGGCTTTCAGGGGCGCAAGCTTGGAGAGTCCGTCGAGACGTGGGCACACATGCTCAAGGAAGACGACCTAACGATATTCATGGGGCTGACCGGGGCGATGTGTCCGGCGGGCATGCGAAAGATCATAGCTTACTTCATCCAGAACCGCATGATTGATTGTCTGGTAAGCACGGGCGCCAACATGTTCCACGACGTCCACGAGTCGCTGGGCGGCAAGCACTACGTGGGCAGCCACGCCGTGGACGATGAGACGCTCTTCAAGGAAGGCGTCGACAGGATATACGACGTGTTCGCGGTCGAGGAGCAGTTCCGCGGCACCGACAGGCTCATCGCGGGCTTCAGCGAGACGCTTGAGCAAGAGAGGCCGTACTCATCCAGGGAATTCATGTTTTTGCTGGGCAAATGGCTCCATGAGAAGGGGGCGGACCATGACTCTATAGTCGTGAGCGCATACGTGCACAACGTGCCCATCTTCGTTCCGGCCCTTTGCGACAGCTCCATCGGCATAGGCCTGATGGTCGCCAGGAGGAGCGGGAATGTGGTCAACGTCGACCAGATGAAGGACGTGGATGAGATCACCCAGATAGTGGAGAACTCGAAGAAGACGGGCGTCATCTACGTGGGCGGAGGCGTGCCCAAGAACTTCATACAGCAGACCGAGGTTATCGCCTCCATTCTAGGGCTGCCCATCCAGGGCCACAGCTATGCCATCCAGTACACGACTGACGCCCCCCACTGGGGAGGCTTAAGCGGCTGCACGTTCGAGGAGGCCGTGTCGTGGGGTAAGATAGCGGCGGTGGCCCCGAAGGTGCAGGTGTTCGTGGACGCCACCATCGCCCTGCCCATCGTGTCCCACGCCCTTGCCCAGAAGGCTGGGCCTTATCTAAAAAAGCGTAAGGCCCCCAGGTATGATTGGGCTGGCGATAGGCTCAAGATGAAATACGCTTTAAACTCGAAGAGGTAAAGGCATGTCGTACAAGAGGCCCGGCCAGGACGAGTATTTCATGGAGATAGCCAACGTCGTGGCCAAGCGCTCGACATGCCTGCGCATACACGTAGGCGCCGTCATCGTGAAGAACGGAAGAATACTCAGCACGGGATACAATGGCGCGCCGTACGGCTTCGAGCACTGCCTGGACATCGGGTGTATCCGCGAGAAGGAGAACGTCGCCCATGGCACCCGCCACGAGCTGTGCAGGGCCGTGCACGCGGAGCAGAACGCCATCATCCAGGCGGCGCTACATGGCGTCTCCATCGAGGGGGCGACCATCTACTGTACCCACCAGCCCTGCATCCTGTGCGCCAAGATGCTCATAAACGGCAAAATAAAAAGGGTGGTATTCCAGAACGGCTACCCGGACGAGATGTCCTTACAATTCCTTAAGCAAGCGGGCATCGAGATTCTCCAAACTCCAGGCGGCGACGAGCCCCCGGAGGATAAGCCGCCGAGCGTGTAGGGCTCACTTCTTTTCTTCCCTCTGCCCGTCGCCCTTTCTCTCTGGCACCCCGGTGGAGCCGCCCATCTTCCTATCCTTCCTCTCCGTGGTGACGGCCTCAGGCGCCCTGGTGGCAAGCTCGAACAGCCTCCTCCCCCATGCGATGGCGGCATCCCTGTCAAGATAGTTGGCATCCTTCAGCCTGTATCCCTTCAAGAAGTACTGTATGCGCAGGGAGAGCCTGTCCAGGGAGGTCAGCTCCTTTTCCTCGAGCTTCCCCAGAAATGCCCTCTTATCTATTATATTGCCCTTGACCCTGCCGGCAAGCTCTTCGAGGATTCTAGCCCCCGCATAGCCCTTTGCTCGCTCTGGAGTCATGTTATAGGGCAGGCTCACGGTGAAGATGGCGAGCCGCTTATTGGCAAGGCTATCCCTGTACTTCTCAAGGAACGCCAGGATGCGGGTGGATGGCGCCTCGTTGTACACGGGTGAGCCGATCACGATCAGGTCATAGAAGAGCGAGGTCACGTCGTCCACGTGCCGGATGTCCGCGTCGTTTATACCTTCGGCCACCCAGTGGGCGACCTGCTCGGTGGAGCCGTATTTCGTGTCGTATATGACAAGGGCCAGCTTATTAGCCATGTGAACTCTCTACTTTTATTATTTCGTTCCGAATTATCTATTATATGGCAAAATTGAACGGTTTTATACTTTTAAATATTTTTTTCCTGCCGTGTCCTATGAAAGACATTTGCATGTCGGGCTGCATAGGACACGGCATGTTGTGGCAATATTATTATATAAACAGTTATATATTCTATGATTAGGTTGCATGGCTCATAGCGTTAGCTTTGTCAAGACGGGGGTGCCGGGCGCAGACACGATGCTCAACGGGGGCATATACCCTGGATCGGCGGTGCTCATATCGGGGCCGCCAGGCTCGGGCAAGTCGATACTCGGCATGCAGTTCGTGTACGCGGGCGCCAGGGAGTATGGGGAGAGCGGGCTCATGATGGCCATCGAGGAGACCGACATGTCGCTGTCAGAGTACGCCGCCTCACTAGGGCTTTCAGAGTGGGACTCCCTCGTGAAGAGGGGCGCCATCTCGATCGTCACGGACGACTACTTCTCGAGGCTCGACCTTCCAGGCTCGCTCGAGGGCATCATGAACATAGTGACCCATACGAGCGCCACAAGGATGGTCCTGGACTCCATGAACCTCTTCAAGTACTACTTCCCCGACGATATGGACCGAAGGCGGTACATGCTCAAGTTTATAAGGATACTAAAGAGGCGTGGCATAACCTCGCTCTTCGTATCCGAGGCCATGGAGGTGTTCCCCCGCATGGAATTGACCGACGAGATGTTCATGAGCGACGGAAACATAAACCTGTTTTTATCGAGGGCGGGGAATAACGTGGAGAGGTGCTTCTGGGTCACCAAGATGCGCCGTCAATCCTTTAACATGAAAATCGTGCCCATGAGCATCGGCGTAGGAGGAATAGAGGTATACCCTGAAGCCATTCCATACTCGCTCTCCCCGGAGGCATGACGCCGTGAAAGCCGCCGCGCTGAGGTGGGTATCAGAGCTGGCGAGGCAGAACCCGGAGGCGTTCAGCGACGCCAGCAATGGATCGAACGGGATGGAAGAGCCATCCGCCTCGTCCCACGAGTCCTGCGTCTTCGGGGTAGACGGGACGAGAGTACACGTAAAATTCTTCAGGAGAACCCTGGGCAGGACTGGCGTCACGTACGACCCGTGCAGGGAGATGAAGGCGGAGTACGCCATGCTCAAGGAGTATGAGAAGAATGGTTTCTCTTCGGGCCCGTATCGCATCGTGAGGGCGCTGGGGGTAAACGAGGCCCTTGACTGCGCCCTTGCCACCGTATACGTTGGAGGGGCCACGCTTCTATCGCTCATCCAGGATACGCTAAAGGGCAGCGGGAAGGAGGATAGGCTTATGGCCGCCCTCGACCTGACGGCCGGGCTGCTCAGAAAAATCCACACGGTCATGCCACAGGATAGCAGGGTAGACGCGTCGGAGATGTTCTACTCATACCTTAAGCCTATGCTCTACCTTGAAGAGCAGGGCGCGCTGGACGGCTTCCACCGGAGGATCGCTAAAGGGCTGACGCGGTGGCATAGCTTCAAGCCACTATTCGAGCAGCGGGGGGTCACCGTCCACGGCGATGCCAACCCGTCGAACTTCAAGATACAGGGGGGAGTGGTTTACGGATTCGACGTCGAGCGTAGCCGTCCGGGGCGAAGCCCCCTCCTGGACGTCGGCACGGTGGTGGCGGAGCTCAGCCACCAGTGCGCATACCTGGCGAAAGACGAGGATAGGGCGCGGCCCTACATTGCCCGCTTCCTGACGGCCTACGCGCCCGACGCAGGCGAGCGCGAAAAACTGCTGAGGATGCTGCCCTTCTACGTATCCCGCGGGTTCCTCAAGATCGCAATGCTGGGGTACTGGAAGCCCGACTACCGGAGGTACCTCGTAGAGCGGGGCACGCGGTGCATCGAGGTGGTGCCTTGATCACCACCATCCTCTTCGACGTCTACGGCACGCTCATCGACATCGTCACGGACGAATCGGACCCTTCCGCTTACGAGGCCATCTCAAGATGGCTCGAATACAAGTACATTTACCTGTCTGCGGACCAGCTTAAGTGGCTCTATCGCGAGGAGTTCGCCCGGCGCCTTGGCACCGAGGAGGCCAGGAGGCGCATCGAGGCGGACATTTTCAAGAACATCATAGAGGAGTTCGAGGCCAGGATGGGCGAGCGCAGGGAGCTTTACCCCGATGCTGACGTGCGGGACGTCTTCAAGAGCATCATCCTCAGGTTCGCCTCCAGGACGCCCGAGGAGCTCGACCACCTTTCGACGGACCTCTCCCACTTATTCAGGTCCTCCACGCGTAAGCACATTTTTCTTTACCCAACGGTTAAGCCTGCGCTGGAGCAGATGCAGAAGAGGTACCGGCTTGGCATCGTCTCTAACGCCCAGGAGGCGTTCACCCTACCCGAGCTGGGGCTATATGACCTCACAAGGTACTTCGAGACGATAGTGCTCTCGAGCGAGGTGGGCGTGAAGAAGCCGAACTCGATGATCTTCGCAAGGGCGTTGAGCAACCTGAACGTGAAGCCATCTGAGGCCGTCATGGTGGGCAACGACATGACGGCTGACATGATGGGCGCATCCAAGCTTGGCATGAAGACCATACTGGTTTCGCAGAGGAGCAAGCCTGAGCAGCAGATCAGTGGGATCAGGCCTGACGCTGTGGTCTCCAACGTTAACCTCTTCGAGGTGCTCTCCCTCGTGGACGCCTGGAACGCTTCCAGAAAGCCCTAAGTTTATTATAGTGGACTTATATTTCTAGCGTGGCATCGTCGATCGCCACGGTGAGCCCTTCGAAGGCCCCTGCCAGCCGCTCCTCTATCTTTTTCCGCGACTCGATAGTGCCATACAGGTGGGCGTTAAAGTGGGTGAGCGCCAGCCTCTTCGCCCCTGCCCGCCTGGCGACGCTTACGGCGTCCTCGGGGTTGAGGTGTGGCCAGCGGTCGCTGTGCCGGCCGGATAGCTCCGAGCACTCGGTTATCAAAAGGTCTGCGCCCATCCCAAGCCTTATAAGCTCATCGCAGATGCCCGTGTCCGTGCAATAAGCGATTGATTTGCCGTCCAGCCTGAACCTGAATCCAATACACGGGTCGGAGTGCACAAGGAAGCCGTAGCTCTCCAGGAAAGGCGCCCTCTCGGCGTCCCGGGGCAATTCGAGCACCTCGATCGGAAAAGGACCTTCTCCCAGGGGCACGGTATACGGCCTTCTCATTATCGCCATGAGCGACTTCTCCGTCCCCTCCATGCCAAATATCTTAAGCCCTTGAGGCAGCTTTAGCTTGACGAGCGTGTGTAGGCCCACTATGTGGTCGAGGTGGAAGTGGCTTAAGAAGAGGTAAACGGGCCTTTCGTCTTTGACGTACATGCCCAGCTTGTGGATGCCGTTGCCCGCGTCGAGCACTACGTAGGCATCGTTTGCCTCGAGGAGCGTGCATATCGAGTTGCCGGTGGCCGAATCGAACCAGCCGTTCGTGCCCAGAAACCTTACAAGCATATGGATATTTAATGACGGACGAGGGATATAATCACGGCGGTGCAGCTAGAGCTTTCTCGACCGCATCCAGGCGCCTTTCCGCCTGGTCCCTGAGCGCGCCATGCTCGGGCCTGCATCGAGCGATGAAAGACCGGTAAGCCTCCGCCGCCTCATCCAGCTTTCCATGCTCCTCGAGGACAAGCCCCAGCTCGAAATATACGATTACCATGCCCGGGTCGAGACGCAGCGTTTCATTATACTCATATGCTGCCCAGTCCAGCTTATTCAGCACGGCCAGGGTCCTGCCAAGGCTGTAATGCGCCTCCGCGAAGCCTGGGCTGAGCCTGATGGCCTCGCCTAAATCCTTAAGGGCGGAGTTATGGTCTCCCTTCGCGCCCAGCGCCAGCGCCCTGTTGAAGTGTAACTCGGGGTCGTCCGGGTTTATCTTGAGGCCTTTTTCATATTCTGCGATGGCCCTGTCCAGCATTCCGTTATGCGCCAGCAGCGCGCCTATATTGTTATGCGCCTGATAAAGGTCGGGGCATAAGCGGAGCGCCTCGCGAAACTCTGCCAATGAGCCGACGAAGTCTTCCCTGTTCGCCAGTTCCACCCCATGGTTATAGTGTTCTATCGCCTTTTTACGCTTAATGCTTCCAACCATCATAAGCTCTTTTTTGGCGTGCACCATCAGCCCCTTATGGGTGAGGGCCAGCGCAAGGTTAAAATGGGCTTTAAAGTAGTCCGGCTTGAGCCTCACGGCCCTGTCATACTCCTTTATCGCGTCGTCGACCATGCCCTTCTTCGAGAACACGACGCCCAGGTTGTAGTGGGCCTCCGCGAACGACGGCTTTACTTTTATCGCCCTGACGAACGATTCGATGGCCTCGTCAAGCCTGCCCGCCCGCACAAGGGCCACGCCGATGTCATAGTGAACGTCTGCGTCCCCCGGATTTGCCAAGGCCGCCTTTTTTAGCTCGACGATGGCTCTTGCGGTATCTCCCTTCTCAAGCAATAACCTGGCATTATCAACGTTATGCTCGGCCACTCCCCCCTCGCCTTTAGGCCCTTCGGATATGCCCACGGCTCTTTTCGTGTTTACCATCATATGCCCCCTTGCTAAAGCCCTGCAAAAACTAATAGGGCATCAACAAATTATACTAAAAATGATATATTCACAAACTAAATTAATCTACCGATTGCCAGGATGGCCGTAAAAATATCATAACATAATATCGTCAATTAACAAAATTTTTTCCTAAGGCTTACCTGGAAAAGCCTTTCTCATCTCTTCGAGCCTCGCGCCCTCTTCGTCTGCGTTAAAGAAATACTTCCTCGACGAATAGCGCGACTCTCTCAGCTTTTTGATCTGTATCACGTCCCTCGGCTCATTGTCAACTTCCACCATGCTGATCCAGATCACGCCGTCCACGATATGCTCCAATGCCTTAACCAGCTCGGGGCGATGAGCGCCTGCGTGAATGGTGTAAAGCGTGGTTGTGCCATAGTTCTTCTGGATGGCCATCTGGTGGTGAATATAGTTCAGGATGGAGCGCTCAGAGTCGGTGGCCATGATGAGCGTGGTCAGCGAGTCGACTGTGCCTCGCAGGTTGTTATAGGGCTTGATATCGGCGGTGGCCTTCTTGACCACCTCATGCACCTCGGAAATATTAGAAAGGTCGTGGCACACGTACTTCCACTTTGACACGAACTCTCCCCACCCGAAGGCGTCTGTGAAGCCGTCGATGATTATCAGCTGGTCGTTATTGATGTACTCCTCGGGCTCGAGGCCGAAGGCGTTAAGCGAGTTCACGATGGCCTGCGGCGGGTGCTCCATGTTGAATATATAGCAGTACTCGTTGTTCAGCAGGCCTTCGGCTATGAACTTGCTCAGCAGGATTTGAGATTTTGCGCCTGTGTCTTCTTCGATGAGCACGAGCGAGCCCCTGGGCAGGCCCCCGTCGAGGGCTGTGTCCAGGTCGGGGATGCCGAATTTCGCCCTGTTCTTTATCTCTGTCATACTTTCACGTCGATAACCATACATGATGCTTACGCGCTAATAATGGTTTCGAGAAGAGGTGCCGTGTTGAATAACAAGGATCGTCCGGTATTAAGTTTCTTGCCCTTGGTTTAGACAATGGCATCATCAGTCGCCACAGCACTTTTTAATCATTCCTATCGAATGCGTCTCCTGCCTTAAAATACTTATATTCTGATGTCTTACTTATACAATGCTATTCTTTGATTGGGGACAAAACATGGAGCTGCCAACAGTTAAAACCGGCATTAATGGACTTGACGAGTTGCTTGGAGGTGGCATCCCAAAAGGCTCCACTTTGCTCATATCCGGCCCTCCAGGCTCAGGCAAGACGGTGCTGGCGCTCCAGTACATCTTCAACCAGGCAAGAAAGGGCGACCGCGCCCTCTTCGTGAGCACGTGCGAGCTCCTGTACTCGATAAATAAGTTCGCATCCACGATGGCATTCTACGACCTGGACCTCATAAAGACAGGGGTTAACGTCGACTTTTACGGTTCACGAGAAGAGGGGGGATTCGTCGAGTTCTGGGATTATTCGCTAGGAACGACGCTTGCGGGAGGGAACGCTGGCGACATTTTTGACATAATACAGGAAAAGGTGAGCTCACACCGTATCGACCACCTGGTAGTCGATTCCATCTCGTCGATAAACCTGTTTCTGGGAGATGATGCTGATAGGAGGAAGAAGCTATTATCGTTCATGGGGTGGGCATCCCGCTCCGGCTGCACCACCATTCTCACGACGGAGGGGGGAGGGATCGAGCGGTTGCTGGCAGACGGCATAGTCGACCTCACGCGCCTCGAGGTGCCTAGCCGGGGAGCCATGGCCGCTCCTGCAAAGGCCCTGGAGGTCGTTAAGGTCAGGGGACAGGCACATGCCACGGGCCGATACCTGTATAATATCACCAGGGATGGCATAATGGTCATGGCGCCGGGCGTAGGAGAACTAAAAGGTAAGGCCGCTAAGGCAGGCATCCAGGGCCTTGATGAGAATATCGACGGCATGTTGTATGGCTCTGCGTGGCACTTTAACATAAGGGATGGAGCGTTGGTCAGGCCCATGGTGGACGCGATGGCGCGGGAGGCGGCCGATGCCGGAGATGGCGTCGTATGCATTACTTCTAAGGGTAATGGCCTAAAAATGGCCGAGGATATGATGGCGGGTTTGACCAATGGCAGGCGGTGGAGGATGTTCGTGGACCTCGGCCTGCTCGAAAAGTCTTCCGGGCCAGCCGAGGCGTGGAAAATTTACGGGTCTGCGTTAAGCCTCGCTCGCGAAAAAGGCCACTTGCTTATATCTTATACAGGGCCTGAGTATGGCCTTTTCCTCGCCGGCGAGGCCGAGGCCTCGTCAGACGGCGTCGTAGACGTTTGGGACTATGGTGGCTATGCCCTCTTACAAATAAAAAAAGCGCCCTTCGCTAAGAGCTTCGAGCCGTTCGTCGCACGGCTTGAGAATGGTCAGGTGCGGCTTGGGCCGCTCTAATTGTTAAATGCTCGATTTAAAATCATGACTAACACGGTGGCTTTTTTAATCACGGAGTACACGAAGAACATTGAGAGAAATTATACCACAGAGGCCACAGAGATTATATTCACCACAGAGGTTCACAGAGGACACAGAGATTATATTCACCACAGAGGTTCACAGAGGACACAGAGGAATTTTATTTCCTAAGGGGGGGCTAGTCGCCCCCCTCGGAGACCCCCTCAATCTTTAATAGGTCAATCATTTGATATACAATTATTTGGTATATAAATGGAAGACCCATAATAAAAAAGAATCTCATTTATAATAGGTGGAAATGGGTCTCTCAAGGGGCGAAGCCCCCTTGAGTAATAAAAATTCCTTTGTGTCCAGTAGTTACGATGGTTTCTAGGTGGTTGTTGGGTTATGGTTTGGGCTTTTTTCTTTTTCATGCGTTTTTAGTGGTGGTCCTCTTTGTTTTTTGTAAAAATTTTATGGCATGACCATGTTATTTTATGGCATGACCATGTTATTTTATGGCATGACCATGTTATTTTATGGCATGACCATGTTATTTTATGGCATGACCATGTTATTTTATGGCATGACCATGTTATTTTATGGCATGACCATGTTATTTTATGGCATGACCATGTTATTTTATGGCATGACCATGTTATTTTATGGCATGACCATGTTATTTTATGGCATGACCATGTTATTTTATGGCATGACCATGTTATTTTATGGCATGACCATGTTATTTTATGGCATGACCATGTTATTTTATGGCATGACCATGTTATTTTATGGCATGACCATGTTATTTTATGGCATGACCATGTTATTTTATGGCATGACCATGTTATTTTATGGCATGACCATGTTATTTTATGGCATGACCATGTTATTTTATGGCATGACCATGTTATTTTATGGCATGACCATGTTATTTTATGGCATGACCATGTTATTTTATGGCATGACCATGTTATTTTATGGCATGACCATGTTATTTTATGGCATGACCATGTTATTTTATGGCATGACCATGTTATTTTATGGCATGACCATGTTATTTTATGGCATGACCATGTTATTTTATGGCATGATCTTGTCCTGTCCACGTATGGGTTGATAGCCTGCGCTAGAATGAAAAAGGGTTCAACCATCTTGTCCTAGTAGGATTATCCTTTTTTTTAGCCTCGTTCTTTCGCCCTGCGTGTCCATGCTTCGTCTTCCTGGATTATGAGGCTTCCCAGCATTCTTTTAAAAGTTTTAATGGTAATTGTCGTACTTGTATTGTTTTTACGAGGAGTTTCCAAAGGTTGGCGAGTATAAGGCTGATAGTCTCTAATAAGAGCAGGTAGGCCATGCTGGTGCTGCTCGTAACCGTGTCCACCATGTTCTTAGCGAGACAATTCTCGATGTTCCACCGGTAGGGGTAGTGGGCTTCAACATCGACTTTTTCGAGGTTGCTCGCATAGGCATAGTACTCGTTACACGGGTCGTACAGGAAATGCATCTTCACCACCCCGTCCTGCTCCTCATAGAATAATCCTTGACCACCTCCCCGTCGAGGACTGACTCCTTGTAGAGTTCGTCAGTCCTCTCGTTAATCTTGTAGGGGGTTAAAAAACTCATGCCCCTGGCCATTACAGTCTTGTAAACGTCCACACTACTGAAATAACGGTCCATGAGCACCAATCCCGGATTGCAGGGCAGTCTCTCCAAGAGTTTTTCCACCATGATAGCCTTGAAGACCTGCTCGTAGGGCTGGATTGCCAGGGCGAGGAAGCTACCCCGCCCTGTCAAACCACACACAGCGTACCTGAGACACCTCTTCATCCTATCCCCTTTCAACACGTTCACCGTGTACATGTTCTTCCCTCCACTATACACAACATCGTGGAAATCAATACTCAGGTCATGATTCTACGAGCAGGTCTTCAAGGCTATCCGGGCGGACAAGACGAGCAACACGTTACACTTCACTATCATCCCTTCCACGGGTATCCATCCGGGTTTAAGCGCCACGTCAGGGCTCATAGCCTTATGGCACAAAAAATCCTCGATACTCGTACAATCCAACGAACACCCGACCAGGTATAACAGTCTTTTACCCATCCCTTATACTCAAATGAAACAGTTTGGAGACTTCCTGGATAAAGGTTTTAAACTCTTCGAACAAAACACCCCTTCAGGGGCTATTAGCCTGGATGATGCTACTAGTTTCATAACCTAAACAAGCAGCCCAAAAGCTAATAGCCCTTAGCTTCCTAAACCACCACAACCCCCTAAAACACAACCACCAACACACCATCGTAACTACTGGTGTCCTCTGTGTCCTCTGTGGTGAATATTCTCTCTGTGTCCTCTGTGTCCTCTGTGGTGAATATTCTCTCTGTGTCCTCTGTGTCCTCTGTGGTGAATATTCTCTCTGTGTCCTCTGTGTCCTCTGTGGTGAATATTCTCTCTGTGTCCTCTGTGTCCTCTGTGGTGAATATTCTCTCTGTGTCCTCTGTGTCCTCTGTGGTGAATATTCTCTCTGTGTCCTCTGTGTCCTCTGTGGTGAATATTCTCTCTGTGTCCTCTGTGTCCTCTGTGGTGAATATTCTCTCTGTGTCCTCTGTGTCCTCTGTGGTGAATATTCTCTCTGTGTCCTCTGTGTCCTCTGTGGTGAATATTCTCTCTGTGTCCTCTGTGTCCTCTGTGGTGAATATTCTCTCTGTGTCCTCTGTGTCCTCTGTGGTGAATATTCTCTCTGTGTCCTCTGTGTCCTCTGTGGTGAATATTCTCTCTGTGTCCTCTGTGTCCTCTGTGGTGAATATTCTCTCTGTGTCCTCTGTGTCCTCTGTGGTGAATATTCTCTCTGTGTCCTCTGTGTCCTCTGTGGTGAATATTCTCTCTGTGTCCTCTGTGTCCTCTGTGGTGAATATTCTCTCTGTGTCCTCTGTGGTTACGATAGCTCTGTGTCCTCTGTGGTTAAAGCCGTAGGGCTGCCAACCAGGAGGCCACGGCATGGTAGCCATTACTAACGCCAGACTGAAGAAGCTGTACGGGGTCGGTGAGGTGGAAATAGTACACGAGGATGGCGGCGCCGACGAAAGTGCCGACCATGCTGCCTATGTTCGCCATGGCGGCCACGGCGATGGCCTTAAAGAGCCTATTATCGAGCATGCCCTTAAGCGTGTCAATGACCCCACTATCATCGCTGCCCAAAAGGCCATTCAAGTCCTCCATAGTCGGGGGGCGCTGCGCGGCCTCAACGACGCCCGCCAGCCAGCCTATGGCGAGCACCGGGTTGAGGAAGGCGTACCACGCCAGGGCGAAGGCGGTGGCCACCGACTTCCAGTGGCCACCCACGAGGGCGACGAACAGCGCAGACAATGCGCCTTGCACGATGAAGAGCACGAGCAGCGCAAGGAGCAATTGCTCCAGCGGTATACCGGACAGGATCAACAGCATAAAGACGAATACAACCGACAGCACGACCAGCCCGCTGAAGAGCTTCAGCCAGGGTATGCGGCGCCTCTTCGGCACGGACGATATGGACTCCATGGGTGGCATGGACTCGGGGTGCTCGAGATGCCTCTTAATGCCCTCCCTGTGGCCCGCTCCCACCACTGCGACCACCTTTTTTGTTTTTCCCAGCTCCAGCAGGTTATGGGCCAGGTAGGCGTCGCGCTCGTCAACCAGGACTTCTGCCACGGATGGGGTGAACTCCCTGAGCTCCTCTATAAGGTCGGCCACCACGTCCTCGCTGGTCATCTTATCCACGTCTATGTCCTTCGTGCCTATGCCCAGGGCTGCGAGTATTAAAGAATAAAGCATCCTGAACTTCTCGCGCAGCGACATCTTGCTCCAGAACCTCGCGAGGGTAACCCCGAGGTCCCGGTCTATGAGGGCGACGGGTATGCCCCTCTTGTTCGCTGCCTCGATCGCCGCTAGCATCTCCGAGCCAGGCTTCACGCCCATCTCGGCGCCAACCTTGCGCTGGACGAAGGCCAGCATCGTCTGGATTAAAAAGATGGCGAGGTTATTGCCCTTTAAAAGCTCCTTGATGGGGATCTCCTTTTTCTCCTGGCCACCTTCTTTTAAGGCCTGGTAGCGGCGGGCGTCGAGCTCCACTGCCACGATGTCCGGCCTGTAAGCCTCTATAGCCTCCTCCACGTCCCTTATGCTCTTTTCCGAGACGTGGGCAGTGCCCACCAATACTATATTATCCTTCGGGTTTGGAGAGATGCGCTGTTCATTCGAGGCCTGTCCTTCGATCAACATTTCACGACCGATATAATGAATGAATAATATAATATAATATATTTTTGTAGTTATTCCCTATTTTTGCGTCCTGGCGGCTGCCTCAGCCCTGGTGACCTCGTAGAGCTCCAGCGCCTTGAGCATGTCAGTCCTGGAGACTATGCCCGCGATGCGGTCGCCCTCCATGACCACCAGGCGCCCAATCCTGTTCGTCGAAAGCTTCTGAAGCGCCATGAACGCGTCATCATCGGGCTTCAAGGTGATAACCTTTCTGGTCATGACGTCTCTCACGGGCGTGGCCGCCCTTGCCTCCGCCGGAACCCGCGAGACGTCGGTCAGGGTGACTATGCCCACCATCTTACCCTCCTCGACCACAGGGTAGCCGAGGTGCTTGAGCTTGAACATCGTTTCGATGCACTCCGCGGCGGTGGCGTTCGCTTCCATGGTATGAACGTCCGTCGTCATGATGTCCTTGACCTTTATGCCTTCCAGCGTTATGGATGTCATGGTCGAGCGCTCCTCCTCCCCTGCGGCGATATAAATGAAGATTGCGATGATGATTAGCCATAGCCCGATGGGCCACAGCAGCAGGCCAACGAGGCCGAGAATGTAAGCGAAAAGCTTACCTATGCTAACGGCTATCCGGGTGGCCCTGATATACGGCATCCTCTCGGCCAGGAATCCCCTCAATACCCTCCCGCCGTCCATCGGGAATGCGGGCATGATGTTGAATATGCCCAGGGCTATGTTCATGTACGCCAGCAGGGCGACCATGGTGCCCAGGTATATGTCGCCTTTCAGGCCTGGCACGGCGAAGTACGCGAGCGTGAAGATGACGCCGAGCAGGATGCTCATCGCCGGCCCCACGAACGCCATAAGCATCTCCACCCCGGGGTTCCTCGGTATGTCCTCCATCTCTGAGACCCCGCCGAAAAGGAAGAGAGTGATGCCGCCGATCCTTATCCCGTTCTTCACCGCCACGTAAGAATGAGCCATCTCGTGGACGAGCACGCAGGCGAACAAAAATATGGCGGCCAGAAGGCTGAGGCCGACGCGCGCCCACAGGCTAGAGACGCCGCTGAAGCCCAGCGGAGGGGGCGAGGTAGCAAACGCGAACGCGATGAAGGGCAGGATCAATAAAAACGTGACGTGAAGCTTGATGGGAATGCCCATGAAGCTGCCAATTTTAAGAGACGAGTCCATCGTAAAAATATTATCCAACAAAGTATATATCATTATAGGGCTATAAGTAGGGGAGAGGAGTCTTAATGATTGCTGATATTACCTCTTTATTCGACCTGAACGTTTATACGGATAAGGGGAAGTACGTGGGGAAGGTGCAGGACGTCCAGCTCGAGGCAAACGAGAGGAAGATATCCGGCCTGGCCCTCGGGAACATCAACAGGGACCTGTTTGACGTGGAGACCAAGGGCGTCATAATCCCTTACAGGTGGGTGCTGGCAGCCTCTGACATAATCATAATCAGGCAGCCGAATGTGAACCTGGGCGGGAAGGAAGAGGCGGAAGAGGCGTGAAAGGCCGGGGTACCTTGCTCTGGCATCGTCTCATTTTCTAGCCTATAAGCTTAGCGCCGTTCTTTTCTTCAGGTATCAGCAATTTCAGGTATACGAGACCAAGGGCACACGCCATCCCCGATACGCCTATGATGAGCCACATCGCAACAGGGGGCAAATGGTCCAGCAGCATCCCTCCGATTAGGGGCCCGACGGCGAACCCTAGCGTGCTCGTCAGGCCGGAAAAGCCCTGATACCGTCCCCGGTTTTCGCCCGACGACAGGTTTGCGGTCAGGGTGGTTGACGGGGGCATGTACGTTAATTCGCCAAGCGTGATGATGAACACGCAGAGCCCCAGCATGAGGAAGCTGTGGGAGAAGGCGACAAGCCCGAAGCCAAGTGCATATAGCGCCACTCCCAGGCCCATTGACGTGGTCAGCCTGAGGCTGTCCGTCAGCCTCGTTACAATATACTGCGCCACCACGACCATGGTCCCGTTTATGGCGAAGAGCACCCCCACCTCTGGCTCGGATAGCCCCACGAATCCCTTCGCATACACAGATAGAGGGGAGTACATCTGGGAGTACACCACTGTCACCAGAAATACGAGGAGCGAGAAGGCCATGAAAGGCCTGTCGCCCGCTATGCTCCCGACATCCCTTAAGGAGAA
Source organism: Methanocella conradii HZ254 (assembly GCF_000251105.1). GTDB lineage: Archaea > Halobacteriota > Methanocellia > Methanocellales > Methanocellaceae > Methanocella > Methanocella conradii. The sequence continues at coordinate 582,823 of NC_017034.1, read as the reverse complement.
CCTTGCGGAGGGCATGCAGGTCCTCGTATCGCTTATGAAGAGTATCACGAGGAGCAGGTAGATGCCGCTAGTTATAGCGGTAAAGTAGAACATCGAGGTGTACGAGAGAAGGGCCATGAACCCTCCCACGATGGGGCCGAGGGCGAACCCGGCGTTCTGCCCTATCCTGAGCAGGCTGAAGGCCTCCAGCCGCTTATCTCTGGGAACGAGGTCGGTCGCGATGATGTTCGGTATGGGCCTGAAGAGGCCCGTGGCCACCCTCGTCATGGACAATATGAGCAGGTATAGCTCGTAGGGCGCCCTGACGTTGACCGCCCACCCCAAAAGCAGGAAGCTTACTATTAGTATCACCAGCCCCAGTATAAAGGTGAGCCGCCTCCCAATCCTGTCACACATCTCCCCTCCGACAAGCTGGAATATGGCGCCGACAAATGAGGAGACGAACATGGCGAAGCCCACGAGGCCCGCAGGCACCCCCTGATAATAATACAGGTAGATCGAGATGAAGGGCATCACGATGGACATGCCAAACTGGTTTAGGGCCATACCGAAGAATAGTATCCATAGCCTGCGGTCATACGATGGCAATTTTAGTGGCATGGCCTCTATCCCTCCGAAATGAAAAACGATAATATACATTACCACTTAATAAAGATAATGCTGTTCAGGGGCCATATCGTGGATAATGGAGAGCGCTATAAGGCCAGGGAAATATACAGGGATATCAAAGCGCTGCCCCCGGTCATCGTGAGGGCTGACGGGCGGAATTTTAAGGAGGCATTAGCCAGGCTCGGCCTAGATAAGCCCTATGATATTAGGTTTGAAAAGGCAATGGTATCGGCCGGGAGGATGCTTATAGGGCATAGCGGCCTGGCCCCCGACTGGGCCTACACGTTCTCCGATGAGTTCAACGTCTTTTTTAAGGTGCTCCCCTTCCAGGGGCGCATCGAAAAGCTCGACTCCGTCGTGCCCTCTTACCTGGCCAGCGCCCTCACCCTGGCCCTTAACGCGGACACGCCCCTGGCCTTCGACGCCCGGGTGGTCCCGCTTCACAATGAGGACGTGCCAGGCTACCTTAAATGGAGGCAGGCGGAGGCGTGGCGGAACCACATGCAGTCATATGGCTTCTACACGCTGGTCAAGGAGGGGGTTCCAGAACAAGAAGCCTCGCGGAAGATGAAGGGCATGAAGTTCGAGGACGTCCATGAGATGATGTGGCAAAGGGGGATCAACCTGGGCGTGACGCCAGGGTGGCAGCGGAAGGGCGTGCTCATCTATAGGAAGGATGGCGGGATTATAGAATCATGGGACCCGCCGCTTTTCGGCTCCAGCGAAGGCAAGGATTTAATAAAAAGCATAATCACTTAAATATTTCAGGCGCGATGAGCCTCGCGGCCTCCTCGTAGGCGGCCAGAAGGTCTCCCTTGTCAAACCTGAAAACGTCCTTGTCCAGGCTCTGATGCGTATCCTTCTTCCAGAGGCGCATGGTGTCCGGCGATATCTCGTCCGCCACCACTATCTTCTTATCCACCTTCCCGAACTCAAGCTTGAAGTCCGGCAGCAGGAGGCCCTTCTCATCGAGGAACTTTTGCAGTATCTCGTTAACCCTGAGCGAGACCTTCCGGATCTTCCTGAGCTCCTTTTCGGTGACGATGCCGAGGGCTATGGCAATGTCATCGTTTAGCATGGGGTCGTGAGCGGCGTCATTCTTATAGTCCATGACGATGATGGGCGGGTCGAACCTCTTGCCCTCCGGAAACTCGTACTTCTTCACGATGGAGCCGGCCGCGTAGTTCCTGGGTATGACCTCGAGCTTTATCATGTTGCAGGCGTGGACGAGCATCTCGTCTTCCGAGACCATCTTTATGTAGTGGGTGCTGATCCCGTTATCGGCGAGTAGCTTGAAGAGTTTCGCCGATATCTGGGCATTATAGTACCCTTTTCCCTTCATGCTGGCCTTTTTCGCCCCGTCTCCGGCGGTGACGTCGTCCCTGAACTTTACGATGTATCGCCTTGGATCAGGGGTTGCGTACACCGTTTTCGCCTTTCCGCTGTATAATGCCTCGCCTCTGATCATGCCTCGACACCATTTGACTTGTTCTATAAATGGCGATTTTACCATATAAACCTTGACACTTCGCTGCTACGTTGTTAAGAAGATGGTCGAGCAGAAGGTTTAACATGAAAAAACAATGGCCGTGCAGAGGGTTTTTCTTTTATTTTGAGGCTAAGGGGGGCTTCGCTTTTTACTTGAGCGCTCCGCGCGGTCACTAGAGCGCTCCGCGCGGTCACTAGAGCGCTCCGCGCGGCGCACCCCTCGCTAGACCCCCTTCAGCCTCTAGAAAAAGAAGATATGATGTCTAACCATCCGTTTTCTCATAGAAGCCCCCTTTTCAGCCTCTATTCGAATTATGCAATTCTTTCGACTAGTAAAAAATTAATTGGCCCTTGCGTGGTCGAGCCGTGGCATCATCTTCTTGTAGGCAGCGATGCCCTTAGCCAGGCCGCTCTTCTCAGAAAGGAGGTAGACTTCGTCGATCACCTCATCCTCGGACCTGGCGTTAGTGAAATGCAGCGTGGTCTCCCCATCGCTGTGAATCAAGACGAACTTGCCGTCCAGGACCGTTACGAGGCCGCAGGCCTGCATGGGCGTGGGCGAGACCTCCTCTATCTCGTCGTTGCCTGTGGTGCATAGGTAGACGCCCCTGGTGTTGTCCTTATCCTGGAAGCTCACGACTTTGATGCGGTCGATTATGCGGCCATCTTCGCCCAACTCTTCCCGGATGTGGTCCGGTATGACGTACATGAGTATTTTCTTGGTTTTGTTTGTGGATTCCAACATGTGCTCGCTCCTGTTAAGGCAGTCAGTGTTTTATAACTTGGGTGCTGGTGTTGATTAATCCTGCTGTAGTATGATGGCGGAAAAAACCAGTGGATGACGAAATATGAGGGAGAGAGGGATGCTTTCTCCGTGGATAATGTAAAAAAAGGGTCGATGGGGCCTTATTTATGGTAAATCGGCATGCCGACAGGCAATTTTATTATAATTTGGTCTAAATAAATATGGCTCTTAAGTAAAGCCAATATAGTAAGCGCCCCGACTGGGACTTGAACCCAGGTCTAGAGCTCCGCAGGCTCCAAGGATATCCACTACCCTATCGGGGCTCATTTTTAAGATAAGCTGCGCTCATAGTTGGCGTTTCATCACATAAACTTATCGGATATGTTGTTTTGCTGAATGGCTTTTTCTATTGATCGAAGGGGCTCATGTGATGATGGATGGTTAAACACCACATCTTCTATTATCTACCCGACCATCATTTTTATTATCGACCTACCTTAGGATAAAAAATCAGAGGGCTCTTTCAATTGCCGCCTGGCAAGCTCCCCTATCCTAGGGTCGCCACCATGCTCTTTTATGGCCTGCTCCACCTTGCTGTACCACTCCTTTGCCTTCTCGGCCTCCCCAAGCCGCCTGTACAGGTCACCCAACAGGTATGTGAAGATAGGTATGTTTTCCTCAGGGGCATCGCTGGAGGCCAACGCCCTTTCGAAGTACTCGGCTGCCTTGCCCAGGTAAAACCGCTCCTTCTCCTTTTGGCCACTGAGCCGGCAACACCAGGCACCCATGTGATATATCCTGGCCAGCACATGGGCTGGAGCGCCCCTCCACTCGGCACACAGGGCCGCAAGGTAAAATTTTCCGCTCGCCTCTACCTTGCGGCCCTTCACCTCGGGCGTGATGTTTTGCTCCACGTTCTGCCTGAAAACGAAGCTAAATTCCTGCTTCTCGAAATCCCCCTCATATCCCGTGTAGCCACAGCTCGGGCACGTATGGACGAAGTAGCAGATGGGCTGGGCGCCGCCTGCTGCCTCCTTATACAGGTCCGAGTGCAGCTTACCGAAAGAGTTGGTGGACATGACGACGGGCGACTCAAAAATATTGCCACAGAGGGGGCAGGTGAGCCTGACTGGCTGGATGGTGGTCATAATACTCTAACCTTGCATCATCCAGTATTAAAAGCTGCTCACGCCTCGTAAAGCCGCTTAACCAGGCTCATCACGCCCGACCCCTTATCTGTGAGGACGTATCTTCCATCCTCGGCCTTGGCGATGAGGCCGGCCTGCGAAAGCTTAACAAGATGATAGTTAAGGTGGCCGCCTTCGAACCCGCTCACGCCTGCAAGCTCCTTAAAAGAGAGGCTGCCTTCCGCCAGCCGCTTGAGCATCCGGAAGCGCGCCTCATGGGACAGAGGCTCGATAACGCTGGAGATCACCGGGCCATCCTGCATCTCGCCCATGTAAACGAGCCTCCCGCGGGAAGCCAGGTCTGCCTTTAGCCCTGCGAGCTTTTGCGCGAGGCCTATGAGCTCGTCCCGCTCGGCCACGTAGGCGTCGAGGCAGCGCTCACATGCCATGCCCTTGAACTTTTCAAGCTCCCTCTCATCCTCCTCCAGGATGCCCTCGATACACGCCTTCAGGTCGCCCGCGTGCCTGAGCCTGGTCGCATCATCTTTTAGCTCATCAACCAGGCCGTCGATACACTCCTGCCTCTTATACTGAGGCGGGCAATCCGTGCGCATCCTGTCCTGGAAATTTCGGGCGGCACCCGATATGGCCCCATCGTAGGCTGCTTCCTCATACCATTTTATGACCTCATTAATGGAGGCTATCCGGTCCTCAAGGATGGCCTCCTGAAAGCTTCTAAGCTCATCCCTCAGCGACTCGATGGCCTGCCTCTGCTCTGCCCTTACCTCCCTGAAGCCCTTCTCCAGCGCGGCCAGGCGCTCCTCAATGCGGTCTTTTCTCACACACCCAAGGTCAATAGTATACTATAAAAAAGTTTCAGTGTAGCGGATTTACCTTTGGTATAGTGGATTTCCCCGAACTAATATGGGCTCTTATCCGCCTGATGCCATGGAGGTAAAAATTGAAAATGCTCCAATGGCATATATGTCTTGTTAAAGCCGTGTTGAAGGCGATAAATGGCGACGGGCGAATAAGGAAGGGGCGCCGGCAGGGCCAGGAGCCATATGGTGTTGAGCGCAGCAAGGCAAGGGTAGATGCCTCCATTGCCTCGATCAATGCATGGTATAGGCGCTAATGCCTTTATATGCGCCCCTGCTGTCTTACAATACGGGCGATATCAGAGCCAACTTCAGAGGTCTTAGAAGTGCCTCCCAGATCATATGTGCGGACCTTCCGCTCCCTGAGGCTCGTCTCAATGGCCTTCACGATGGCGTTGGCCGCCTCGCCCTCGCCGAGGTGCTCCATCATGAGGGCGCCCGCCCAGATGGCCGCTATCGGGTTCACCTTGTTTAAGCCCTTATACTTCGGGGCGGAGCCGCCCATGGGCTCGAACATGCTCGTCCCCTCGGGGTTGATGTTGCCGCCAGGCGCGAGGCCCAGCCCGCCCTGGAGCATGGCGCCCAGGTCCGTGATTATGTCCCCGAACATGTTGGGGGCGACGACCACGTCGAAAAACTCGGGGTTCTTCACGAACCACATGGTGACGGCGTCCACGAAGTTGAAGTCGGTCTTCACGTCAGGATAGCCCTTAGCCGTTTCCTGGAAGACCTCACGCCACAGCCCGTAGATGTCCGTCATCACGTTGGCCTTGTCCACGCTGGACAGGTGCTTCTTCCTGTTTCGGGCAAGCTGGAAGGAGTAGTCGATGATTCTACGTGCCCCCTCCCTGCTTATGACGCCTATCTGGTAGGCTATCTCGTCGCTATCGGTGAGGATGTCAAGGTCAAACTTGACGCTGTATAGCTCTCTTTTCAGCTTTAAATGCTGGTGAGACAGTCCCTTCACGCCCCGGCCCCCAAGGCCCGCGTAAAAGTCCTCGGTGTTCTCCCTCACCACGTAAAAGTCGATGTCCTTCGACGTTTTATTCTTAATGGGCGTCTCCACGCCGTCCAGCAGCTTCACCGGCCGCAAGTTGATATATTGATCAAAGTAGAACCTGAGCTTGAGCAGGATGCCCTGCTCAAGGATGCCCGTCTTGACCTTGCGCTCGTCGCCAACTGCGCCCAGGTATATGGCCCTGTAGTTGCTCAACTCCTTTAGCGTATCCTCGGAGATGGTCTCCCCGGTCTTCAAATAGTGGTCGCACCCATGCGGGAGGTCGATCCACTCCACGTCGTAGCCATAGACCTCCCCGGCAGCCTCCACCACTTTTTTGCCTTCGGCGATGACCTCGGGGCCTATGCCATCCCCCGCTATCACCGGTATCTTATACGATGCCATCCAGAAACCTCTTTATTATTTTTTCTTCCCCTTATGCTTTTTCGCCACCATCGCCCTGGCGTACTCGATGAGCCCGCCGCTCTCCACTATCTCGGCCAGGAAGCCGGGGAGCGGGGCGGCCTCATATGTCTCGCCTTTTGTCAGGTTTTTTATCGTGTTGCCCTCTATCTCCAGGACGTCCCCATCGGCTATCCTATCGGCTTCCCTGCATTCGAGCATGGCCAGGCCGATGTTTATGGAGTTCCTGAAAAAGATGCGCGCAAACGACTTCGCTATGACGCACTTAATGCCCGCCCCCTTGAGCGCCAGCGGGGCGTGCTCGCGGGACGAGCCGCACCCGAAGTTCTCCCCGGCCACGACCACATCGCCCGTCGATGGCCTGAAGTCCGGCCTCACGCCTTCGAAGGCGTGCTTTGCCAGCTCCTTCGGATCGTTTATGGTCAAGAACCTGCCAGGTATGATAGCGTCCGTATCCACGTCGTCGCCGAACTTCCAGGCCCTGGAGAGGCCTCCGGCGTGCTTAGCCTCGGCCATTTCCGTCGCTTTGGTCTTTCTGGCCATGCTCACACGCTCCTCGGGTCCGCTATCTTGCCCTTTACGGCTGAGGCCGCCGCGGTCGCAGGGCTGCACAGGTAAACGAGGGCGTCAGGGCTGCCTTGCCTTCCCCTGAAGTTCCTGTTCGAGGTGGACAGCCCAACCTCTCCAGGGCCGAGCAGCCCGAAGGAGCCTCCCATGCATGGGCCGCAACAGGGCGACTCGACCAGCGCCCCGGCGCTCACGAACTCCTCAATCAGGCCGGCCCTCAGCGCCTTCATGTACTCAGTATGGGAGGCGGGTATGACTATCATGCGCACGCCCTTCGCCACCGGCCTTCCATCCATGACCTCCGCAGCTATCCTCAAATCCTCGAATCGGCCATTGGTACATGAGCCCAGGAACACCTGGTCTATCCTCTTGCCCTCAATTTTATCTATATCTACCACGTTGTCCACGTTGTGTGGGCAGGCGACCTGGGGCGGCATGCCCGTCACGTCGTACTCCCGAACCTCGGCGTATTCTGCATCCTCATCGCTCTTCAAGCCCTCATCGAGCCTATAGCCGGGAGAGCGCTCCCGGACGTACTTCTCCGTCTTACCGTCGGGCTCGATGATGCCCGCCTTGCCGCCCATCTCGATGGCCATGTTGCTAATAGTCATGCGCTGGGACACGTCAAGCCTCCTTATCGCCTCGCCCGCGTACTCGCAGGCCTTGTAGCGTGCCCCATCAGCCCCCACGTCTCCTATTAGCTTCAGTATAATGTCCTTAGAGTATACTCTATCCCCGAGCTTGCCGTTCACCTCGAACCGCATTGACTCGGGCACCCGGAACCAGAGCTTTCCGAGGGCGAATACGGCCGCCATGTCCGTGGAGCCGATGCCAGTTCCGAAGGCGCCCAGGGCGCCGTAGGCGCAGGTATGCGAATCCGATCCTACTATTAGCTGCCCCGGCAGGACGTGGCCCTTCTCGGGCATCACCTGATGACAGATGCCCTCATGAAGGTCATAAAAATGCTTTATTCCCTGCTCCCTGGCGAACTTCCTCAATAAAATATGATTCCTTGCGGCGTTTAGCGAGTCGGCCGGGACCTGGTGGTCGAATAAAATGATGATCTTCTCCGGGTCCCAGACTTTTTTCTCCTTCTCGTCCCGCATGATCTCGTAGAAGCCCTCAACGGCGAGCGGCCCCGTTATATCGTGGGCCATCGCCCTGTCTATGGATGCCATGACGAAATCGCCGGCCCTCACGGGCCTGCCGGACGCCCTGCTAAAGATCTTTTCAGTGATGGTGAGGCCGTTCGACATTTAAATCCAAGCTTTAATGCAGCGGACTGCTTATAAATTTAACCATGAAAAGTTTTTTGAACGAATAGGCTTATTAGCCCTCAAGCCTTACCTACGGAGGGCGTGCTTATCATGTCAGACGTGCGTGAAGTCTATGAAAAGCTGAACGGCAGGGTCTCGCTGGAGGAGTTCAGCAGGATGGTGGAGGAGAAGATGGACGTCATGGGCGGCCTATGCGATGAGCATACCGCCGCCCTGCTCGTGGCCCATGACCTTGGCGTGGAGGGCGTAAACGCCATCAAGATAAAGGAGATCACGCTCGACAGGAAAAACGTGCAATTCCTCGGAAAGGTCGTAGAGATCTTCGAGCCCCGCGAGTTCAGCCGCACAGACGGCAGCGTTGGCCGGGTTTGTAATATCACCGTTGCCGACGAGACCGGCGAGATAACGGTGGTGCTATGGGACGAGCTGGCGGACGCAGTGAAGACGGGCGATGTCAAGGCTGGCGACGTGCTCAGGATAAGCGGCTACGTTAAGGAGGGCCAGCGTGGCCTCGAGGTCAGCATAGGCAGGGGAGGGGGCATTGTTAAGGATGAGGACACGAAGATAGCCGTAAAGGACCCCATGGTTAAGATAAATGAAATAAGGATGGGCATGGGCAACGTGTGCGTCAGGGGCTTAGTCTTATCCAAGCAGGAGCCCCACTCCTTTAGCAGAAAGGATGGCTCGACTGGGTCGGTGCAGGGCCTCGTGCTGGGCGACGAGACGGGAAAGATAAGGCTCACAGTCTGGGATAATAAGCTAAAGGATGTTGAGGCTTTGAGCCCGGGTGACACTATCGAGGTGCTTCACGCCTACACCCGTGAGTCCCTGGGAGGGGTGGAGATACAGGTCGGCGCAAGGGGGATAATAAGGAAGTCCGATAAGAAGGTAGTGTATGAGGAGCAGGTCACCAGGATAGGCGACATCGAGCCCGACAAGTCGTATAACGTCAAGGGCATAGTCACCGGCATTGACGGGGTCAGGGAGTTCACGACTCGTGATGGCAAGCCTGGCAGGCTGTGTAGTATCTACATCTCTGATGAGGATAAGACGGCTGATGAGGATAAGACGGGCCGCATAAGGGTGGTTTTCTGGGGAGAGCTGGCGAGCTTCGCCGAGGCGCTCTCGGTCGGGGATAAGATACTCGTCACTGACGCCCGGGCAAGGGTAAACTTCAGGCAGGAGATAGAGCTGTCGGCTAACTGGAGAAGCACGGCTAGAAAGCTCGAATGAATAAAGGATGGCAAAAAAAGGGTTATATACCAAAATGGTATTAGTTGATTTGCATGAAGCTATTAGTCAGCCCCATGAACGTACAGGAGGCGATGGCAGCGGAGAAGGGCGGAGCCGACATAATTGACGTCAAGAACCCCGGGGAGGGGTCGCTCGGCGCCAACTTCCCATGGGTCATCGCAGAGATCAAGTCAAACGTCAGCAAGCCCTTGAGCGCCACCATAGGCGATTTCGACTACAAGCCAGGCACGGCATCGCTCGCAGCCCTGGGGGCCGCGGTGGCAGGGGCGAACTACATCAAGGTGGGGCTTTATGATATTCATACGATAGAGCAGGCGTACGACCTTTTATCGGCAGTAGTAAGGTCGGTAAGGGCTTTTGATGCTGAGAAGACGGTCGTTGCCTCAGCTTATTCCGACTATTCTCGCATAGGGTCGCTCAGCCCGCTCAACCTGCCGCCAGTGGCAAAAAAGGCAGGCTGCGACGTGGTGATGGTGGACACGGGGATAAAGGATGGCAGGTCCACCTTCGAGTTCATGAGCCGGGAGGAGCTTCAGGGGTTCGTCAGCCTCGCCCACGAGAACAGGCTAGCCTGCGCCCTGGCCGGCTCGATAAAGTTTGAGGACGTCCCGGCAATCAAAAGCTTAGCCCCTGATATCATCGGCGTTAGGGGCCTCGTGTGCGGCGGCGACCGTAGCGGCTCAATAAGGCCCGAGCTCGTGGCAAAGCTCAAGGCCATGATTAATTAAAAATCGGCACGCTTCACCCTGTTATATGGCCGCCCCGCCAACAGAGAAATTTATTAATACTATGTTCAGTATAGTTACCCAAAAGGGTATACACGGTGATTTATAGTGTTCTTAAAAAAGCTAGATGCCCCGCTCGGGATAACTTTTGACGACGTCCTGCTCGTCCCGAGCAAATCATATGTAGAGCCGGACCACACGGATGTAAAAACACGATTTTCGAAGAACATCAGCTTGAGCATCCCAATAGTAAGCGCTGCGATGGATACCGTCACCGAGGCCGAGATGGCCATCGCCATCGCCAGGGAAGGCGGCATAGGAGTCATCCACAGGAACATGCCCAGGGATATGCAAGTTGAGGAGGTAAAGAAGGTAAAGAGGGGTGAGGAGGTCATCATCAGGGACGTGGTCACTGCCAGCCCCTCCCAGACTATAGGGTCCGTCTGGAAGATAATGATGGAGCAGAGCATCAGCGGCATCCCAATAATAGATGACGGCAAGCTCGTCGGCATCATAAGCAGGCGTGACATCAGGCCCATCGTGAAGTCGGAGCCGAACAAGAAGATAGTTGAGGTCATGACCAGGGACGTGGTCACCGCCACCGAGGGGGTCAAGGTCGACGAGGCCATCGATATAATGTATGAGCATAAGGTGGAGCGCTTACCTATTATAAATGAAAAGGGCGGCCTCGTGGGCATCATCTCGATGCAGAACATACTGGAGAGGCGCCAGTATCCTAACGCTAACAAGAACGGCAGCGACCAGCTTCGTGTCGCCGCCGCCGTAGGCCCGTTCGACGTGGAGAGGGCGCTGGCCCTCGATAAGGCGGGCGTAGATGCAATATGCGTTGACTGCGCGCACGCCCATAACATGAGGGTGGTGGAGTCGGCGAGGAGGATAAAGAAGATGGTCTCCGCGGACGTCGTTGTGGGGAACATCGCGACCGCAGAGGCCTGCGAGGAGCTCGTCGGGTTCGCGGACGGCGTCAAGGTGGGCGTGGGGCCCGGGTCGATTTGTACCACCAGGATAGTGGCAGGGGTGGGAGTCCCGCAGCTCACGGCCATAGCCTCGGCCGTGGACGTGGCCAGGGAGGCCGGGATGCCTGTCATCGCCGACGGCGGCATTAGGTACTCCGGGGACATCGCGAAGGCGATAGCTGCAGGCGCCGACTGCGTCATGCTTGGCAACCTGCTTGCGGGCACCAAGGAGGCCCCGGGCAGGCTCATCACCATTAAAGGCAGGAAATATAAGCAGTACAGGGGCATGGGGTCCCTTGGCGCCATGGCCGGTGGGGAGTGCTCGGACCGCTACTTCCAGGAGTCTCACGAGATAGGCAAGACCAAGTTCGTGCCGGAAGGGGTCGAGGGCGCTATACCGTATCGCGGCACGGTTAGCGACACGGTTTACCAGCTAATAGGCGGGCTGCGCTCGTCGATGGGCTACTGCGGGGCGGCTACAATCAAGGAGATGCAGGAGAAGGCCCGCTTCATCCGGGTGACGCCTTCGGGCATGAGCGAGAGCCATCCTCACGATATCATGATAACCGATGAGGCCCCCAACTATCCATTGACCCTGCGCCAGTGATCCGGCAGGCGTTTAACGCCTGCCCTGATCAGGCTTTTTTATGATATAACGCAGTAAAAAGGGCAAAAGCTCAATATGTTCGTGCGCTATATAGTAAGCTATATATCCTCAGTCAAGACATAGGGTAAAAAAGGTTCATTGGGTAAGCGGCTTTAAAGAGTCTCAGGAGGCATTGCATGGATTCCGTGGTTTCATTAAGGGACGTCCGAAAGAGCTACCGCATGGGCAGCGAAAACCTGCTGGTGCTCAAGGGCATCAACCTTGACATAAAGAGGGGGGAGTTCATAAGCATAATGGGCCCATCGGGGAGCGGAAAGAGCACGCTCATGAACCTGATTGGACTGCTGGACAGGCCGGACTCGGGCCGGCTCGTCATCAATGAAAGGGATACGGGCACGCTTAACGACGTTGAGCTATCCCATCTCAGGGGAAAGGAGATCGGCTTCATCTTTCAGACCTTCAACCTCGTAGCGAGGATGACGGCCCTTAAGAACGTCGAGCTTCCCATGATATTCCAGGGGAAGCCACAGGCCTACCGGTCCGCCATCGCGAAGAAATACCTCGAGGAGGTGGGGTTGGGCGATCGCCTCTCCCACAGGCCGAACGAGCTTTCCGGCGGGCAGAGGCAGCGCGTGGCGATCGCCCGCTCGCTGGTTAACGATCCTTCTATATTGCTGGCCGACGAGCCGACCGGGAACCTGGACGCGAAGACTGGAGAAGAGATCATGCGCCTGTTCGTGGACCTGAATAAGAAGGGAAGGACGATAGTCATGGTTACCCATAACCCCGATGTCGCCCAGTTTAGCCAGCGGATCATCCGCCTCAAGGATGGCGCCATACTCGAAGAGACTTGATGCTTTCATTTATAGCTGGAGACGTGTATATGAAGTTGCTAAAAGTTTTGGGCATCCTCGCGGTGCTCCTGTTAGTGGCTGCAGTGCCGGCCTATGCCGATACTGGCAAGCCGTCCATCGCGGTGAGCGACGTTTCTGTCTCTCCCACGGCCCTCATGCCGGGGGACACGGGCACGATCACTGTCAGGCTTTCGAACCCGACGACGTCGCTTACGGGCGAGAGCAAGACCCAGACGGACACGTACAATTACGGGGCTGGGGTGTCCAATGGAATGGCCACGCCATCGCACCAGTCGACGACGAGCGTCACGAGCAGCAGCACGCCGGACGGGGCGCTAACGCTCAAAGAGGTCATGCTGATTGCCGACGCTCCCATCCATGTCACCTCGAAACAGCAATACCTGGACCTGGGAAGGCTCGGGATGGGCGACACGTTCCAGCCCCTCAAGTTCACCATAAAAGTGGACGATAACGCGGCCGATGGGATATACCAGCTAACGCTCAAGATAAGGACGAACGACGACGGGGTTTACCAGAACTGCCCCGTTTATGTCACGGTGAACAGCAAGCCGCTCAAGGTCGTGCTCAACGACGCGCCTCAGGCGTTCTCCACCGCCAGGAAGACCGTGGTGCTCGACATCGTGAACCTGAGGCCTAACGCCGTAGATGGCGTGAGCGTCGTGCCCAGCGGCGAAGACTTCGTGTTCAAGCCCATACAGGAGTACGTGGTGGGCAGCATCGGGGCTGGCGAGCTGTACACGGTGCAGTTCGACGTCACGGCTAAGAACTCGTCGTATAGCGGCAACCCCTCTTTTAAGGTAGTGTACAAGAATGGGGATAACTGGCACGAGACCGAGCCGCTGGTAGTATACACCGACCATAACTCGGCCGTTGCAGCCCCGGCGAGCGCTGGCAGTGACATGCTGCTCTACGTGCTGGGCATCGTCGCCGTTGTGGCGATGATTTTCGGTGGCATATACGTGTACATGAAGGGCAGGCGAAAGTAGAGGCGCTATGAAAACGCTTGACGTCCTGGAGTACGCCTTCTCGGACTACACGAGCAACAGGTTCAAGACGGTGATGTCCTCCCTTGGCATCATTATAGGCGTCATGGCCATAGTGGTCATGCTCACCCTCGGGGATGGATTGTACTCAGGCGTCAGCAAGCAGTTCGGAAGCCTGGAGCTGGACACGATGGTAGTGCTGCCCATGGGCATTGACATGCAGACCGGCACCGTATCCCAGAAGCCGCCGGCGCAGCTCACTGACAGGGATGTGAGCTTGCTCATGAGCACGCCCGGGGTGGTGGAAGTATACCCCGAGATAACCTTAAGCTCCGTCCAGGCGAGCTACAGGGGCGAGAACCGGACCATGAGCGTAAGCGCCATCGCTCCTCAGTATTACTCGGGGCGCTATGCCAGTCAGGTTTATAAAGGCCGATACCTCTCCCCGTCGGATAAATACGCCGTAGTGCTGGGGAGCAAGGCGGCCAACGGCACCTTCGGCAAGGAGATACGGACGGGGTCGTACATCACCCTTACTAACAGCTTTAATGGCAGGTCTCAGGAGTACGTGGTGGTGGGCATAATGAAGGAGCGCAACGCCTCCATCCTGGTGGGCAACCCCAACACGGCAATCTACATGACTAAGGCAGGCTTCAAGGCTCTCTCCGACCAGGACACGTACTCGTACATTGGTGTGAGGGCGGACTCGGTCGAGTCGGCGGACGCCGTGGCTAAGGACGTGGAGGCCACGATTAGCCGCCTGCACAGGAACGAGGGCTTCTCAGTGCTCACCCAGAAGATGTTCGCCGACCTCATCACCCAGGTGTTCACGATGATCAAGTACACCCTCGCGGGCATAGGGGCAATCTCCTTGGTGGTCGGCGGCATAGGCATAATGAACGTGATGACGCTTACGGTGAAGGAGCGCACGAAGGAGATAGGCCTCATGAAGGCGGTTGGGGCGACTACTGCGGACGTGCGCAAGGTGTTCCTGGCCGAGGCCGCGATGCTCGGACTGTTCAGCGGCATAGCCGGGGTGCTCGTCGCTGCCGTCGCGGCCGCCATCGTGGGCCACTACGCGAGGCTCCCCATGCCGGTGTCCGTACAGAACGCCGCTGTCGGCATATTGTTTGGGCTGGCCGTGACGGTCATATTCGGGGTGTACCCTGCCAACCAGGCGGCAAGGCTCGACCCCATCGAGGCGCTGAGGACGGAGTGACATGAGAGCTGTCGACATTCTAGAGTATGCGTTCTCAGATTTTTCCAATAACAAGTTCAAGACCATGATGTCCTCCCTGGGCATAATTATAGGCGTCATGGCCATAGTGGTCATGCTCACCCTCGGGGATGGCCTGTACTCTGGCGTCAGCAAGCAGTTCGGCGACCTGGACCTGGACCAGATGCTCGTTATACCCGGAAGCCTGCAGAGCCAGAGTGGCGGCGTCAGCTATACGTATAGCCAGGCATCAGAAAAGCCGCCTGCCAAGTTCACCGATAGGGACATAAGCCTCCTCATGAGCACCCCCGGGGTGGTCGAGGTCAACGCGAGGATCATGGAGAGCGGCGTAGTCACCTATAACGAGGAGAACAGGAGCCTTTCCATACAGGGCATCCACGCGGCAAGCGAGGCCAGGCTGGCCCGCGACATCGATAAGGGGAGGTTCCTCTCGTCCACGGATACCTACAGCGTCGTGTTGGGCAGCAAGGTGGCCAACGGCACCTTTACTAAACTCATAAGGCCCGGCTCGCTCATAACCATCACCAACCCCATGAATGGGAGGTCGCACCAGTATACCGTGGTGGGCATTTTAAAGGAGAGCAACGGCTCGATAATCTCCGGGGACCCGAATACAAATATATACATGACCACTGACGGCATAAAGGGCTTCTCGTCCGCGAGCACGTATAGCATGATTTACGTGAGGGCGTCCTCCCCGGAGGCGGCGCAGCAGACGGCCGATAACGTGGAGGAGGCGCTGGGCAGGCTGCACCGTAACGAGGGGTATGGGGTCATAACGGTTAAATCCTTCTCGGATGCGATAAACGCCATCTTTGACTACATCAAGTACATCCTGGGCGGCATAGCCGCCATATCTCTGGTAGTCGGGGGCATAGGGATATTGAACGTGATGATGCTTACTGTGAAGGAGCGCACTAAGGAGATAGGCCTCATGAAGGCGGTTGGCGCGACCACGGCAGACGTGAGGATGCTGTTTTTATCGGAGTCCGCCATGCTTGGCATAGCTAGCGGCCTTATCGGCCTGGTGATTGCCTGGCTCATCGCTCTCGTGATCGGCAGCCTGGCAGGAATGCCTATGCCCCTAACTTTGGATAACGTCCTCATTGGCCTTGGCTTCGGCTTCGTCACCACCACAGTTGCGGGCGTTTACCCGGCTAACCAGGCGGCCACTCTGGACCCCATCGAGGCGCTGAGGACTGAGTAAGCTAAATGAGGATTAGAGGATGGTTAAACACCCCACCTTCTACTTCTAAATTTTGCCCCGAAGGTGCAATGGAGCTTGGGGGGTCTAGCGAGGGGTGCGCCGCGCGGAGCGCTCAAGTGACCGCGCGGAGCGCTCAAGTAAAAAGCGAAGCCCCCCTTCAGCCTCTAATAAAAGGACCATCTACCCGACCATGTCATTCTTAATGTGACCTTCTCTCTCGATTGAAGTCGGGAGCGTCCACCTTGTACGCTCCATCCCTTCTCCAGGGGCGAGCGTACTTTCAGCCTGTCATCTCAGCATCGGGCTGAGCACATGGAAGCCTTGTCCTCAAGCACGGAACACGGTTCCTGTGCAGAACAAAATTTTGGCTGCCATACGGTAGAACTTCAAGACTCGACTATCTATACAGTCCCCATATGCTTGCCGAAAATATTATTGTTTTCATGTCAGAAAAATCAAGGGGCGAAACCATCCCACCCTTAAAAGGGGATTCTCCGCCCCATAGCCCCATCGTCCTAAATCGTGGTGATGGTGGCCTCGGCCTTCTGCTTTGATATCGTGATCTCAGCGGTGTTCTGGCCGACCACCGCATGCCACACTTCGACGCTAGCGTTAGGATCGGCCTGCTTAACCCTCTCCAGGGTACCCTCCTCAAGCCGGCCCATGTTAGCCGAGTGAACGATCATCTTGATGGTGTGCTCCGGGTGCTTCTTATACTCATCCATTTTAAACAGCACTGTTTTTCGCATACGAGTCACCTCCTTTAACGGCATTGAAAGTCAACCATCCGAATGATGGCTCGCTCACACTGCTCGCAATATATCCTGCAGACGGTCCTCTCGAAGCGCAAGCACGTCCATGAGAGCTGCTCTCCATCAAAGGCCATCACGGAGCAAGTGGCGATATACGGACATTTTGGATATTCCTTCAAATGCCACACCTTCTAGTTATACTTTACCTCTGGTTACAAGATATACTTTACCCGGCCTTGAAATATTCGAATGCGTTCCGGGCCACGTTGAGCTTCGCGTCTATGATCAGATTTTTGGAGGTATCGTAGACCTTCAGCGCGATGTCGCAGTCTGCGCGGTCGGTCAGGCTGTACATATCGGCTAGCATGTACGTGAGGTTAGCCATGGTTCCGGCGATGTCGTACGGGCTCGCATCCTGTTTCAGGTACACTTCTACGGTGATGATGCAGTCCTCGTTTATGTGGACGGCTGCGTTGCCCTGTGCCGCTTCGGTCAGGCGCTCGGCTATTATGGCCGCCCTCGCGGTGTTGCCGTATTGCATGTCGGGCTTAGACTTCGGCGGTGGCGGCGGAACGTTTAACGCCTTTCCATCCTGCGGGCTCCCCTGGTACTGCTGCGCCGTGGCCATGCAAGAGCCGACAAGCAATACGAAAACTAAAATATAGATAGCCTTCTTCATCCTAATCCTCCCTACAGTAAAACCAATATAAAAAAGCATATATATAAAAATTAATGGCTTTTAGCGCGCAATTCCGATGCCATGACGACCGATAATTTAAACAAGCCCGCCAGGTAGCGGGCATAAGAGGCTCTATTACTTCTTGAGCCACGGCATCATGGCCCGAAGCTCCTTGCCCACCTTCTCGATGGGGTGCTCCGCGTCCATCTCTGTAAGCTTATTAAAGACGGGCCTTCCTGCCATGTTCTCAAGCACCCACTCCCTGGCGAACCGCCCATCCTGTATCTCCTCCAGCGTCCGCCACATCTCCATCCGGCTCTTATCGTTTATGATGCGCTTGCCTCTAGTCAGGCCGCCATACTTGGCGGTGTCGGACACGCTATCCCACATGTTCGTCATGCCGCCTTCGTACATCAGGTCCACTATCAGCTTCAGCTCGTGCAGGGTCTCGAAGTATGCTATCTCGGGCTGATAGCCCGCATCCACCAGCGTCTCGAAGGAGGCCTTCACCATCTCGGTGACGCCGCCGCAGAGGTCCACCTGCTCGCCGAACAGGTCAGTCTCGGTCTCCTCCTTGAACGTGGTCTCGATGACCCCCGCCCTGGTGGAGCCTATGCCCTTCGCGTACGCCAGTCCCACCTTATGGGCCTTGCCCGAGTAATCCTTATGTACGGCTATCAACGATGGGACGCCCTTGCCTTCCAGGTACATCCTCCTCACCAGGTGGCCGGGGCTCTTGGGGGCGATCATGACCACGTCGATGCCATCGCCAGGCTTTATCATCTCGTAGTGGATATTAAACCCGTGCGAAAACATCAGCGTCTTGCCCTTCTTCATATAGGGCTCGACCTGCTCCCTATACACCTTTCCCTGAAGCTCGTCCGGGATGAGCATCTGGACGACGTCGGCCTGCTTCGCGGCGTCCTCTATGGTGGCCACCGCCATCCCATCCTTCTTCGCCTGGTCCCAGGACGCGCCGCCCTTCCTCAGGCCCACGACGACGTCTAAGCCAGAATCTTTCAAGCACTGCGACTGGGCCATCCCCTGGCTGCCATAGCCTATGATGGCTATCTTCTTATCCTTCAAGTACTTTAGATCGGCATCCTTATCATAATAAATGGTGACCATATATTCCACCCATACTAGAATGCTCGACCAATGACTTTAAATGATATACCGAACATATACGGTTAGTCATATTTATGTCCATAGCGATGAGCATCGGCATACGGCACAGGGATTGCTGGCACTACAGGCTTTCGAAGGCGCTGGCGGCGACCATCATCGTGAAATACACCTACATGCTCCCCAATGACCAGCTCTATGGCTACCAGACCATAGTGAGCGCCAGGATCGGCGAGCTTGAATCATTTTTAGCGTCCATCCCCCAGGTCAAGAAGTTCGCCATCCTATCGAGGTCTGCGGACAGGGCGGAGGTCATCACCTGGGCGGAGCAGAGCTCTATCATCGACAGCATAATCAAGAAGAATTGTGTGTTCATTGGCCCGACTATAGTGAAAGATGGTGTGGAGAACTGGCATATAGTGGCTCCGACGCGGGAAGAGCTACAGGAGGCAGTGGCAGCCCTGGAGCGTTGCGCCGAGATAGCGTACATACGCAGCGCAGAAGTAGTGGAGCCGGACGTGGGCCTAACGGAGCGACAGATGAGCGCTCTCAAGGCTGCGGTGGAGATGGGGTATTTCGAGACGCCCCGCCGCTCCTCCATTAAGGACGTGGCCAAAAGGCTAAAGGTGTCGCCATCGACCGCGGTGGAACACCTGAGGAAGGCGGAGAAGAAGGTGCTCGAGAGCTATGCAAAGCCATAGGCAGCGCTGCGTGCTCACGGCAAAAGAGCGACGCCGCTAGATACTATAGCCGCCTCTTCGTGGGCAAAAATATCTCCCTGAAGGCGTCGTTGAAGTAGTCGTCGGTCATGCCCGCGATGAAGTCTCTCACGACTTCCGGGTCCGAGATGCCATCCAGGTATTCCTCTCGCCTGTCTTTCCCCATCACGTCCAGGTAATCCCTGTAGACCCTCGAACTGTGGTCCTCTTTTTCAAGCGCATCCAGAAAGGTCTCGAAGAGCATGGAGAACATGCGCTCAATCTTGCCTGCCTCTGACTTGACCCCCGGGTGATTGTATATGCGCCTCTCGTTGAACTCCCGCAACTTCTTGAGCGCAGCAGCCGTCTCCGCGCTCAACGCTATATGGCCTTCCCCATAGCTGTTCTCGATGACGTCTATGACGAGGTTGTTCACGATGTCCCTGTTATTATCTCCTAGAATGTCGGCGCACTCCTTCGGAACCTCGTCCCTGGCGATGAGGCCTATCGTTATGGCGTCCTCGATATCCCTGCCGATGAAGCTGATGGTGTCTGAGACCCGCACGACGCACCCCTCCATTGTCATGGGAAGGATGCCCGAATGGTCTGAAAGGGCCCGCTGGCACGCCTCAACTTCTTTATCAAACGTATCCCAGGACTTGCCGAAGGCCGGCTTTATGAGCGTATCGTGTGCCTCTCCGTTATGGGCCAGTATGCCGTCCAGCACCTGCAGGGTCAGGTTCAGGCCCTCTATCCTGTCCAGCGCCCTCACGCTCTGCACGTTGTGGCGGAACCTGCCTATCCCGTGCTTCTCGCACACGTTAGAGAGGTACTTCTCGCCGTCGTGGCCGTATGGCACGTGCCCTATGTCGTGGCCCAGCGCTATCGCCTCGACCAGGTCTTCATTTAATTGTAGCCCCCTGCTTATCATGCGTGCTATCTTTGAAACTAGCTGGACGTGGAGCACCCGGTGCGTTATGTGGTCGTTCTTTATAAGGTAAAATACCTGCGTCTTGTCTATATACCTCGCGTAGGCCCTCGAGTGCATGATGCGGTCGCCGTCGTGGAAGTACGGCCTTCGTATGTCCTCGGCGTCGGGCTTCCTGCGCCTCGCATCGGCATTTTTGGCGGCGTATCGCGAGAGCGAGCCATCATACGCCTCATTGCACCTTTCAATTGCCGCCTCTATCCCCTCCGAGAGCTTCCTTCGCATGGGAAGCCTTTATGTGGCATTAAAATATTAAATTATGGGTTTTATTGCTGTGTTGAGTAATTTTATTTTACTGGTATCTCGTGCCCTGGACGATATGGACGTGAGCATCACTCGCCTACCAGGCTTTTAAGGATGTCCAGGCTCGCCTCCAGGTATTGCCTGTTTTTCGTGAAGACCTCGAGAGTGATAGTTTTATCGTAGCCCGCGCCCTTGAGGGCTTTCACCACCTTGTGCCAGTCGATGTTGCCCATGCCCAGCGCCAGGTGTAAGTCGCCGTCCACGCCATGGCCGCCCTTGTTATCGTGCACGTGGACGTGGTATAGCCTGTCTTTGAAGGCCTCTATGAACTCGAGGATGCTGGCGCCGCCCTTGCAGGATACGTTGGCGTGGCCCACGTCTAAATGAAACTTTGCCCTGGGCTCCAGCTCGAAAAGCCTCCTGAGGTCGTCCACGCCCTGGTCCACGTTCTCCACGGTTATGGCCATGCCCGACTTCTCAGCCCTGTCGCATAGAGAGCCCAGCCCCTCCGCCATGTAGCCTATCATGTCCTTCTTATCGTAAAGCCCGAAGCGGGTGTGCATGTGCACCGTCACCAGCCGGGCCTCTATCTCCTCCGCGAAACCGATGACGCCCATCACCTCGTTAATAGTGGCATCCCTTATGCCCTTGTACGGGTTCCCCACGTTCCATCCCCATGGGGTATGGCAGGTAAAAAATAAGCCCAATTCCTTCCCCGCGCTCTTTATCTCCCCAATTCGCGGCTTAAGCCTTGACAGCGTATACCTGGGGCCCTCCACGCTTATCTCCACGAAGTCGAAGCCCGCGTCCCTGGCATAGCGCAGCTCCTGGTGTATGTCGCCCTCGCCCCTGGGGTCGGCGAGCGTTCCATAGTACATGAATAAGTATCTGGCATCAACGATAATAATCCTTTTTCCGTGAAAGCCGTGATAAAGAGTAATCAACAGGCTGGCTATACTTTTATTTGTGGTTATCATGGAGTTCGACCTGGCTAATACGGAGGTCGTTCTTGTGGCCGCTCCTAAAGACTTCAGGGATGAGGAGCTTTTCATCCCCGAGGACGTGTTTTCTGAGGCCGGGGCCTTTGTGCTGACCGCCAGCACGACGAAGAGCTCCATACACGGCTCGCAGGGCGGCTCGACTGAGCCGGACCTGCATATAGAGGACATCAACGTCGATAGCCTCGATGCCATTGTCATAGCCGGCGGCAGCGGCGCCCGTCAGTATCTATGGCATAACGAGTCCCTTCTAGGAAAGGTGAGGGAAGCTAACGATAAAGGAAAGATAATTGGAGCCATCTGCGTCTCAGGCGCCATACCGGCCCTGGCGGGCATCATGAAGGACAGGATGGGGACCGTCTATCCCGACCCGGAGGCGCTAGATATCCTAAAAGGGCACGGCGAAATCTACGTGGACGAGGGCGTGGTCGTGGATGGAAACGTGATCACGGCAAATGGGCCACAGTACGCTAAGGAGTTCGCCGAAGCCATATTAGGGCTTCTTAAGCAGAGGCTCCTTACCACCATATAAGCTGGAGTATGGCTTAAGCTCCCTATACCTCCCTATTATTATATCCTTGAAATCATGGGGCCTATGGCGTATACGCCTCGCTAGCTCCTTATCCCCCAGGTATTCAAGCCATGATGCCACCCAGAAGGCCTCCTCTTCCTTGAAGGCAACCAGGTAGTCCTTCAAGTCCTTAAGGTTCCGCAAGGGCTTGCCGTTAAATATGTAAGGCTTTTTATCCTTAGGGTTGAAGAGGCGCTCCGCTATCCTGCTCATCTCATTTGCCATATGACCGCGCCATCTCCTCATAAATGCCCAGCGTCTCGCGCGCAACTTTCTCCCAGGTGAAGTACTCTAGAACCCTTCTGCGGGCAGACTTGCCCCACCGCCTCATCCTATCGTCGTCAATAAGCGTTTCTTTGATCCCCCACGCGATGTCCTCGGGGCTGTTCCCGTCAACATGCACACCAGTCCTGTCTGGCCCGGCGTTGACAACCTGCTCCTTAAGCCCCGATACGCCGCTCGCGCCCACGACTATGGGCTTCTCCATAGCCATCGCCTCGAGGCTCACGATGCCAAAGGGCTCGTAAAGGGAGGGAAAGGCACACAGGTCCGCAGCAGCGTAGTGCAAGATACGCTCGTGCTCCGATACGAACTCAAACCTGCAGGCCACGTCATCCTCAAGGCCAAGCCTCTTTATGAGATGCCTTATGTTGCTCTCCTCGTCGCCCGTGCCCAGGATGACGAGCTTAGCATTCGGATACTCCTTTAATACGGCGGGCATGGCCTGTACCAGGTTCATGATGCCCTTGACCCAGTTTAGCCTTCCCACGAACAGTATCATCTTTTTATCCGAGGCGCCGTAGCGTTCCCTGAGCACCCCCGCCTCGACCATGTCAACCTTGGAGGGATCGTACACGCCAGGGTCCACGCCGTTCCAAACGACGTTCACTTTCCCGGCATCCCATCCATGGCTGGCCAGGTCCTCCTTCATCGCATAGCTCACCGTGACTATGCGGTCCGCCATGATGGAGCCGCGGTGCTCGATGTCGCTCACCACCTTGCTTCCCCGGCCCCGGCTCCTGCCCCACTCGGTCGAGTGGACGTGGAATGCCACCGGCAATTGCATCTCCTCCTTTAAGATTAAAAGCGCCATCGCCCCCATCCAGTCATGGACGCACGCCACGTCGAACTCGACCTTCTCTTTCTTTATCAGCCTGTTGACCATCTTTGCGCAGCTCAGCATGTCATACGTAAAGATAGAGCCGAAAAACCTTAGCTGGTCGCCCCACGATTGCAGCTCGCTCGCGGCGATGACTCTGAGGATGCCCGAGGCGTCCACCCCGAGCGGCCTGTGTACTGAGACCCCGTGCAGCACCTCGTGGGTTTTCAGGCTGCCCGTGTTCATGGTGAACACGGTCACGTCGTGCCCCATCTTTACGAGCTCCCTCGTGATGTACTGGGCGTAGGTCCCAAGCCCTCCCACAAGCCGTGGCGGGTACTCCCATGCGAAGAACGCAAGCCTCATACACGAAAAAATATCATGTGCAAATATATAAAATAGATTCGTATAAACTATCATTTAAAAACCGAATATTTATATACTAATGTATCTATTAAATATATTTAGCGCACGCGAGGACGATGCGATGAAGATCGATAAGATGAACAAGAAAATATTGAACATCCTGCAGCAGTCTGGCAGGATGACGTACAAGGACGTCGCGAAGAAGATAGACCGCGCACAGTCTACGGTCCGTGACCGCATCGGCATCATGGAGGAGGAAGGCGTCATAAAGGGCTACACGGTCGTCATCAATAAGAAGAAGGCGGGCCTTGATTGCTATGCCATAATCAAGTGTAAGGTCGACGCTGACAGGATCGATGAAGTGGCCAGAAAGCTAAAGCGCGTGGAAAACGTCCTCCAGATCTACCATACTGATGGGGAATACCAGCTGACGTTCCTCATCGCCACGTGGGACTACGACGAGCTCAAGCGGATCCTCAAGGACAGGATTGCGCCGCTCAAAATCAAGGATTATGAGACCATCATAATCACGGAGTCCATACGTGAGATGGCCTACGTGGACATCCATTAAGGGCCCGATCGCCCTCGAAAAGCTCAATTCTTGTTAGGGCCTTTGATATCCTTGAGGACGTCATACTTCAGCGGCGTCTCCATGATCTTTTTCGTAGTCAAAATGGTGTTGGTGTTGAGCACGCCCTGTATGCTGGAAATGTTCCCTATTATCTCGCGAAGCGTGTCGACGCTGCTCGTCCTCAGCTTGAGCATGAGGTCGAACGGCTCGAGCGTCTCGTAGATCTCAAGGACTGCCGGGATGCTCATGAGCTGTGATATGACGTCTTCCTTTTTTTTCCCCGTGAGCGCGCTGCGCTCCAGCTCTATCCCGACGAACGCCACCGTCTTAAGGTCAAGTATCACCGGGTCGAATAAAATGGTGAATCGCTCGATGACGCCTCCGTCGACGAGGCGGTTGATCCTCTTGTGGACCGTCGAAGGCGAGACGTTCAGCTCCTCTCCTATACACGCCAGAGGGGTGTTACTGTTCTCGCAAAGCTTCCTTATGATATAAATGTCAGTTTCGTCAAGGTTGCCTTTATACTTTGAGCTCATCCGCAGCGCTCCCTTATGCAATTCAATATCAATAGCTTGCTATGCTTATATATACCTTTCCTAATTTAGTAAAATTATTATCATAATAAACGTCAAATCTATGCATTTTTTTATCAAGCTCAAAAATAAATTTTAAATCGACTTTTTAAATATAATATTAATAAAAATACGTTAAATATATCAATAAGATATATAATCATTTGACTTATTATTTGTCTCTCTGGAAGAGATTACTTATTGACGCCCATAGGGGGTTGTTATTACGCCATGATCGCTGTCGTGCTGGCCGCAGGCGAGGGCAGCCGTCTTAAGCCTTTTACCATAACCAGGCCGAAGGTGATGATACCCGTCGGTAATAAGCCGATCCTCGAGTACGTAATCGCTGCCCTCAGGGATAGCGGCATTATCGACATAATAATGGTCGTCGGCTATAAGCGGGAAAAAATCATGGACTACTTCGGTGACGGCCGTGCATGGGGGGTCAATATAACGTATGTGGAGCAATCCCCCCAGCTAGGCACCGCGCATGCCCTGAGGCAGGCGGCAGATAAAGTTGCTGGCCAATTTTTGCTGGTCAATGGCGACACGATCGTTAATACTTCGGACATTAAGCAAATCATGAACGCCAGGGACTGCGATGCTGTAATGCTCGTCACCCATGCCAGCCCCGCAAAAAAGTACGGGGTTGTCGAGACGAATAATGGGCTGGTTAAGGATATACTGGAGAAGCCTAAGTACGAGGATAATGGTAACATCGTAAACGCCGGGGTTTACTGCTTCTCAACAAAAATTTTCGACTTTTTAAGCTGCATGGAAATTTCGGAGAGAGGCGAATACGAGTTAACTGATGCCATTAAAAAAATGATCGGCAGCGGGTATGCCGTCCGGAGCATATACTCTAAAGCGATATGGATGGATGCCCTATACCCATGGGACCTTCTAAAACTTAATTCGGAGACCCTGAAGCGCCAGAAGCTAGGGGTATCGGGCGCTATAGAGAAAGGCGCCATGATATCCGGCCATGTAGGGATAGGAAATAATACCGTAATCCGCCCCGGCACTTATATCCAGGGCCCCGTATGCATAGGCGATAACTGTGACATCGGCCCTAATTCCGTCATATTGCCGGATACCAGCATTGGCAGTAATTGCACTATAGAGCCGCTTACCCGGATATCGAATAGCATTTTAATGGATAACGTAAAGGTCGCTTCTTTAAGCCACATCTCGGGCTCGATCATAGGGGAAGGCGCCATGCTTGGGAGCGGTTTCATCGCCGAGGACGGGGACGCCACGGTAGAGGTCGATGGCGTGCTGAAGAAAACCACTATAGGGGCTATCATCGGGGATAACACCTGCATCGCGGGCGGGGTCCTGGCCAGGCCCGGGAATATCATAGGCATTCGATGTAAAATCGGCGCCGGCGCCACCATAAGGTCGAACATTAGCGATAATACGGTCGTCGTTTAGGCGTAAAGTGGTAAGACATGTGCGGAATAGTCGGCTATATTGGAAATGGCAATACCATTAATATATTATTAGACTCTCTTGAGTGCCTGGAATATAGGGGCTATGATTCTGCTGGCATCGCTCTTGTCTCAAATGATTCGCTAAGGGTCATAAAATCCCATGGCAGGATTCTTAATCTCAAGGATAAGGTGCCGATCACGTTGAATGCCACTGCTGGCATCGGCCATACCAGGTGGGCTACGCATGGTAAGCCATCCGACTATAACGCTCACCCTCATAAGGATTGCACGGGGAATTTCGCCGTGGTGCATAACGGCATCATTGAGAACTACCAGAGCCTTAAGGATGGCCTGATCGCTCAGGGACACAAGTTCTCCTCCGAGACGGATACGGAGGTCATCGCTCACCTGCTAGAGAAAAATTACGCGGGCAGCGTCGTGCAGGCCCTGCTTGATACTGTCAGGGAGCTCGAAGGCTCATATGCCATTGCCATCGTCAGTAATCATGCGCCGGGAAAGGTATTCGCAGCCAAGAAAGATAGCCCTATAGTCATCGGGCTGGGCGATGGCCAGTACTTTTTAGCCTCCGACGTGACGGCCTTCCTGAAATACACTAAAAAAGCCATTTTCATGGAAGATGGCGACATAGTCATAATGTCCGGCGAAGGCATAGAAGTCATTGACTTTAATGGGCGCCCTGTCAGGCGAGAGGCCCGGATAATCGATTGGGAGCTCGAGGAGGCGGAAAAGTCTGGCTATGAGAATTACATGCTAAAGGAGATCCACGAGCAGCCCAAGTCACTGAGGGATGCCATCGCGGGGAGGCTCAACGAGCTGACTGGAGAGGTCGTAATGCCGGAGCTAACTCTCACTAAAGCGGACATAGACGATATCAAGCGCATCGTCATCGTTGCGTGCGGCACCTCTTACCATGCCGGCCTGATCGGTAAATATGCCATAGAATCCATGACTGACATCCCTGTGAGCGTGGAGATCGGGTCTGAGTTCCGGTATTCTGCCAACAGGCTCGGCCATGAGACGCTCGTCATAGCCCTTTCCCAGTCAGGCGAAACTGCGGATACGATCGCCGCCGTCAAAGGCTCCATTAAAAAAGGCGCCAGGGTGCTGGCCATAACCAATGTGGTAGGAAGCACGGTCTCCCGCGAGGCTAACTACTCCATCTACATGAGGTGTGGCCCCGAGATAGGGGTGGCAGCCACTAAGACGTTCACCTCGCAAATAGTCATAATGTACATGGTCGCCCTCTACCTGGGCACTATGAAGGGCATGCTAGGCGCCGAGCAGAATATAAGGATGGTCGCCGAGCTCAAGGCCCTCCCTAATAAAGTGCAGCGCTTGCTCGAGAATGAGCGCTATATCATGGGCCTTGCGTCTTTGTTCAGGAACGCGGGGCAGTTCTTCTTCGTGGGCAGGAACCTTAATTATCCAATAGCCCTCGAAGGGGCGCTTAAGCTAAAAGAGATATCGTACATAATATCCGAGGGCTATGCGGCGGGCGAGCTAAAGCATGGCCCGCTCGCGCTCATCACTACGAATATACCCGTCATAGCTATCGCCACGCAATGCGCCACCTATCATAAGATGGTCAGCAATATCAAGGAGATTAAGGCCAGGGACGCCTCGGTGATAGCGATAGCGAGCGAGAGCGATGGCCTCATCGACCAGCTGGTCGACTTTGTGGTGCGCATACCCGACTCTAACGAGTATATTGCTCCGATTCTTTCGACTATCGTGCTTCAGCTATTTGCCTATTATATAGCGGTGTTTAGGGGCTGTCCGGTCGATAAGCCCCGTAACCTCGCTAAATCCGTGACCGTTGAATAGGAAAAATATGATGGGGGTGATAATAAGTTCGGCATACATGTATTTTGAGCTGCTTCAATAAAACTTTTTTTAATTTTAATAAAATAATAAAATTTTAGAGCCCCCGGCAAGGCTTGAACTTGCGACGTGCTGATGCCATGTAAGAAACTCATTACATGTCAGCCGCTCTAACCATCTGAGCCACAGGGGCTTGATTATAAAAAAGGCTTATACCTGCCAATATTTAATATTTATTCGCCAGGATAGCGATAAAATGGCCCAGGAAGGCACGCTAATAAGCCACATAATTATATAAATTAATTAGTATATCAATCAAAATAATTATATACTATTGTATAATAATAGATTAATATACAATTCATCGGAGATAAACCAGATATGGCCACAACAATTCTTGACTCCACCGGCAGACATTCCGAAAACCTAAAATCGCCATATAATGCCGCCGAACTTACAGCAGGCCAGGAAAGCAAGGCTGGCCTGATGGTAGCGATACCGGCGTATAACGAGGAGGTCGCCATAGGGAGCGTCATAGCCAGGTGCAGGAAGTATGCAGACTCCGTGGTCGTCATCGACGATGGCTCCAATGACCATACGGCCGAGGTCGCCAGGCTCGTAGGCGCGGACGTCATATCGCATGGCGTGAACAAAGGATATGGGGCCGCCATCAAGTCATGCTTTGATGCCGCGAAGTCGTGGAGAGCTAGCGCTCTCGTGATCATAGACGGCGATGGCCAGCACAACCCTGATGATATACCGTTACTTGTGGCAGAATTGAAGAAAGCCGGGGCGGACGTAGTCATTGGCTCCAGGTTCGTCAACGGAAATGGTAAAAATCAACGTATTCCAGCTTATCGCAAGGTAGGCATGAAGGTGCTAGACCTGGCCACTGCCCTGGGCTCAGGCCTTAAAACATCGGACTCACAAAGCGGGTTTAGGGCATACTCGGCGAAAGCCATACGCGAGATAGACCTTGAGGATGAGGGCATGGGCATAGGCTCCGAAATATTGTTCAAGGCCGCTGAAAAGCGCTTGAAAGTCTCTGAAGTTCCCATAAAGGCCCGATACGACCTGAGGGGTACTTCTACCGAAAATCCAGTAATCCACGGTTTCGCATGCCTGGGGTCAATTCTCAAGATGGGGTCGCAGAGGAGGCCAATGATGTTCTTCGGGGTGCCGGGCATCGCCCTGCTCGTGTCGTGCGTCTACATCACTTTCACGAGCCTGGCGGACGCGACCATGGCCTCCAGCGTATCGATCGCCGTCATGCTATGCATGATAGCCGGAACGCTGGGCGTATTCACCGCGCTCGTCCTCATGTCCATTCAGAGCACGGTTCCCAGTAAATCATGATGTTGTTATAGAGTGATAAGCATGCAAGTGAGTGATCCATTAAGGCTAATCGATTGGGACATTAAGAAATTCCTGGGGGTAGTGCTGGCCACGCAGGTGGCGGCGCTCATCCTTATACGGATGGATTCGGTCGGCTTTCAGGTGCCAGCCCTCCGGCAACTCGTATGTTTCATATACCTGACGTTCATTCCCGGAGCCGTTATCCTGCGGGCCATGAACGTCCGCAAGCTTGGGCCAGTTGAGTCGACGCTATTCACGATAGGCATGAGCCTCGCCGCCCTCATGTTCACGGGCGCGCTGCTTAACCTCGTCGGGCCCCACCTCGGCCTCGCCACGCCAATAACCATATTGCCCATAATGGCCATGCTTACGGCGCTCGTACTAGTATTCAGCGTGGCCTGCTGCCTCAGGGATGGAAAGGGCGAGGATAAGCCTCTTCTAGACATTGGGGAGGCCCTCTCGCCGCCCGCCCTATTCCTGTATATTGTGCCATTCCTGGCGGTAGCCGGCGCGTACCTGATGAACCTGTTCAACGAAAACGCGCTTCTGGCAGTTATGATCCTGATCCTGGCGGCCATCGTGCTTTTAGTGGGATTCGACAGGTTCATACCCGGGAGGCTCTATCCGCTCGCAATATTCGTCGTGGCGCTATCGCTGGTGCTCCACAACGCCCTCATTTCCACGTATATCAACGGCTGGGACATACAATACGAAAGGTACTATGCCTCACTCATCCTGAATAACGGCTTCTGGGACACGTCGCTATTCAGGGTACTCAACGCCATGCTGAGCATAGTCATGCTGGCGCCCATATACTCCATAGTCATGAACATGGACATAGCGTGGGTATTCAAGCTGGCCTATCCAGCGCTCTTCGCGCTCGTGCCTTTAGGCCTTTACGAGGCGTTCAGGAGGCAGGCTAATGAGAAGGTCGCCTTCATGGCGGCGTTCTTCTTCACGTCTCTCGTGGTATTCTATACCGAGATGATACAGCTAGCGAGGCAGGAGATAGCGGAGCTATTCCTGGTGCTCGTGATCCTTTTGCTAATCAACCAGAGCATGGATAAGGTGAAGTGGTCCCTCCTCTTCATCATATTCTCGTTCTCGGTGGTAGTATCCCACTATGGCCTGACGTACATTTTCATCGCCTCGCTTATCATCGTGTGGGTAATGCTTAGGCTTGGCAAGGCGATACGCCTTAAGGGCTTGAGCGATGCCGGCCTAAACAGGAGGCTCTCGCTGGCATTGATAATACCGCTCGTCACGTTCTGCCTGGCATGGTACGTCTTCACAGCCAGCGGGAACGCCTTCAATACTATACTGGTGCTTCTCGCAACCATGATAAGTAACGTAAAGCAGGGCTTCCTAAACCCAGAGATGGTTCAAGGGATGGCTCTCATAATTGAAGGGGGCTCGGTATCGGCCCTGCATAAGGCGTACCTCTACTTAATGATGTTCACCCAGGCGTTTATTGTGATAGGCATCGCCGCAATAGCGCTAAAGAATGACCTGGCGAGGATAGGCAAGGAATACTTTGCCTTCTCGCTGGTAATGGTCGCCTTACTGGTCGCGGGGATATCCATACCGTACGTGTCCAGCGCGTTGAATACGACCAGGCTATACCAGATTACGCTCATCTTCCTGGCCATCTTCTTCGTGCTCGGATGGCTTGGGGTGAGCTGGCTAATCGGGAGGGTCGTGCGCAGGAATAACCCTGCCATGCCCATAGCGTTCAGGGCATTGTCAATCTTCCTGGCGATATTCCTTGTCTTCAACACCGGGCTTGTGTTCGAGGTCTTCAGGGACGTGCCAATCTCCTATTCTCTCAACAAGACCGTGGATAGCGCCGTCTTTAATAGCGCCGAGGTGGCGGGCGCTAGCTGGATCATGAGAGAGCGTAGCCCCATAGTCGTCGATAGCAAGGCCAATAACTATTACCTGCCACCTATATACGGCGACTGGAATCGGCTGCAGCTTTTAAGGGGGCTGAACGCCAGCCAGGCCGCGGAGATACCTATCAGTGGCAAGCTTTTCGAGGTTTCGTACGTGTTCATGGGCACCTATAATGTGCTTAACGATAAGGTGCTCCTGGTCAAGGATAATGGCGCCATATGCAGGGATTATTACGTGAGGGCGGACGATGTATCGAAGGATAGGGGCTTGATATACTCGAACGGCGGCTCCGAGGTCTATAACCGAAGGTTCTAGGCGGCTGAAGCGTGCCATCCGGCACGCCCCTTTTTTTATATGCTGTAAATTTTTTACCAATTTAAAACCAAACAATACAAATTTAGATATTTTTTCTCAAAATAATACAAAAATATCTTGCTAAAAGAGTAAAAAGTATATATACGATGCCTATTAATCCGATAAGTGCCTAATTGGTAAATAAATATGTGATAACTCATGTAATGCTTGTATCTATAGGCCAAGCATTATGTGGGTAAAAACAAAAAGGTGGTATGTTTATAAAAAACAGGTTATTGATGGCTATGGCGATATGCCTTACATTGGGGGCAGTAACGATCGCGGCGCCAATAAGGGCGGCTTCAGGCGCTTTCGACGGCGCCAGCATCGTGGATGGCTGGACCGAGAACGACGTGCTCGTGCCATCGGCATCTTCGACATACGTGCTCTACGATAATTTTGACAGAATGCGGAGCGACCTGTGGAAGGTCGTCTCGCGGGCTAATGGACCGCAGGGCACTAATTTACTTTCAGGGAATGTCTGGGTATCAGGTGGAAAGCTGACGGTCAAGTCCGACGTGGGGAAGCACACAGGTGGTGAGTACCAGTCGAAGGGCACTTATGGGTATGGCATGTATTCCGCAAGGATAAAGGCGAACCTCGTGCCCGGCTCGCTCGCCGCGTTCTTCACCTACGCCTCGGTTAGGGGCGGCTATAACGAGATCGATATCCAGTTCGAGAATAAGAATGGCAAGTACTACGTGTATTTTGAGAACGCGGTTAATGGAGACCAGAGCCTGTATAGGTATCAGCTCCCCTTCGACCCGGGGGCGGCTTACCATACGTATGCCTTTAACTGGTGTAAGGGCCGCATTGAGTTCTACGTGGATGACATGAGTAAGCCCGTCTACACTTCGACCAGCAATGTGCCCGATAAGCCGTGCTACGTGTTGTTTAATAACTGGGTGAGTAAATATTCTTCGGGCTCCTCTGGCGTTAGCTATCTTTATGTGGATTGGGTGTCGGTGGCCTCGGCTTCGCCTTCTCCCCCCCCAACGCCCAAGCCAACGGTGACGCCAACACCAACACCAACGCCCAAGCCAACGGTGACGCCAACACCAACACCAACGCCCATAACAAATGAGCCAACGCCATCGACAAAATACGTGCTATATGACAACTTCAACAAAGACAGCAGCAACAACTGGACAAAGCGCTCCAACGTATGGAGCTCCAGCTACGTCTACACGATCTTCAAGCCATCCAACGTATGGTACGAGAATGGCAAGCTCGTACTACGCTCATACGTAGACAACCACACGGGCGCCGAGTACAAGTCTAACGGAATATACTCATACGGCAAATACAGGGCAAGCATCAAGCTATCCCAGACGCCCGGCACATACGAGGCATTCTTCAGCTACCAGTGGCCCACCAGCACCAAGGTCCACAACGAGATAGACATAGAGTTCATAAAAGGGACCGATGGAACTACCACGGCCATGCTGAGCACATGGGTGAACTACCAGTATGACCGCAAGACCATCAAGCTATCTTTCGATCCAAGCGCAGGATACCACACGTATGGCTACAACTGGTACCCGGACCGGGTGGAGTTCTATATCGATGACATGTCGAAACCCGTGTGGACCTCATATGGCCATATACCAAACGAGGCTATGTACGTCTACTTCCAGAACTGGGTGGTCAAGGATGTGCCCTCCAGCCATGGGGATGGCGTTAACACCGAATACGTCGACTGGGTCACGGTAGAGCCGCTCTAAAATAAAAAATCGATGCCCGGCCATCGGGCATCACCCTTTATAATACCTGCCCAATCACGGGTATGCTTTGTAGCCTTAGCTTAACGGCCGATAGGATCATGGCGTCTTCCTTATCGATCGCCCTGAGCCCTATGAACAGCGCGGCGTATGCTGCCATGTACGCGATAAAGCAGACTATGGCAGTGGCGGGCGCGGGCACGATGGCGAGCCACCTCGCCCCGAAGAAGAACAGCGATAGCAGCAGGAGCGATGATAGGATAGACGCCACGTAGTTCCTCGTAAATGGATGGACCCCTAATAGCTGATAGAGCCGGACAGTTAGAAGGGCGTTAGCCACCATGACCGATATGGATACGGCTATCGCCGCTCCGATAACGCCCATCGGCGGTATTAGCAGTATGCTCAGCACGAGATTGATGAGCGCATTTGCCAGGAACGATTCGATGATGATACGGGTCTTGCCCATCGAGATAAGCGTATGATAGTTGGGGCCGGTTAGCGGGTTTATAAGGTATCCGAGGCATAGTACCTGCAGGAGGACCGCGACATCGCTATAGCGTGGTCCGAATAGCAGGTCGACGACTACGCCTGGAAATACCAGGAATGCGAACAGCATGGGCAGGGTGCCAATATACCCCCATTTGGTCGATATTATATAGCTCCGCTTCAGGTCTTCCACCTGGTTCTTGCCGTATAGGCTCGAAGCGGTGGGCATATAGATATAGCCCATGGAGTTGATGACCGTCAAAAGCAAGTTACCCATCATTATCGCGATATCGAACTTCCCCACTTCTATCGGCGTCTTGAAAAAGCCGAGCAATAGCGTGGTCGCCTGGGACATCATCATCAATAGCATGTTAACGGAGAGCAGGGGGATGGAGAAGCGGATGAGGCCCATAGTTACCTGGCCTCCTGCGTCCGGCGCGGCGCTATAGTGCCCGGAATACCATTTAAGCGTGAAGGCGGCGAATGCCAGCATCGTCAGGGACGTCGATGCCACGTACGCTGTTATGATGGCGTCGAAGCTCATGCCTAGCAGTATGACTATTAAGAGTAGGGCCAGGAATGATAGCGGCTTCATGACATCGTTGAATAAAACCTTCATGATGGAGACGTTGAAGCCGCGAGTGATAGAGACCAGGATCTGTATAAGGACTGTGGATGGTATGGCGAGGGAAATTATCTTTAAGGCATTGGAGAGCTCCCGCGAGTGGAAGAATAATGCGATGGCATCGGAGAATATGAAAAGCGCTGCCGCACATATCAGGCTCGCGGCCAGGGCAAGCGCCAGCGCGCTAAAAATGACTCGCTTGACCCCTGAGCTATCAGACTTGCCCAGGAAGTATGCGATATAGCGTGACGCCCCCTCGTCAAGGCCAAGCGTGGATACTATACAGAGCATGCTTATTATGGTCAGCGCGAGCGAGTACACGCCATAGTCTCCCTGGGTGGTGTAGCGGACCAGCGCGACCCTCAATATGAAGTTCAGCGCCATCGAGGCGATGACCCCTGAAAAAATTATAGTCGTGCCCTTTGCTATCTGCCGTAGTGAACTATCAAGGCTCTTCGACATGGTAAGACCAAAATTCACTAATATATATTAATAAACAATTATATAAAGTTGACTATTCAGCGCTTAATGAATAATAAATAATTATAAATATTAATTACATATATATTGATGTGTTGTGAATCATATGCTGATGAGAGCATTTTTTGCTTTCCTGGCCTTAACCTGGGCGCTGATGGCCATCATGCTGATCTTAACTATCAATTATCTCAACGTTGGCCAGCAAAACGAGAGCATATACGTCCATGAGGACGACGTAATCGACGGGGCGCCTATACTGCTCGAGAATTCCACCACGCCTGACAATCCCACCGACCCGCCGTATTCCGCCTCCTACCTTTTATATGACAACTTTAGCTATGATAGTGGCCGATGGGCAAAGCGCGATAATACCTGGAGCTCCAGCTACGCGTACACAGTTTTCAAGCCATCCAACGTATGGCATGAGAACGGCAACCTGGTGCTGCGCTCCTATGTCAATAACCACACGGGCGGCGAATACAAGTCCGATGATAAGTATTTTTATGGTAAGTATCGTGCCAGCATAAAGGTCGACCAGACTCCGGGCACGTACCAGACGTTCTACAGCTACCAGTGGCCAACCGGAATCTTACGTGAAGGGCACAACGAGATCGACATTGAGATACAAAAGGCCGACGGCAAATACACGGCGCTATTCAGCACCTGGGTGAAGGGCGTGAAGAGCCGCTATATGTATTATATGCCATTTGATCCAAGCGAGGATTATCACACGTATGGCTACGACTGGTACCCGGACCGCGTGGAGTTTTATATTGACGACATGTCGAAGCCTATCTGGACCTCCAGGAGTAACGTTCCCGCCCAGCCCATGTACGTGTATTTCCAGAACTGGGTTCAGCGTGACGTGCCCGCCGACCATGGCGGCGGGGTAAATACTGAATACGTCGACTGGGTCACCGTAGAGCCGCTATAGAGTTGCCGCCCTCAATTAATTATATAATAAACGAAAGTATTATAATCAATTAATATATTATATAATATGTGATATAATATGAGGTCGCTGGTCACTGGATGCGCGGGCTTCATCGGAAGCCACGTCGTTGACGCCCTTCTGAAAAAAGGGCACGAAGTCATCGGCATCGACTGTTTCACTGATTACTACCCACGAGATGTCAAGGAGCGCAACATCGAGCAGGCGCTTCACGACAGCCGCTTCACCCTGATAGAAAAAGACCTCGCCCTGATGGACAGCTATCCAGAGGTCGACTATGTCTTTCACCTCGCAGCTCAGGCGGGCGTCAGGGCATCCTGGGGAAAAACCTTCGACGTTTACGTGCATAACAACATACAGGCCACGCAGCGGCTGCTAGAGTTTTATAAGGGCACGGGCCTGAAAAAGCTCGTTTACTCATCCTCGTCTTCCGTTTACGGGGACGCGAGGCTTCCGATGAGCGAGGAAAGCCTGCCCAGGCCCGTCTCGCCATACGGAGTATCGAAGCTGGCGGGCGAGAATCTTTGCTACCTGTATTATAAGAACTATGGGGTGCCGACCATCTCCTTACGCTACTTCACCGTATACGGGCCGAGGCTCAGGCCGGACCTGGCGATAAACAGGTTCGTCGACGCCATAATAAATGATAGAGAGGTCGTGGTATATGGCGATGGCACCCAGACCAGGGACTTCACTTTCGTGGACGACGTGGTAAGGGCGAACATCCTTGCCGCTGAGAGCGACGTCGTCGGCGACGTGTTCAACATCGGCGGCGGCCACAGGATAAGCGTTAATGACCTGATGGAGCGCATCGAGGCGACATTACGTAAAAAGGCAAGGGTGAGGCATGTTGAAAAGCAAAAGGGCGACGTGGAGAACACCTGGGCTGACGTGTCGAAGGCAAAGGCCCTCTTATCCTGGCAGCCCGAAATCGGCATTTCACGGGGCCTTGCCAGGTATATCGATTGGTACGTGAACTTCAGGCTGCCCTGCAAACCGCCCAGGTCGGCGGTCGGGATGACGGGCACCTGAATCCTTTAAAGCGCAATAGCTCTCCACTGGCCAGGCATCAGCAAAGCGACTCGTACAATTTAATATAAAAATTGATTACCCTGTGCCAGTTAAACCGCTCGATTACTTTATTCCTCGCGTTCGACCCCATCCGCGCCCTCAGGGCCGGGTCATCGATGAGACGCAATAAATATTCATGGAATTCATCTTCGCCCCGCGCGATGAACCCATCACGCCCGTTCTCTATCATCTCGCACACCGCCCCCACCCGGTTTGTGACAACCGGCAGCCCGGAGGCCATGGCCTCCAGAATGGCGATCGGAAAGTTATCATGCACGGAGTAATAGGCAAATATATCGCGATCCTGGAAATAGTCCTTTGGGCTGTCCACGAAGCCAGTAAATCGAGCGCTAAGGCCGTTTCCATGTACCTTTTCTTTCACCTCGTCCAGGAATTTGCCGCCCCCCACGACCGTATAGTCTAATGGCACGTCCGTGCACTTTTGGACGTTTTCCATGATGTGGGCGAGCCGGATTAAGCTCTCGGCTTTATCCCTGAATGCGAACTTAGTGACTGTCACGATGTTCGCCGAAGCTTTATCCCAGTGGCGCACGGCCTTAAACCTTTCCGGGAATATGGCGTTCGGGATCACCAGGGCGTCGTCCAGCACGAGGCGCTCCTTTAAAAACAGGCTGGGCGTCGTGACGATGTCTGCCATCCTTATGGATGCTGGATAGAAGTGGCGCCACACGTTTCGCTCTATGGGGTACTCGCCATGGATGGTCAGGATAAGCGGCCTTCGCCATAGCCTTAAGGTAATGGGGATAGAGGCGTGCACGATGTCCGAATCCTGGCGTAGCGGCGACGTGAGGACGCCACGCAGGTCGTGCACATGGCGTCCGCTGATGCCGCAACGGGACAGCATTTCCACCAGCGTCCTGCCCCAGTTATACGGTCCGCCCATCCGGATGGGCGTTACAACGCTCACCTTCATAATAAGTACTCCTGCTTTCGATGACGTCACGGTATAATAGCAACGTCTTTTGGACCGTTTCATCCCATGAAAAGCTCTTCATGACCCGCTCCCTGCCGCATGCCCCGAGGCTTTGCGCCAGGGCCGGGTCCGAGGATACCTTTAGCATCGCTTTCGCCAGCGCCCTGCTATCCCTGGCAGGAACGATCAGGCCGCATCCTTCTACTATGCGCCTAAGCTGCGGAAGGTCGGTGCAGATGACAGGCAGGCCACAGGACATGGCCTCGAGCATCGTGCGCGGCACCCCCTCCGTCAGGCTGGATAAAATGAAAACGTCTGCGCTCTGGTAAACGGCCGGAAGCTCCTCGTTGGGCAAGAACTCGATTATTTTAACCATGTCATCGAGGCCAAGCTCGTGGACCTTTTCCCTGATAGCGCCAAGCTGCGGCCCTTTACCCACCATCTCAAGCGTCAGGTCGCGCTTTACCGTTATGGCCTCCGCGAAGGCCTCTACCAGGTAATGGACGCCTTTTCCCGGAACGAATCGGCCTATCCACAGCAGCCTGTTGCCGTCCCTCCGCCTTTCTGCGGGCTTGAACAGGCTAGTATCTATGCCATTATGGATGACGCGTATCTTTCTGCCATCTACCCCCAGCCTCTCCATCTCTTCTTTTTCCTCCTCAGTATAGCAAATAATCCTGTCAGCCGCGTTTAACGTCCACTTGCCCAGCGTGGCCAGGTAAATATGGTTAAGCCAGCCGGGGGCCGTCTGCGATGTAAGGCCATGGCTGGTGATTACCAGCGGCGTTGAGCTGAACTTCCGTATAAGCGAGCAAATATTAGTTGAAAGATAGAGGTGCGAATGCGCGTGGATTATATCGTAGTTTTTATTTTCTGCCGCCAGCCTTAAGAGCAGCGAGGGCATGGCCGGGTTGCCGTAAAGCTTCATGAGCGGCCTGAACCGCTCTACTCTGTACCCGCTAATGGTTTCCGTGAAAGGCATGCCGTCATGCCTGGACGTGTACACGGTCACCTCATTTTCCAGCTTTGCCTGCATGACTGACATGTTATGGGCGTGCAGGGCTGCGCCGCCGACAGTGGATGGATATAGGTCGCTTGCGATGCGGAGTATTCTAATATCCTGTGCCTCCAACACTTAAATTAATTAATAAAATAGTGTATATAATTTATTTAATATATTAGCAATAAATTATTATATATGCCTATAAAACACGAACTATTGCTTTAGTTATCGCTTTTCAGGCCATCCATCGCGCTCCTGTATATCGCCAGCGTCTGCCGCATGACGTTATCCCACGATAGGTCGGCATTCAGCTTCTTGTAGCCATTCTCACCCATGCATTTTCGCAACTTTTCGTCTTTAAGCAGCCTCACGATAGCTCTTGCAAGCGCTTCCGGGTCTCGCGGGGGGACGACGAAACCCGTTTTGCCGTCTTCAACGACCTCGGGGATCGAGCCCACGTTAGTCACGACGACCGGCTTCTTAAACCCGTAGGCCGTGGACACGACGCCGCTCTGGGAGGCTTCAACGTACGGCAGCGCCACGACGCTTGCCCGCTGGAACAGCCCGGCGCCCTCTTTATATGATATATAGCGTCTAACGACCTCAAAGCGGTCCCTATTCACCATTAAGTCCTCGTATTTCTCAAAATCGCCAGAACCGGCTATCACGATCCTGGCATTCGGGACTTCCCGCGTAATGTACGGCTCTGCCCTGATCAGGTACTCAAGCCCCTTATACTCGAGGATTCGGCCAAAGAAGAGGACCACGTTGCCATCCTCCTTAATGTCCTCGCGCTCATACATCTTGAAGGCGTCGATGTTGTGAGGCCCGATAGGTATGCTCTTCACCTTGGACGGCGGCTGGCGATAATCGCTGATCATCGCTTCCCTCAGCCTTTCCCCGTGGACCAAAAGGTACTTTGATGCATGCCTGATATAGGCATGCATGTATTTCTCCCAGAATTTAGCCTCACCTATATGGGGGCTGAGGTCATGGAACGTGGTGATTATCGGGTACCTGCGCAGGAATGGAATGTAGAATCCCAGCATGGAGCTGCCGATCTGCAAGTGTACTACGTCGGGGCCGTATTTTCTTATCTCCTTGAGCATGCGGTATGAGCTCTTCAGGAACCTCGCCAGCGCTATGGGGTTATAGATGGCGCCAGGACGGGATAGCAGCCTTACCCTTAAGCCGTTTGCGATCCTGGCGTTCTCGGGAGGCAGGCTCACGTCCTTGGTGTATATGAACACGAGCGAATCGTTGCCTTTGTTTAAGGACTTCGACATCTGTACCTGGTAATCGACGAATCCGCCAATGATGACAGCTTTCATGGCCAGCACGACCTTCTATACACCTGGGCGGCGCTAAAGCCGTATATGCGCCTGGCGACGCCGAACAGGCGAGAGTAGTCCTTCTCGTAGTTATATTTAGTGACGAGCTTCGGGCCGAAGCTCATCTTAAACTTATTCACGCCCTCCAGCTCCCTGGCTTTATCGGCCCCCGCGTAATACCCGCCCATGTCATACTCTTTTATGCCTTTGGCCCTGGCATACCTGATAGACTCCCAGATAATCATGCGGTTCCCATAGCCCACGACGTTATTCCAGTGCTGGTCACCCGTGAAGCGCCTTGAAGCCGTTATGAGGCGCCTGATATGGTCCTTATCCTCGAGGAAGACCTCGCCGCATATAACCTTGCCGTCAAGCATCGCGACAAAAAGCGTGCCATATTTTTTCATGTAGTCCACATCAATGTGGCTACCTGGGAGGCCTTTGCTCTTTCTAAACTCCGAGTCGATCTCAAGGAACTCCTCGTAGCACTGGTTGACCTTGAGCTTAATCCCGTTGTTATATGCCTTGTTGATCTTCTTTCGGCAAGACATTCGGTCGATGTTCTTCCATATCCTTTCCTCATCCAGGGTGAGGTCGATTACGGGGGTGACAAAGTCCTTGCGGACGAACCCGGGCATGTCGACTTTATTCTTACATGCATAAAAGGCGACGCCCTGGCATCCTTCTACCTCGAATGGGCTGTCGCTAAACCAGATATCCTTTCGCTTAAAATTAAAAAAGTTTCTCTCGATCTCAAGCACGCTATCGCCTTCCTTCAATGGCCAGCTTCGCGAGCGGCCTCTCCATGCCGCCGCCAATGTTTAATATGTAGGGCAGCACGTCTGCCCTCGGCCGGTGGCCGCCGGCCTCTCTGACCTCCGATGCATACTTGAAGGACACGTCATGAGCCGCTATAAAGCGCAAAAGCGCGTCCATCTGGCCCATGAAGTATGGGTCTGTCATGCAGGGCGAGTGCAGGCATATGTGGAACAGGGGTAGCTTCTGCCGGTAGTACTCGAGGAAACACGATTCCAGCCAGCGCCTGCCAATGATAGGTATGATTTCAGGGCTTACGCTTGCCCCGAACAGCGCCTGGGATACGGGCACCATGAGCAATGGCAGGTCGCCCTTTGCCTGATAGCTCGACCTCGATGGGCGGTATGGCATGCACATGCGCGGTAGCTTCGACCAGTCGTAGTGGCCGCGTTTTTTATGCGGCGTTGCCGAGCAATCGTGCGTAAAGCCAGCCTCCACAAGTGCCCTTACCGTATCGTCGTTGAGGGACCAGCGGCCGGCGACGAACGTCTTCGGCTCCACGCCAAGCGTCTCAGCGATATGCTCTTTTCCGGCTTTAATCATGTCGAGCTGCTCCTCGTATGGATAATCCTTCAACACTGTAGAGGTGGAGGAGGCCTTGCAGTGCTTGCGCAGGTACGCGTCGCCTACGTAGTACCTGTTCCCATGTACGCTAAGCTCCTGCCACCCTGGATGTACGTGTAGCCCGATCTCATGCTTTACGTTACCTGGAAAGCGTTCGGCCGCTTCTGGCATGACGGCGAACGTCACCCTGGCACCGTGCCCGTCAGCGATCTTTAGCAGGCGTTGCACGCCGACCTCCACGCCTTCTTTTGCCCTTTTATCATACACTACTTCTTTACCCTTGACATAGCCAAACTCCGTATGGCAGACGATGACGACATCCATAATTAATAAAAGTTTTATCTATAATATTATTTATATATCTTACGGTTGAGCCATAAGATATTCCAGGGTAACGTCATCCCTGATTACGCCTTGAACAATAAACTATATATCTGACTAAAATAAATAATAATATTATAATAAGCATCGCTCCATAGGTGAATAAACATGCTGATTAAAAGTCAAAAGGTCGTGGTCGCGTTTAGCGCGTGGGCGATCTTAACGCTCACGCTGCTCACGCTATTTAATAGCCTGAACTATGAATACCTATTTGTGCTCGATCTCCTTGGCCTGCTGGTCATCACCCAGCTACTTAGCCCTTATACCATGAAGCCGAAGTGGAGGCCACGCCTGGACATTTTCTTGATGGCAGGCGTGGCCATATTCGCCCTGCTCGTATCCAATAAAGCGTTACAGATGATATCGTAGAGGCGTTAAGACTATGAGCAATTCAGATCCAACCATTAACCTTAAAGGGTATGCGCAGGCGCTCGTGGCACATGAGAGCTATGCTGCAAGCGCTGAAACAAGCCGCCCAGGGCAGGTAGAGCCTGATAGGGCCGGGCTCAAGAGTACGCCGTCCGTAAACATGACGCATGCGAGCGAGGCGAATATTTCGGCCAGGATGCAGACAGGCATGCGGATCAGCAGGAGGGTTAAGTGGGCATCGGCCATCCTTGCGCTCTTCGGCCTCGCCCTGATAGGCGCGTCGCTCGCCATGAGCCCTGCCGCCACGTTATCAGCAGTACTATCCATTGCGGGCGTCAGCGTGTTCCTATCCTCCCTGTTCTTTTACTTTGTGACGCCTCACAGGCTGGTGAGCGGCGATGTTTGCGATGCGGAAGCCATTTCCGGCGTGGAGCTCGCTAATGACCTGCTAGCCCCGCTCGCGGGAGACTCAAAGGGAATATACATGAGCCGCGGAAAGTCCACCAAAATATTCATCCCGGCAAGAAAAAGCGAATTAATCAAGGAGTACGGCAAAAACGCCGGCATAGCGGGCATGAACATATCCGGCATAGAGGGCATATTAATTACCCCGCCTGGACAAGGCTTGCTCGAGTACGCGAAAAGCCTTGGCGCTACGTTCAGTGCCGAAGGCCTGGAAAGCGAGATCGTAGACGCCCTTGTTAATGGCATGGAGCTGGCCTCGCGCGTAGATGTAAGGCGTGGGCCGGACAACGTGTACGTGCGCCTGTATGGCCTCGCGGACTCGCCGACGTGTAAGAGGATAAGGCAAACGAGGCCGACGCTATGCTACCAGGCGGCCTGCCCCATATGCAGCTTCGTGGCCTGCATGGTGGCCGAAGGCACTGGCAAGCCCGTCATGGTCAGCGCGATAAAGGCCGATAGAAAAGCCGTAGATATCACGTACACGCTGCTGGGATAAGCCATGGCAGAGCGCCCATTCTTTAAAGCGGCACTATCGGCCGCGCTGCTCATCCTCATCGCGATATCTGTGTGCTTGACGGCATACGTGATATCAGCCGCATCGCGTGGCGACCCATTCACGGAGTTCTACCTGCTCGACTCAAACGGCACGGCTAATGATTATCCACGCGAGTTTATCATGTATGAGCCACAGCCGGTGCTCGTCGGCGTGGTGAACCACGAGCACAGGGATATGGACTATGATTTAATCGTCATGCTAGAGAACGCCACTCAGGGCTATACATTATACGAAGAGCGTATCATGTTGGCCGATAATGCCGCATGGACTAAGCGGGTTGACATCGCGCCGCCGATTAATGGCACTAAAATGAGGCTGGA
Organism: Methanocella conradii HZ254; assembly: GCF_000251105.1. GTDB lineage: Archaea > Halobacteriota > Methanocellia > Methanocellales > Methanocellaceae > Methanocella > Methanocella conradii. The sequence goes on along the minus strand of NC_017034.1, from coordinate 539,230 downwards.
CTTCAAGCTATTTGCGAACGGGGACATGAGCGTGCCATACAGGAATTGTTACCTGTACATCAACGTGACAAGGGCAATGCCTGGCAGGGTAAAGGCGTAACGCGGTGGTACGATGAGAGTTGCCATAATAAAAGATGAGAAGATAGACTACTGCAGAAAGCCGCCGTACCATCCGCAGGAGACCTATCCTGAATGCCCATTTAACGACACATCCGCAAGCAATCAATGCTATGGATATGTCAGGGAGCTTTTACGCATGCTCGGCCTGGATAAGGAGAACTATGGTAAGGATAGCTGGAACCCGCTTGGCGAGATAATAAAGCCGGGCATGAGCGTTTTCATAAAGCCCAACTTCGTGCGACACTATAACCATGCAGGCGGCGTAGATTGTATGATAACGCATGGCTCGATTATTCGTGCCATACTGGACTACGTTTACATCGCGTTAAAGGGCGTAGGCCATATCACGATAGGGGACTCCTCATACCTGGATGCGGACTTCGAAAAGATAGTCCGGCATACAGGCATAGATAAGGTGGCCGATTACTATGACGAGAATAGTAAGATGCATATTGATTTGATAGACCTGCGGCAGTACCGGGGCCGCGTGCGGCTCATAGGCGGCGTGGATAGGCGGCCGCTGCCCGGCGACCCGCTCGGCTATTCGATCGTCGACCTGGGAAAGGACTCGGACCACTACGAGATCATTCACGACTATCCAAAATTCAGGAATGGGTACTATAACCGTAACGAGATGATAAAGCACCATAACATGGAAAAGAACGAGTATTGCATAGCCAATAGCATATTAAACGCGGACGTCATAGTTAACGTGCCCAAGCTGAAGACTCATAGTAAGGCGGGCATGACCTGCGCCCTCAAAAACCTGATAGGGGCCAGCGGCCTCAAAGACTGGCTACCCCACCACCGCTATGGCCCGGCGGAATGCGGTGGTGACGATTATATCCACAGGGATTTCAGGAAAGACTGGCTTGCCAGGCTCAGGGACGAGCAGGTTGTCACCGACAATCTTCTATACATCATGCCCCTGAGGGCGATGGCAGCCCTGCTCCACTACTCGAATAAGCTGATCCCCTTCAAGGATAAGTACGACGCCGGGGGCTGGTATGGGAATGATACCATTAGCAGGACCATATCCGACCTTAACAAGATAATCTATTATGCGGACCGTCATGGCAGGATGCAAAATGCCCGGCAGAGGAAAGAGTTTCTAGTCGTGGACGGCGTCATCGCCGGGCAGGGCGAAGGCCCCCTCATGCCCGTGCCCAAAAGGGCAGGAGTATTAGTGGCAGGCGTTAATCCGGTGGCAGTAGACCTGGTATGTAGCGGCATCATGGGTTTCGACTATAGGAAGATGCCCGTGTTCATGCATGTGATGAAGAGCAAAAAGTATCCGCTGCTTGAAGGAGCGCCCGAGGACATCGAAATCGTGTCGGATAAATGCTCGAGGCTTGAGGACGTGTATGGCTCATATAATTGTAGCTTTTTACCCCCAGATGGGTGGGCGGGGCACGTCGAATATGGAAGAGCCCCAATTCCAGAAACAAAAGCATTAAACCGGTAGTCACTATGGCTTTTTATATATGGTTGCCTCAGCCCTGGGGGATCTCGATGAACCGCTCCATTATCCGGTTTGTGGTCAGTATCGTGTTAGTTGCCATGATGCCTTCGATGGACGCTATATTAGTGATGACGCCCCTGAGCTTCTCCACGTTCTTGGTCCGCAGCTTTAATATTAAGTCGAAGGGGGCCAGAGTCTCGTGGACCTCAAGCACATAGGGAATAGATGTCAGCCTCTTAATCACGTCTTCCTTTTTCTTGCCCATCAACGCGTCCCGCTCAAGCTCTATACCTACGAAAGCGACGGTCTTCAGGTTAAGTATCATCGGGTCGAATAGGATGGTAAAGCGCTCGATTATGTTATTCTCCTTCAGGGTGTTGATACGCTTATGCACCGTGGACGCGGAGATGCCCAGCTCCTGGGCAATATCGTTGAGCGACGCGCTTGAATCCTTGCATAGCTTCTCTATAATTTTTATATCAATGGCATCGAGGTCTCTGATAGATTTATAGGCCATATTCATCGGTTTTAATATTAATTGTCTTGAGTTGAAAGCGTTCGTGTTGTAAATAGCGAAAGAAGCGTAATAAAATAAAAGAAAAATCGGCCTTATAATGTAAAATATGTTATTTATACGGGATAAAAGTTAATAATTTTTATGTAGCGCTTGCTTTTTTCCGCTCGTTGAGGGGGGCGATAAATGCATGTGCTCGGACGCGATTCACTATAGGGCATGCTGCTGGCTGGCTAATTGAGGCGAGACCAACAACATTTATATAGGATGAAGGCTCCGTGTACCTGAACCCTGTCTATCCTGCGGACTCTTAATATATAATATTTTTTATATTTAATAGATATTTTTTAATGGCACATTAAAAAATAAATGACATCGTTGCATAAATGTTTGATTATCATATTTTTTTTATATAACCGCTTATTATTCGGTAAAAACAATATAAACCGCTATATTTCCAAGCAAGGCTGATGCTTTTGCCGTTAGTAGAGAAGTGCTAGGGAATAAACCCCTGTATAATAAGCACTCATAGGAGGAAGAAAATGAAAAGTAAAGCCACAATGCTATTAATGTTGATGATGGCGTTAGTGCTTGGGACGTCAATTGCTATCGCCGATGACTTCGTTGTCGATCCATTGACGAGCGTATCCGGTAGCGGCTGGCTAACGACTGGCGGCATTTTCCGCGCTAACGAGGGGGGCATATCCTCCACTGTTGATTTCCCAAGCAGAGCAGTCCATCAGGTAACGACTGATCCATCGGGGGCGTTCAGCTTCGAGTCCAGGTTTAAAGTGAATAATAAGAGCAGCGACGTACACGTTGGCGTGTCATCGACCCCCTATAGCCCGGATATTTGCGTTGGATGGAGCGCTGCCTGGAACCAGTTCATCGTAGTTAAAGACGACACTGACGTATTAGCGCAGCTGGGAGGCACGCTTGATCCTAATGCAGTATACACGGCAAAAATTACGTCGACGAATGGCAGCACGTTCGAATGCAGCGTTTACAGCGGCGGAACACAGGTAGGCAAAAAAGCAACTGTGTCGGGCTTTAAGCCCGGATATGTAGTAGTGTTTATAAACAATTATAATGCTACGAACGGGCCGATCATATACTCCGTGAACTTCAAGTCGACCTCTACGGCAAGCCCCTCACCCTCGCCCTCTCCATCACCGCAGCCCAACAACACGACCAGCACGGTCAAGCGCTATGTCGACCTGCAGGCCATAAGGGACTTCTACGCCAATCAACCGCCCATGCCAATGTCAGACCAGTCGATCATCTACAACCCTGACGGCACCATAAAGCAGGTCATAAATGGCACCAAGGTCTCGACCCCGACGGCCAGCCCGACAGTAACCGTGAAGCCGAACGTGACGGCCAGCCCGACCGTGCAGGCCAACGTTACCGCTACGCCGTCCGCGCCCACGCCCACCAAGACGCAGTCCCCGGGATTCGAGATTGTCCTGGCCACTGTAGGCATGATAGCGGCGCTTGCGCTGGTCTGCAGGAAGAAGTGATAAACTAGCCATACAGGGGTAGAGCTTTTGTCCGGGAGGCATTAAGCCTCCCGGTGCTTAAAACTTTTTTAAAAAAACATGTGTCTGGCATTATTGTAAGACGCTAGCAGTGACTCTTTTGCCCTGTTAGCCACAATGCCGCCATGGCCAGGGTACAGGATAGAAACGTCCATTTTGGCCAACTTTTGCAGGGACGCCACCATCTGCCCTTCGTCGCCGCCTAAATCCGTGCGGCCAAAGCCCCCGCCCTCAAAGACGGTGTCCCCGGTGAACATCTCTTTCGTCTCCTCATTGTAGAGGCAGATGCTGCCCGGCGTGTGGCCGGGCGTGTGGATGACCGCTAAAAAGGAGTCGCCGAGGTCGATGGTATCGCCATCCTTGAGCACGATGTCCACTTTAAACTCGGGCCTGGGAGCGTTGAACATGGACGCAACGCAAGCCCTGTCGCTACGCAATAGCAGCACGTCCTTGCCATGCATGGCCACCTTCGCCCCCGTCTCTCGCACTATATCGGGCACCGCCCCAACGTGGTCATAGTGGCAATGCGTTAGCACGATGAGCTCCAGCCCATCCCCGATACCCTTAAGCACCCTGGATGCGTCCATGCCCGCGTCCACAAGGGTTTTACGCTTTGCGTCAATTAGATAAGCATTGGAATCGTAGGAAAACCCGCCAATGTTCTTCACGCGCATCAAATACGGTTAAAAGTTCATATAGCATAAATTCTACGTATAAAAGGTTTAAGTGCCATGTTGATGAGAGAGGCTAAAAACGGCTTAAGCGACGAGGTCAAAAGGATAGCGAAGGTTGAGGGAGTTGAGCCGGAGCGCTTGAGATCCCTGATAGCCAGAGGCCTGGTCGCCGTGCCGCGGAACGCCGGCAGGGACTTCCCTGGCCGTGCAGTCGGAATGCTCATGTCCACTAAGGTTAACGCCAACGTGGGCACCTCGAAGGACTATGATGACTGCGATGAGGAGGTGCGGAAGGCGAAAATAGCGGTGCAGTACGGGGCGGACGCCGTGATGGACCTCTCGACGGGCCATGACAGGGATAGCGTGCGCAAAAGCCTCATAAAAGAGCTAGACGTGCCTGTGGGCACGGTGCCCATCTACCACGCGGCCCGCAAAAGGAGGAACGCGGTGGACATGACCTCTGACGACCTTTTTAACTCGGTGAGGGAGCACGCGAAGGATGGCGTAGACTTTGTGACGGTCCACTGCGGCGTCAACAGGAACTCGCTGGAGCGCCTAAAGAACGACCCCAGGCTTCTTAACATAGTGAGCAGGGGCGGCGCCCTCACCCTGGCCTGGATGCTCCATAATGGGAAGGATAATCCATTCTACGAGGAGTTCGACTACTTGCTGGAGATAGCCAGCGAGTATGACCTCACCTTGAGTTTAGGGGATGGCATGCGGCCCGGCTGCATGGCCGACGCCACGGACAGGCCTGAGTTCATGGAGTTCATCACCCTGGGCGAGCTGGTGCGGCGGTGCCGGGAGAAGGGCGTCCAGTGCATAGTCGAGGGGCCCGGGCATGTCCCTCTCGACGACGTGGAGCTGAGCGTCAGGGCCATGAAGAAGCTTACGGGCGACGCTCCTTTGTATTTGCTCGGGCCGCTGGTGACGGACATCGCCCCCGGCTATGACCATGTAGTGGGCGCCATAGGTGGCGCCGTCGCAGGAATGGCCGGCGCAGATTTTCTGTGTATCGTGACGCCCTCGGAGCACCTGGCGCTTCCTACGGTTGACGACATCAGGGAGGGCGTTATCGTAGGAAGGATAGCCGCTCATGTGGCTGATACGGTCAAGGAGGGCCAGCGTGAGCGGGCCAGGCTTCTCGATGAGCGCATGTCGCGGGCCAGGGGCGACCTGGACTGGAAGGCGCAGATGGGCCTGGCGATCGACCCTGAGAGAGCAGAGCGTATCAGGGGCACGCGCATGCCCGAGGGCGAGACGTGCTCCATGTGCAGTGACCTGTGCGCCATAAAGTTGGTGAGAGACGCATTAAATCAGAAGGCTATGGATAAATCAGATCAGCGAGGGGCATAAAACATAAAAATGACTGAGGGTCTCTATTATTCAAGAAGGGCTATCAATGCATTTAGAAAATGTTTTTCTGCCATAAGCCTCAATGGTGCATGGTATGGCGGTCTTTTCAGAGATATACGATGAAGGCGATTATAAGGTGTTCGTGATAAGGGGCGCCATAGAGGCCCGCATCCCCATGAACTTCTACACGCAGCTCAAGAGGAAGTACTCGGACGAGGAGATCGTGTCCATGCAGGAGCCCAAGGTTTTAAGGCACCACCACACGAAGCGCGAGCTCGTATACGTGACGAGGGAGTCGGGGCTTCCGCTTATCGGCCACACGGCCTTCGGACTCATCGACCGCGGCACCAACCTGATACAGGTGCGGCCCGTGTCGGGCTGTAACTTGAACTGTATTTTTTGTAGCGTGGACGAGGGGGTTAGCAAGAGCAGGCGGACGGATTTTATCGTAGACACGGATTACCTTGTGGACGAGTTTAAAAAGGTGGCGGAGATTAAGGGCGACGACGTGGAGGCGCACATCGACGGCCAGGGGGAGCCTTTCATCTACCCTTACATGGTGGAGCTGCTTAAGAAGCTGCGGGAGGTGCCACAGGTAAAAGTGATATCGGTGCAGACAAACGGCATGCTCCTCGACGCCGAGAAAATAAAGGAGATGGAGGGGCTTCTCGACAGGATTAACCTCTCGATTTCTGCGCTGGATGACAGAAAGGCGCGCATGCTTGCAGGCACCAATCTGTATGACGTGGGGCATGTGAAGGATGTGGCGAGGGCTATCGCATCGAGCGAGATAGACCTGCTGCTCGCCCCGGTTTGGGTGCCGGGGTTCAACGACGAAGAAATCCCCAGGATAATCGAGTTCGGCCTGGAGATAGGGGCGGGCAAGCGATGGCCCCCGCTCGGCATCCAGAACTATGTACGCTACCAGTTCGGCAAAAAGGTGAGGGGCAGGCCCATGAAGTTCGCGGAGTTTTTCAGGCGCCTTGAGGAATATGAAAAGCAGTATGGATTGAAGCTCAGGCTCTCACCGGCCGACTTTAATATACATAAGGCTCCATCGCTCCCTAAAGCCTTCAGGAAGGGGGAGAGGCTAAGGCTAAAGCTCGTGGCGCCCGGGCGGGTGTTCGGGGAGATGCTCGCCGTCGAGCGGGGCCGGGTCATCGGGGTGCTCACCGACAAGCCGGTGGGAGCAGCCGTGCCAGCAGAGATCACCCGGACCACCGATAACGTGTACGTTGCCACGACTAAATAATAGAAAATTTGGCCTGGATAGGCCCTCACCTCACCGGGCACGCGCCAAAATCAATGTAGCCTCCCTCCATGGCAGATGCGGCCAGCCTGGTGTAGAGCCCCAATACTCCACGGTACTTCTCTGGTGGCTTCTTCCATTTCGAAAGGCGCTCACGGATTACTTTAGCCATGGTATCCGCATCTTCCCTTTTTCCATTAACTCCCACCAGGTCGAGGCTTCTTCCCGGAATGTCTATCTCGATGAGGTCATTTCTTTCGACGATGGCGATAGGCCCGCCAGCCATGGCCTCGGGGGAGACATGCCCCACGCATGGGCCGCGGCTGGCTCCTGAGAAGCGGCCGTCGGTCACCAGTGCCGTTGTACTATGAAGCTCAGGGCTCGATGCGAGCGCCTCTGTAGGATAGAACATCTCTGGCATGCCACAGCCCCTCGGCCCCATATACCGTATTACGATGGCCGAGCCTCTCTCTATTTTGCCGCCCACTATTGCATCAAACGCCTCCTTCTCGCTCTCGAACACGACTGCAGGCCCCACATGCCTGAGCATCTCCGGGGGCACTGCGGAATACTTCACCATGGCATAAGAAGGCGCCAGGTTCCCCTTCAAGATGGCGATAGACCCTTCGCCCCTTGGCCGGCTCGCGGAGGCAATGACGTCCTCAGCATCCACCCTATAGTTGACAAGATACCGCCTGACTTTATCGAAATAATTCGCATTCTCAAGCTCTTTCAGGTTTTCTCCCAGCGTTTTGCCGGTCACCGTCATGGCATCCAGGTGAAGATGGCCTTTTATCTCCCGGATGATGCCCTGCACGCCCCCCGCATACCAGAAAAAGATGGCGGGGTATGCCCCGCTTGGCCTGCAGTTTAGCAAAAACGGCACACTTCTGTTCAGCTCGTTCCACAGGCCTGGATGTATTTTAATGCCCGCCTCCCGGGCTATTGCGGGAAGGTGCAGCAAGGCGTTAGTGGAGCCGCCAATGGCTGCGTGCACCATGATGGCGTTCTCGAAAGACTCGCGCCTCAAGATTTTAGAGGTTGTCAGGCCCTCCTCTATCATCTCAACGATGCGGCGCCCGCACGCCTCCGCGCTCTGCCTTATATCGTTCATGAAGGCGGGCATGCTGGCGGAGGCGGGCATGGCCAGTCCCAGGGCCTCCGACATGGCCTGCATCGTGTTTGCCGTCCCCATGAACGAGCAGCAGCCCACCGTCGGGCAGGCCCTCCTCTGCAGGAATAAATACTCATCTTCAGATATCTCGTTGCGCTTAAGCTGGGAATAGATGGTCCCCACCCGCTCCAGCGTGAACATGCCCGGCCCCTCCATCATGGTGCCGCCAGGCACATGAATCGCCGGCGCATCGCCCAGCCTCGCCATGGCCATGAGGTGGGCGGGCACGCTCTTGTCGCAGCTCGACAGGAGCACCATGCCGTCGAGCGGCTGCGCCCTCCAGTGTATCTCCACCATGTCACATATTATATCGCGAGACAATAGCGAGTAGCCCATCCCCTCAGTGCCCTGCGCGATGCCATCGCACATGTCAGTCACGTGCATTTTCGCGGGCTTACCCCCACTAGCATACACGCCCCTGCACGCCATCTCCGACAGGCGCAGCAGGTGATAGCTGCCGGGCAGGGCGTCGCCCCATACGTCCTCCACCAGCACCTGCGGCTTCTCTAAATCTTCTAGGGTCCAGTCAATCGATATCTTCAGGGGGTCTATCTCAGGGCCTACTCTCCTGAGGCGCTGGCTCCTCAGCTCACCAATCACGCTCATAATATATAAAATAAGTTAAAAATTAATTTACCTTTCCAAAACATCGAGTAGTTTTCGCCGCATCGAAATATAAGCGGAAGGTTTTTGTATCATGCCCGGGATATTGCGGTTGCTACTTCAAGTGATAGGCATGATAACGGCAAAAGACCTGAACGAGCTCATCAGCCTTAAAAAGTCGGACAGGGAAAAGTTCCTGAAGCTCATCGAGGAGATGGCTTCCCTGGATATACTGTTATCCTATAAAAAGTTTAAAGAGTACCCAGCCAACATATAAGGCTTTCATGGTAGACGTGGCAATCATACTCGGCTCGGCCTCGGACCGCGCCATCGCGGATAAGGCCGTTGACGTCCTGACAAAGAATGGCGTCTCTTACGACCTTCAGGTATTGTCGGCCCACCGAAACCCGGAGGACCTGGACGCCTACGTTAAGAAGTCTGAAGCTAAGGTGTTCATAGCCATAGCAGGGCTATCGGCGGCCCTGCCCGGCGTGGTGGCCTCAAAGACGAATAAGCCTGTCATCGGGGTCCCTGTCTCGGCGAAGCTAGGCGGGCTCGACGCCCTCCTATCGATCGTGCAGATGCCCAGGGGCGTGCCAGTGGCGTGCGTCGGCATCGATAATGGCGAGAACGCGGCGCACCTGGCCATACGCATACTGGAGGTGAACGCATGAAAATGGATTCAAGGACGATAAAGACCGCTTACATCTCCATATCATTTATAGCCGCTCTCTGCGCCATCGTGGCCTCATACTTTCACCAATACTACCTGGCGCTCGGCCTGATCATCCTGGCCTCGGCGATGCTCCTGGGCGGCTCCCTCATCTTCTCATACAAATACCGCATGGAAAAGGCGGAAAAGCTAAAAAAACTATAGGGTGGCCTTGCCGTGATTTCTAGTGACTGAGGGGGTTTTATTATTCGTTAATGGATGGTTCGGCACCACATCTTCTTTTTCTAGTGCAAAAGAACCACTTGCCCGACCATTGCTATTACATGGTGACATCCTCCCGCCAATTTTATTGGCGGGCATCCCATGTTATGCGCTCGCGCGGTTCTCCGCCGCGTTCATCCGCACTTTCAGCCGGTCATCTCGGCATCGAAGAGCTATGTTGTACGCCGCGTTGAGGCCCGCGTCGAGCTTCGAGCCACAGGAGTGGCACAGGAGCCACGAAGCACCGTCATGGTACTTCCTCGCGACCAGCCTGCTCCCACAACGGCATGTGTTCGACGTGTTCCTCTCATCGACGAGCATCGTGGTTAATCCTCTTTCGGCCCGCTTATGGGCTATGAATATCCTCTGCCTGCCGTAGCTCCATTTGCCTATTCTCTTTCGGAGCGATGGCATACCATTCCCACGATACTGTGTCTGCCGGAACTTCGTGTTGCCAATGGCTATGTCGTAGCCGTCGGTGTATTCGGCAGCCTTGTTTGCCAATAGCCAATCGTGGTACACGGACACGTTGTTCCTCTTGCCTCGTAGCTGCTTGAGCTTTCTCGACATCTTGTGGTATTCGACGAGCTTCCTTGGCTCGACGTGTCTCGCCGACGCCATAGCCGATTGTAGCGAGGCGATGATGTCGTCGTACTTGTCCAGCATGTTTCGCTTCTCATCGTACAATAGCTCTTCACGGGGCACCTCGTCCAGCAATACGATTGCCAGCGTCCTGTTCAGGCCCTGGTCGATGCCCCCATAGGAACTTGTTATTCTAGTATCCACGAACCTCGTCGTGGATATGTGAGCGTAGTATTTGCCGTTCTTCCGTATTATCTCGAAGTCGCTTATCATGGCTCCTTCGAGTTGCTTGAGATGATAATAAGAAGGGTTCAGGGGAACGTCCATCGTCTCCCCCTTCTCTAGCGTGCTGACATGCATCCACAACAAGAAGGAGTTCTCGCCCCGCTCTATCCTCCCGGTGCGAAAATCCAATCGACAGGAGACCTTGTGGAGGAATACCGGAGTGGACGGCTCGTTTTCCTGGAGCCTCTTGACCCTCTTCTCAAGCTTCTCCCGCCCGTCGTCTCCGGCGTTCTGGAGTTCTTCCAAAGCCCTGTCATACCTGTACCGCCACTCGCCGTGCCTGTCCTCGTAGCTCCGCCACGCCCACAGTACCCTGTCGATACACTGGTCAACATACCCGGAGGATAGGCCAGTCTTTCTCGCTATATTATTATCCTTGACCAGCCTCCGCAACGTCTTCCGGTCTAGACTCGTCTCAGGGGAGACGAGACCGTTGATTAACGATATGCAATAGGTCAGCCTGGCGGTCAGCCTGCCCAGCCTGTCCAGCTTGCTCTTCGTAGTCTCATAGTGGACGGGTATCCTGACCGTCTTCCTCACAAGCATACAAAAAAAATATTATGCAATCGTTCATATACTTTGCCTGTGCTTGCCGAAAATATTATTACTTTTTGTACAGGAGAGCAAGGGACGGATTCATCCCGCCGTTTCAAGGGGATTCTCCGCCCCTTGACCCCACCGTCCTAAACATCCAACACATAAACAATCATATATGATGACGTTAGAAGTATTTGCGTAACAGAGGCGTCACGATGGATAACAAAGAGGACATACTGCGGAGGGGCAGGCTTTCCGCCGCAAAAAGCGAGGAAATCAACGCTTTTACTTCCTCGTTGCAGGCTGACCGGTGGATTTTCCCATCGGACATTATGGTCGATAAGGCCCATACGGCAATGCTGGCGAAGCAGGGGGTCATAGAAAAAAAGGATGCTGCCTCTATACTGAAAGCCATTGGCGAGATAGAGGCAGAAGGAGTGGACAGCGTGCACATCGAGCAATTCGAGGACGTCCACATGGCCATCGAGTCAAGGCTGATAAAGCGGGTTGGCGAGGGCGTGGGCGGAAGGATGCACTCGGGGCGCTCCCGCAATGACGAGGTGGCGACCTGCATCCGCATCTCTGCACGAAATGAGCTTTTAGGCCTGATGACAGACCTGCTGGAATTACGAAGTGCAATTGTAAGGCTCGCCGAAGACAACGTCGACACGGTGATGCCGGGCTTTACTCATTTACAGCATGCCCAGCCCACCACGCTCGCACACCATTTAATGGCGCACGCCTCCGCCATGGACAGGGACTTCGAGCGCCTTCTGGACGCCTACAAGTATGTTAACCTTAATCCATTAGGAAGCGCAGCCTTTGCCTCAACGGGCTTCCCATTAGACAGGGAATATACGACGAGGCTGCTGGGCTTCGACAGGCCCATGGACAACTCCATGGACGGCGTCTCATCCAGGGACTTCATCTTAACTACGCTGAGCGCAATCGCCATCCTGGAGACGGATTTGAGCCGGCTGGCCGACGAGCTCGTCCTGTGGAGCACGCCAGAGTTCGGCTTCGTGGAGCTCGACGACGCCTACGCCTCGACTAGCTCGATAATGCCCCAGAAAAAGAACCCGGACGTATTAGAGCTTGTAAGGGGCAGGTGCGGCACCGTGATAGGCCACATGGTCTCAGCTTTCACCATAGTAAAGGGGCTTCCTTATAGCTATAATAGCGACCTTCAAGAGGTCACGCCCCAGCTATTGCGCTCATTCGAGATAAGCCGGTCATCTACGAGAATACTGGCCGGGGCGGTGAGCACGCTTAAAGTAAATAGGGATGAGATGGCGAGGAAGAGCACGATGGGATTCACCACGGCAACGGAGATAGCGGACACAATAGTCAGGGCGACCGGGCTGCCATTCAGGACCGCCCACGGCATCGTGGGGCGCCTGGCAAGGGGCGGCGGCGATCCCTCTCTAGATGACGTGGACGAGGCCTCGATGGCCATGATAGGGAGGAAGCTCAGCGACATGGGTCTAACCGAAGAAATGCTCGAAGAGGCCAAGGACCCCATGAAGAACGTAGAGCGCAGGAAGATACTTGGAGGCCCTGCGAAGTCCGCCATAAGAAAGAAGCTCGCGGCGGAAAATGCAAGGCTTAAGGCAGATGAGAAGGCGCTGGCCGCCCTCAGGGAGAAGCTGGACGAGGCAAGCGGCGAGCTATCCAGGATTGTCGATGAAATCGTGTTGGAGGCGCATCATGGATTATAAAGAAGGGGACATTGTAAGGGTCGTTAAGGAGGGGAGGGAGTACACGGGAATAGTGATGCCCTCCAGGACGGATAAGATAGTGCTAAAGCTCAAGAGCGGCTACAACGTGGGATTGTCGCTCGATGGCACGAAAGTCGAGCTGCTTGAGCGCGCGCCCCAGCCCCCCAAGCCCGCCCGAAGGGAGCACCCCCATAGGCCAGGGCTGCCGAGCATCTCAATATTATCTACGGGCGGGACAATAGCGAGCCGGGTGGACTACAGGACAGGGGCCGTCTCGAGCCAGTTCACCGCCGACGACATCCTGGACGCCATACCGGAGCTCGAGGAGATGGCCAACTTCAAGGGCAGGGTCTTGAGCATGATATTCAGCGAGGACATGGAGGCCTCGACCTGGCAGAGCCTCGCCAGGGCTGCCTACGAGGAGATAAAGAATGGGGCGGATGGCGTCATAGTGACGCATGGGACGGATACGATGGGCTATACTGCAGCGGCGCTCTCCTTTATGATAAGAACGCCTGTTCCAATAGTGCTCGTCGGGGCCCAGAGGTCTTCAGACCGGCCTTCAAGCGACAACGCCATGAACATGCTCTGCGCCGCTGAAGTGGCTAAGTCAGACATAGCCGGCGTCACAGTGGTCATGCATGGCGCCACTTCTGACGATTATTGCTACGTGCACAGGGGCACCAAGGTCCGTAAGCTCCACACTTCCATGAGGACTGCGTTCCAGAGCGTGAACGTGCCCCCAATCGCCAAAGTCGACTATGCTACCAGGAAGATTACGCCCATAACGGGCTACACGAAGCGGGGCGAGCAGGAATTAAAACTAATGGACAACATGGAGGCCAGGTGTGCCCTCGTCAAGTTCTACCCGGGCATGTCCCCGGATATCATAGAATATTATATGGAAAAGGGCTACAGGGGCATAGTGCTGGAGGGCACCGGCCTGGGCCACGTGAGCACGAAATGGATACCAGTTATCAAGAAGGCAACGGATGCAGGCATGGTTTTCGTGATGGCCTCCCAGTGCATGAATGGCAGGATATGCGACCGGGTGTACTCGACGGGCATCGACCTCCTGAAGGCCGGCGTGGTCGAAGGGGAGGACATGCTGCCCGAGACTGCCCTGGTCAAGCTCATGTGGGCGCTCGGGCAAGCCAGGGACGCCGAGGAGGCTAAGAGGATGATGAAAACGGTCTATGCGGGAGAGATAGAGTGGAGGTCCACGATATGAGCCTGGATTACGCAGCGCTGGGGCTGAAGGCCGGGCTCGAGATACACCAGCAGCTTGCCACAAGGCACAAGCTGTACTGCTACTGCCCGCCCCGGGACAGGGATGTGAGAGAGTCGAATTTCGAGTTTTTCAGGTACTTGAGGGCGAGGGAGAGCGAGCTCGGGGAGGTGGACAGGGCCGCGGCGGAGCAGGCAATGGCCAAAAAGAGGTTTATATATAAGGCCTATGACACGACGTGCCTCGTCGAGAACGACGAGGAGCCTCCGAGGCCCTTGAACATGGAGGCGCTATCCGTGGCCCTCAAGGCGGCGCTGATGCTTAATATGAAACCGGTGGACGAGGCCTTCACCATGCGTAAGATAGTGGTGGACGGCTCTAACACGACTGGTTTTCAGCGCACCTGCTTTGTCGCCTCTGGAGGCCACGTCGAGACCGCCTCGGGCCGGGTGGGCGTTGATACTTTATGTTTGGAGGAGGACGCCGCATCCAGGGTTGAGGCGAAGGGCGACGCAATCGTATACTCATTGGATAGGCTGGGCATCCCTTTGATCGAGATAGCCACCGCGCCCGATATCCGCACCCCCGCCCAGGCCAGGGAGGTGGCGCTGCACATAGGCACCCTGTTGAGGAGCCTGCCGGAGGTGAAGCGCGGCCTGGGCACCATAAGGCAGGACGTGAACGTCTCCATAGCCAGGGGCGCCCGCGTAGAGATAAAGGGCGTGCAAACCCTGGACCTTGTCGAGCAGGCGGTGGAGAGCGAGGCGTTGAGGCAGGTAAACCTGCTTGCCATAAGGGATGAGCTGGTGGCGAGGGGTGCCAGTGTGGACGACGAGGCCTTCGACATAACAGATGTTTTCAGAAATACGGGCTCGAAGGTGATTAAAAAAGCTATATCCTCTGGCGGCATCGCCATGGCTGTGAGGCTGCGAGGCTTCAGGGGGCTTGTGGGCAGGGAGATACAGCCTGGCCGACGCCTTGGCTCGGAGCTTTCTGACCGTGCGAAGAGGGCGGCGGGCGTTGGGGGGATATTCCATATAGATGAGCTGCCCGGATATGGCATTACGCAGGAAGAGGTGGACGCAGTTTCGGCGAGGCTGGGCCTTGGCGCGGGCGACGCCTTCGTCATGGTGGCAGACTCAAGGGAGAAGGCGGAGAGGGCCGTGGAGGCGGTCAAGGCTAGGGCGAGGGAAGCCCTGATAGGCGTGCCAGAGGAGACAAGGGGTGCCCTGCCTAACGGGAGCACTGAGTACATGAGGCCTCTTCCTGGAAGGGCCCGCATGTACCCTGAGACCGACGTGCCGCCCGTGGAGATTACGCCAGAATTCCTCGAAAAACTCAGGAAGGAGCTGCCCGAGACGCTGCCCGAGAAGAAAGCCCGGCTCATGAGGGAGTACGGCCTGAATGAGGAGCTCGCCGGCGGCATCGCCTACTCCACCGTGAGCCAGGAGTTCGAGGAGATTGCCCGGTCTTATGGCAATGCCACGCTCGTCGCCAGGACGATGCTCGGCACCACGGTCGAGCTGAGGCGGGAGGGCGTGCCCGTGGAGAGCCTGACGGGGGAGCACTATAAGCAGCTTTTTAAGTGCCTGTCCGAAGGCAGGATAGCTAAGGAAGCAATACCTAAGGTGCTCGCCGAGATGGCCCGCGGAGCCTCCATAGAAGAGGCCGTCAAAAAGCTGGGCCTGGGCGGCATAAGCGAAGGCGAGGTAAGGGCAGTCATCCACGAGATCGTGCAGTCCAAAAAGGACTTCGTCAGGGAGAAGGGCGAGGCTTCTCAGAGCGGCTTGATGGGGCTTGCCATGTCGAAGCTGCGGGGAAAGGCCGACGGCAAGCTAATCAGCCGCATACTCAAAGAAGAGGTCATGGCGGAGCTCAAGAAATAAGTCAGGCGTAAGGCGTGAAGACATCCTTATAGCTTTTTATCCCCAGGAGGTCTTTGGCCCACCACAGCAGGGCGGCCGATATGACTGATAAAATGAATACGGCCGCCGCCCCCATCGTCAACGCTGGATTGGAAAAGCCCCTGGTGGCGAGGGCGAGCAAAGGCAGGATCACGCCGGCCAATGAGAGGAAAAATGTGTAGACCCACCCAGTATACGTAAGGCTAAAGAGCTTATACGCCAGGAGCCCTCCCAGAACCACATAAACTAAAACGATGAGCGCCATTATGGAGGACCTGTAGTGCGATAATACGAGGATGCTGAAGGCCGCTATGACCGCCAATAGCGATAACGCCAGCAATCTAAATATTAAAGCCTTGACCTTGCCATATTTTACTGATAAGTCAGGCATTCTCTCGCGAGGGCGCTTCGGAAGCCCGATGCGCTCGATGTCTCTCGTTATATCGTTTAAATCCATAGCTGTATGAAATTATAAGAGGATTCGATAAGAAGTTTGCGATTGACAGGATTGGATGCGGGGCTTAAGCCTTGTGGCATATCTCTTTTAACATCTTATTTTCACAGTTAACAGTTCATGAGAGAAATTATAAATATATTGCTTAGTAATAATTTGCTATACAAGCGCCGTCAAATCCCGGAGTCCGGCCCCTGGAAAGAAGACCGGACACAGGTGCCCAAAGGCAATGAGGGGTTGGGATTTCATATATAAATTCAGCCTATGAGCTCCCCTGAAAGCGGCGCTATAGAGGGGAGAAGAAAATGACGAAAAGAATAGTGACGATTTTATTTTTTTACATGCTATTAGGAGTAACAGGCATCCCCGAAGCTTTCGCAACTGAAGATAAAGCCATAACGATCGCATCTGCCCAATTTGATAACATTTCTGTTGCCAGAGCTGATGCAACGCTAAACGTCATATACACACCGGATGAAAAGCAAAAAGTCGCCTGGATCGTAGATGTTCTCGGCGAGCCTAAAGACGATATCATGGAGGAAGTGTAACGATTGATGCAATGACCGGAGAAGTAGCGGAAATAAATGAATATAAATGACTTCTACGTTTTTATTTTTATGGATCATACAATCGTAACATATAGGTGAGGTTATGAAAGTAGATATTAAAATGATGGCATGCGCTACCTTACTGTTTATACTGTTCATATTAATTGTTTATACGGTAAATGCCTGGCTCGCGGGACACGGCAGCGTATATATTCCGCCGGCATTCATAGCAAATAAGACCAGCGACGCAAGTGGGACTTATCTCAATATCAGATGTGTGGATTTTGGCTCAGCAAAGGAAATTAAGGGCTTAGATGTCATTTCCGGTAGTACTGGTGAGGACAGTTCTCCCCCATCGGCAAATGAAACTATAAAACTAAACACGATATACCGGTTTAAATTTGACGGCTCAAGCAAAAAAATAGAAGCTTACGCGATCGTTGACGGAAGGAATGAACTGGTAATCGATATCGATAATGCGAACTTGTCCACATCGCCAATATAGTCTTTTTCAGGTATATGACTGGAGGAATCTATTGTCCCAATTGTAAAATTTATTTCAGATGTGTTTTTTTGTTTTTGGTTGGTTTGGCGGCGTTCCGTTTTCCCAAGGACTCGCATACCTTAGTACTCGATGGATCGTTGGCGGGCTTAACTTTCGGGTTCGGTGTGGTCGAAAAATCGCCACTTTTGCCGATAAATTTGTAATTGTTTTTTAGTTATCGCTA
The DNA here is from genome assembly GCF_000251105.1 of Methanocella conradii HZ254. Classification (GTDB taxonomy): domain Archaea; phylum Halobacteriota; class Methanocellia; order Methanocellales; family Methanocellaceae; genus Methanocella; species Methanocella conradii. Next base: position 521,622 of record NC_017034.1, on the reverse strand, counting down.
TCTGTACATCTTTTCAGCTTTTAACGTCTTATTTTCACAGTTAGCAGTTCGTGATAGAAATTATAAATATTGGTAGGTAATAGCTTGTATAGTGAGCGTCGTCTAATCCTGGGTCCGGCCGTCCGTCCAGAGAAGACCGGCCCAGGAACCCGAAGGCAATGAGAAGTTAGACTTTATCATAGATAAAGCCTTGTTTGAGCCTCCCCGATGCGGCGCTAGTAAGGGAGGAATTGAATGAAGACTAATATAAAGCTTGGAGCGCTGTTCATATTGGCTATTTTCATACTAGCGATAACAGCGCCCGGAATGGCTGGTGCACGATCCCGGATAGATGGATTGGCAGATAAAGATTCAGGGTATGGTGAACACGCGGAACTCGTAAAGGCGATTAGGGATTACCTTACTGGTAAATCCGATAAACTCCCGCCGTATAATGAATATAAAAGTTCTGGGGAGAATAATATAAAACCAACGTATAGAGAAGCCACTAGACCGTTTATATATAATGACACGTATAGTAGAGGTAATGTAAGCAGTATGTCAATAAGTACTACGCCGACAAGGGTATATGATCCACACTGGTCGAATACCTATATCGGATTCGGTAATAAAGATGGTGGACCAAGAGCATGGTTTGTAGATGGCGTTGTCGATTGGTTATACGATCTGGAGAACAATGGCAAAGAAGAATTTGTAATGCACCAGTGGGGGGATGGTGATGCTGAAAATTGTATCCAGATGACGAGATACGATAATACTATAACATTCACAATTTATAGTAAAGCATTTGCATATCCATGGATAGACTGGTGCTATTTCCCCTCGATCCACGATTTTATGATCTATGTCAGACCAGTAGGCATAGACGGTAATGGCAATTACAATAGAGTGGAATACTGTGTATATGACTTGGATACGAACACTGCATATGTCAAGACATTTACACTACCTAGAGCTGAGCACATAAAAGATGTCGATATTGCACTTGAAAAATATTACGAGGACGGAGAGCCTAGACCTGGCATGGTCAACTCGTGGAAGTATGTAAGGGACTTCCATGCCTATGACCTATCCGGGTCAATGTTGAATCTGCCTAACAACGAGCATATATTTGAATATTACACGGATAATGTAGCGAATTATTACTACAGGGACCTGTACGGGTATTATGGAAATATATACATAACGAGATATGATCCAAGATACTCCCCTCCGCCACATCCTTGATAAACATATGAATGGTGATTAGATGGTAAAGGCATCATTGGAAGTTATATTTTTTATTTTATTAACGTGCACGATTTTATTTGGTGGTTGTATAGTGGGCGATAATAAACAGAATGAATTACCAACTAATAAATATATTGCCGTGGAGGAAATTCATTGGGATCACGGTGTAGTGGTCGAAGGTTATTTTGAGTATATAAGAGAAGCCGTGCCAGCCCCTATTGTTGAGTATGACAGTGCAGGAAAATATGTAGAAAATAACAATAGCCTCAAAATATTGTATGGTTTCTATCATTCCCACGACATGCCTGAGGGAATGTGGAGGGATTTAAATATAAGCGGAATATATGAATATCCTTATCAACTAGAATCAGGGGCAAAAATAATTGGAACAAACCATAATGGTACAATAATATTATCTTATAACAATGAAACCATCCCTCTAGACGTCGGGAAAAAATGGGAATCACCTAATGTTGAGACGAGGTTTGAGGATCGGAGTTATCCAAATGGTACCTATAAGGTAAAAATTACAACTACGTGGACGATTGAAAATAAGGGGATATACAATAAATAAATTGATGTATTATCAAAGGTGTCGTGTAGGGTGGTTTGGCGGCGTTCCAGGTTTTCCGGGGACTCGCGTACCCGAGTACTCCCTGGTACGTGGGCGGGCTTAACTTCCGGGTTCGGTGTGGGTCCGGGTGGTTCCCCGCCGCTTTGGCCGCCAAAACCAGTCATGTGTTGAACATGAGAGGTGGTTGTCCTTGTTGTTTTGCTGTGTGTTTGCGGGTCTCTTGGTTTGCGTATTGGATTGTAACCTTGTGTTTTTGTCTTGTTGTGTTTTGGCTTGTTTGGGTTGTTAGTGGTTGCGGGTTGAGCGCATCGTTGCCTTTGCGCGTACGCCCCAACTCTATCCACCCCGTCTTTTACGGGGACCCTTTTGTGGCCTTTTTTCAGGGTGTTTTTCGGGCTTAGATGCTTTCAGCCCTTACAACTTAGCGCGTGGCTGCCCGGCCCGCCCTGTCGGACGACCGGTTGACTAGTGGCGCCGTTGCCTTGTTCCTCTCGTACTAAAAGCAACTTCCCCTCAGGCCACCTTTGCACCCCTAACAGATAGTAACCGACCTGTCTCACGACGGTCTAAACCCAGCTCACGATCTCCTTTAATAGGCGAACAACCTCACCCTTGGCCGCTGCTGCACGGCCAGGATGGAAAGAACCGACATCGAGGTAGCAAGCCGCCGGGTCGATATGTACTCTTGCCGGCGACGACTCTGTTATCCCCGGGGTAGCTTTTCTGACATCAATGGCCCTCACACTTAGGGCGCATTGGTTCGTTAAGCCCGACTTTCGTCTCACGAAGCCTTGTTGTGCGGCTTCGTGTCAAGCCAACTTGTGCCTTTACACTCCACGCCCGGTTTCTGACCGGGTTGAGTTGACCTTAGGGCGCCATCGATACCTTTTCGAGGGCGTGCCGCCCCAGCCAAACTGCCCGCCTATCAGTGTCCCCACCAGGGTTAGGGTCGCAGTCGCCGGAGGATAGTGTCTCAACAGCCCCTCCACCCCCCCTGGCGAGGGGGTTTCAGACGGGTCCTATCTACGCTGCACACCGGCGGCCGTAACCCAATGACAGGTTGCAGTAAAGCTCCACGGGGTCTTCACTTCCCATTAGGGGTCCCTAGACTCTGCACTAGGATGTAATGTTCACCGGCGCCTGGCCAGGGACAGTGGAGCGCTCGTTGATCCATTCATGCAAGCCGCCAATTAAGCGGCAAGGTACTACGCTACCTTAAGAGGGTTATAGTTACCCCCGCCGTTGACAGGCCCTTCTTCCCCTTGGACGGGGTTTTCAGGTACCTGCACTGGGCAGGATTCACTGATCGTACTAGACCTTTCGGTTTGGCGATCAGCTATGTTGTTATTAGACAGTCAGCGCTCCCTTGTCACTGCGACCTGCCACCCTCGTGGCAGGCACCCCTTATCCCTAGGTTACGGGGCTAACTTGCCGAATTCCCTTGGCCAGGGTGTGCCGACACGCCTTAGTCTTCTTAACTAGGGGCACCTGTGTCGGATCTCGGTACGGGTCTTCCACTCCCTTTTCACGGGTTCCCTGTGTGACACTGCTTACGTCATCGCACTTTACACGTTTTCTCACCGTTACGGTCCTCCAACGTGCTATGGTGTTTGAACAAGCTGACGGGCTTGCCAGTGCTGGCAGGAAACGTTGGTTTGTGTGTGGAAGAGTACAGGAATATTAACCTGTCTCCCTTTCGGCCAACTAGGTTAGGGTTGGCCTTAGGACCGACTAACCCTCGGCTGACGATCATGGCCGAGGAAACCTAGCCCTTTCGGCGGCACGGATTCTCACCGTGCTATGCTGTTACTAGTGCCAAGATTTTCTTCTCCGCGCGCTCCACAGGACCTCGCGGCCCTGCTTCCACGCCCGCGGAGTGCCTCCCTACGAGGTTATCTCTCGATACTCCCGGGTCTCGGCTGTCGGCTTGAGCCCCGTCCATTTTCAGGGCCCCAGACCTCGACTGGTAAGCTGTTACGCTTTTCTTAGAGGATAGCTGCTTCTAAGCTCACCTCCCAGTTGTCAAGGGCCTGGGACGCCTTTCAGTGTTAACACTTAGCCGACAAATTTGGGGCCTTAACCCGGGTCTGGGTTGTCTCCCTTACGGACTAGAAGCTTACCCCCCAGCCCGGACTTCCCGCCTTCTCTGGTGGGGACGAGTTTGGAGTTCGACAAGAGGACGAATGGTCTCCCATCCGGCTCCCCTAATCGGTGCTCTACCTCGCCCCCCGCCTCTGGCGAGGTCATGCTTCGACATGTTTCGGGAGGAACCAGCTGTTTCCAAGTTCGATTGGACTTTCACCCCTAGACACGGGTCACGCGAACGATTTGCATATCAGTACCGCTAACGATCCTCCACGTAACTTTCGTTACGCTTCGATCTGCCCACGCCTAGATCACCTGGTTCCGGGTCGTGGCCCGGTGACTCCGCGCAAATCCTACGCCGCCCCTCGTTTCCTGCGGGCTTGTCGCTTTCGCTACGGCTCCCCCTGTGGGGTTAGCCTCGCCACCGGGCCCCACTCCTTGGCCCGTTCTTCAAAACGTACGATAGGACACTGGCACCCCGCCTCGTACAACACTCTCGCGGGTGCTTCCTTCGGCGGGGAGGTCCTTTCATGCCCTATCGCTCCATAGCCATCCGGTTTCAGGCTCTTTTAACCTCCCTTTTCGGGGTGCTTTTCAGCTTTCGATCACTCTACTATTACGCTATCGGTCTCGAGGTATGTTCAGCCTTGGAGGAATGTGTCCCCCGGTTTCCCGCGAGGTTTCCGGCCCACGGTACTCAGGATCCCGGTCACACCTTGTTATTGTTTCGGCCACGGGGCTATCACCCTCTACGGCCCCCCGTTCCAGGGGAGTCGGCCTCACAACAACCAGGCTAAAAGACCGGTCCTGCAACACCACATCTCCCCCCTATTACTAGGGGGGATTCGGTTTAGGCTAATTTGCTGTGTTCACTCGCCGTTACTAGCAGCATCCCAGTTTGGTTTCTTTTCCTGCCCCTACGCAGATGTTTCAACTCGGGGCGTTCCCAGCCCTTATCGGGCTTCCCTTTGTGGGAGAGAGTTCTCATTAGGAGATCCCGGGATCAGGGGCTCCTTGCGCCTCCCCCGGGCTTATCGCAGCTTGGCACGTCCTTCTTCGGTTCTCGAGCCAAGCCATCCACCGGATGGCACAGCAACGCCAAAACACACTAGCATACGCTGTGACACCTACGCCTCATGTGCGAGGCGTGAATTACAATCCAATTTTACGTCCAGAGACTCGCATACACACAGCATCACACGCACAACCCGGGACGCTTCGTCGATGATCATTCGTCGAGGATCATTCGTCGACGCCGTGTCCCCGTTGTTGTGCATCAACATCTTCCCCACTCACCACGCGGTGGGTAGGTGCACTGACAAGCCCCTCTTATAGGGGCGATCAACATTATTAGTTTAACGTTTATATTCTTTTATTTTTTTGTTTTTGTTTTTGTTTTTGTTTTTGGTGGACTTGCTGGGATTCGAACCCAGGGCCTCCGCCTTGCAAAGGCGGCGATCTTCCTGCTGATCTACAAGCCCCTTTTCAAGGCGTTGGCACGCCCAGTCGTGTGTCTTTGTTTGTTTGGTTGTTTTTCGAGTCTTGTTTCTTGTCGTTCTTGTCTGTGTTATTCGTTAGGAGGTGATCCAGCCGCAGATTCCCCTACGGCTACCTTGTTACGACTTAACCCCCCTTACAGAACGTGAATTCGAGCTCTTCAAGGAAAAGAGTCCTTATTCACGCCCCGCTCGGGTGGTTTGACGGGCGGTGTGTGCAAGGAGCAGGGACGTATTCACCGCACTGTTTTGAAATGCGATTACTACGGATTCCATCTTCATGAGGGCGGGTTTCAGCCCTCAATCCGAACTAGGGACAGGTTTAAGAGATTAACTTCACCTCTCGGTGTTGTTACCCATTGTCCTGTCCATTGTAGCCCGCGTGTAGCCCGGGATATTCGGGGCATACTGACCTACCGTCGACCAACCCTTCCTCTGACTTAGCGCCAGCAGTCTCCACAGTGTACTCGCCGTCCTCGCGGACGCGTTAGCAACAGTGGACATGGGTCTCGCTCGTTGCCTGACTTAACAGGACGCCTCACGGTACGAACTGACGACGGCCATGCACCTCCTCTCAGCTAGTCCGGCAAGGTCTTCGGCCTGGCCTTCATTCAACTGTCGATCCCGGTAAGCTTCCCGGCGTTGAATCCAATTAAACCGCAGGCTCCACCCGTTGTGGTGCTCCCCCGCCAATTCCTTTAAGTTTCAACCTTGCGGTCGTACTTCCCAAGTGGCCCGCTTCGCGGCTTCCCTACGGCACCACGATAATTCACGATTATCGTGACACCTAGCGGGCATCGTTTACGGCTAGGACTACCCGGGTATCTAATCCGGTTCGTGCCCCTAGCTTTCGTCCCTCACCGTCGGACCTGTTCTGGCGAGACGCCTTCGCCACCGGTGGTCCCCGAAGGATTACAGGATTTCACCCCTACCCCTCGAGTACCTCTCGCCTCTCCCAGTCCCAAGCAATGTAGTATCCCATGGGCGCCCAACGGTTAAGCCGCTGGATTTCCCAGGGGACTTGCAAAGCCGGCTACGGACCCTTTAGACTCAATAATATCGGCCACCACTCGAGCCGCCGGTATTACCGCGGCGGCTGGCACCGGTCTTACCCGGCCCTTGCTAACAACCGTTTTTTAGACGGTTGGACAGGCACCTTAAGAAGATGCCACTCGATGTCCCCCTATCGCAGATTGCCTGCATTGTAGAGTTTTCGCGCCTGCTGCGCCCCGTAGGGCCTGGATTCGTGTCTCAGAATCCATCTCCGGGCTCTTGCTCCCACAACCCGTACGGATTACAGGCACGCCGGTACGTTACACCGGCGTCAACCTAATCCGCCGCAGACCCATCCAAAAGCCTCTCGTTTCAACCACCAGGCCATTCCAGCAATTGGTGGCCTATCCGGTATTATCCCCAGTTTCCCGGGGTTATCCCGGACTTTTGGGCAGATTGTCCACGTGTTACTGAGCAGTACGCCGAGGGCTCACCCCTCACGACTCGCATGGCTTAATCGGACACCGATAGCAGTGACCTCTGGCAGGATCAACCAGAAATATCGCACACCACAAACCAAGAAACAAAGACTACTCGAACAACCAACCAAACAACATCAGAATCGCGACCACACCAAAAAGGTGCGCCCCTCGAATCCTCATATTTGCCACAGCCTTAGAGCGGCAATTCATCCCGTGTTTGTTACACAGGGTCAAGCCGTATGAGCGGACTGTGGCTGAGTTCCCGAAATGTTCGGGAATCATACATACTCTGTCTTTCATATATATAGTTTTTCATCCCTGGTTTTGCATTCCAGGATGCTTTAGCTATATATCGCCGTCCTTTGCCACAAGCTTTTGCATTGCAGCCCAGGCGGCGGATTCTCTTATAACCCGTTCTTGCTATTTATAGGTTTTGCTATGAGGGGCAAACATGGAGGATAGTAATAGAAATTTCAAAATAGAAAGTATTAAGAGCGATAGGATGCTATAGCTGGGTTTGAAAACCATGAGTCTGAGCGGGGAGCAGATATAGTGTATGAAAGTGGGTATGGTCCTTCGATGTCAGGCCAGAGTGGCGTTATATATACTTCAAGGGATGTCGAAGACGTTTTCAGATGCCTATCAACGATATGCACGGCGGGGCGATTAAATAGCCCCCAGAAGAGCAACCCATTATACAGGCGACCGCCACCATTGATCCGGGTCTCAGATGTCGCTTTTGATAAAAGGGCGGTAGAGAGGGAACGGTTCTCATTCCACCTGCCGCCAGACTACCGTTTTCTATACCCGGCAGCGACGCTCGCCTACTACCTCGGAGCATCCCTGGAGGCCGATGGCGCGGCATTTATTGAGCTAGGCTCTGGAGGGCGCATCGTGCTGCCGAATTTTCCTGAGATTGAGCTCTGGATGGGGGATATGCTGCGGCGGACCTTCTACTTAGATTGCGCCGTGAGATATGCGGTGGCTTCGGGCGGAGCCCTGAATGGCCTGGACGTCAGAAAGGCCCTCGGCAGGCCGGCCGTGGACGTTTTTTACATGCGGCCGGATGAGCGCCTTCTCCTTTATCATGACGCGGGTCCTAACCTGGATGAGCTTCCCGTCTGGCATATGGCGGCGTACCTCGACCCTGTTCCGGAGAGCGTGGAGGCGCTCCCTTACCTTTTGCACTCGCTATCTGCCATATATTCTCCTCGCTCTTCTCCTATGACTGAGAGGAGCCTTGTATCGCTGTCGGTCAACGGTTTTCTTGGCCGGCAGGGCGTGGCGCTCCCTGGCGTAGATAAGGGCGAGCGCTCTGTAGTGGTGCCATCGTTAATGCCTGCGCGCTCCCAGCTATGGTTTTCTGAGGGATATCCGGTTGATGCTGTTAAAGCTACCCCGCGCGCTTTCATGAACTCGCAGAGATACCCTCGTAAGAAGAAGGTAAGGGTGGGCATAATCTGTAACGAGGCCGACATGTCGGAGGAGGTAGACGTGGTGATAGAGGCCCTATCCGATGCGGCGTCAGCCATGCAGGTCTTTTGGGGCCTCGACGTTTCCGGCTTTTCCCGCGTTTTCGCCAGAGGATTCGACATCATACAGCTTATAGGGCATTGCGATGAGAGGGGGTTTAAATGCCGCGACGGGTTCGCGAAGGCGAGGGACATTGAGGAGAATAATACGCCCATGTTTTTCTTCAATTCGTGCTCCAGCCACGCTGAGGCGGCGAAGCTCGTGGATAATGGGTCGGCATGCGGGGTTGCCACGTTCTACAGGGTGCTTGAGGAGGCGGCTGTGGATGTGTGCAGGAATTTTTATTTAATGCTGGGGGCGGGCTATCCAGCCTATATGGCCATCGACGCCGCCAGGGAGTGCTCGGTGCTGGGCAAGGAGTACATTTTGATTGGCGATGGCTCGTATTGCTTCGGGGGCGACGGGCTTAAGCCATTATATAGAATTTCAAGGCATGGCGAGGAGTGCACGCTTAGCTGCACAATTGGCAACGTCCAAAAGGGATACGTGGTGAGCACCTGGTCCCCGGAGGGTAAGAAGATGGCCTCAGACCTTGGATTCGAGACCAGGTTCATGTCCCCGGAGCAGCTATCGGCTATAGCCATGAAGTTCAAGGGGTTCTGCATTTACAATAAGAGTATTTATACGAGCGTCAGGGAGGCTGCCATGAAGGCGGCTGAGGATAGCAGGGACGATAGCCATCATTGTAAACGTAAAAGGCCGCGCCCTGGTAGTTGATCACCTTAAAGCTCCTGAAGTATTTTTTCAGGTCAGCGCGCTCGGATGAAAAGGGTCGAATAAGCAAGCTTGCGCCTACTTTTTTTGCCACCGAGGCCATGGCATCCTGAATGTCCACTGGAGGCCGTATCGAGTAGATGAGCGACGCGCCTTTATATAATGCCATGTCAGGCTTGAATATGTCATCCTTGACGTAGCGCACGCCCTCCGGCCCCGATTCCGTGATGTCGGTGCATATGACGTCGAAGTCGTTTTGCAGGAGATGCGCGACCTCCGGGTGCTGGCCTACCCCCACCTCCACAATCCTTGAGCCGAGAGGATAGCTACCCTTAATGAAGGCCGCGATGCCCTCATAACCTATAATTGACATGAGCATGCATATTATGAAACTAGCCATATATAAAATGGGGTGTCACGCCTGGTCAGGATTAGGCCTTTCGAGCTGGACGACTCGAGAGAGATACTCGAGATTGAGGAGGCTGTTTTCCACGAGCCAAACCCGCTGTTGTACGCCATGATAGAGAGCAGGCCTATGGAGGGGTTCATCGTGGCCGAGGAGGGCGGCGAGGTGGTGGGCTACTTGCTCGGGGCGCTGTACATGGACGAGGCTAGGATCCTACTCCTTGCCGTTAAGGAGGGGTACCGGCGCAGGGGCATAGGCTCCATGCTCGTAAAAGAGTACGTCGATTCGGTGAGGGGTAGGGCGAGCATGGTGCGCCTGGAGGTGAGGGCGAGCAACCTGGCGGCCCAGACTTTTTACTTTAAGCAGGGCTTCAAGTTCCTTGGCATGGTGAGCAATTACTACAGGAACGGCGATAATGCCTACATCATGGTTAAGCCCATGGAAAACATGACATTACTTCTATAAAAAAGGCGGGCCTTACGGCCCGACAACCTGTCTATTCCGTGGTTATAACTTTCACGTTGGCGGGCTGCTTCACGATGCTGCCCATCTTGACGCCGACCAGGTACTCGAGGTTCTTCTCGGCCGCGATGTCCAGCATTCTTTGCGTAATTACGCCGTCGAACACGACGCTCTTGACCTCGCCATTGGTCTCCTTGAGCACGTTGGCCAGGTCCCTGACCGCAACTTTTTGCAGGACGTTCTTGTTGGCGTCGAGCAGCTTCGCGCTCAGCGTGCCCGCCAGGTCCTTCATTATCTCGGCGAATTCCCCGGCCTCCCTGGGCTCGGGCTTCTTTGCCTCGGGCTGCTGCTCCTGCTCCTTTGGAGGCTCCCGCCTCTCCGGGCGCTCCTCCATGCGGCGGAGGCTCTTGCGGCGGGGCGTCTCGCCCCTCTCCCGCTCAGGCCGCTCGGGCCGCTGGTACTCGCGCTGCTGGGCATCATGCTTGCCGTTCTGCTCCGCCCTGGCGGCCTCCTGCTGCTGTTGCTGCTGCTTGTTGCGCCTGCGCTGGGGCACCTCGACGACCTGCTCCACGGGCACCTTGCTGCGAAGGGCCTTTATTATCTCTTTCTGGGTCAGGTCCTCCACGCTCTTGCCCTCAGGGGGCCTGGCGATGTAGTCCACGTCAGCCACCTGGAGGAGCTCCTTTAATATCAGGTCTCCGCCCCTGTCGCTGTCGGTGAACACCGTCACGGTCTTCTTCTTGCTCAGCTCGGCGACGAGCTGCGGCACGTTGGTGCCTTCGACTGCGATGGCGTTCTTTATGCCAGCCCTCAGAAGGTTAAGCACGTCCGCCCGCCCCTCGACCACTATGATGGCGTCCGAGTCGAGCACATCCGGGCCGGCCGGCAGGTTATCTATAAAGGTGACCTCTTCGACCCTCACGGCCGACTTGACCGCCTCGGTGAGCTCCTGGCTCTCGGGCACGGTCTCGTCGAACATGGCCGTCAATATGTGCTTGGCCCTCTCGATGATCTGCTGCCTTTTCGAGGACCTCACGTCCTCTATCTTGGTGACCGATATCTTTGAGATGCACGGGCCGACCCTGTCGATGGTCTCAAGGGCGGCGGCCAGTATCGACGTCTCCACCTTGTCGAGGCTCGAGGGTATTAGTATATTGCCGCTCGACTTGCCGTACTTGGAGGTTATGTTCACCTCGATGCGGCCTATCCTCCCCGTCTTTTGCAATTCCCTCAGGTCCAGATCGGCGCCCAGTAGCCCTTCCGTCTGGCCGAACACGGCTCCTACCACGTCCGGGCGCTCGACGACGCCCTCAGCACTGATATGAGCGTGAATCACGTACTTTGTAGTGTCAGATTCTTCCATTTTTATGCACTTCCTTTTTTCATTTTTCCCAATTTTTTAAGCCTGTGGCCTTCCCTAAAATAGTCGGTAATAAAAAAGGCGGTAGCTGTAACAGGCCTAGTAGCCGTGTTACTCCGCTTTTCTTCCTTTTGCTTATGGCATGGGTTATCCGCTAATCCATGCCCATTCCAAATAAACGGCGCTCTTCTTGCCGCTTTCTGAACATGATGAGTGATGATTATTACCAGACTATTGGTAGGGTGCCATTTGCTTATTGCCACTTTGAGGCCCTAAATGGTCGTATGACCATTTTTCGGAATACGACCATCTATAGGATGCGATGGTATATATTTACCTTGTTATTCTTTGTCGTGAATGTTTAATAAGATTTTGGTTTATCGGCGCGTGCCTGCCTGTTTAGTAATGCATTGACTTTTTAACCGCTCCATGTAGCCATACAGGCTCTCGACGTCCATGATTTCCTTTTGGGTCAAGAGGCGAAGCCTTCTCCTTATCTCAACGTCAGGGCGGGCGCAGTTTGACTTGAGGAAGGCCTCAGCGCTCCGAGCCACCTCATCGCCACGCACGTCCCAGTCCGATAGGATTATTATGTCCTTGTGCTGCCTGGACACGCACTCCGCAAGGTTGAAAAGCTGCTTCTGGGAGGTCATGACTATGTTGCCCTTCACGCCAAGCTCCTCGAGGGATGCCTTATCCCTCCGCCCCTCGACCAGTATGACCGCGCCCTCCGCCGCCCTGCTCGCCAGCTCGTCCAGGATGGCCTGAATCTCCGCCAGGCGCTCACGCTCGTCCATCATAGCATACCCCTGAGCGCATTTATGGCGTCTTCTCTTGTGATGCCCCTTATTTTTACTGACTTTTTACCGTTCGCCACGCCCGACGCGATCTCGACGCTGGCCCGGGGCACCCTGAATAGCCGGGAAAGCGCTACCATCAGCTCCTCGTTGGCCCTGCCCCTCTCGGGGGGTGCCCTAAGCCTGGCCTCGATACGCTTTCGCCACTCGTTGTAGCCACATGGAACCCTCGTCACCCCGGCCCCTGGCGAAACCTCAAAGTCTATCACGACGCCGCCCTGTATAGCCCTGATGGCATCCTCAAAAGACATCAAATAAAAGTCGTTTTTAACCAGTAAAAACATTCTGGTTCGATGTCACTCCAAAAGGCCCTACGAGCCATTCCTGCTCTTACACGTCGAGTTACACTCACACTTATCGCATTCCCCGTCACATGGCTCGAAGTGGATGGTGATGCTCGACCTTGGAAACTCTTCCCTGAGGTCTGCCTCCAGGTGGTCCGACAGGTGGTGGGCATCGCTCACGGTCTGGTTTCTGGGCACGACCAGGTGCAGGTCCATGAACCTGTCGGAGCCGGACTTGCGGGTGCGAAGCTCGTGGAAGCCAGCGTACTGCAGGTAGTGCTCGGACAGGATGCTTTTAATCCTCTCCTCCTCGGCCTCTGGAAGCCTGGTGTCCACGAGGTCAGACGTCGCCCTTCTGGTGAGGTCGTATGCGGCTTTCATGATGAAAAGCGCAACCGCGATGGCGAAGAGCGGGTCCAGGAACTTCCAGCCGGTGAGGTTAATCAATACAAGCCCGGCGAATATGCCCAAAGACGTGTACACGTCGGTGCGCAGGTGCCAGGCGTCGGCCTCGAGGGCGATCGACTCGGTGGCCTTCGCCGCCTTCATGAGCCTGCTGGATACGTACCAGTTCGCCAGTGCGGAGACTAGCATGACCGCTATTCCCGCGGCTAGCAGGCTTATGTCAAGCCCTTCGCCCTGGCCCATCAGCTTCAGGGCCGCCTCCCTTATTATTAGTATGGCCGCGATGAATATCAGCAGCGCCTCGATGAGGCCCGAGAAGTCCTCGAACTTCCCGTGCCCGAACTGGTGGCCCTCGTCCGGAGGCTCCCCGGACTTCTTCACCGAGAAATATGCTATGAGTGCGGCCACAAGGTCTATCCCCGAGTGGATGGCCTCAGAGATGACGCTCACCGAGCCTATGGCGAAGCCCACCGCGAGCTTCATCATGACCAGCATGGTATTCGATAATATGGACAGGCGGGCCGTCGACCTCTTTAGCTGGTTCGCCCTCTCTACCTTATCGCTTGCCGCTCCTTCGCTTTCCAAAATCGTCCACCGACCGTGGTAGAAAGATGATAGTCTTTGATGCCCCTTAAAGTTAATCGTCAAAAATATGATAGGTATCCCCGCGTCACTAACTCCGGGATATCATCCTAATGAGGCGCCTCGCCGTCCTTCCCGGTAAACCCCGTGACCGGGGCGCTATGCCGCGTTGAGGTTGTCTTGTCCCTCACAGATAGGGAGTCCCATTAACTCGGGCAAGGACCTTACAACACGGTAACTTTAGCTCCCCTCATGCACGGGCGATCACGGGATCATTGGCTGATGTGCTCACGCCCGTCCTCGTGGAGAGCAGCATATTATCTCTTTTTGCGCCTTATAAAGCTTTTGACTTATTGTATATTTTGCAGGCCTCTTGTATAGCCCTTCCCTCTTATGAACCTGCCTGCCCCCCGCCTGCCATAGAACTCCTTCCCTTCCAGGAGGAGCTCGCCACGCTGCATCACCGCCACGGGGAAGATGCCCTCGAAGCCCTCGAAGGGCGTCCACCCGGCCTTGCTGTGGAGCTCGTGGCCATGAATGACCCTGCGGGCGCCGATGTCGAAGAATGCCATGTCAGCATCGCAGCCCTCCTCGATCCGGCCCTTGCCAGGTATTCCAAATATCCTCGCGGGGTTGGCGGACGTCATGTCGATGAGCCTTTGCAGGGATATCCTTCCATCTGCGACCTCCTTGAGCATAAGCGGCACCATCGTCTCTACGCCGGGCACGCCGGCGGGGGCTGCCTTAACGTCCGCCGCCTTCTCGTCTTTCGTGTGCGGGGCGTGGTCAGATGCGAGCACGTCTATTGTGCCATCCCTGACCGCTTCCCAGAGCGCCTCAACGTCCCTTTTAGGCCGCAATGGCGGGTTCATCTTAGCATAGGCCTTTAGCTTACCCCAATGATGCATGTTTAATAAAAGGTGATGGGGCGTCACGTCGCAGGTTACAGGCTCTCTTCTGATGAGCTCCACCGCCCTGGAGGTGCTGACATGGGTGATGTGTATGGCCGCACCCGTCTCCTGCCCCAGCCTTATGGCCTCCTGTACGGCGCTGGCCTCGGATTCAGGGGGCCTCATGCGCGAGTAGACGTCCTCGCCATTGTCATTTATCAGCTCTTTAGCCCTCTGCGAGCTTAGCTCCTCATCCTCGGCGTGGATGCTCGCTGTGGCGCCCATCCCTTTTATCTCGAGGAGCGCGGCCTTGAGCGTGGGGCCATCCACGCTATAGCCTCCAGTGCTCTTCGCCATGAATATCTCGCCGAAGGCGAGGGCGCCCCGCCTCCACATGGCTGAAAGCTCTTTAAGGTTACTAGACACGCCGGCGTTGATGGCGAAGTCCACCATGGAGCGGTTCCGGGCAACTGCCAGCTTATCCTGGAAGGCTTCCTCATCGAACGTGGGGGGGTCTGTGTTAGGCATGTCGACGACCATGGTCACTCCGCCATAGATGGCAGACTTACTCCCGGAAAGCCAGTCCTCCTTCTCCTCCTGGCCCATGTCGCGGAAATGCACATGAGAATCGATTATTCCAGGCAGGGCGAGCAGCCCATGTGCATCATACCTCCGCTCGCCCTTGAGTATCTTTGCTATCCTCGTTATCCTGCCCTCGTCCACGCCTATCGAGCATGTCACCACATCCTCGAAGAGCACCCGTGCATTCTCAACGACTAGCTCGTGCATTAATATAGACAGCCTCCTACCTGGATAACTAGTTTGCGTCTTTCCGCTATATAATCATAAAATTCAGGCTGACTGGCCAGGGCCCAAGAAGACGAAACGCTCACAGCTATAATGATTTTTCATTAATGATTTAATATATAGACTATATAGAAATATATAGCAAACAATTTATCCTATGCCATAAACCTGGTTCATTAGTCTCTGGTGGCTTGAGCGATGGACCCATTCCTGCTAATGGTCATAGCTATAATAGTGGCCCTTCTATTCGACGTTATGAACGGCTTCCACGACACTGCGAACGCCGTCGCCACGGTCATATATACGAAGGCCCTGCCTCCACAGGTGGCCATTGGCATGTGCGCTCTCATGAACATGGTGGGCCCCTTCCTGCTGGGCACCGCGGTGGCAAAGGTCATCGCCACGAGCATAATCCCCCCGGAAAGGCTTACGATAGCCATCGTCATAGCCGGCCTCATGGGCGCCATCATCTGGGACCTTATAACCTGGTACTACGGCCTCCCCGTGAGCTCTTCCCACGCCCTGATAGGGGGACTGGTGGGCAGCGGCCTGGCCGCAATAGGCATATCGGGCGTTAAGTTGGGGGGCCTTACCAACATCGTTCTCGCCCTGTTCATATCGCCGGTCGTGGGCATAGCCCTGGGCCTGGCCTTCATGTACCTCATAGGCAGGTTCATAATATCAAGGATGAGCCGCGAGAGGGCGCACTCCATCTTTAAGAGGATACAGGTGCTCTCATCGGCCGCCGTATCCCTGACCCACGGCTCAAACGACGCCCAGAAGACGATGGGGATAATCGCCATGTTCGTGGCGGTGACCTATAATAGCACGCCTGTCATAGAGCCGTGGATCGTGGTCGCCTGCGCCGCAGCCATAGGCCTGGGCACGGCCATGGGAGGGTGGAGGATTATCAGGACACTTGGCGAGCGCATCGGAAAGGAGGAACTTTCGCCGTCCCAGGGCTTCGCCGCCGAGACCGCCACCGCGCTCACCATAGCGGTCGGCTCTCACATAGGCGCGCCCATCAGCACGACGCACGTCATATCGTCGAGCATCGTGGGCACGGTCATGGCAGGTGGTACTGGCGTCTTGAATAAAGAAGTAGTGTTAAATATTCTAACCGCTTGGGTATTGACCATACCCGTCGCCGCGGTTGGCGCGGCGATTTCGTATTTCGCCCTCAAGCTGGTAGGGATATGATTGATAATTGACCGCATAGTTAGGTTTAACCACAGAGGGCACAGAGCTATTATTTTTACCACAGAGGTTCACAAAGGACACCAGTAGTTACGATGGTTTCTAGGTGGTTGTGTTTTAGGGGGTTGTGGTGGTTTAGGAAGCTAAGGGCTATTAGCTTTTGGGCTGGATGTTTAGGTTATGAAACTAGTAGCATCATCCAGGCTAATAGCCCCTGAAGGGGTGTTTTGTTCGAAGAGTTTAAAACCTTTATCCCGGAAGTTCTCCAAACTGTTTCATTTGAGTATAAGGGATGGGTGGAAAAGACTGTTATACCTGGTCGGGTGTTCGTTGGATTGTACGAGTATCGAGGATTTTTGTAAGACTCATAAGGCTATGAGCCCTGACGTGGTGCTTAAACTCGGCAGAATACCCGTGGAAGGGATGATAGTGAAGTGTAACGTGTTGCTCGCCTTGTCCGCCCGGATAGCCTTGAAGACCGGCGTGTATAGGAATCATGACCTGAGTATTGATTTCCACGATGTGGCTTACAATGGTCGGAAGAACATGTACACGGTGAACGTGTTGAAAGGGGATAAGATGAAGAGGTGTCTCAGGTACGGGGTTTGTGGCCTGACCGGGCGGGGTAGCTTCCTCGCCCTCGCCATCCAGCCCTACGAGCAAGGGGCTACCAACGCTATCATGGTAGAAAAACTCTTGGAGAGACTGCCCTGCTCTCCAGGATTGGTGCTCATGGACCGTTATTTCTGCAGTGTGGACGTTTACAACGTTATAGAAGCTAGGGGCATGAACTTTTTAACCCCCTACAAGTTGAATAGTAGAACAGACGAACTGTACAAGGAGTCAGTCCTCGACGGTGTAATGGTTAAGGATTATTTGATGAAGAGTGGGACTGGGGGAGACCGGGTGGTGAAGATGCACTTCCAGTACGACCCATGCAACGAGTACTATGCCTATGTGAGCAACATCGAAGACGTCATGGTAAAAGTCCACTACCCCTACCGGTGGAACATCGAGAATTGTCTCGCTAAGAACATGGTGGACGCGGTTACGAGCAGCACCAGCATGGCCTACCGGCTCTTATTAGAGACTATCAGCCTTATACTCGCCAACCTTTGGAAACTCCTCGTAAAAACAATGCCCGTGTACATGACCATGAAAGCTTTTAAAAGAATGCTAGGACACATCCTAGTCCTGGAAGATGAGACGTGGGAGAACAAGGAGAAAGAACGTGGCTAGTAACAACCAGTTAGACGATAAAACCACACACACTCCCAGCGAACGCTATCGACCTAACCAGAAAACAAAAGCAGACCAAACCATAACACTCCTTTTACAAACACCACCACGACCACCACTAAAATACACACAAAAAAGAAAAAACCCAAACCATCACCCAACAACCCACTAGAAAACATCGTAACTACTGGACACAGAGAGAATTTTATATACTCAAGGGGGCTTCGCCCCCTGAGAGACCCCTTTATAACGAGAATTCTTTATTATATAATTTAGGTATATTTTTATTCACTAATTATGTATTGGCAACTTAATACTCAATCTATAAATGATAGGGGGTCTCCGAGGGGGGCTTTAGCCCCCCTTTAGGAAATAAAAGCCTCTGTGGCCTCTGTGAACCTCTGTGGTAAAAATAATAGCTCTGTGCCCTCTGTGGTCAATCTAGGAGCTCGCATTTGTCAAGCGTTGGATCGATCCTGTCCTCGACGACCTCGCCCCTCGGGGCCTTCTCCTGGAATATCTGGCCCTGGAACGTGTAGACCTTAGTCTTATCGTCTACCCACATGTCCGGCGAGATGCCCGCTTTCAGGCACCCATACTCTAAAAACTCCTCGGGGCTCCAGCCATACTCGACGGGAACCTGCGGCAACAGCAACCCCCGATACAGGCCATACTCGACGATGATCCCATCCCTCCCTATTTTAATGTGCCTCGGCCTATCAAGGGGCTTCACCCTTAACGGCTCGGGCTCGGTGAGCAGTGTCACCTCTACCACGATATGGTCGAGCTCAGCGCTCCTCACCCTCGGGAACCTGGGGTCCTGGGTCGCAGCCTGTATGGCAGCTTCCACGAGTGCCCTGCCCAGGGGCAGGTCCGGGTACGGGTAGCCTATGCAGCCTCGAAGCTCTCCGGCTTTCTTTAGCGTCACGAACACGCCGGAAAGGCCGTTGAAGGACTCCGGCAGCTCCACCTTGGGCACCTTGTTCGTCCGGACGTACTCCTCTATCACTTTCCTGGCCGTTTTTACGGCCAGCGTTCCCTCTTCCAGGCTTAGCATGATAGTTAATATAGCGGCTTATCCTAAAAATCTGGTGTTGCCCCAAGACGGCAACCATATTACTTTCAGTTCGCTCATCCATCACGGTTATACTTAATTACACAAATTTGAAACTATGTTCATACCACTAACGATAAACCAGCGCCGCGAAGGGCTGCCTAACGTGCTCATCGCGGGCGACACGGCCGGCGTCTTTTACCTGCTCAGCCACATGACAGATAGAGACTTGAATATATTCCTCGCGGACACGGGGATAAAGAGGCCACTAAGGGAGTTCCCATGCCACCACCGAGAGGCCAGGGATAGGGCAAACGTATACTACGACTTCTTCGACGGCAAGATAGGAGGGGGGATAGTGCGACGCATGGACGTGGCGCTAACCACATCCTGCGACCTTAAACGCTGGACAAGGGGGTTTCGAGTGCCCTCCGCCCACCTCTCACAGGATACGTCGGGCACCTGGATCGAGTTTGAAGGAGTACACCCCTCAGAGGTGTCGAAGAACCCCATCGGAGGCCTCATCTCCGGCCTTATAAACGGGCGCCATGAAGACTACAGGTGTGCCACGTCCCGTGCCCTGATCGACAGAGAAGGAGTGGCGCACGCCCTCCCATCCATAGAGCAATGGCCCGATGAGAAGATGGCCGTTGATGAGTCCACTTTTAGCGCCTGGGATCGGCTGGGTGACCTGCTAAAGGATGGCTGGCGGCTCACGTTTGATGGCCGTGCCATCGAGGGCAAGGATGACACGAGGCTCATCGAGCTGGGCATACCCGAGCTGGGCGTCGTCGTTTTCGAGCGCATGGAGAAGCGCAAGTGCGTTGAGCTAACGGGGGACCTTGCGAGGGTATTCGACGGGCTATTCTAACGCGCTACAAGGTCCACGAGCCTGTCGAGTACAGTGCCTACGCCTTCCCCAGTCCTTGCTGATACCGGGTAAACCTCGCAAAAGCCCCCTGCATCAGCCCTTACTTTATCCAGCGACGCGCCAGGCAGGTCCTGCTTATTGGCCGCCACGACGCACGGGATGCCGTGCTTCCGCAGCTCTGAAAGGATGAGCTTCTCGAAATTCGTCATGCCCCGTGTGGAGTCCACTACGACCACGCCGGCGTGCAGCCCAAAGGATACGACCTCCCGCGCCACGTCGAACCGCTCCTGGCCAGGCGTGCCATAAACGTATAAGCGAAAGCCTCTATGCTCCTTGATGGCCAGGTCGAAGGCGACGGTGGTCGTGCCATTGCCGCTCTTGACCTCCGTCGTTATCGGATCCGGGTCAATACACCTTATAAATGACGTCTTGCCTGAATGGTAGGAGCCGAAGGCGACAACCTTTATTCGGTGGTCGCCATCGCACGGGCCAGCCCTGTGCGCGGGGTTCTCGAACATCTGCTCGAATATATATTTAAATGGGCATAAGTTTTTCTGTCTGCCCTGGCGCCTCCAACAAATTCATATACTTTATGTATTTTATTAGAGGCACATGGGCTATTCGAGCGGCATAGGAACGTCGGAGCTCATAGACCTGTTGCTATCATTCGTAGTGCTCACCATCGCCTTCTCAATGGTGGGTGGAGGAGTGGGACACGTCACCGCAGAAGGCCTTGCCATAGTCGCGGTGGCCGTGGGCAGCGGGTTCATGCTCCACGAGCTCGCCCACAAGTTCGTAGCGCAGCGATATGGCTACTGGGCGGAGTACAAGGCGAGCATGCTCGGGCTAGTTCTGACGATACTCATGGCCATGACCATAGGAATAGTGTTCGCGGCCCCCGGGGCGGTCGTAATCAGGAGATCCCAGTACTCCACGCCTTCTATCCATTATAGCGAGGCTGACGACGCCTACTGGGACAGCCTTGAGCGGAGGGTGGGCAGCGAAGACCTCTGGATATCCCTCGCAGGCCCCATGACCAACATAATACTCGTGGCGCTCGCCTTTGCCTCGATAATGTATATGGAGAGCGCCCTGCCGATACAGGCGCTGGTCGGCAATCTGTACTATGCCATCGCCATAAGGGCGTTTCAGATTAACTTGATGCTCGCCGCGTTTAACCTGATACCCATAGACCCGCTTGATGGCGGCAAGGTGTTCCGGGGCAATCCCCTGGTATGGGCGGCCGTCGGGGTGCCTACCATACTCTTCGCCCTGGCGGTGCTATTCCTGGGCATATATCCCTTTTAAACGAGCTTTGCGAGGAGCAGGCTGGCCTCGAACAGGAGTATCAAGACGGCTCCAACCATGAGCTGGGACAGCATGGTAGGGTCTGGCGCTATGAATACTGCGAAGCCTGCCAGAAGCCCGTAAGCGACGAGCCTGCTATTCTCAAGCGTTTTTCGCTTGACCAGCCCCATCTTTATGGCCATGACAACGATGAGGGGCACCTGGAAGACGACGCCGAAGCCGAGCATGAAGTTCATGATTATGCTAAAGGTCTGGCCAATGGATAGCTCGGGCGTGACTAAGGACCCCTCGTATCCGAAGACCAGGCTGAAGAAGAGGGGCATGGTGACGAAGTAGGCCAGCCCCGCCCCCAGGGCGAAGAGGACAATGGACAGGGGGAGTATCATGATGAAAAACCTTTTCTCGTGCTTATAGAGGCCGGGCGCGGCGAACCGGAAGGCCTCGTAGACCAGCAGGGGGAAGCCTATGGCCACAGCCACCATGAAGGATACGATGATGCGCACCTTGAAGAGCTCGAGCGGCTCGTATGCTGTTAGTATGGCCGTAGGGGGCACAACGCGCTTTACCATCAGGTCTACGAGCGTGCCTGAAAAGGGGAAAGCTATAGCCATTAAGGATATCGTGACCCCCAGGACCACCAATAGCCGGTCCCTTAGCTCTCTTAAGTGCTCTGAAAGGGGCATTTCCCTGTCATTGGGCGGGAGAGACGTTTCGTGCATCGGTAAGAGGAGATGGCTTCGCGGGATAAAAAACTTTGTCGGCCATGCTATTTTATGACCATTCGCCAGACGGCACAGGCCAGTATGACCATGCCCCCGCTGAACGCTAGCAGCGGGTTCCTCAAGAGGCCCATGCTATTCGTGGACAGCAGAACGCCCACGGCCAGCAGGGAGAGGCCCACGACTATCCCGGTGACGTCGAGCATTGAGGCCCTACGGGCATTAAGCTGCCTCTTTTCATTAACAGCGGCCTCGAGGGCGGCCACCCTCTTCTCCAGGCTATCGGGCAGGCGCTCTCCGGCGACGAACTCGGTGTCATCGTGACCATCCCCCTCGACAGCCCCTGAAAAGCGCATCTCCAGCGCATTCACGCGGCCATGCAGGCCCCTGGTCCTCTGCTCCAGCGCCATCACCCGGCCCAGTATATCGGCCTCCAGGCTCTTGCCATTTGCATCCATGTACGACCACCATATTTTCAATAAATTGAAAATAAGTCGTAAACTATAAGTATTTTACCGTAAAATGAAAAAAAGTATGCTGGACGATCGTGGCGTAGACTTCCTGGGCATGAGGCTGGCCATCGTGTTAGTAGCCTCGGCCCTGCTAATCGTGATGGCTGCCGCCTACATGAAAGGACAGGCTAATAAGGCCTCCATGGATGAGGCGAGGCGGGAGGCCGGACGCATCGCATCATTGGCAAGCGCTGAATACGCCTCAGGATGTCTGGGGTCTGTCAGCGTTTTATCCGTTTATATTCCTTCCAGCGTGCGGCGCGTCGCCTATGGCCTGGAGGACGCGAGGGCGTACGCCATCGAGTTCGCTGACGGCACGAACGAGACCTATGCCGCTGCTTGCCGGTTCGTCCCCGCGACGCTGTATCCGGGGAGGCACAGGCTTGAGCTCGAGGCCACAATGATCGACGGCGAATATGCTGTCAGCATCAGGGAGGCCGCCGAATGATGGACGAGAGGGGCGTCGAGCAGGGCCTCCTCACGAGCGTCGGGCTAATTCTTGCTTCCGCCGCCGTACTGTTCTTCGTCTTTTCATCGTTCAGCTCGCTCAGGCAATCGAACACGGCGATAGCCCTCGAATCGGCGGCATCTGAGGTGTGCGGCGACGTCGAGACGGTGGCCTCCATGGCCATACCATATGCCGCTGAGAAGCACTATTCCTACGGCTTCGACGTTTCAATATGCGCTGATTATGTGGCCGCCTCGAGCACGAACATTACATTCGTGAGGCCCCTGGCCGTCCACATAGTCCCGGGGATGTACTTCGAAAACGGCTCATTGGCCTGGAGCAATACAAATGAGATGCGGGAGTACCTGAACTCCTCGTTTAACGCTACCGGCACGCCGGAGCGCCCCATCGATGATGATAGGGCGGCTGAGCTTTATGGGCTTATGGACAGGGCGAGCCGGAGCACGCTTCTCAATCCGATAAAGCTAGAGGCAGGCAGGCCCCTGGTCATAGAGAAGGCATTCCTGTATACGTATAACGGCTCAAGCCATACATTGGAGGCGAAATCATACGTTTTCGTTTATCAGGGATGACAGGGGCGTAACCGAGCCATATACAGACCTCCCCGCCCTCGGCATCGTGGCCGTCGGCTTTATCCTTTTCCTGTATATGCTGCTGTCAGCTTACTCTTCATATGCCTCATCGGCATATTACGCCTCGGTCAAGGCTGACCTGATGAGCGTGGCCCGCGCTGCGGCGAGCGATCCTTTACTATCCTGTAGTCCTGGAGTTATGGACGCCCACAGGCTCGACAACGCCTCGAGCGTGGACGCCTGCTATGGATACCCGGGGAGCGCCGTGGAGTACACGGTCGAGGCCCATGGGCACTCGTGGCGATGGGGAGAAGCCTCCAGAGGCAGGTCTGCGAGCTGCACGCTCCCGGTATCAGTAAGGCTGAACGATGCCCGGTGCGTTCCTGGCACCCTGAAGGTGACCATGTGGGAGGGATAGCATGGAAGATGCGGGATACTCAACCATGATGGACGCCATCCTCTTCCTGGCCATGGTCTCCGCATGCGCCCTCATCCTTAGCGCAGCCACGACTGAAGGGCGCGAGCGGCACGTGGCAGACTCCAGCCTCAGGGCGCTGGCATCCTCGAGTCTCGCGTCCATGGAAACGTCCAGGGTGGACTACTTCGAGTACAGGGTGCTGGGCGACAGGGCAGATGAGGTGGCAGAGAGGTGTGGCATAGACCCGGGCTCATGGCTCTATAGTGAGACCACTAAGGCCGTTCTAGGGAGGGGTAACCGCCATAAGCCAGTCATGGAAATAGCCGCCGAGGCATCTGCCTGCCAGTTCACCATGCGCCTCGGGGGAGGCGCGCTCCGGCTTAACCCCCTCACCGGTGATTATACCGGCCAGGCACAGGCGACTGTAGACCGTTTCCTCCGGGAGAGGCTGGATGGGAGATACGCTTATAACTTCTCGATGCGCTGGACGCCTTTCGCCGGCGTGCCTTTCGAGGGGTCCTTATCATGCGGGGATACGCCGCCCCCGGGCGCCGCGTCCGCATCCGCCCTCGTGACCATGCCATACAGGGCCTCCATGACAGAGGAAAGCATAGAAGAGGCGATTTCCCCGACGCTGGATGAAATCGAGCGCTCCACAGCCGGGTACATGGCGGGCGGCTCCGAAGCTGTATTCAGGGAACGGCTGAGAAGCTCGCTGGGCTCATGCCTCGAGAACGCGAGCCGGCTCATGGTGGACGAGGCGCTGGGCAACACGCTCTACCAGGCTTCAGGCGACACTGGCAACCCCCTCTCGCTCCTCGCCAGCTTCTCTGACGACTACGTGACGGTGGAGCCGATCAGGGCCAATGACAGCCTTGACGTGAAGGAGGCGCTGCGCAAGATGATAGCGCTTTATAGCGAAGAGCCGCTGGACGGCCTGGTTGATGAGATAGCCAGGGGCGTTGAGGATGGCACGCTCACCCCCGCGGAGGAGCGGCAGATGATAGTGCGCTGGATGTGTTCGAGGTATAGCCCGTCGTCGGCGCGGGCGACATTATACGTGTGGGTGAGGGCGGATGCTTGAGGATGACAGCGCAAGGGTCCCCTTCGCGGCCATCGGCATCCTCCTAATAATGATATCGACGGCCACCTCGGCATACCTGATGAAAATGGAGGCAACGGGCACGGCCAATTCGATAGAGGACGAGCGGGAGGGGGAGCTTAACGAGGCGCTCGCCTGCGCCAGGGCGGACGTCGACAACGCCCTCAACATCGCATGCATGTACGCTGAGGAGGAAGTAGGCGAGAAACCCATAGTCAACGTGTCGGGCGGCGGAAGCCCGCAGGAGGCGAACATGAAGAGGCTACAGCGCATGGCCGGCAGGAGGCTGTCTGAGTGCCTTTCGGCAAACTACCAGGGCGGCTTCTACTACGGGGACTACGTGGTCGAGGCTAGCCTGGAGGGGGACGTCACTTTCGAGACTTTAAAGATGAGCCTGGCCAGGACGGTAGACCATCCCATAATGCAGTGTAACACGACTTATGCGGCGTATTACGTCGCGTCCGCCCCCGTAAAGCTCAGGGTTACGAGGCCTGGCAGCTCGCTCGACCACTCGGAGGCGTACGTGGCCAGGGCGCTCGTCACGTCCAGGTATCCGCTGCTCGAGCAGCTCACAGAGGAGTACGAGGCGAGGCTTAACGGCACGGCCGCGCTCGCCGACGTTACGGCCGCCTCGTTCGCCTATACGTGGGCAAGGGGATACTGCCAGTACTTCACGGGCAGCCCCGCGAACATAGTGGATAACGAAGACCTCGCCTTAATCTCAAACGCCGCGTCCATGCTGGAGCAGGGGTGCGTCTACAACTCGGTAGACCCGGTAAGCCTGGCGTCCCTCGCCAGGCATACCTACGACAGCTCCCGCTCCACGGCCGACGTCCTTAACGATAGCGGTCTCTCGTATATCAACCAGTACGACTTTAGCAACGCTTCGAGGCGGTCGCTACAAAGCGACAGGGAGCCCCAGGAGTACCGCTTTAATGCGGACGAGATAGTTGATAAGGAGCTCAGGGCGGCCATCGCAGACCCGGTGAGCAGGTACCAGGTTGACAGGGCCTACTCCTGCCGCATACACGTCACGATACAAAGAAAGCCCATGGCAGAAGGCCATAGCGATACGGGCAGCGTCTGCAAGGAGTCCTATCCCCTGGATGCTAATGAGAACGGCACCGGCCCGTTCTTCAGGGAGACGTGGAAGGTGCGGGAGAACGGCACTGGAAGTGCTGAGCTGGTGACTGTGGACTTCATAATGGACGAGTGCTCGATGCTGAACGGCCATGACGACGTGAGGTCGCCCCATAAAGAGGCGGACTTCACCTCCATGGGGAAAAATTACGTCGACTCGAACCTGGCCGGGGCGGTTGACGCCTATGATGAGGCGCTGCACATAAAGCGAATATTATCAGACCCTATCGGGTACCCGGACGGCTACTCAGGCTCCACGAGGGAGGTGACGTGCGAGCACAACGAGTGGGTGGAAGGCGCGTCCGTGACTGAGATTAAGGCCCTGGCTGCCAAAATAAAGGGCGACGTAGGCGTAACTTTGAGGCCCGACGACTATGGCTCGTATGCAGAGATGGTGGATGCAGCGTATGCTAAAATGCAGGAGCAGTTCCTCGAGAACTATACGGCGTACCTCTCGGAACAGGATTACAGGGATGGGCCTGTGTTCAAGACCTGCGGGGCAAAATACGCATTCTATAAGCGGCAGGCCTTCCTCCTACGCATCGGGGCGGCGCTCAACTCTTCTGTAAATTCATCGCAGGAGATAGGCCGGAAGATAGACGGGCGGATGAAGGACTACTCAAGCTCGATGAATTCCTCCACGTTGAATGAGAATGCCCGCGCCTCGAGGAGCATGCTCGACGACACGAAGATGTTCATGCCCTTCGGCCTGAACATGACGCTGGAAGGAGGAGAAGGCAAGGATGATCCTTATAAGTGGAGGGAGGACGTGGCGCTCGCCATAGACCAGCGCCCTAATTATCTAGGGGTTGACGAGTACACGGACCCCGAGACCGGCTACAGGGTGAGGCCTCTGAAGGTGAGGAACGTGTGCCTGTTCGCCCTGCCCACCGACTTCGTGGACTCATCCCAGGCGACTGAAGCCGTGCTGGACGGGATCGACGCGGTGGCGGGGACGGCCTACAGGCTTGCCAGCGAGACGGTGACGATGGAGACGTCCAGGCTCGTGGAGGACGTTTCCATTAGCGCGAGGCAGGCCATGAAGGACGAGATAAACGACGCCCTTGTGCACGACCAGGACCTTCAGGGGCAGTTGACGGGAGACGACGTGGAAAGCTGCGTCGACGAGGCGTTCGACAGCCGCACCCCGGAGCAGGCAGTCAGCGACATGAAGAACGGCACCCTGCAGCGGGAGATGGCTGAAAGCCTGGCCAGGAAGGCCAGGTCTCAGGCCGGGAGGGAGCTTGCGAAGAGGACGGGCCAGTACGTGGATTGCTACGGCGATTACATAGAGGCTAAGGCCAAGGAGGCAATAATGGGCGCCGAGGAGAAGGCGCTGACCTCGGTGGTCAGCGCGCTAAGCGATGACATCAAGCAGGCATTTAAGGACTACATGGCGGAGGCGGCGTCCAAAGATGAGGATGCCGCGATAGGGGCGGCTTTGAAGCGCATCCCCATGGGCCTTCCGCTGCTCCCACCCTACGGCTGGTGGGCGACCATGAACGTATGGTACATAGAGATATATGGTGAGATACCATACCTGGCCGTCTATGATACCGATAACGAGCCGGTGCCCGACGCATTGCTCGGCCAGCGGGCGACCGTGTACGTGCGCCGCCCTATGCTAATCCATGAGGGAAACGACATAGCGGGCAGGAATGAGCCGGTAAGGTTCCACCATCAGACGTGTACTTTCATCATAGTCCCGCCCGGGGCGCAGGGCGTAGGCGATAAGCTCGGAGGGTGGGAGGAGAAGAGCACTGGGTTCGACGAGGCCTCCGCATGAAAGCCTTAGCGCTATTTTTGGCCTGCTTGATGCTAGCCTCGGGTGGGGCCACGGCAAAGCACGTTATCAAGGCATACTACAATGGACAGGAGGCGACCGTGACCGGCGCTAAATTGAAGGTGGGCGAGCCTTTCACGGTTGACCTCTACGTGACCCCTGACAGGAGCGTGAAGGCGGCCGCAGTGCTGGAGGAGACGGGAGGCCCTGAGGCGTACAGGCTCGTCTCGGGCGACTCGAAAGGCAGCATTGTGCTAAAGAAAGGGGGGCTTAACGAAACAATACATTTTCACTGGGTGCTCGAGCCTGGCGGCGAATGGGTGGATGGGACGGCGCCCCTGAACATCCAGTATGCCGTATGGGGCGAGGGCACGGAAGTGCAGGGATATTTCACCGTGGTGGAGGCGTACGTATCCCCGGAGAGGTACGAGCCCCCTGCGCAGGCTGGCAGCGGCCCCTTCAACGCGGCCTGCCTCCTCGTCGTCGCCCTGATGCTGGCCAGGCGCAATAGCTAGCTTTTTGCGCGCCGCTGAAGGTCGTACAGGTACCTTATCTTCGAGCTGTGCTCAATCATAGCCGTGGTGTTGAAGCAATCCGCGAGGTCCGGCCCGGCGGCGAACGAGCCGTGGCCGCGGTTCACCACGCCCCTGGCCTTGCCCGAGGAGAACGCCCGAGTCAAGCTTTCGAAAAGCTCCCTCGACCCAGGCTCTCCGTCGACGATGGGTATCGTCCCCAAAAAAGAAAGGCCTTCGCTGTCGAGCGGCTCTATCTCGCTCCCGCATAGCAGCGACTCGACTATGGCGAACTGCGGGTGGGCGTGGATGATGGCCCTGGCATCGGTGGCCAGGTAGATGGCTCGATGGCTCGACGTCTCCGAGGACGCTCCCGCGTCTGCCTTAGAAGGGGTAAGCCCCACCTCTATGACGTCCTCCTCTTTGAGAGAGTCCAGCATGGCGCCGGACCTCTTTATTAAGAGCCCCCGCTCGGTTCGAACGCTTATGTTCCCGAACCTCGAGCTGACCAGCCCGCATTCAGCCAGCTTTCTACCCCAATACGCTATTTCCCGCCACATCACTTTCCAGGATTGTCGCATCATATTATTAATGGTATGGTAGATACATAGAGTGTGTATGCTCCACTGGAAATAAAGGGGTTACGATGGCGTCACACCTGAAGGCGTGGGAAGACGAGTACACTCGTACAGCCTGGAGAGGCCCTTATGACATCGGCCCGATGAAGGCGTATTTAAAAAAGGGCGCGAGGGTGCTCGACGTGGGCTGCGGCAATGGCAAGATGCTCGTCCCGCTGGCCAGGGCCGGGTTCGACGCCGTAGGCGTGGACTTCTCGAGAGGAGCGCTTCTCACCCTTGCAGGGCAAAAAGCGGTGCAGGGAGACGCGCGAAGCCTTCCTTTCAAGGACTCCACGTTCGACGCGGCCGTTTGCTATGACGTGCTCCAGCACCTTTTGGAGGGCGAGCGCGCGGCGGCCTCCATGGAAGCGTATCGAGTCCTCGCCCCGGGAGGCCTTCTTTTCATACAGGTGTTTGGCAAGAAGGACATGCGGTACGGCGGCACGCTCGTAGAGCCGGACACGTTCAGGCGCCGCACCGGAATAGTATACCACTATTTCAGCGAGGAGGAAGTCAGGTCCATGCTATCTAAGTTCACCGTGCTGAGCATCGAAAGCGTCATATCGCGCAAGGCTTTCCACGGCGAGGAGTTCACCCGCCATAAGATAAAGGCGGTGGCGCAAAAATGAGGCCCGAAATTGTATTGCAGCCACAAGTTTACTATACTATGCGCTGTGACAGGATATAATTTAAATATAGGTTGAGCAGATGGTATTTAGCTGAGGGTTGAGTGGAAAATGGATATCATTGATGGCCTGTACAGTTTTTTCGGCACAGGTGACCCGGCTATCCTATCGTTAGACCTGCTGGTGGCGGCAGTGCTCGCCGTCTCCATAGCATACCTCGTGCTGGAGTTATGCAGGATATTCGCCGAGTATGTGGGCAAAGAGGCGGCGGAAAGGCCTGCAGAAAAGCCCGCCACAGTGCCCCCGCCAACGGAGGCCATGAAAACGCCCGTGCAAGAGCCCGCAAAGCCCCCCGTCAAGATACCACCCATCGACGTCGTGAAAGGCTCGCTGGCCGAGAGCATGATGACCCTTACCCAGAAGTATGGGCTGGACTCGCTCACGCTCGCCTCCCATGATGGCCTTGTCATAGCTTCCACCAGTAAGGCGCCCGATCAGGACGCCGCCATTTACTCGGGCCTGTATCAGGAGCTATACAAGGTAAAGCAGGAGCCGTATTACTATGTCGAGTCTAAGGGCGTAAGCCTGTACTCGGTCGAGAGCGGCGCCCAGAAGGTCATAGGTGTCGCCTACAGGAAGGGCAGCTTCGCCCCCGAAGAGGTGAAGGCTGCCCGCGAGGATACCAAGAAGGTCATCGACCAGTTCGCCGCACTGAAGGCCCCTAAGGCTTAAAAAAATAGATGAAAAAAGTTATTAATGTTTAGCCATTGTAGTTTTTTCAGATGAGCCTCATCGACACCGTCACCTTCGACGTATGGAATACGCTGCTCGTCCACGAGTTCTACGATGACAGGGTAAAGAACGCCAGGATAGGGCTTATAGCGAGGGCGTTTGAGAGAGAAGGCTTTAGTTTCAGCAAAGAGGATATATTGAAGGCTTATGATCATTCTGAGACGTGCCTGTCCACGCTCTGGAGGCAGGAAAGGGATGCCTGCCTGGAAGAGCACCTTGCGCTGTTCCTTGAGGGGCTCGGGCTCGAGGCTACCGGGCGTAACATGAGCGTCATCCGCCTCCCCTACGCTAACGCCATTCTTGACTTTAAGCCATCCCTGGTGGAGGGGGCGCAATCGACGCTTTTAAGCCTGAAGAAGAAGGGCTACAAGTTAGGGCTTATCTCAAACACTGGCAGGACCCCGGGGGAGACCATAAGGCTCATCCTTGAAGGGCACGGCATCATGAAGTACTTCGACTACGCAGTGTTTTCGAACGAGGCCGGCTACGTCAAGCCTAACAGGAAGATATTCGAGATCGCCCTCGGAGGCCTGGGCTCGAAGGCCGAGAGCGCGGTCCACGTTGGGGATAGCATGTTGCTTGACGTCTATGGCGCGGCCTCGGCAGGCATGAAGGCGGTCCACTTTAATAAGTATACGGAGAGGTTTGATAGGTACGCGGCTCAATATTATAAGGCGGGCGACCGCTACGCCGCACCGGATTTAACGATAGAGCGCCTCGCCGACGTGGCGCCGGCGATAGAGGCGCTCAGTAAAAAGGGGATATGATGGACATCGACCTTCGCTCGACCATGGACATCCAGATAACGGCCCTGGAGTGGATGCCTCAGGACGGCAGGTATGTTAGGTACTATCCAGAGGCTGGCATTGACGTATTCATGGAGCAGCGGCCCGACGGCTCCATCGAGGTGACCCCGCACGAGTTCCACGACGAGGCGATGTCCATCTTCGACTACCCCCTCAGCGAAGTCTACCACGGTGATAGCGAGATATTGCTGAGGCTGCAGGAGTTTTACAGGCGCTGCTGGGTGCTGAGGCTGCAGGATCCATTTATTTCCTTGATGATAACCATTTTGACGCAGAACAAGACGGCTGACAGCGCCCGAAGGACGTTCCACAGGCTCCAGCGCCGCTATAAGGGCATCGACGTCCACAAGATGGCGTGCGCGGATAAGAGGGAGCTGGAAGAGCTGATCCGCTTTTCTGGGCCATATAAGGCTAGCTATATGATCGAGTGCTCCAGGCAGATAGAGGAGCGGTGGGGCGGAAGCCTCGAGTGGATGAGGAGGGCGCCGACGGATGAGGCGAGGAGGGCGCTTTTGAGCCTTCATGGCGTGGGGCCAAAGACGGCGGACTGCGTCCTGCTCTTTTCGCTGGGCCACAGCGTCGTGCCCGTGGACACCCACATCTGCAGGGTATCGCAGAGGCTTGGCCTGAGCATGTCGATGGGGGACTCGGAGGCGGCGAAGAGGAGGGTCAAGGAGGACCTGGAAAGGGGGCTGAAAATGCCGGGAATGGCGCACCTGCTCATAATTAACCTGGGCCGGGACTTTTGTAAGGCTCTGGCGCCTTTGCACCACATCTGCCCTGTGGAGGAGCTATGCCCTAAGAGGGGGGTGGTCAGGCCTGAAAGGCTCGTTTGACTTTGGAGTCGTGGTCCACGGCCCGGAGGCAGTATACTCGGGCGAGCTAAGGGAGACTATAAGATTACTTGAGGGGATGGGAAGCGTCAGGGCGGTGGCCGGCGGCACGATGTGCCGGGCGGCTATCATAGATGAGGGGCTGGAAGGGGAGGTCGATATTTCAGTTTGCGATCCTCCAAGCGTGGCCTTGTCGTCGCTTCAGGCCAGGGTGCTCATCCTGGTGAACCATGGCAAGACCCTGGGCTCTGGCATCGCCTTCGGCGACATCGTTGCCGGGCGGGTGGCCAGGCCGGTGGTGCAGGTGGAGCGGGCTTTTGCCGATGATGGCGTAGTTATAGCCTGGGGCAGCCCTTCTAGCGAGGAGCCTGCAGCGGAGAGGCTCTCAGGGCACTTTCATGTCGGCCTGAAGCGTATGTCGCCCTCCCCATGCCTGTTCTACGATACAGAAGGCCAAAGGTGCAGGGTCGTTAAGTGCGCCATTCCTGGGGAGCCTCTCTTCGTGAACGGGACGTTCATAGGCATTGTAAAATCCCCTGAGGTGAGGATATATGAGAGGCAGGGGAAGGTCTGCCGCGTAGAAGGGGTCGAAGCCAAGGAGACTGGCCTGGCCAGGCTGGGCATATGCGACATCTGGAGCGCCATGGTTAAGTCGGGAAGCCTGAGGGAGAGGCCCGTTGAGGCGTGCCTATTGCCGGTCAGGGATGGGGCCGGCAAGATGGCGGTCATCGACCACGCTGCGTTCGCCTCGCTTGACTCCGTCGACCTGGACACCGTCTGCGCCCTAACGATAGGCGACGATACGACAGAGGTGGCCGGCGACGTTTTGGCACGCCTTGGCGTGCGCATCATAGGCATCACAGATGGAGACGGGGACGGCGTCCTCACCCGGCCCGCCAGGGCGCGCGGCTCAGCCATTTTCAGGGTGCGCGGCATGACGGACGATGAGGCCGGGGCCGCCCTGGCGAAGGTTGTCAGGGGCAGGGACACTTTCGATGGCTTCGTAAAGAGGGTGAAGGGCGAGCTGGAGCGGATGGGCGTGAAGTACGAGGCATACCAGTGATCGCGGGCGTTGACGAGGCGGGCCGGGGCCCGGTTATCGGGCCGCTGGTGGTCTGCGGGGTCGCAGTCAGCCCGCGGCGCCTTAAAGCAATTGAGCAAATGGGCCTCAAGGACTCGAAGCTCCTCACCCCAAAAAGGCGAGAAGAGCTTGCCGTACGCTTAAAGAAGATTTGCAGTCATGAGCTGGTCGTGGTTAGCCCTGAGGAGATAGACGCCCGCATGGCCGGAGGGAGCACGTTGAACGGCATCGAAGTGGAGTGCTTCGCAAAGGTGATAGAGGCCCTGAGGCCGAAGGTGGCCTACCTGGACGCATGCGACGTGAACGCGGAGCGGTTCG
The DNA here is from genome assembly GCF_000251105.1 of Methanocella conradii HZ254. Taxonomy (GTDB): domain Archaea; phylum Halobacteriota; class Methanocellia; order Methanocellales; family Methanocellaceae; genus Methanocella; species Methanocella conradii. The sequence continues at coordinate 488,493 of NC_017034.1, read as the reverse complement.
GCCTGAACGTGAGGAAGCGCCTCAGCTTCGAGGTGGAAGTGGTCTCGAGGCATAACGCGGATAAAGACTACCCCATCGTGTCGGCCGCCTCGATCCTGGCAAAGGTGCACCGCGACGCCCTGGTAAAGAAAATCTCCGAGACAGTCGGAGAGGACGTTGGAAGCGGGTACCCTCACGACCCCATAACAATAAAATTCCTTAAAAGCTATTACGCTAAAAATGGGGAGATGCCGCCGTTCGTACGGAAGTCGTGGAAGACGACGTCGGCGGTAATAAGCGACTGCCTACAATCGAGGCTCACGGGGTTCCTATAGCCAGGAACCGCTGCTTGGGGTCGTCCAGCCTCGAGAGTATGAACTTGTCGCCCGGGCTGTACGCCACCTCTTTGTCCATTTTTACCTCTACTTCATATTCTCCATTTGCGGAGGGCGCCATTCCAGTTATGAGGGCCGGGGTTGACTGGAGGCCCACATAAAGATGAACCTTATCGTTCACGCTGAACTCGCCCCTGAACCTGGCGGTCCTGCACTTCAATTTTAGGGCGTCCGAAACGGCCTCTGACCCGGAGATTATGAAGCCCCGGTCGAGCTCCTTGCTCTGGACGCCCTTGAGGGCCAGCCCCACCCTGTCCCCCGCCTTCGCCTGCTTCACGTCGTTGTCCTGCATCTGGATGGAGCGGACCTCGGCCTCCCTGCCGGGCGGGAATATGGTGAGCCTGTCGTGGACGCTCACCGTGCCCTGTAGCACGCATCCCAGGATGACGCATCCCACGCCCGTCACGTTGAAGTGGTGGTCGATGGGGATGCGCACGGGCCTGTCTACGAGCGCCTCGTACTCCTTTTTAAGCAATTCGTCCAGCTCGAATAGCCTGTCCCTCAGCCTGTCTATGCCCTCAAACGACTTCGTGGACGTGGGCATGATCTCCCACCCTTCCATGGCGGTGCCTCTCGTAAGCGCCTTTATCTTTTTCATGAGCTCCTCCACGGCGTAGGGGTTGGACTCGTCCGCCTTAGTTATGGTGATGATGCCATGCCTCGGCCTGAGCAGGTCCATCAAAATTATGCACTCCCCAGCCCTGGCGTCCAGGCCGCTCGAGGCCACGCAAAATAATACCACGTCGGACATGTTGACCGCGTTGACCAGCGGCTTCGGGGACTTCGGGTACCCGACCGGGTCCACCACGGTCAAGATGTTCTCTCCCTTCGTAAAGTTGTACAAAACGATGTCTGACTCGGTGCCTTTTTTCCCGAGCCTGGAGGCGAGCGTCGTCTTGCCGCTCCTCTCTCCGCCCACCAGCGCAACGTTGACCATAAAATTTACCTCTATATGTGGCGATTGGAGATATACAATGAAAAAGGTGGCATATATAAGTTACTGGCAGGGGCTGGCTATTTTGCCATGATGGCCTTGACCTCGGACGCTGCCCGGTCAATGTCGGGGGCGGCCTTCTGGTATTGTGCCGCAGACCCGACAAGCGCCACGATGAGCGCCATCGGCCCCGCCCCCTCCACTATCACCTTCTTTTTGCCAACGTCCATGACCACCCGCTTTGGGACCCCGAGTCGCAGCTCCGAGGCCGCCCCCTCTGCCGAGCCGAGCATTGCGGCGTACATCGCGGCATAGATCTTGTGCTCCTCGCCTGGCGGAACGTCGGCGGCCAGCATCGTGCCATCACGGGAGATGACGGCAGACTTCTCTATCCCCAGGCTCCTGAGCTTCGAGAGAGCGGCCTTCAGCAGCTCTACCTTCTCCCCTGATATCGCAGCTTCTTTATGCATATCCATGTAAAGTATGGCTCATAATACTTAATCATGCGGCCTTCGGCCTGGCCTTGAAGGCGCGGGCCTCACGCCCGCCGCCCGTCACGTTAAAGTAGCTCTCGGCCAGCTTCGCCCTGACGTCTATTATATCAGAGTACCCGTAGGCGAAGTTGTCCCCTTTCAATATGACTGTCTTCCCCTTGAAGCTGGGCTTCATGGCCTCAACGGCCTTCATGAGGGTACCCGGGTCGCCCGCAGGAAGCTCCAGCTCAACCGTGTCCCCGCCGACTGCGAGCGAGCGGCCCACGAGGGCTTTAATGAGCTCAATGGTAAGGTCCTTGTTCTTCTTGGACAGCTCCTTCCACTCGCTAAAGAACCTCGCCGCAGTCTTCGGGATGTCCTCGTAGCCTACGCCCCACAGGTCCGAGACCTCCCTGAGAATCCTGTCATGGCGCTGTACCTCCTCCAGGGAGTTCTCGAGCGACTTGAACTCAAGCCTCACGACGCCATCCTGTATGCGCTCGCTTGAGAGGAGCTTTATGAAGCCCACCTTGGCCGTATTGTCCACATGGATGCCCCCGCAGGCCTCCACATCGTAGCCGTCTATCTTTATGATCCTTAAGACTTTGCCGGGCACCGCGCCGCCCTGGTAGATGCGCATCGAGTAGCGCCTCTCAGCCTCGGACCTCGGCAGCTCCTCGACCTCCACAGGCACGTTTTTCAGTACCAGCTCGTTGGCGGCCCTCTCGATTTCCTGGAGCTGGCCGAAGCTCAGCGACTCGTAGTGGGTGATGTCCAGCCTCGCCTTCTCTGGCGTCTTCTCCGCCCCGGCCTGCCACACGTGGTCGCCCAGCACCTTTCGGGCCGCGTAGTTCACGATGTGCGTGGAGGTGTGGTGCGCAGATAGTATCCTGCGCCTGTCCCTGTCAACCTCGCCCACAACCCTCGCCGTGTCAGCGGGCAGCGGCGACTCGAGGACGTGCACGATCACCCCGTCCTGCTTGTAGACGTCCTTTACCCTTATGCCGTTTATGAACCCCGTGTCGCTGGCCTGGCCCCCGCCCAGCGGGTAGAACAGCGTCCTGTCCAGCACCACCTTCGTGGGCGCTATAAGCCTGACCACGCCCGCATCGAACTTGAACTCCTGGGGCCTCTCGTAGTAGAGGGGCACCGTCTTCGGAAGCCCCGCCGTCTCGCTGGCCTCTGCCACGCGCTCCTGCCTGCGCTCGTGCCTGGCCTGCACCCTCGCGTAGAAGTCCTCGGGTACCTCCAGGTCTGGCTTGGCCTCTTTTATCATCTCCGGGGCGATGCCCTGCGAGTCGTATAGCTCGACCAGCTTTTCGGGCGTGAACGCCTCCCCGGACCTGACCATCCTATTAATGATGTTCTGGCTCTTCTGCCTCGACTCCTCGTAGCGCTTCCTCTCCACCTCTATGATGTCAAACAGGCTTCCATAGTCCTTAAGCTCGGTGTACCACGAGCCGAACTCGTCGATGTGGCACTTAAACACGTCGTTTATGTCCAGGTCGAACCCGTACTGGTCTATGAGCGTCCAGCACCTCCTCAGCAGGTTTCTCAAATTATACCCGCCGCCCACGTTGGAGGGCAGGGCGCCGTCGTGTATGGCGACGAGCAGGCTTCTCACGTGGTCAGCGATGGCGTAAAGCGCCCTGTTCTTATAGACCACGTCCTTAAGCTCTTCAAGGCTCATGCCCATCTGCCCTGCTATGTCATTCCAGGCAGAGTGGGCGTCCTCGATCTCGTCCACGTTCAATATGCCCGCGTACCTCGCGAAGCGCGCCATGAACTCGCCGTCGGGCCGGTAGCCAGCGCTCTTATACAGGAACTCCATCGTCTTAGGGAAAGTGGCGTCATACGACATCGGCACCCCCTGGGAGAACCACGCCCACCTCTCCAGCCCGGCGCCCATGTCAATGACCTTAGTCCTTAGCTCGCGGAAGCCGTCGGGAAGCTGCTCGTACTGCATGTACACCTGGTTCCCGAGCTCCAGGCCTCTTGAGAAGTACTCGATGGACGGCCCGAAGTTGCCCCCTCCAGCCCAGACGTCCTCGTGGAAGACGAGCTCGTGGGCGGGTATGCCCAGGCCTTTCGTTAAAAACTCCTGGATCTGGGCTATGCCCTCCTCCTTGAAGTAGACGTGCCTCTCGGGCGTGTTGAAGGTGTGCTGGCCAACCATGATGAAGCCGGTGTAGTGGCGGCCCGTTATCCCCACGTTATCGATATCGTTGAAGCGCAGGCAGAACTGTGGCTCGAGCACCGCCGGTGCCGGCGGCTCTATCTCCCCCGCCACCACGTATGGCTGGAAGTCGTTTATCCCCGCAGCAACAAAATATAAATCCTCATACCACCTGCACACCGTGGGATAGCGCTCTAGCGGCACATATCCCCACTGTTCGAAAGTCTTAACATAGGTGTCCCAGGCCTCTTTATAGGCGAACTTCTTTCGTGTCAAAGACTCCCCTATAAACCTGTAGCCTCCGCTGCACTCGGCCTCGTCGCAATATTCGCGCTCTGCCTGGCTCCAGAAACCCCTCCCGCACTTCTTGCAAACGCGCCTCTCGTAGCCCAGCGACCTTAGGGTTTTCACCGGATAGTACTTCTCGTAGTTCTTCGCGAACTCCGGCTTCATGAGTTTTTTGATGGCCTTGTCGTCCATGTTATCCCAGCAAAGAGTGAGCATCAAAGTGTTTTTAGTCCCTCCGCCTTATGTAAAGAGAGACGCATAAATCTATCGGTTATTATTATTAAAAAGGAGGGGACTCGGCTAAGCTATTAGAATTTTCTCATCACCTTTATTATGCCATCGACGATGGCCTCGGGCTTGGGCGGGCAGCCAGGAATCTTCACGTCAACGGGGATGATGTTCTCTACAGGGCCCGCTATGGAGTAGTTCTCGTCATCGATGAATACGCCACAGGAGGTGCCGCACGAGCCCATGGCTATGACACGCTTAGGCTCGGGAGTCTGGGCGTACACGCGCTCCAGGAAGGGCTTCGTGTGGAGGGGGACCGGGCCCGTCACCAGTAATATGTCAGCGTACCTGGGCGAAGCCACCCACTTGACCCCCAGCCTCTCCAGGTCATACCTGGGGCCCATACAGGCCAGCAGCTCGATGTCACAGCCGACACAACCCCCAGCGTGGGCGTGGTAAATCCACGGAGACTTTTTTATCGGGCTTCCCAGTCTCATATGAACTTCCTCGGATGGGTATCCCACTCCAGGCTATGCACGCGCCTGCAGTTTATACACGTCTTCAAGTAGCGCTCCATGTCCTTCTCCACTATGGCGGCGGTCTCCGGCTTCAGGTTCCTCAGCGTTCTCTCTTTTATGGCGTCGAGGTACTTCTCGGTGACCGGCATGACCTCGCCACACACGCTACACCTCTGGAGCTTCAGCACGGTGTCCACCGTCGGCCTCGGCTCCTCCGCGCCCCTGGAAAGGCTCACCCTCGCCGTGGGGTCTGAGCCCTGGGCCGGGGGCGCATCCTCCAGCGTCAATTCAAGGGCCTTTTCCGGGCACACCTCGGCGCAGCGGCCGCAGAAGATGCAGCGAAGCCCGTCTATTGACACGACCCTCGTATCGCCTCTATCCGTGATGCTTGTGGCCCCGCTGGAGCACCTCTCCACGCACGCCCCGCACCCCGTGCAAAGGTCATCGTTACGCCTGGGCAGCCACCGGAAGGCCTCTGCCACGAAGCCGAAGCTCTCCTTCACGGTCACCGGCCTTTTGAAGAAATTGGCGATGAGCTCGCCAGATGCCTTCAGCTTCTCTAGCATATATACGCCCCCATGATAGCCCATCCCAGGGCCAGCAGCGATATGAGCGTGGAAAACTTGAAAAGCCACCTCGTCGCCTGGTCTATCCTGAAGCGGGCGAACAGCGAGTTCACGAAGGCCAGGGTAAGCCCAGTGGCGACCAGGCCCGCTATAAATATTGCCCAGGCGTATATGCCCGACGAGGGGACCCACAGGAACAGGTCGGCGAACAGGGCGCATAGGACGAAGACCATGATGACCTTAGTGGTCTCAAGCACGCCGAGCAGCTTCCCGCTATACTCCGTCGTGAGGCCGCCCACTATCTCCGAGTCCGCCTCGGGTATGTCAAAGGGCTTCAGGTGAAGCTTCACCAGTATGGCGAGCATGACAGCAAGCGCGGCCATGGGGTTTACGATTATGTTGAAGCCCATCATCTCTCTTATTGAGAGGGTATTATACGTGATGGCCAGGGCGAAAGTGCCTATTATGAAAGGTATCTCGTTCGAGAGCATCAGCTCGATTTCACGGACGCCCCCCATGGCTGCGAACAGGGAGGCGCTCGATATGCCCCCTACGATGATGAATAATAGCTCGAACAGGAGGAGGTAGAACAATATGACGAGGCTGAAGGGGTAATCGATGGCCACGCCGGCGACTGGCACGAACAACGCCGCGCAGATGGCACACGCCAGCGCTAAAAAGGGCCCTGCTATGAACAGCGGGGTGGCAGTATGGGGTATGATGGTCTGCTTGCTGAACAGCTTCAAGATATCGTATAGAGGCTGCAGCACCTTGCTCCTGTTAATATCGTGCCACCTTGAAGGAAGCCAGATGAGCGGGCCCCGGCGTAGCTGCACGCGGGCAAAGACCTTGCGCAGCTTAAAGGATAGCAGGATGCCTATTATAAAGGCTATGATCGGGTTCAGCCAGGCGGCGTCGAACATCGCCTACCTCCCAGCGTCCGAACGTCGACGACGCTCTGCTCATCTTTCTTGATAATCGTGACCCGGTCGGTGCATGAGAAGCACGGGTCGATGCTGCCAATGATGGCGGGCACGTCGCCCACCCAGCCGCCCTGTATCAGCCTGAGCATGATGTGGGCGTTCAGGAACGTGGGAACCCTTATCCGGACGAAGTCCGGCGTGTTCGTGCCATTCGAGGCCACGTGGTATAAGAGTTCGCCGCGTGGCGGCTCGGTCTTCGCCACCGCCTCGGCGCAGGGCATCTCCTTCACTTTCGCCAGGATGGGGCCGGACAAAGCCTTAATCCTGTCGCAGCACTGCTCGCATATGTGCATAGACATGAGCACCTCCCCCATCTTGACCTTCAGCCGTGCCAGGCTATCGCCCGACTTCTCGGAGACGATGTCCCAGTCCACCTCCTCGTAGGCGGCGTATGGCGAGTTCTTGCGCACGTCTATCCTGTGGCCGCTGGCCCTGGCGGTCGGGCCTATCGCGCCAAGCTTTATCGCATTTTCCCTGGTGAGGACTCCCACGTCCTTGAGCCGCCCTACGAGGACGTCGTTGGAAAGGCACTGGTCGAATAGCTCGGGCACCGACTTCTTCATGGCCTTTAGCTTTGAGAGCACGAAGTCCGCCTGGCTGGCGGTTATATCCCTTCGTATGCCGCCTATGGTTATCAGCCCGTGGGTGACCCGCTGCCCGGATATGGCCTCGAGGCCGTCCTGCATGTCCTCCCTGACCCTCAATGAGTGCATCAGCATGGTGCGGAATCCCGTTAGGTCCCCTATGAGGCCTATGGCCATCAGGTGGCTCTGGATACGCTCCATCTCGCAGAGCAGCGTCCTGGCGAGCTGCGCCTTCGGGGGCGCTTCAACGCCGGCCAGGTCCTCCACCGCCTTGACGAACGTCAGGACGTGGTGCGAGTTGCACAGCCCGCAGATGCGCTCGGATAAGAAGATGTCCTTATAGTAGTCGCGCCTCTCCATGAGCTTGATAACGCTACGATGGTTGAACCCGAGCTTAAGGTCCGCCTTTTTCACCACCTCGTCTTCCACGGACATCTTCAGGTAGTTGCTCTCTATGAACGCCGGGTGGTAGGGGCCGTATGGTATGGCAGACATTGGGAGCGTGACGATGTTCTCCTTCGGAAGCTTAACTGGCGGGGAGGCGTTGATGCGCTCGGTCTCGTGGTCGGCCTCGGGCCTGCCGCCGAGGTACATGTCCTCCCAGTTCAAGGGAAGCCAGAGGTGTGTCGGGTTCGGGTGGCCTTCCACCCTCACCCCTAGAAACTCGATGAGCTCCCGCTCCGACCAGTCTGCCTGGCTAGTAATCGGAGTGATCGACTGGACTACAGGGTTCTCCCTGTCCAGGTAAGCCCTCAGTATCGTGTGCCTGTAAGGCTCCTGGTGGTCGAAGCAGAAGTAGTAGTTTATCTGGATGCCCTGGACTCCCATGTCCACCGCCGAGGCGTAGATCATCCTTCCCCCCTTATCCAGGAGGGCGGTCGCCTCCCCTGGTATGGCTTCTGGCGCCAATTCCCGAAAATCGAGCTTGAGGGATTGCCTATTTATCTTTAACACCCCCGAATGGCGTCTTCGGCCCGTACATCTCCTCCGGGTTCAGGTATAGCTCGCTAGCGCCGCAGTTGAAGTTCTCGTCCACGTTGCGATACTCGGGGAATAATGACGGTATTATGACCGAGAAGAATATGTAGAAGGAGACCATGGAGGCTAGCTCTGCGAACAGGAACAGCATTATCAGGCCCTCGGACGCGAAGAACAGCGCGCCCAGGACGCTAATCACCAGGATGAATATCGCTATGATGAAGTATGGCTTCATTTTACGCTTTCTCCAGTTTTTCGATGAGCCTGTCTACGGGCGCCGTGCGCATGTATCGCATGCCGAAGTCGTCCGGCTTCAAGCCGTATGAGACGGCGAGAAGCTCGGCCAGGTGTATTACGGGAACGTCGAAGTCGTATCCATCCTTCTTCCTCAGGGTGGTGGCCGCCCTCTCGAACTGGTCATAGCAGCCCGAGCATACGAGCACCAGGGCGTCCACGTTTTGGGCCTTGATGGCGTCGAACTTCCGCTTGGCCCTGTCGTACGTGGCGAATTCCCTGTCGGCGAGGTTTGCCTGCAGGCCGCAGCACATCCGCTCCAGGCCGTAGGGCACCACCTCGTCTACCAGGGCTTCGGCCAGCTCCGAGAAGTATCTTACGAGATGGCCGTCCTGGAAGATTCGCATGTGGCAACCCGGGTGTATGGCGACCCTGATGTGGAGCTTCCTGGCCTCCTTCCTGATGCGCCCTATCCCGACGTCCTCGTATAATACTTCGAGCAGGTGCCTGACCCGGATGTTGGCGTCGAAGTGCTTGCCCGCCGCTGCGAGATACCCGTTCACCATGGCCAGCGCCTCACGGTCTTCATTCAGGACCTTGTTGGCCTCGTAAAGCGTCACGTAGCAGCCGTTGCATGAGACCAGGACGTCGCGGCCCGCCTCCTCTGCCTGAAGTAAATTGTAAGAGGCCAGCGTGAGCCAGACCCGCTTATCGACCGATATCCACACGCCCGCCCTCGGGCAGCAGGTGGACTTCGTAAGGTACTCAAGGTCAACGCCCAGCTTTGGCAGCGTTTTCATGATGGCCGACTCCGCCCACGGCATCTTCGTGGGCATGACGCAGCCCAGGAAGTGCGAATACTTCGGCTTTAAGCCCGCATTGCTTGATGTTTGATTGGTCATTTAAACTTATACTCCATCTTTTCCAGGTCCAGGCCCATCTTCCTGTCGATTCCCATGGCCCTGACTATCTTCTGTATGTCCTCGACCGCCTCGTGGTACCTGTGCGCGGTTGGCGGCACGGGGTCCAGCCCCGCCTTTCTCCTGGCCTCCATAAGCTCCTCAGTCACCGGGTAGAGCAGCCCGATGGAGAAGTGCCTGATAAGCTGAGGCTTCACTGAAGAAGGAAGAGGTATCTTGACCTGGCGCCGCCAGGGGTATAGCTCCTTCATTTCCTCAGCCTCCTCACGAGCTCCCTGCCCTCCTCCCTGGCCATGAGCTTTATAGCCTTAGCAGAGCACACCATGATGCACTCGGGGTCCCCGCAGCACATGTCACACTTGGCCATGGCCTTCAAGCCCCTCTGCATCTGAGGTATTGAGATGGGGCACGCCCACATGCATGCCTTACAGCCTATGCACAGCATCTTGTCTATCGTCACGAAGCCGGTCTCCTCGTTCTTGGTGATGGCGCCCACGGGACAGGCTGCCATACACATCGGGTCGGCGCAATGCTGGCAGTGTACCCTGACAAACTCCCCATTCTTATCGAGCACCTTACACAGCGATAGGTCGTAGTTATAGGTCTTATAATTCCTGAAAGAACAGGCCGTCATGCACTGCCTGCAGCCGGTGCACAGGCCTGGATCGTGGACTATTACCTCGGTCATAGGGTTACCAGATATTCACATTGTTTAGTGTCCCTGGTCATATATTTTCTCATACGTGTACTTAATCCATATTCGGCTGTCGCCTATACCGAGCGGAGGATGACGTCCCGCGCCCGGAGGACTTCGCCATAATCGTTGAGCTCGATTATCATGCGGTCGTGGAGCCTTAGCAGGCTCAGGTCCAGTATGCCGTCTCCCGGGCAGAGGTGGGCGTCCCTGTCGCCATCGTTGTCGTTGACGTGTAAGTATGATATGCCGGGCAGCTTTAAGAATGAGGAGGGGTCAGGGCATGTGATGGCGTGCCCGACGTCGATGGTGACGCCGCAGCCACACGCCTTCCGGAGCTTTTCGAGGCCTTCCGGGCTGGTGCAAAGGTACGTTCTCCGGTTGGGCATGTTCTCGATCGAGAGGGTGACGCCGCACGCCTTCGCATAGTCTGCCGCCTCGCCGAGGACCTGGGTGGCGAACTCCAGGCACATATCCCATATCCTGGGGATTGGCTTGTGAATTACGCCGGGGTGCGTCGTCACGTATTTTGCCCCCAGGCCCGCCGCCATGTCAATCGTCTCCTTAAGCTGCCTGAGCGTCTCATCCCGTATCCCCTCGTTGACGCTCGCCGGGTTAAGGTCTATCGTCGGCGAGTGCAGGTATACCTCGAGGCCGTCTGCTTCGATGCACCCCTTCCATGCCTTTCGCCTGGGCCACATGGGGCCTTCGCATAGTATCTCTATCGCGTTAAAGTTATCGCCTAAAGCAATTTTCGCCCAGGTCTCGGGCGGCTTCATGAATATGGAGAGCGTCGAGAAGCCCAGCTTTAAGCCATTCATCATTATCGATTTTACCGCTAATCCCATAAAAAAATTAGGCGCTAAGCCATCCTTGTTATCATTCCTGGATGGTCACTCGAAAAGCTCCTCGATGTTACCGGCGGCTTCCAGGTCCTGGCGGCTCACGGCGGCCTTATCAAGGATCTCCGGGGCGATGAAGATGCTGGCGTTAGTACGGACGGCAAGGGCGATACAATCGCTCGGCCGGGCATCGACCTCGACCTCACGGCTGGTGTCCTTCAGCATGAGCCTGGCATAAAAGACCTGCTCATCAAGGTCGTCGATGATAATCCTGTTCACCTCGATGTTAAAGTTATCCATGATGGCCTTCATGAGGTCGTGGGTCATCGGCCGCGGCATCGTCTCTTTACGTAGGGCGACGTCGATGGATATGGCCTCGGCGAGGCCTATGTAGATTGGCACCACCCTGTCGTTGTCCGCCGAAATGAACACCACAGCCTGGGGCCCGGTAATCGTGCTCACAAAATAGACGCCCTTCACCTTTACCGGCACATAATCGTTCATAAATAAGAATTGGGCTACGAGTATATAATATCTGTCAGTATTTATTTGGCCGCATACGCTTGTCAGGTAAAATATTCAATTTCTTTATCATAATTTGCCATCGTTTTTCCCATGCGCCTTCACCAGGTAGAGCGTGGCGAGGCCCCCGACAGTGGTGAGGAACCACAGCGTGACGAAGCGCACCATGATGGTGGCCCCGGCCGCCGATTCCATGGGGATTCCCACAGTCATGTACAGGGTGGTCATGACGATGTCGACCACGCCGATGCCGCCGGGCAGGAATATCGGGAGCATCTGCAGGATTACCATGACAGAGAACACGGTGACCACCAGGACTGGCGCCACGGGCTGGCCTATGGCAAGGAAGGCTATGTAGGCGATGGACACGTCGAAGCACCAGGCAGTGAATATCAATATGATTGAGCATGCGACTAGCAGCCTGTTGCCGGTGATGTCCTTGAGGCTGGCGTCGAACTGGGTCAATATGACGTCGACGTGCTGCGCGAATGGGGCGAAGTCCCTTTTCAAGAGCCGCCCGACCAGCCTGAACCCTGATGCGGAAAGCCTGCGGAGCAGGATATTATCCATAGCTACCATGAGGCCTCCGGCGGCCAGGGCCGCCATAACACCCGCCGCGAAAAGGCAGAAGGCGGTCGCCCAGATGGGCATGCCATAGAAAAAAGCAAGGTAGAGCACGCCTATGGCGGCCCCTATTGCTATCGGGATGATCTCGAGCACGCGGCTGATGACGCACGTCGCCAGGGTCTTATCGAAACGGCTCCCCGGCGTGCTCTTCTGGACGAAGTAGATCTTGGAGACCTCGCCGCTCACGGCCATCGTGGGCAGGAGGTTCACGAAGAATATGGACGCAAGGTACATCTGGTATGCCTTGATGATGGGTATCCTGTAATCCTTGCTTTTCAGGTATACCCACCAGCCCGCCGTATGGAAGCCGTTGCCCGTGAGGGCGACCAGCATGGCGAGGCCGATGTACCTGTAGTCCGCGTGCAGGAGCACTTCCTTGACGCTGTCGAAGCCCACCATGTAAAGATAGCCCAGGTAGACGGCCATGCCTATGACGATTAGCAGGGCGGTCTTTCCGAAGGGGATGTCCGGGAACTTGATGTCGGCTTCAGCTATCATTCAGGACCCATACCTGCGCTGCCTGTACTGGTAATCCCGGACGGCCCTCATGAGGTCGATCTTCCTGAACTCTTCCCAGTTCACGTCCGTGAAGTATAGCTCAGAGTACACCGCCTGCCAGATCAAAAAGTCGGTTAGCCTTGCCTCGCCAGTCCTAATAAAAAGATCGGGCTCGCACTTGAACATCAGGTGAGACTCGATGGCCCGCCCGTCAATGTCCTCAACGTCTACCTTATTGGCGCGCACCTCTTCCATTATCTCCCTGAGAGCGTTGGTCAGCTCGTGCTTGCCGCCGTATCCGATGGACACGTTCACAGTGCATGGCTTGTCCCCTTTCAGGTCCGCAATCAGCCCCCGGGATACCACTTTGCCAGGGAACCCGGCATCCTTAAGCGTGCGGTGGATACAATCGGCCAGCTTCGATATGGACGCATGATCGGTCACGCTGACGTATACTGATGCCTCGCGGATGCCGAGCTCCGCGCACCACTGGATAAAATGCTGAAGCTTATCGAGGGAAGCGCTGTCTATCAGGTCGCTGTCAGATATGACCAGGGCTATACAGCGGGGCACAGCGCTTTGCTTTATCCCCCTCGCCAGAGACCGTTCATATATCCTGTATGCCAGCTGCCGGATGAGCATCGTACTTATTAATTCACTATAGGGTAAAGTATTTTGCGTATTGGCAGAATATAAAGACTCTATGTACCTGGGGCTTTCTAAGGCTTCCACGCTCGACGCCGAGCTTAAGAGGCAGTCCGCGTACATATCGCTCGGCCTGCTGGCGCTACTCTTCCCCTTCGTGCCTAAATGGGTCATCGTCCTCGGAGTGCTTCTCGGCGTCATCGTAATAGTCTATATCCCTAAGGACTCGCTCATCTTCAGGGCGCTCGCCTCGGAGAGGGATAAGGAGGCCGGCGTCCTCATTGGGCCGCTCAAGTTCAGCTTTGCCATCCTCATGCTGGCCATCCTGGTGGTGACGCTCGACTTCCCGGTCTACGTGCTCGCGGCCACTATAGGGGTTGTGGCGTTCGGCGAGGGGGCCGCAGCGCTCGTCAACCTGCTCGTGTCAAGGAACAGGGCGCTCTTCTGGAGCGTTACCCTGCTAATACTGGGAACGCTGTTCGGCTTCATCTTCGGCGGCTGGGCCATGGTTAACATGGGCATGGGCACGGCTTCCCTCGACCTGATGTTCTTCCTGGCGGTCATTGGCACGGTCACGGGCGCGTTATTGTATACTATCGTGGACGAGGAGAACATCGCCATACCGCTGGGGGCGGGCATGACGATGTGGCTCTTCTCCTCTTTCTCCTACCCCCGCGTTCCCGGGGCGGCGGAGATCGTCATCGCGGTCACCTTTCCATTGATAATAGGCATGGCCTCGTACAAGCTGGCAGCGGCGGACCTCTCGGGGGCGCTTGCCGGCGTGCTCTCCGGGCTTTTGATGATACTGTTCGGCGGCATCGGCTGGTTCGTCCTCCTGCTCGTGTTCTTCTTCATGGGCACCATATTCACCAAGTACAAATACGCCTATAAGCTGGCCGTCGGAGCGGCCCAGCCCAAGGAGGGCTCCCGCGGCTACAGGAACGTGTTCGGCAACTGCCTGGTTCCCCTCGTGCTCGTGGTCGCCTATGGCGCCATTGGGGACTTCAAGGCGCCTCTCCTGGGAGAAGTGGATCGAGCAGCGTTCATCATCGGATACCTGGGCGCGATGGCCACTGCCACAGCTGACACGCTGGCCAGCGAGATCGGGTCCACTTACAGGGGCCAGCCCAGGATGATCACCACGCTGAAGAGGGTGAGCGCTGGCACCGACGGTGCAGTCTCAGTGCTGGGAGAGGCGGCCGCGCTGTTCGGAGCGGCTGCCATCGCATTGGTGGCCATACCCATGGGCGTGGCCGGGCCGGATGCTGCAGCCACGATCATTTTAACCATGCTGGGCGGCTTCGTCGGGACCAACGTGGACAGCGTCCTGGGGGCGACGCTCCAGCGGAAAAGGCTGTTGACGAACGAAGGGGTCAACTTCTTCGCAACGCTGGCAGGAGGGGCGTTGTCGATGGCGCTATACCTTTTCGTGCACTAGGGGGTTTCATGAGGTCTGGCTTAATTCTAGCTGGCGGGCGGTCTACCAGGTTCGGGGGCGAGGAAAAATCGCTTATGCTAATTGGCGGAAAGCGCATGATATGCAGGGTCGTCGAAGCGCTAAGCCCCGTAGTAGACGAGGTCATCATATCGGTCAGGGACGAACGCCAGAGGGGTCTCCTGTCGCCTTTCGTAAGCGGCCGCGAGTTCGTCTTCGACGAGATTCATGGAATAGGTCCATTGTCGGGTGTCCGCGCAGGCCTCAAGCGGGCGAAGGGTGAATACGTGGCAGTCGTGGCCTGTGACATGCCTCTCATAAATGGGGCGGCAATAGGCCTGTTATTCGACGTGGCAGAGGGCCATGATGCCGCAGTCCCGGTGCACGAAGGAGGGCTTATAGAGCCACTCCACGCAGTATACAGAAGAGGGACGATGCTCGATGCCGTAAAAAAGTCCATTGAAGCGGGGGAGAGAAAGATATCGGCGCCGCTGAGGAGGCTGAAGGACGTCGTCTACGTCCCCGACGATGAAATCAGGAAGGTGGACCCGGGCCTCGACACCTTCTTGAACGTGAACAGGGCCGAGGACGTGGAGCTTATATCAAGGCTATGAGCCTATTTGACCCTTATGACCACCTTTTCCGCGTACCCTCCCTCGCCCTCCGAGGTGTCCACGATGTCCGCGGTGGGGTCGGACAGCACGTCTTCCTTGCCGTCTATGAACATGGACTTGAGGTGCTGGAGCTTCCGCGGGTCGAGCTGCACCACCCCCACGTGTACGATTATCTCGGCGATGAACAGGTAGGCGGCGGCCACATGGAGGACCCTGGCCAGGGCCAGGCCTGACAGGTGGAACGAGGGAGCGATGACGTCCATAATCCTTAGCACGAGGCCGGACAGGTTTACGCCCATCAGCGACATCGAGGTCGAGTAGAGCGCCACGCCTGTGACCGTGGCCACGAAGAGCGCCGCGTAATGCACGTAAATTAAAAGCTTGCCCACCGGGTGCATACGGTTGGTGAACCTGCGCTTTCCAATGTCGTAAACCGTGTACTGTGGGTACTCAGAGCCGGTGAAAAAGTTCTTGACGACTCCCCATAGCCGCCTGAAGTCCGCCGGCCAGAAAAAATAGCCGGGAATCGCCTGGTTCACGAAGGCGCTGTACGGCATCACTATCCAGTTTACGGATATGAAGACGGCGGCCGAGATGACGTGTATGGCGTACGCGTCGCTATAGGCCAGATAGGGCAGGCCCAGGTAAATGATGAATCCGGACGCCAGGAGCAGCGAAATCGAGACGATGTTAACGTAATGCGCCAGCCGCTCTAGCGTGGTATGCCTGGTTGCTACCATGCTATCCATCGTGTCACCCCCTTATGACATGCACGGCACACGACACGCAGGGGTCGAACGACCTGACGACATGATAGAGGCCCACGGGGTTGGCCTCCGAGCCTGGCACGTACCCGTAGGGCGTCGTCTGGCAGCCGAGCAGCGCAAGCTCGATGGGGCCGCTCTTCATCTCTCCACACTTCGGAGACGCGTTCCATGTGGTCGGGGCAACGACCTGGTAATTGGATATCCTTCCATCGTCGCCCACCCTGAGCCAGTGGCCAAGGGCGCCCCTCGGTGCCTCGATGAGCCCCCTGCCAGAGCTGCCGGGCTTAGGCGAGACGTGCACGCAACGTCTAATTCCATCGCCAGCCTCCAGGTCGTCATCTATCCACCCCTGAAGCATCCTGCAGAGCAGCAGCGCCTCTTGCATGCGCGCCAGCGTCCGCGTATAGACGCTCGCCATGGGATAGCCTGCAGATTTATACCCGCCGAGCTTTCGCATGGTATCCACGATTAGATTTTCACGGCTGTTGATAAGCCTGGCCAGGGGGCCGGTCTCGCAGGGAACCCGCCCATATCGGGGGGCCTTGATGAAGCTATACTTGATGCCGTCATAGCCGATGGCGTCTGCCTTTTCAACGGTGACTGTCTCCTCATCCATGGGGGCCTCTGACGTCCTCCCTTCACCATCCTCATAGAAAGAGGCGTATACGTGCTCGACGATCAGGCCTGGGTCTAGGCGGTCAGCGGCTGAGTTAATGTTTTGCAAGCCGCCAGGCGTGAACCCGGCCGGCAGCACGAAGGAGCCCGCCTGACTGTCCTCCACGGGGGCGTACCCGTCCCTGACCTGATAAAAAGAGCCGTAGCTCAGGAAGCCGATGAGCTGATCGTCAAGCGGATACCCGCCCAGCTCGTCCAGCCCTATATAAGCTGGCAGCGATAGCGTGTCCTTCGCCAGCATGCGGGAGCAAAACATCATGAATAATGGCAGGTCGCCCCACCCTTTTTCCTCCGAGAGGTCGTCCCTGGAAAGGCTCTCCAGGTACTTGAAAGCGTGCTCCCCGCCGTTGTCATGCGTGCTCTCCAGCCACTCCTCTATGGATAATGCGCCCAGCAGCCGTTTCTGTACGATCGCTTTAATATCCTCCACGCAATCCTTGAGTACGTAGATGTCGCCCCGGGTCGGCCTTGACGTCACCCCGCCGGGCACGATTACCGGGGAGCCTGGCGAGCGGCCTCCGAGTATGCCCTCCGCCCTGCTTATGGACCTGATACAGCGGAGCGCGTCGGAGCAGGCCTCGCCGCCCGGGGAGGCATAACGATTCTTCAGCTCCTTCCAGAGCAGGTTGCCCAGGTCAGACGAGTTCAGTATGTCCCTATACATGGGGTCTGCGAGGTCGGGCATGAACCCCAGGTACAGGTGCTCGAGATGGCTCTTCAGCCACCCAAATCCATTCAGCACATTGCGTATTACGAGGGCGTCCTTCGGCACGGTGCCCGTGGCCTCGCAGGCGCTTTCGATGGCGCTCGCCGATGCCGTAGCGTGGAATGACGAACACATGCCGCAGATGCGCTGGGTGAAGTATGGGGCGTCCATCGGGCTTTTATTCAAGAGCATCTGCTCTAAGCCCCTGTATACCATGCCTGAGCAGCCCGCACTCACGACGAAGCCGTCCTTCAGCTCGACCGATATCCTGAGGCCGCTGGAAAGCCGGGTCAACGGGTCCAATGTTATCCTCATCTCTTACCACCCTTCTCGTCCTCGCGGCCGCTCTCGCCGATGGCCAGCCTCTTGACCGCGTGTATGCCAGCGCCAATCACCGTCGCGCCGATTATTATCTTAGCCCCAGTATCCACGTCAACGTCTCCCAGGATGCCCCTGCTCTCCACCTTGCTGAAGAACGGCATGAAGGCGTCCGGGAAACTTGGCTCCACGCAGGCGACGCAGGGCCCTCCCGACTGGGTGCACATGCTTCCCCCATCATTCCATCGCCTGGTAGGGCAGTCCGCGAAGGCCAGCGTGCCTTTACACCCTAGATTGTATAAGCAATTGCCCTCCGAGAACCCATCGTCCCTCAAGGCGCGGTCGAACGCCCCCCTCCTGGGGCACGACTCGTGAACCGCCGAGCCGAAAAACGCCTTAGGCCTCCCGTACGCGTCCACCTCAACGTCGGCGCCCGAGAGCACGTCGGCAAGGGTTAACAGCAGCCAGTCCGGGTTCGGCGGGCATCCGGGGACGTTTATAACGTTGTTGTTTAGCCCGTAGCGCGCCATCGCCCCCTCCATCCTTGAAGTGCCGGAAAAAGATACGCCTGTAGCGTCCGCCACCTTTAGTGAGCGCGAGATGCCCCCGTATGAGGCGCAGGTGCCCAGGGCTATGATGCACGAAGCCCCTGGTGCGGCATTCATGAATATCTGCTTGAAAGGTGTGGCACCGGACATGCAATACCTGCCACTCCCCTCGGGGCCGTTAGGTATGGCGCCCTCGACCACCAGAACGTAACCCCCCTCATCGACCAGCTCGTCCAGCCTTATGTTCGAGTTGTGGCCGGAGTCCCCGGCCGGGCTGCCGTCCACGAACACCCCCTGCTGGCCCATCAGTCCGTCATGATACGCTAACTCGAGCTTTATCTTGTTCAGCGCCGTGAGGACTTCCGGGTTGCCGCCGCTCAGCATGGAGGCGGTGCAGCCTCCGCACCCCGAGCCCCTCAGCCATAGTAGCCTTTTACCCGACTTCTCAATTGCGGCCGCCACGCCTGGCGCGTTTGAGTATAAAAACGCTGCCGCGCCCACCGCTGCCGCGGCCGCCAGGAACGCCCTCCTCGTCATATTGGGGCCGTTTTTCAGGTCATCCACTTACGTCACCCTACCCATAAAACCTTGATACCATATTCCCCTTACGCTCTGGCTCTTCAAATCCTTTTCCATTTTTTACATGAAATCGGACAGGATTACCTGCTTTGACTTATCATTCTCAAAAAGGCTTTTTATGGATAGTGAGAGCAGCTCAAGGCGCTGAAGGGTATAGTTGGAGACGCCGTAGTCACGGGCGATGGCGATGGAGACCTCCATGTACTTGGTGACGGCGCCCTCGTGGACTGTAAGGATGACCCGGCCGCCGCACTTTGGGCAGGTGCCGGACAGCGGGGGCCTCCTGTAGCGCGCACCACACTTCACGCAGCGCATCTGCTGGGTGGAAAAGGCCCGAAGGTTGCCGATAAGGTCGGGGAGGAAGTGGGAGTTGATTACCCTCTCCGCCACGTCCCTCTCGTCCACCGCCCTGAGCCGCCTCCCCAGCTCGAGCTGCGCCCTGAGCTTCTCCTCCATCGAGCCCAGCGTCTTGTACGCCGAGTTCGTCGGCCCTGCCGCTATATCCGAGGTGTCATGAGTAAACAGGAAGCCCTCATACTGGGCAGGCGTGCCCAGCCGTCCTGACACCAGGTCCATCATCTTCTCAACATCCTTAGGAGACTTATACTCAAGCGTGGCCAGGTAGAACTCCCTGGGATAGCGGGCCATCACGTCAATGTTGTGCGACTCCTTGTCCACCTCCTTAGGGTCGATGCGCATGGAGAGCACCAGGGGGGCGTCCATCTTCCCCCCGCGGCGGTCCGGCAAGTATGAGCGGGAGAAGTTGATGAGGCCATCCATGAGGAGCATGACGCAGTCCTCATCCCCGTCGCAGTTCCTCCGCTTCGCCGCGTGGAAGAATGGGTGGGCGTAGCCGGCCGAGGCGCCGGTGAAGCCGATGATCCTGCCAAGTACCCCCGCGGAAGTGTGCGGGGCCAGCCCGATGACCAGGTGCCCGACGAGATCCTCCTCCCTCGTAACGTTGTAGAAGCGGGGCAGGCCATAGAGCTTTTCCAGCATGTCATCTATAAAGCCGGCTACCTTTATGAGGTATGAGGAGCAGTCGTGCGACAGTATGACGTCCTGTACCTTGAGCTCGAAAACCTGGTCGAGGGACTCGGGCGGCCTTCCCTGGACGTCTTTTTCGTATCCGAGTTCTTTAAGCTTCTCTATCGAGAGGCCTAGCTCCCTGGGCCTGAAATGGGTCAGGGGCACGTCGCTCAGGTCGTATCTGACGGTCCCATCCTTGAACACGTACACGCCATGGAGGGCTCTGAGTACTCCTTTTTCGAGGGGCTCGGGCGTCTTCTCGCTCGATATGAGGCCCTGCACCCCCTTCAATATCTCGAAGCCCCCCCTCACGCCAAGGCTGTCCATCGTTGAAGTATAGATGCCCTTCAGGTCTATCCTCATGGGCATGTTGGTCGTGGCCGGCCTGCCGCACCTGGGGCACCTCCCGCCGATGCCCTCAAGCTTACAGTCCGGGCACCAGTAGTACGGCTCGGTGTGGGCTCCGCAGTCGCAGCGGCACTTGAACGTCATGGCCCCGCACTCAGGGCACTTCCTCCGTCCCATCTCGACCTCGATGAGGCCCGCCTTATCGTTCATGTTCTTAGTAAAGGCGGCAGCGTCTTCCAGTGAGCGCTTGGCGCCCCCCGCCTCTCCCACGGGGAAGAGGACGTGTACCGGGGGCTTCATCTCCCTCATCTTGCTCTTCTCGGGCCGCCCCATCCTGGCGCCAATCCTGGAAAGCGCCCTGTCCATCACCTTTACCCCCGACATTTTCGAGACGGCTTCAAGCGGGTCAAGGCCTGCTATATCGACGTCCTTAAGGGAGAGGTCCGGGTTAAGGCCCAGGCACCTCAACAATAAAAAAGACCCATCGTCATCGACTAAAACGACGCCATCCCTCACACGGTGGGGCAGTAATAGCAATTCAAGGGAGCGTTTCGAGCGAGGCTCCACCGGAACCCTCAGGCCATCCTTAACCCTTCCCTCCCTGCTTATATACTCCCTCAAATGCCTCAAGTCGTCTGCGGAAATGTCCCGCCACATCAGGGTATAGCGGGGGTGCAAGGGCACCCCGTACTTCTCGGAGACTGCAAAGGCATCCCGGGCGCTCCTGACCTCAACGGCGTCAGCGGTCCTCAGCGCCAGGTCCTGCTCCCACCACTCAACCACATATGGAGAGGGCAAAAGTACGTGGTTATTCTCAAGAAAATCGCCGTAATTGATCAGGATCTCGCCGTTGTCCAGTATCTCCGACACGTCCTTCCTGACGGAGAGAGCCTTCTCCACGCTGTCAACGTACACGACGTCCCCGTTCAAGAGCTTCACGGTGGGGCCGTCGATGCTGTCCACGGGCACGATGGCCGCGGCCTTGCCCGGGCGCTCCACCTTAAGCTGGGTGCCGGTGGCGATGAAATCGTCCATGATGACCATGGATGCGGGGTGGATGCCGGCGGCGGCGAAACCGGTATTCCTCGCCCGCCCGTAGCGGAGCCTGAACCCCCCGGCCCTCGACGGGTGCCCGAAAACCGGGCGGCCTGCTATCAAGTCAACTAAAAACTTCTCCTTGGGCTTTATCTTCTCGTCGTGGCTCTCGTCCGAGGGCTTCGACCCCGCTATGATCCTATCCAGAAACTCCCACCCGTCGAACTTGAGCTTATCGACGTGCTTCTTGACCTTTGGCGCCTTAAGGATGAGGCCCTCCGCTATAACGAGCGCTATGCCTCCCCTGACCCGGTTCGTCTCGACCCTCTCTAAATCGCGGTAGCCCTGCACCTCCTCATCCTCGGTTGGCTCGCCGTCCACGCAAACCGGCAAGTTTTTCACGATGAGCCTTATCTCATCGTCAGTCGGCGTATACTGTAAATGCTGTAATGACTTATAGAGGGCGATCTCCTCGACGTACCTCTCAATCTCCTCCGGCCTGGGCTTATATGGGGCGAGGCCCATCTTCCGGCGCACGTAGTCGGCCGCCAGCACCGAGAGCGCCTCGGCCGTGCCGCCCGCGCTCCTTATCGGGCCTGCAAAGTAAATCCTTATGTACTCCGATCCGTCGTCATTCTTTGCAAGCGAAACCTGGGATATCCCCTCCAGGGGAGCCGCCACAACTCCTTCGGTTATTATCGCGGCCGCGGTCCTGATGGCGCACTGTATCGCGTCGACCTTATTTTCGAATCGTCCCACCAGGCCTTCGGCGATGTCCGCGGCCACCTGAAGCGACGCCTCTTCCCTCCCCAGGTGCTCGCACTTCCTTATGTGCTCCGCCAGCCCTGGCACGCCCATCAGCACTTCGACGCGCTCCGCCAGGTCGTTCGCGGCGGGCACCTCGGTCTCAAGCTGGGGATCGTACCCGAGGGAGCGCGCCCTGTTGGCTATATCCCTACACTTTAAAAACTCGCGCTCAAGGCTTTTGAAATACTTCTCCTGTGACTCGCTCGCGCTGGACATGCTGCTTAACATACTATTGCCTTTCAAGAAATAGGTTATGAGTAAGCATGCGATAACATTTATCTATCGGCCATGCAAAAAACATCACACATGAACGAGTTACGCCGGGACTATTTTCTTGACAGGTGGGTGATCTTTGCCACGGAAAGGGCCAGGAGGCCTAGCGATTTCATAAAGGCCAGGGCGGCGGCCGAGACACAGGAGTGTTCATTCTGTCCGGGCTATGAGGATAAGACTCCGCCGAGCAAGGCGAGCTACTTTGATGATAGGCATGAGCCTGACGAGGCTGGCAAGCCCCCACAAACCGGCTGGACTGTCAGGGTGATACCCAACCTGTACCCGGCAGTGAAGATGGAAGGCCCCGCAATTTTAGACGGCAGCTGCATGACGGCGTCCGGCGTCCACGAGGTCATCGTGGAGAGCCCGGTGCACGATCGCCACCCCCAGTTCATGTCTGATGAGGAGGTCGAGCGGCTTTTCACCGTTTACAGGGACCGCTTTGCGGAGATAGCCAGCATCCCCTTTATCAAGTATATATCCATGTTCAGGAACTATGGTAGGGAGGCAGGGGCCTCGCTGGCCCATGCCCACTCCCAGGTAATCGCCCTGCCCATCGTGCCTGAAAAGATAAAAGAGCAGCACGGCCTTGACTATGGGCGGGTCATAAAAAGAGAGGAGGCGTCTCCGAGGCTCATACTAAGCTCCACGCACAGCATAGCCTTTGCCCCGTTCGCCTCATGCTATACATACGAGACCTGGATTTTCCCGAAGAGGCCGTGTAAGAACCTCGCGGAGCTTTCTGATGAGGAGAGGGACGACCTCGCCCTCGTGACGAGGGACGTGCTTTCGAGGCTATCAAGGCTCCTCTCAGACCCGCCCTATAACTATGCCTTCGTGCAATCTGTGGGAGAGAAGATGCACATGCACCTCCGTATCTATCCCAAGCTGGGCATCGAGGCAGGCTTCGAGCTTAACACGGGCATCCATATCAACTCGGTCACCCCGGAGAGCGCCGCTAAAAGCCTGCGCGAGGCATAATATAAATAAACAAAAATTGTCAGGGCTTTACCATGTCGCCCATAGAGTATAGGCCCGGCTTCTGACCGACTATCCATCGCGCGGCCTTGACGGCTCCAGCGGCGAAGGCAGAGCGGGAGTGCGCCTGATGCTTTATCTCAATACGCTCCCCCTCGCAGGCGAAGAGCACCGTATGGTCACCGACGATGTCCCCGCCCCTGATGGCGTGGATGCCGATCTCCCTGCCCCTGGGGGCGACGCCCTCCCGGCCGAAGACCAGCCTGGGCTTCTCGCTTAACGCAGATGAGATGACCTCAGCGGCTTTCAGGGCCGTGCCGCTCGGCGCGTCCTTCTTCTTATTGTGGTGCGCCTCTATTATCTCGATATCGCAGCCCTCCAGGTCCCTGGCCGCCTGCGCCAGCAGCTTCAAGAAGACCTGCACGCCGATGGAAAAGTTGGGGGAGATGATGGCTGCAACCTTGCCTGCTTTTATGGCCTCGGCCATCTCTGCCTTCCGCCCCTCATCGAAGCCCGTGGTACCTACCACGAGATTGACTCCATTGGCCGCCGCGGCCTTGACGTTGCCGACCACTGCACCGGCAGCCGTGAAGTCGATGAGCACGTCTGGCTTAGCAGCCTTAAGCACGCTATCGATATCCTTCACGTCCGAAACCTTAATTGGGCCGACCTGCTTGCCTCCCTTAAGGTCGAGCCCGGCGACCAGCTCCATGTCGGGCTGGGCGAGGACCATCTCGGAGACCATGGTCCCCATCCTGCCATTTATACCAGTTATCGCCACCCGTACCATAAGCCCACCCTATAGCTCACTTCCTTGCCCTTGCCTTAGCCTTAGCGGCCACCCTGGGCTTTTTCAGCACGCCGAGCGCCTCGAGCATGGCCTTAAGCTTCTGCTGGTTCTCAGGCGCCATCGTGGTGAGCGGCGGCCTTAGAGGCCCGGCTGCCAGTCCCATCATGCTCGCCGCGGCCTTCACGGGTATCGGGTTAGTCTCGATGAAAAGGCCCCTCATGATGGGCGCAAGTTTATAGTAGACGTCTAAAGCCTTTTTAAAGTCGCCCTTCAGGTAGCAGTCCACCATCTGGCTGACCTCCCTCGGCAGTATGTTCGCCACAACGGACACGACGCCCCTGCCACCATAAGACATGATAGGGATGGTCAGGTTATCGTCGCCCGAGAGCACGGTGAAAGGCTTCTTGTTGTTACGCGTCAGCTCTATGATCTCAGCGGCCTGCGCCGGGTTGCCGCTGGCCTCCTTTATGCCGATTATGTTATCGATTCTGGCCAGCTCGGCCACGACGGAAGGCTTCATGTTGATCCCGGTCCGCGAAGGCACGTTATAGAGAATGATAGGGATGTCCACCTTTTCAGCGACGGTTTTATAGTGAAGTATCTGCCCCGCATCGCCGGGCTTGTTATAATAGGGAGTGATGAGCATCGCAGCCGTTGCGCCTGCGTCCTTCGCGTACTTCGTAAGCTCGACCGCCTCGCTGGTGTTGTTAGATCCCGATCCTCCTATGACAGGGACGCGACCGTTCGCCTGGTCCACGGCCACCTCGAGCAAGAGCTTCTGCTCCTCAAAGCTGAGGGTAGCCGCCTCTCCGGTACAGCCGCAGGGCACGATGCCAGAAACCCCGCCCTCTATCACGTAGTCTATGTTTTTCCTAAAGCCCGCTATGTCGACCTCGCCGTTTTTCTTAAAAGGAGTGATCAGGGCCGGATATACGCCCTTTAGCTCACCCTTGAACGTCATCATTTCCTCCTGCCCCTGGAATGCACTTTCCTGGTGACGTACCCTGCTATGCGGTTCCTGAGCTCCTTGCTCGCCACGCCGGTGAGCTTTTCCACCTGGGCCTTGTTGGCGTTAAAGTCCTCCGAGAACTCGCCCGGGTACTGCCTCAGCAGCGCATCCACGGTGCTCTTGATATAAGTCTGTCTTATGCTTCCCAACGTCCAACCTCCTTTTTATCTTATGCCCTTTCCGCCTCTCCGAATGGCATGAGGGCATTGTCGATGTTGTAAGTTATGCGCTCATGGTATTTAATATATGGTTATTTGTATGTTTAATCCGGAGCAGGCCGGGCGTCGTGCTTTAACTTGCTAGGTGTTCATATAGCTTTGCATCGCGCTTTTATCGCAAATAAACCGGTAAACTCTTTTATATATTATTAAAGTAACCTCTAAAAAGGAATAGATATATATGGGATACGGTCCATCGATTGGCAAAGGTGTGGTATCGGGCATGGCAGGCGCAGCGAGCATCGAGAAGCCGCAAATGGCCCTCAGGGGAGAGAATAAGCTGTTTAAGGTATCGGTCATCATACCGACGATGAACGAGCCCGCCATAGGCAGGGTAGTCGACGACGCCAGGAAGGCGCTGAAACACTTCGACGCCGAGGTGATCGTCGTCGATAAGTCCACGGACGATACCGCGAGGAGGGCGAAGAAGGCAGGAGCCATCGTGGTCGGCCAGGAGCTGAGCGGGTATGGGGACGCATACATGACCGGCTTTAGCTTAATAGCGCCGGACACCGACGTCGTGGTCATGATGGACGGCGATAACACGTATGACGCTTACGAGATACCCATGCTCATCGATCCCATCATTAAAGGCTATGCTGACCTATGCCTGGGTAACAGGTTCGCCCGCATGGAGCCAGGGGCGATGAACGCCCGCAACATGCTTGGGAATAAGGTGATAACCTCGACGCTCAACGTCTTGTATGGGCTGAGGCTTAAGGACTCGCAGACCGGGTTCAGGGCTATTAAAAAAACTGCCCTTGACACGCTTGAGCTGGTCGATAATGGCATGCCCTTCGCAAGCGAGATGATAATCGATGCGAGGAAAAAATCCCTGAGGATAGTGGAGGTTCCGGTGACGTATAGGCAGCGCATAGGCGAGGCGAAGCTTAAGGCGTACAAGGACGGCCCGCTCATCTTAAGCCTGATCATCCGCATGGTTCGCGACTATAACCCGTTTGCCATCTTCATATCGGTGGGCGGCATCATGGTTTTATGCTCTTTCGTGTCTGGTGGCTTTGTGGTATATGAGTGGCTCACCACGGGCGTCATCACCCGCCTCGCCCTGACGATGCTCACTGCGATGCTTTTCCTGAGCGGCGTCCAGGTCATCTCCTTCGGGCTGCTCGCAGACATCATACTCGCCGCGCTTCGTAAGAAGCGCTAGATGCCTATGAGGATAGCTTTAGTCTCTGACGTGGTTTACCCCTATATAAAAGGCGGCGCAGAGAAGCGCTTCCATGAGCTTTCCCTGAGGCTGAAGGAGCATAACGAAGTCCATTTTTATTGCATTAAGTGGTGGGATGGCCCCAGCGTTATAAAAAAGGATGGCATCACGTATCATGGCGTGTGCAGGCCCAGGAAGCTTTACGAGGGGGGTCGACGCTCCATCGTCGAGGCTTTGGCCTTCGGGGCCGCGCTAGTCGTGCCTCTCCTTAGGGAGCGTTTCGACGTTATAGATTGCAACCAGCACCCCTACTTTTCTATATTCCCCTGTAAGCTCGCCTCACTGCTTAGAGGAGGCCGCTTTTTCGTGACCTGGCACGAGGCGTGGGACGATTACTGGTATGAGTACATGGGTCGTGCCGGCTTTTTTGGCAAGGCGGTAGAGAAGCTGGCCTTAAGGATGCCGGATATGATAATAGCGGTTTCCAGGAGGACAGCGTCCGATCTGGAGAGGCTTGGCGTCGATAAGGGCCGCATCGCCATAGTTCCCAATGGCATATCTATCGAGTCGATAGCGGCAGTGCCCGCCTCGGACGAGCGGTACGACGTGGCGTTCGCCGGCCGGCTGATAAAGGATAAGCACGTTGATATCCTTATTAAAGCCTGTGCCCTGGCTTCCAGGGAGATGCCGCTAAAAACGCTCATAATCGGTGACGGCCCCGAGCGTGCCTCGCTGGAAGCCTTGGCTTCCTCTCTCGAGATGGATGGCCTGGTAAAATTCGCCGGGCAGGTCGATGATGAGGCCCTTTTGTCTTTGATCAAGTCTTCCCGCGTCTTCGTCCTGCCCTCTACCCGGGAGGGCTTTAGCATATCCACGCTGGAAGCCCTTGCATGCGGCGTGCCCGTGGTAACCGTGAGCGGCGAGAGGAACTCTACGCAGGAACTCATAGAGGAGGGCGTAAACGGCATGGTGGTGGGCTTAAGCGAGGGCGAGCTTTGCCAGGCTATCCTAAAGATGCTAAGCGATGAGGGCGAGAGGAAAAGGATGGCCGCCCGCTGCCCTTCATCAGTCTCCAGCTACGACTGGGACGCCCTCAACGAAAAGCTACTCGAATGCTATGTCACAACGACGCGCCCCTGAACTTTTTGAGGAGATAATGAAGGGGCGGCGTGTTCGGGGGGCTGACGCCCCTGAACGCGTACTGGAGCGTACCATCCCTGTCTATGATGAAGCCTGCGGGCCAGCACCACTCGGACGCCGGGTCATACACGTCATACTGCTTTGTAACCTTCAGTTCTGGATCGCACAGGACCTGGAACTTTAGGGAGAGGGCATCCACAAGGCCTTTCGCCTTTTGAGGCAGCTCCGGTGTGACCGCAACGACCTCAACGCCCATATCCCTGAGCTTATCGTAGACGCTATTAAGCTCTTTTAGGTATTTTACCGACTCCATGTCGAAGCCGCCGCGGAAGAACGTTAAAAAGATTATTGCTTTTCCCATCACGTCTCCAAGGCTGAATGGCTTTCCATCAGGGCTTTCAAGCGTGAAGTCCTCGGCCCTGCTCCCCACGTCCAGCCGTAATATGAGCTTATACATACAAAAAAGTTTGAGCGGCCATTTTAAAAAACTATGCCGAAATATCTTTTGCTAGCCGCTGCTGCGCCTCGAAGTAGGGCCTGGCATCCTTCAAGGTCCGCAGCCTGTAGTCGTCCAGCAACACCTTCCGGGTGCTCTCCGCTGGCACGCTAAGGGCGATCTCCTTGGTGCGGCCATACCTCCCCTTGCTGACCACTATGGCATTAATTATTCCAAGCATGTCCAGCTCAGAGATGAGGTCGGTCACCCTCCTCTGGGTCAGGACGTCCATGTCGATCATGCGGCAGAGGCGGCGGTACACGTTGTAGACGTCGCCCGTGTTGAGCTCGTGTGAGCCCGAGGAGTCGAGCAGGACGATGCTGTAGAGCACGAGCTTGCTCTGGGTGGGCAGCGTCCTTACCACCTCGGTGATGCGGTCGATCTCGATCTTCTCCCGGGCCTTCCTGACGTGCTCCTCCCTCACCACGGTATCCCTGAGCCGCTCCGCCAGCTCGGCGCTCACCCTCAAGAGGTCCAGGGCCTTCCTGGCGTCGCCGTGCTCCTGGGCGGCAAAGGCGGCGCACAGCGGGATGACCGCCGGCTCGAGGGTGTTCTCCTTGAAGGCCATCTTGCTCCTCTGCTCCAGGATGTCCCTAAGCTGGTCGGCATTATAGGGAGGAAAAATGATTTCCTCCTCGCCCAGCGAGGACTTTACCCTCGGGTCCAGATAATCAGTAAAGGTCAAATCGTTCGAAATGCCTATTATGCTAACCTTGGCCTTCTTCAAGTCACCATTAATCCTAGAAAGATTATAGAGTATATCGTCTCCGCTCTTCTTCACCAAATTATCTATCTCATCCAGGATTATTATGGCGACCTGCTCCTTCTTATCGAGCGCCTCCTTGAACTCGTTGAATACCTGGTCCGTGGGCCAGCCCGTGATTGGCACCTCCCTGTTGTAGTGCCTTGCCAGATGGGCCAGTATCCTGTACTGGGTATCGATGCGCTCGCAATTAATAAATAAAACCTTGCACTCGATGTTCATCTTCTCGGCCAGGTCGACGAGCTTCTTGCTCACGCTCTCTAAAGTGGCGGTCTTTCCGGTCCCCGTCTTGCCATAGATGAGGATGTTTGAGGGTGCTTCTCCGCGCAGCGCTGCCACGAGGATCTCCGCCACTGCGTTGATCTGTTCGAGACGGTGTGGGAGGTAATCTGGAGTGTACGAAGGCCTTAGCACCTCGCGGTTGGCAAATATCGGCTTAATGCTCAGCAGGTTTTCGAAAAGCTTGTCGATCTTGCTATCTTCAGAGGTCTCCTTTACCAGGTATTCGAACAAGCCCTTTTGGCCAGCGTCTGCCGGCTTTGATTGCTGGTCATTTTTTTGCTGAGGATTCGTGTTGTCGATTAGCATATAATTCCTCCCAAACCGAGCATTTCCATATGAAATGATAGTTTCGTGGTATATTAATAGTTGTGGTAGCCTATACCCCTTTATTTCTCATGGAGTTAAGCTCATATTGCAATTATTTTTGATTTTAATGAGAATTTTAAGCATATGAATATTAGATATACTTTTAATGTCCACTATTTTTAAAAATAAACTGTTTTAAACTAGAATAGCCTCGACGTAAACCCATGATTTCCTGTGGAAAATTATGTTTTAGGACACACTCTCCCCTTCATTTCCACTGGAAAAGATGAAAATACAATGAGCATTGTATTTCATTTTATGATGAAAATACATTGTTGTTATGGTTAAGACTTAATAGTATAAATAATTAACTTGCATTCACTTGCAAATTAATAATTTGATTTTAAATTTCAAATCCTATGTCCGGTTTACGGGAGAAATGCTTTCCAGAGGAAAAAGAGGGGTAGGCCTCTTTAACAAACCCGATGAAAAAGTTATTTATCATACTCACCCTATAGGGCGACGAAGGTGAATGAAATGTTCCCGGGAATGGGAGGAAAAGGCATCAACCCACGGCAGCTCGAGAGGCAGATGAAGGCCATGGGAATAGACATGTATGAGATCGAGAACGTCAGGCAAGTCATCATCAGGACTGCAGATAAGGAGATCGTGTTCAACGACGCCCACGTAACCGTAATAGACGCGAGAGGCCAGAAGATGTACCAGCTTATAGGCACCCCGGAAGAGAGGGCGCTAGAGAAGGAAATACCTGACTCGGACGTCGAGCTGGTGGCTCAACAGGCAAACGTGCCAAAAGACCTGGCGAGGCAAGCGCTAAAAGAGACAAAGGGCGACCTGGCCGAGGCAATCTTAAAGCTATCAGGCGGCAAATAGGATATACATGATTGCCGCAGGGGACCTGGTTCTGCTCAGGGCAGAGGGCGGAAGGGAATACCTGGCCACGGTTAAGGATGAAAGGCTTCATACCGATTTAGGGCTGGTAGACCTGAAGGGCATAGAGGGCCTTGAATGGGGCAGCACCATAGCCTCGCACCTTGGAAAGCCTTTCACCGTGCTCAGGCCGAGGGCGACGGACTTTTTTAAGCATGTCAAGCGCACCGGCGCCCCCATGATGCCGAAGGACATCGGGGCCATCATCGCATATACTGGCCTCTGCCCAATGGACACGGTCCTGGACGCTGGCACGGGTTCCGGGGTGCTGGCCATATACCTCGGCTTCATTGCAAAAAAGGTCATATCATACGAGGTAAACGACCACTTCGTGAGCGTCGCCAGGAAGAACGTGGCCCAGGCGGGCCTGTCGAACGTTGAGGTGCGCCAGGGCGACATACTCGAAGAGGTCGAGAAGCTGGAGGGACCGTTCGACGTGGTCACCCTAGACATGCAGGACGCGCCATCCGCCGTGGAGGGCATCTACAGGGTACTTGTGCCTGGCGGCTTTTTGGCCTCCTATTCCCCCTTTTTCGAGCAGGCGATGGAAACCAGGAAAGCGGTGGAGCGAGCCGGCTTCGCCAATTATAGCACCATCATGGTCAGCGAGCAGGAGCTCGAGGTCGGCAAGAGGGGTACCCGCCCCTCTACCAGGGTTGGCCATACCGGGTTCATCACGATTGCCAGAAAGTAGTTGAAGGACTTTTCCAGTGGAAATGAAGGGGTAATGAGTTTTAACACGGCATTCTGCTCTCACCACTAGGTACACGAGGTAAACACGAATAATTTACCACAAAGAACACAAGGAAACACTAGGTACACAATCTCTTTTATTTAAAAAAATGGTAGTGTAAATTATTTGCTGTAAATTATATTATTGCCCTGTATTCATATATTGTATTAGAGGTGAAACAACAAATGAATACAGAGCTAATAGATGTATTGCTTTTGTTCCTTAAGTACCTTCGGCAGGATGATGACGCGTGAAGAACATATTGACCTGGGTTTACAATGCCATCATGGAGGTGGAGGCGGGACTCCAGGCTGGTTGCGGGCGGTATGAACGGAGTGGTGCTCGCAGGTTGCATCGTAACGGGTATAAGCCTCGCGGTTTGACCACTTGTGGCGGTGACCTGACGTTAAAGAAGCCGCAGTTCAGGGAAGAAGGCTTTAAAACCGTGGTGTTCGAATCGTACAGCAGGGTGGAGAAGGCGGTGCTGAGCCTCGTGGGCGAGACGTGGCTGAAAGGCGTGAGCACGAGGAACATCGAGACGGTCATGAGCACGTTGGGCATTGATGGCTTCTCAGCGGCCAGCGTAACAAAGATAAACAAAGAATTGGACGAGCAGGTCAACGAGTTTCTTAACCGAGAACTGGGAAGGATCGTGTACATGTACGTTGACGCCACATATTTTCGTGTACATGTACGTTGACGCCACATATTTCCGAGTGAGGGATGGCGCCCGGTACGTTACTAGGGCTTTGTTAATAGTCGCGGGCGTCGGCGAGGATGGGTATCGGCACGTGCTCGTCATCAGCAATGGCCACAAGGGGAGGGGGGATCAGGAAGGCCGTCGAGAACTGCTTCCTCGGCTGTTCCTGGCAGTACTGTCAAGTGCATTTCGTGAGGAACGTCTTGAAAAAGATTCCCCAGAAGAGGAGGAAGGAGATCGCCGAGATGATCAGGAATTGTAGGGAAGACTCGAGGGCCATGATGAGCCTGGCCAGGCAACTTGATGCCATGAGCTTCCCCGAGGCCGCTGGAATGATAGACCAGCACTACCAGGACTTGTTCAATTACATGGCCTTTCCTAAAGCTCATTGGACCAAGATAAGGACCACCAACCTCCTGGAGAACACGAATCGTAAGCTTAAACAGCGTAGCAAGGTGGTCGGAGCATTCATCAACGACGCATCGTTGTTACGGCTCGCCGGAACTTTGCTCATGGACCGTGATGAGGAATGGAAAACAGGGTACAAGCTTATCGACCTGGAAGAAAATCCAATTGATGAGACAGGGCTAATAATGGAAATTACAGCAAAACATTAACACTACCTTTCACGATCTAAAATATATCAAAAAAAAAAAAAAAAAAAATAAAAAAAATTGTGTACTTTGTGTTTCCTTGTGTACCTTGTGGTGTTTTAGCGCCCGTACTTTGCATGGGCCCTCGCTAGATCCTGGGAGGCGAGGGCGCCCAGGAGGGAAAGCTCTCCGGCGAGCGAGGCAGAGGCGACTATCTCGGCAAGCTTACGGGCGTTCGAACCGGGCGGGTCACCCCCTCCCCTGACCCCCAAAAGGCTCAAACACTCGCTCTGCGTCGCCAGGCCCGTACCCCCGCCCACGGTGCCGAGGGGCAAAGACGGGAAAGAGACGGTAAAGAGCAGATCCCCGTCATGCAGCTCTGCAGAGGTGATGGCGTTGCTACCCTCCACCACATGAGCGGGGTCCTGGCCGCAGGCTATGTACATGGCGGCCACGACGTTCGCGACGTGGGCGTTAAACCCGAAGGAGACGGCGCGGGCGCTGCCCAAAAAGTTCTTACGATAGTTAACCTCACAGAGGTCCTCTGGAGTGGCCTTTAGCCTTTCGATGACCACCTTCCTGGGCACCAAAACCTCCGCGACCGTGGTCCTGCCCCGGCCCTCGATGATGTTTATGGCGGCCGGCTTCTTGTCCGTGCACATGTTGCTGGAAAGGGCCACAAGCCTTAAGTCGAACTTTTTTTCAAGGAGGCGCATGACGGCATCCGAGGCTATGGTCGCCATGTTCATCCCCATCGCGTCCTTGGTGTCGAAGGCGAGGCGCAGGAAAACGCTCCTGCCGACCACGTAGGGGTCAACCCTCAAAAGCTCGCCGTGCCTCGTGGTCGTCCTCACCGCCGCCCTCATCTCCTCCATGAGCTCGGGCGTCTTCACCGCCTCAGCTAGCCTCCTGGCCTCTGCGAGGCTGCCCGCTTTGACCACCGGCGCCCTGGTCATCTCATCCTGAAGGACGGCGACGTTAACTCCACCGCTCTGGGTGCAAACCGAGCAGCCCCTGTTCACGCTGGCGACTAGCGCCCCTTCCGTGGTGGCCAGGGGAATGTAGAAGTCACCCCTCGCATAATCCCCATTTATCCTGAGAGGCCCGGCTATGCCCAGGGGCACCTGTACTGCGCCTATGGCATTCTCGACGTTCTTCCTGGTGGCGACCTCGGGGTCGAATGAATACTTGCCTATATTCGATAAATCCGTATGCGTGAGCCTGCTAATGGCCTCGCGGCGGAGGTCCACCGCCTCCCTCCTGGAGGTGGCGTTATCATCCGCCTGGTGAAGCTTAAGCTCTCCGCTCACGAGCTTTTTGACGATATCCTCATTCATACGCATCCCTTATAACAGGTGGTCGGCTATGTTCTTGTCAAGCACGAACTCGCAATAGGAGCACCTCAACAGCACGGGGTCCATCGACTCGACGACGAACCTGGAGCTCACCGGCTCGTTGCTGTTGGAGATACAGTTAGGGTTGCCGCATCTTATGATTCCAATGACGTTCCTGGGCATGGCCACCCTGAACTTTTCGACCACTTCATAATTCCTTATTATGTTGATGGTGGCGCGAGGCGCAATTAAGGCTATGGTGTCTACCTCCTCCGGCTCTAGCTCCCTGTCCTCGACCTTGACCACGTCCTTCGCCACCATCGCCCCGCTCGGGACGTTCATGAGGACGCTGACCACGTGCCTGGTGTGGCCACCGATGCCAAGGATCTTGAGCACGTTGAGCGCCTGCCCCGCCTCGATGTGGTCTATAACCGTTCCATTGTTGATGGGCTTGACCCTGAGCTCACGCTCTTTAGAAGCCATGTCACGCCTCCTTTCCCAGCACCAGCGAGAGCACGGCCATCCTTATGGGGACGCCGTAGAACGCCTGCCTGAAGTACCTGGCGTGCCTCGTCGAGTCCACGGCCGGGTCTATCTCGTTAACCCTTGGCAATGGGTGCATTATTATCATGTCGTCCTTCACGCCCTTAAGCGTGTCCGGGGTGATGCGATAGCTGTCCGCCACCTTGAGGTACTCGGACGGGTCGGGGAACCTCTCCTTCTGGATCCTGGTCATGTACAGCACGTCCGCGTCAGCGAGCACGTCGTCGATGCGCGGCGTCTCTACAAGCTCCACCCCCTGCTTTCTCAAATAGTTTATTATGCTCTCGGGCATCCGGAGCTGTTCGGGCGACACGAGGCTCAGCCTGGCCTTATAGAGGGACAGGGCGTATGCCAGGGAGTGCACGGTCCTCCCATACTTAAGATCGCCCACTATGGCCACGTTTAAGTCTTCTATGGGCTTCCTGCACTCCTTCCGCATGGTGTAGAGGTCCAGCAGCGTCTGGGTCGGGTGGTGGCCCGCCCCATCGCCCGCGTTTATCACGGGCACGCTTGATATCTCGGAGGCCATCCTGGCCGCCCCCTCCCTGGGGTGGCGAATGACTATTGCGTCCGCGTATGACTCGATGACCTTTATGGTGTCTGAGAGCGTCTCCCCCTTCACAGTGGAGGTGGACTCCGCCGAGTCGAACCCGATGGTGGCGCCGCCCAGGCGCTTTACCGCCGTGTCGAACGACAGCCTTGTGCGGGTTGATGGCTCGAAGAAGAGAGTGGCCACGACATGGCCCTTGAGGAGGTCTAGGCCTCCCATGCGGGCGTAAGGCTCCAGCCGCCCCGCCCTATCCAGTATGAAATCGATCTCTTCTCTTGAGAAGTCCTTGGTGGATATGATATGCCTTCTCTCGAAAATCATCGAATATACTTAGCGGCCCCAGGTTAAAATGTTTGTTATGGTATGAAGAATAATATCTTTCTCACGTATCCCAGGAATGGTATCCGGTATTTGGCCACGCCGAGTATCCAGTCATCCCTGACCGGCGTGTTGGGGCTGATGCCGCTGCTCTGGTCGTACAGGAAGTTGTTATCGCCCTGGGTTATGAATCCATCGTTTGGGGCCAGGATGCTGCCCTTCCACATGGGCTCGGAAGCGTTTATGTGGTACATCGCCCGGTGGATTACCGGGGTCATGTCCTTCCTGCCGAAGGGCTGGTATACGATCACGTCCCCGTAGCCGCCGAACGTCTTATAG
Organism: Methanocella conradii HZ254; assembly: GCF_000251105.1. Taxonomy (GTDB): domain Archaea; phylum Halobacteriota; class Methanocellia; order Methanocellales; family Methanocellaceae; genus Methanocella; species Methanocella conradii. The sequence continues at coordinate 453,064 of NC_017034.1, read as the reverse complement.
CCGTTCTTTACGGCATCGTCATAGGTGACGATTTTAGCCTTATCTATGCCCTGGATTATGATTAGATCGCCGTCCTGCATGTGAGGGTACATGCTCAGCCCGTCGACGCTCACCATGGGCGGCCATACCCCTGCATACAGGTAAAGCGCCAGCGCGATGGCCCCGACAACGGCAAAAGCGTATGCGACGTCCCTGGCGAGCGATATCCAGAAGTTGTCGCTCTTCATGAACGTTCGGACGAACCCCTTAACCAAGTTATACCCCAGGTTATATTATATTTTTAATAATATAAACGTTCTTATGGTGGGCAAAAGTTTAAAGCCGATTAGCCAATGATTGGCTTGTAAGCATATGGATGGCATGGATATCGTTAAGACGCTGGCGTCGAGGGGTTTCATTGTGGAGCCAGACGCCCTCGAAGCAATAAAGAACTCGGACCCGGGCACGCTGGACAGGCTGCTATCCTCAATCGACCCGTCCGCGCTCACCATCTCTAAGGAGGACGTGGCGCGCCTTAAGGCGCCTTGTGTAAAGGTGCTCTCCGACATAACGAACAACTCGACGTGCATAGGCGACTACGACGAGTTCGTGGGGTACTTCAGGGATAGGTACGGCAGGCTGGGGGACATGATGCGCCATAGAATAAGCGCCCGGCCCATCGAGAGCATCAAAAAGAAGGGCTTTTCGAGGGGCGAAAAAGCCGAGGTATCGGTCATCGGCATGGTGTCGGACGTGAGGAGCACGTCTAATGGCAACAGGCTGGCCGAAATAGAGGACATGACCGGCTCAATAAGCGTGCTGATATCGAAAGATAAGGATATTTTTGAGACCCCCCTCTTGCTGGATGAGGTTGTCGGGGTCACTGGCACGGTGAAGGATGGCGGGCTCCTCATGGCAAGCTCCATAATATACCCGGACGTCCCCAACACCAACGTGCCCAGGAGGTCGGAGGAGCCGTCGGCCGCCGCCCTTATCTCAGACGTGCACATCGGCAGCAATACGTTCCTCGAGGACAGGTGGCTGAAGTTCATAGACTGGCTGAACGGGGACTACGAGGATGACCGGAGCCACGGCCTGGTATCCAGGCTGAAGTACGTCGTGGTCGCCGGCGACCTGGTGGACGGCATCGGCGTGTACCCCGGCCAGGAGAAGGAGCTCAGCATCCTGGATATATACGAGCAGTACAGTAAGGCGGCTGAGTACTTCGACCAGTTCCCTAAAGGCCTAAATATAATCATCACGCCCGGGAACCACGACGCCGTCCGGCAGGCCGAGCCCCAGCCGGCCCTCCCCGAGGAGGTCAGGCGCATGTTTAAGCACCCTAACATAACCTTTGCGGGCAACCCTTCTGCAGTGGAAATCGAGGGGGTGAGGCTTCTCCTGTATCACGGCCGCTCGCTGGACGACCTCGTCTCAAGCTTGCCTGGCGCCTCCTACTCGAGGCCTGAGAAGGCTATGGCGGAGCTGCTTAAAAGGCGGCACCTGTCGCCCATCTATGGCGGCAAGGTCATGATCGCTCCCGAGGCGAGGGATCATTTCGTCATCGACCCATTGCCAGACATCATGCACAGCGGCCACGTCCACACCGTGGGAGTCTGCCGCTACCGTGGAGTGACTCTCGTTAACTCCGGCACCTGGCAGGCCCAGACCGAGTTCCAGAAGCGGATGAACATCCAGCCTGACCCTGCCAAGATACCCATCGTTGACCTGCACACGGGTGACGTCTCGATTATAAGCTTTGGCTCGTAGCCATTTTTTTTAGCGCCTCAAGGCATTCGACCACCGTGAGGATGAAGGTCGAATGAGACCATGCAAGGGGGAGGACCGAAAGGGGTTCACCTTTATCCCCAACCTGCTCGGGCATGAGCCCCGTGGGCGCGGAGCTCCTGACACACCACTCCATGAGGCCAAGGGCTTTATCGAGCCGGCCCCGCCGTATGTGCCACTGCGCCAGCCACAGCGTGCACAGCGGCCAGCTATTCATGTACCCCTGATAACCGTCTCCCGCGTAGCGGGCCACGCCCCCGTTAGGCCTGCATAGCTCCTTTTCTATAGAATTCATCGTGCCCTCAGCCATAGGGTCATCGTCCTTAACAAGGCCCAGGTACCAGGCGGCGAAGAGCGAAGCGTCTACCGTGTCATCGCCAATCCCCCTCTTGAAACGCCCCAGCGAGGGGTCATACAGGCGGCTAACGGCATTCTCCCGCAGGATGCGTGCCGCCTCGCCCCACCTTTCAGCGCTCACGTCATCCCCCAGGGCGAACGCCATGGCAGAGGCGCCCCTGAGGCCCGCGAAGACCGTAGCGCAGGAGTAGGTGTAGACGCCCTTACGCTCTTCCCAGAGGTCATAGCTTGGCCCGGGGAGGCCGTCGCTTAAGAACTTCACCAGGGAGTCCGCGGCAGGCTTCACGAGGGGCTCATACAGCGATGAAAGCTCCCTGACGTCCTCACTCTCGAGCCAGTGGACGTACGCGGCGTATATCGGCGTAGCGGTCTCGTCTATCTGGACCATCGGGAGCGGGTGCCAGGTGCTCCCCAGGTCGCCGGCCGGAGTGTACTTGTGCCTGAAATATCCCCTCTTGTCTATTATCCTCTTAAAGAACTGTAGGATTTGAAAGCTAAGCTGGCCGTAGCCCGCCCTGTCGAGGGCGATGGCCACCCAGGCGGCATCCCTTGGCCAGCAATACGTGTAATAGTCCGCCCCCTGCTGCTTTATCTCCGAGTCGCACGAGGCTATGACCGACCCGCCCCGGTCCAGGTGGCAGGCAACGGTGAGCAGGCTTCGGTTGAACGCCTCCCTGATAGATGCGGGAAGCTCCAGCAGGGGGCTTCGGGCCTTCATGCAGAACGACCCCCAGAACCTGAGATTCGAGCGGTATATCGCCTCGACGTCCCTCTCCCTTATCCAGGAGTCTATACGCTTCGCCTCGGGGAAGTTCCGCCCAATGCACGCCCAGAAATGCACCGTCGAAGACTTTCCTGGCTCCAGGGCAAGGGTCCACCCCAGGGTCGAGTCCGCGGTGCCGTGCGACACCACGTTGCCCTCCAGCACGCCATCCTCGGCATCCTTCCACGTGCCCTCCATGCCCCTCCACTGGGATATCCCCGTTGTAAACTGGTCGAACGCCGGCTGAGAGCTCTGCAGTATAAAGCGATCCCGCTTGTAGTGGCTCATCATGGGGCCGTCTCTCACGGCGGTATTCGCATAGTTATTCTCTAAAATATGGTAATTCTGGGATGAGAAAAGCCTGAGACGCCTGGGCCTCCTGGACGTATCCGCCACCTCGATGGAGCGGAGGAAGAAGTTTTGCTCTTGGTGGACCATCTCTTTTACCGTTACCCTGGCCTCGAACTCCCTGCTCTCGTACACGGTCTCGCCGATGAGCGAGGCGTCCTGGTAGCCCTGCCCAACGTCCCACCCCTCAAGCCAGCCGAACCTTCCATCCTCCAGGTCGAACAGGCCAAGGCGGACGTACCCCCCATGGTTTTCCATGCCGGCGTAAGGATAGTAGAAATCCCTGACCACGCCTCTCTCGTCCACGCAGACGAGGAGCGTGCCGTTACCATATATGAGCGGCCTCATCCCGTATTAATAAAGACTGCGAAGTGAAATACCTTTGGAGGATTTGTCTCGCTTTTATGATGAGCCACCCTTCATCGTATTACTGCCTAAACACTGTCCTCCCTTGAGAAGAGGCACATCCCTATGAGGAGAAGCGCGAGCATTTCTAAGAGCACGAAGATAAGGAGCGGGACGGCGGCGTTAAGCCAGCGGTCAAAAGGGACGAGCGTGTTGAACAACGCCGCAGGATCGGTTATACCCTTGGGGCCTATGAGCCTAAAATAAAGTTGTTGGGGAGTGAATTCCGATAGGCCGCCCATAATCCTTTCAGGATGCCATATCCAGTCAAAAAACGTGTAAATAACCGATAGGGAGGTTACGAGGAGGATGTTCTTCGATAACACGCCGAAGAACATGCTCAACGCTAAGACCAGAGAACAGGATAAGGTCGTGATAAAGATATATGAGGAGACCCTCAAGGCGAACTCCGACCCGGATTGCGGCTCCATGTAGAACACGACCATCATAAGCCCGACGAGTAGTATGGTAAAAGCGTTGAATAAGAGCATGAACCCCGAGAGTCCCAAGAACTTCCCCATGTAATAGTCTCGACGGTATAAAGGCTTTGTCAGTAACACGTTGAGCGAGCTATTCCATCTCTCGTAAAGTATAGACGTAGCCCCCAGGAAGACGGCCACTATAGAGCAGATCATCGCCGTCGATTCCCATGACCTGGTGAATCCAAAAATGAGCACGTCCGGCCCATTAGAAATGCCCACGCCCTCAAGGCCGGATGCGTATCCAGCGCCATCGAGAAGGGCGATCAGGAACACGATAAAGGCTACAACAGGTATAAGAGGATACGTTAATACCCTGACAAACTCCTGCCTCGCAATCGCGCACACAGCCCCAGCGAAAGGTCTCATGAGATATCCCTCCTCACGAAGACGATATAGCTAAGCACGAGCACTATGGTGACGACCAATAGTAGCCTGGTAAAGTCTGGCAGAATTTCCATGAACGCCTCCCATGCCCCAATGCCCGTATTCATGAACCTGTCCTGTACGCCGCCCTCCCATAACATGCTATAAGGCGAAAACCTGGCAAGCATGCCGCCCAGCCCATAACCGGGAAGGATCCTGTCCAAATTATACGACACGAGGGTCGTGAATTCATATGAAATATAGACGGTTAGCGTGCTAAGGATCATCGCAAACGCCTGGTCGCTGACGAGTAATGATATGAGCATGGATAGCGAGAGGAAGGCCATGACGAAGGCCATGCTGAAAAGAAATACGAAGAGTAGCCTTGAAAAATAATCGAGCAAGAAGGGCGCCAAAAGGCTACCGCAAAGGATCAATAAAGCAGACGTGTGAAAGGCGATAAATAGCATCATTACACAGGCCAGGAATGCCAGGGCACCTAATATTTTACCGTTAATAATGGTGTCACGATACACCGGCTTCGTGGTTAGCGTGCTCAAAGCTTTACCGGCCCGCTCCGACGATATCGTCGAGCAGCCAAGGATAATGCCGATAATCGTGCCGAACCATGTTATCCCGAAGAAAACGTTGTTGCAAGCGGCTACCCCCATGTTCGAATCGTACATTACGCGTGCCCCAGGCCTCCACCCGCTTGATACAACATAGAAATCATAGGCATTGCCCACTATGTTGATAAGCATGGCTATGATGACTATAAGCACCATATGGTTACTCAGCAGATCAACGAACTCTTTTTTTGCGATAGCAAGCAGGTTGGCCATATGCTCACCAATTAAAAATCGTTTTTTGTTATCGGCCCGTTTTTCTTAGCTTTGTTATTAGCGTTGTTATGGCTAGTCCGGCCAGGAGCGCGGCGGCGAGTTCAAAGCCCGGGGCTGGCGTGGGCGTGGGCGTGCTTGCTGGGGTTGCCGATGGTTGTGTTATGGCCGGGGTTGGCGTTGGCGTGCTTGTTGGCATGGGCGTTGGCGTGCTGTCCGGTGCCGGCCCTTTGAAGACGAGTACGGGGTATGGCTCGACAGTCCTGTAGTTTGAGCCCAGCTCTCCCAAATTGTTGCGTCCCCAGCCCCACACAGTGCCATCCTCCTTTAAAGCATAATTGGTCAGGTGTGTGCAGGCCACGTCCACGACGTGGTCTAGGCCCTCAACCCTGGTAGGAGACTCCTCCACCTCCTTATCCAGCCCCGAGCTATCATATGGAAACTTCTTGCCCACGTATGCGCCCCACGTCCACACCGTTCCATCATTCTTCAAGGCCACGTAGTGTCCATCCGCGTTCATGCCGGCCAATTTTTGTCCGCATATTTTTATGAAGCCATATGCTGAGGGGTCTGGTACGGTCCCGTATGTGATTTTGTCTACTCGTTTGTTCGTTTCGATGGCCCACATGGTTCCATCGTTTTTGACTGCGACGACCCCCTGGTCGCATCCCGTGATGAAGTATTCGACGCCTTCTAGTCCCCTATACCTTACAGGAGAAGCCCTGCTAGACTGGCTTATCGGCGTGGTGCCGTCTCCCATTGTGGTCCCGTCTCCACACTGGCCGTCTCTGTTATCCCCCCACGCCCACACCGTGCCATCGTTTTTCAAAGCGTAGCAATTCTGGCTCCCTGCGGCTATGGCTTTCACGTTTGTAAGGTTTTTAACCTGCACGGGCACGCACCGGTTCTCAAACCCCCCATCGCCGAGCCAGCCGCTCTCGCCATACCCCCACGCCCACACCGTGCCGTCATTTTTCAAAGCATAACTAGTACCCTTACAACTTATCATCGTGACGTTGTCGATGAGCACCTTGCTGGGAGTCCAGACGCCATGGTTGATCACATTGCTATTCGGGCTAATCGTATTGCTAAAAAACCCGACGCCAACCTCGCCATAATAATTATCGCCCCAGCCCCACACCGTGCCATCATCGTTCAACGCGAACACATTACCACCGCCCGCCCATATGGAGGTTAGTTTTGCCTGTCCAGCGCACGGAATAACGACTAAAAGGACTATTAATGGTATTATTGCCTGTATCATCCAGGTCTTCATGCTATCATCTCGAGAAAATAAAAATAAGATTTTTATGGAATCGTTTTATATGTACCCCATTTCCTGGTTCGTGATCGAGTAGTCGTTGTTCCCATCCTGGTAGCTGTGGTAGGCCAGGATCACGTGAGGACCAGTACTCCATATTGTGGCCGAGTGTTTATGAGTATTCGGCGGCGCCCCCCACGATCCCCACGCGCTCATCGTAGAACTCTCATCGTTATACACTAAGCCTTGTGTGTCAGGAAGAGCTGTTACTGCGCCTATATGGCCAGTAACCTGGCGGCCCACGTTATTGTACAACGTGTTATACCAGCTAACCGTGTCATATTGTTGTACGGGGCCTGCTCCTCCGTAGGATGTCTGGCTCATTGACACGCTGCCGCCCTGGTATGTTGTAGTCATGGTGCCATTGTACGTCCATTCTCTAGCGTATGCCACGCCGCTCGTGGCTATCGCAAGTATTAAGCCTGCGAGGGCTATTGTCTTTATTATTTTCATGTCTAATACCTCCTGAAAGGCTCGCAGGACTGGGTGTTTGGCTTGTAGTGCGCTTGTCCTGCGAGCCTTTCATAGTCGAGGATTAAATTCAGGCATTTATATGTTTTCTGGTTACCTGCATCGTTTTAATGCAGGTACGTCCCCCGAATTTCAATGCTCCTGCAGTTGAAAGGTGGATGCAGAGGGTTTTATCCACAAAAAAATTATAAATTCATATAAGTGGGGGTTTGTTATCGGCCCGTTTTTCTTAGCTTTGTTATTAGCGTTGTTATGGCTAGTCCGGCCAAGAGCGCGGCGGCGAGTTCAAAGCCCGGGGCTGGCGTGGGCGTGCTTGCTGGGGTTGCCGATGGTTGTGTTATGGCCGGGGTTGGCGTTGGCGTGCTTGTTGGCGTGGGCGTTGGCGTGCCGGTTGGGGTTGGCCCTTTGAAGACCAGTACGGGGTATGGCTCGACAGTCCTATAGCCTGAGCCCAACTCTCCAGCATCGTTGCGGCCCCATCCCCACACCGTGCCATCCTCCTTTAAAGCATAATTGGTCAAATGGGCGGCGGCGACGTCCACGACGTGGTCTAGGCCCTCAACCCTGGTAGGAGACTCCTCTACAGCTTTATCCAGCCCTGACTTATCGAACGCTCCCCTCCTGCCCACGTATGCGCCCCACGTCCACACCGTTCCATCACCCTTCAAGGCCACATAATGTGCTTGTTCTTGAGTCCAGTTTATTCCGCATATTTTTATGAAGCCATATGCTGAGGGGTCTGTTACGGTCCCGTATGTGATTTTGTCTACTCGTTTGTTAGTTTCGAGGGCCCACATGGTTCCATCGTTTTTGTCTGCGACGACTCCCTGGTCGCATCCCGTGATGAAGTATTCGACGCCTTCTAGTCCCCTATACCTTACAGGAGAAGCCCTGCCATACTGGCTTACCCCTATGGTGCCGTCTCCCATTGTTGTGCCGTCTCCACACTGGCCGTCTCTGTTATCCCCCCACGCCCACACCGTGCCGTCGTTTTTCAAAGCGTAGCAATTCTGGCTCCCTGCGGCTATGGCCTTCACGTTTGTAAGGTTTTTCACCTGTACGGGCACGCACTGGTCTTCAAACCCCCCATCGCCGAGCCACCCGCTCTCGCCATACCCCCACGCCCACACCGTGCCATCGCTTTTCAAAGCATAACTAGCACCACCATTTGTTGTTATCATCGTGACGTTGTCGATGAGCACGCTGCCGGGCCCGCACTTTTCGCTAAAGGCACCGTTGCCAATCTGGCCATAATAATTCCTGCCCCAGCCCCACACGGCTCCATTGTCGTTTATCGCAAATGCATTATTAACTCCCGCCGTGATAGAGGCCAGCCTCGCATGTCCTGCACAGGTAAAGACTACCGGCAGTATTATTAATAGTATTAATGCATGTGTTATCCAGGCTACTACATTACCCTTAGACATTATCCTCCCTCGAGAACAGGTATACCCCTACAAGAAGGAAGAGGAACATTTCTATAAACAATATTGCCAGGAATGGGAGTGCTGCACTGAACCATCGATAAAACTGGACGGTGGTATTAAACAATGGGTTAAATGGCTCGGCAAAAGGATGAATGGCTAAACCATAGAGCGTCATGGGTGTCAATATTGAAAGGTCGCCTAGAATCCGCTCATTATGCCATATCCAGTCGAAGAAGATGTAGGTCATCGAGGCCGAAGTGACCACGAGTATGTCCTTGGAGATCACGCCGAAGAGCATATTTAGGGCTATGACAGTTGAACATGAGAGCGACATGATAATGATGTATGCTGCAAGCCTCCATATGAACTCAAGGCTGGACTGGGGCCCCCTGAAAAACATTATCATCAATAACCCGATGAACAACAGGGTAAAAGTGTTGAATAAGAGCATAAACCCGGAGAGCCCCATGAACTTGCCTATAACGTAGTCCCGCCTGTATAACGGCTTTGTCAGTAACACGTTGAGCGAGCCACTCCACCTCTCATAAGGAATAGAAGTGGCGCCCAGAAAAATTGCCATGATCGTACATATCATAGACGTTGCCCCATATGATTGGCCAAACCCCTGAAGGAGAGCATCCCCAGTCGTCCATTCTTCAAACGACCTCAGGTCGCGAGCGCCACCCGCACCGTTGAGATATGCGATTATTAAAATGATAAGAAAAACTATTGGGATGAGCGGATAGGTTAGCACCCTGACGAACTCCTGCCTGGCGATCTCATATACCATCCTCATAAGATATCCCTCCTCACAAAAACGATATAGCTCAAGGCCATGGTTATGACTATGGTAATAAGCAGCCTGATAAACTCCGGGAGAATGCTCAGAAAAGCATCATACGCCCCAAGGCTCGTATTCATAAACTTGGGCTGCACCTGTAACCACAAGGTGCCTTCATGCGACAGGCTGATACATAGCCGATCAAGCCCATACCCAGGTAAAATATTGCCAAGATTGTATGAGACGTCAACATACATGATTTGCGATATGTACACGGCCAAAGTGCTAAGTATCATGGCGAATGCCTGGTCACGGACGAGTAACGAAATAAGCAATGATATAGAAAGAAAGACGGTAGTGTAAACCATGATGAAAAGAAATACGAATGGCAGCCTGGAGAAGTAGTCGAGCAAGAAAGGGGCAAGAGCGTTCCCGCAAAGAAGTAGGAACCCAATAGTAAAAATAGCTATATAAAATAGTATAACGCTGGCCAAGAAGGCGAGCGAGCCTAGCACCTTACCATTAATAATAGCATCACGGTACACCGGCTTCACGTTTAGCACGCTCAACGCTTTGCCGATACGCTCAGACGATACCGTTGAGCACCCTATAATAATCCCCATGATAGTGCCGTAAAAGGACAGCGTAAAAAAGACATTGTTATCCGCGGCGATGCCCATGTTCTCGTGGAACATGGGTTGCGCCCCAGGTTTCCAGCCATTTAGCACACTATAAAATGTATAGATATTAGATAAAACGTAGATGAGAAAAGCAATAAGGACTAAAAGTACCATACGGTTATTAAGTAAATCAGTGAACTCTTTTTTTGCGATAGTCAACATGCTCCCCATACGACCACCTAAAATAAAAAATAAAAAATTTTATGTCTCAAGTATACGACATCTGGTCATGGTTAATCGTATATATGTAATTTCCATCCTCGTAGGAGTGGTAGGCTAGGATCACATGAGGGCCGGCTATTGCTACCGTGGCTGCATGGTTATCATTGGACCTAGCACTATATGGGGGTATACTAATGGATACCTCGTTATATGCTAAACCACCGCCAAATGGCGGCGCTGTAATCCCTCCAACATAGGCAGTAACAGATCGCCCAACATTGTTATGCATTGTATTATCCCAGAAGAGCCGGTCATTTACTGCTACCGGGCCCTTGCCCCCATTTGAATATTGGTTTATTGATGGATTACCGCCTGAGTATGTTGTTTCTGTTCTACCATTGTATTTTGACCAGTCTTGCGCATATGCCACGCCGCTTGTTGCTATCGCAAGTATTAAGCCTGCGAGGGCTATTGTCTTTATTGTTCTAATATCTAATACCTCCTGAAAGGCTCGCAGGACCGGGTGTTTGGCTTGTAGTGCGCTTGTCCTGCGAGCCTTTCATGGTCGAGGATTAAAAATTAGGCGTTTATAGGGTTTCTGGTTACCTGCATTAAAAAGATGCAGGTACGCCCCCGAATTTCAATGCTCCTGCAGTTGAAAGGTGGATGCAGAGGTTTTTATTCACAAAAAAATTATAAATTTATATAAGCCCTTCTTTCGCCCACTTATTAGCAAATTGTGAGATAAGGCTTATATAAACAAGCTATAATTGTTAAAATGAAAGATGATTAGGGCTTTGAAGGGATAGAGTGTGGCAGTTGAAAAATATGATATTTGGCGTGTTACCCATTCGTTCAAAAGGAGTGGCGTTCGAGAAAGGGTTTATCATGACCTATGCGAGGCGTATCCGGACGGCAAAACAGTGGAGGAGATAATGGCCTCCACGAAGTACGATAGAAATATGGTCATCGGCGCCTTGGTGGGCTACAGGGACAGGTACAGGTCAGATGATGCGCTCGTAGCCCTGGGCCTGGTAACCAGGATAGAGCTGGAATACCATGGTAGAAAAGTCACGCTATTCAAGGCCTCATCGGACGGAAAAGACATAAGGTCAATGCTTAAAAGATACGAGCAAAATAAAAGCTTAAGGGCAAGACTGAAAAAAGCGAGCAGACCAGGCAAAGAAAGGAAATTAAAAGGCTTAATTTACTAGTAATACTAAGCGCCACTAGCGCTCCAGCAGCCTATCCACGAACCACTCAGGGTCAAACTTCTTGAGGTCCTTGTACCCCTGTCCGATGCCTAAGTACAATATGGGCTTGCCGGTGATGTGGGCTATGGATATGGCCGCCCCGCCCTTGGAGTCGGCGTCCGCCTTGGTCAGGATGGAGCCGCTTATGGGGACGGCGTCGTTAAACAATCTGGCCCGCTCGACCGCATCGTTCCCTGCTATCGCCTCGTCCACGAAAATCACCAGGTCGGGCTTGATGACCCTGCTAATCTTCTTGAGCTGCTCCATGAGGTTTACGTTGGTGTGCAGCCTGCCCGCGGTGTCCGCGAGCACCACGTCCTTCCTGTTCGACCTCGCATAGGCGACGGCGTCGTATATCACGGCAGCAGGGTCGGAGCCCTGCTGGTGCTTTATCAGCTTGACGCCAAGCCGGTCCGCGTGCTTTTCGAGCTGCTCGATGGCACCAGCCCTAAAAGTGTCTCCTGCTGCTATGACCACGCCATAGCCCTTCTCCTTTAAAAGCTCCGCAAGCTTGGCTATGGTGGTGGTCTTGCCCGTCCCGTTTACCCCGGTAAAGACCACGGTCACGGGCTTCTCATGAGCCTTAACATACTCCTCGAAGTCCAGGGTGTGGGCGCTCAATATGCCTAAAAGAGAATCCCTCAAGGCGTCCTCCACCAGGTCTCCGGTAGAGCTTAAAAGCCTCTTGCGCTGGCCACTAAGGCCCTTCTTCACACTATCGATGATAGACTCGGCGACCGGAAGCGCCACGTCGCTCTCGAGCAAGGCCATCTCAAGCTCCCAGAGAGGGCCCTCCAGGTCCTTCTCGGTTAATATGACCTCGCCCTTCGTGATGGCCACCGCCTTATCGAGTATGCCCGCCTTTTCGGCGGGCTGCGGAGCGGCCTTCAGCTTATCGTCGATCGCCTTCCTGAACTCGTTGAGCTTTACCCTGAGCTTATCGAACATCGGGCCTCACGAATTACTGGTATTTCTGTGCCTCCTGCTGCAGCCGTACCAGCTCGGCGGCCACCTTCTCCATGGCGCCAGTCGTCTCGAGGAGCACCTTCTCGAGCTCGCTCCTGCGCGACTGGATGATGCCCTTCGAGTCAGCGACGCTCTTCTCCACGCTCACTCCAGCGCCAAGGCCTATCAGCACCTTATCGGGGCTGGCCAGCCTGGCGTGGACGAAGGAGCCCGCGCCTATGGGGACCAGCATCTCAAGGCCCTCCTCCTTGCCCTCGAGCGTCGTGAGCGCCTTAAGCGCATTATCCAGGTCGTTCAGGGAAAGCTGTATGAGGTTCGCCTGCTGCTGGAGGGCATCCATCCGCTGCTGGTTTATCTGTATGCGCGCTATCAGCTCCCTTATCTGCTCCTCCTGCTCGGCGCCTCCCGGCGCCACGGGGTCTTCGCCTGGCATCTCTAGCCGCTCCCTATGCTTCCTTCACCGACTCTATCTTTATGAGATTCCTGCCGACTCCATGCTTGCTGCCGAAGGTCGACAGGACCTTTTCCCTGGCGTTCTTCTCGCTGTTCGACTCGACCGTCTTCGAGAACTTCTCCCACTGAACGCCTGCCTTGAACTTGCCCTCAATTATGTAATTAGCCATTTTGCATCACTCTCCTAGTTGTAGCGCGTCCTCGATCCTGCCCAGCTCCGGGCCCGACGTCCTGGTACCCGTCACAAGGCCCTTGGTGTTGGCCAGGATGGCTGACCCCACGAGGGGCGAGCCGAAGCTCACCGTGCCAATGTCCACCGGCAGCCTGAAGAGGTCCTCCAGCACGCTTAGCTCCTCCTCCGTAGCCCTGGGGTGCACCAGCAGCCCCTTATTTGTCGCGACGCCGGCCATGCCCACGGTTTTCAGCCCGCCAATGGTGCCACGCCTTACGTCAACCTTGAGCGTCTTCTTTATGACCTCGATATGCCTGTCCGTTAGCGCCGGGTGCACCAGGGCCGCCGTGTCGTTTGCGAGTATTATGTTCCCAGATGCAGTCATCTTTCCCTTGAGGCGGGCAACTGGCAGGCTTTTCTCCAGGACTGCGACCTCCCTGTCCAGGGCCAGGTCGCTCACGATGAAGCCGTTGCTGTTGCCCGTCATCATCGAGCCTATGAGCGTGCTCTCGTTGATGAGGGTGCGGATGACCTCCACTCCCAGCGCCTCGGCCGCCTCGCCCACCACCTGCTCGGGGAGGTCGGGGGGCACCACTATGTAGTCCTCCGTGTTCGTGGCGTATATGCCCACGTACGGGTAGCCGTAAAAGTCAAGCTGCCTGATCACGCTACCACTTGCTCACTCGCCCCCGACGACGTCGGCCTCAACGACGCCATCCTCGACCCGGGTCGCCTTGACCCTGATCCTGCGGGGCGGCTTCCTGATGCCCCGGGCCCACACGGCCTCGTTGAGCGGGGCGTTGATCTTGATCTTGTCCTCCTCCACTTTCATGTGCCTGGAAAGGTACTGCCTTATCAGCTTTACGGCGAGATTGGCCTTCTTCCAGCGGGGATATCCCTCGGTGTCGAGGGGGATGGTATATATCTGCTCCGTCTTCTCTTCTGCCATGCTACCACCTTACTCTGGTAAGCTGGTCCTGCGCCAGCTCCTTCGCTTCGGGTGGGTCATGACCGCCCTGTTGGTCTTCATTATGACCCACGCCGGGACTCTTCTGTTCTGGTTGGTGTACTTGGCCAACCTGATCTTCTTGCCCTTGGACTTCTTCGTCATCTTTACAACCTTCTCATCACCCTTGATTGGGCATGCTCTGTGGGGAAAAGGCGTCTAACCGTCTCCTCCCCGTATCTCTCCTTGATAGATGATCTTATCTCGGCCTCGTAGTCGGACTTTTCTATATCCGGCCCCTCGATTATCTCGAAGTGCCGCCTCACGAGGGCGTCGATGGCTCGTCTCCCATACCCAGCTAGAGGCCTTATGTATGACACGCCGAAGCGCATCTCCAGGCTTCTCACCTCGGACATCGTGAGCATGGGCGAGTGGTCGTCCCGCCTCGTGCCGTCCGCAATGTACTCCGAGCCGGCGGCCAGCGCCTCCAGCGCCCTTCTATGCACGAAGCTGATGCCATATCTTGGGTACCCATGCCTTAATATGAGATCGATACACTCATCCATTATCTCGGGGCTGAGCACCATCGTCCTGAAGGGGAACCCTAGCGCCCTCGCGGCCTTCTCCGCGTGCCTCCACGCATCCGAGCCGAACGTACAGGTCACGAGCTCCACCTCGAAGAAAGGCTCGAGCAGCACCGCGGACAGCGAGCTGTCCTTTCCGCCGCTGTATAAAACCTGTACCCTCATTCAGATGCGTCTTATCCTTATATCGCGCTTCTTGGGCTGTATCTGCTCAAGTATCTTGACAAGCTGGGCGTCGTCTATCTGCCTGGCTAGCCTGCCCGTCTGGGCCAGTGCGATAAGCTGTGCCTCAACGCTGGCAACGAACTCGGGCCTGGTCATGCGGATCCTGTTCAGGCGCTCCCGGGCCTCCGGGGTGAGAATCTGGCGCAGGATTGCCGCCTTCTGCTGCTCCAATTGCTGGCGCTGCTGCTCCTGCGCATAGGCGTCGGCCTGTGCCCTCTGGAGCTCCTCCAGCTTGCGCCGCCTTATCTCGTCCAGTTCATCGCCGCTCATATCACGTCACTTTCTATGCCTGTACCTCGGGGGCTGCCTGCTTCTGGGGAGCCTGCTTTTCAGCTAGCATCTCCGTGGCAACCCTGTCCAGGAACGCCATGCCCTGTGGGGTCACGGCCCTGCCGCCCTTAACGGACTTGACGAAGCCCGCCTTTTCGAGCTGCTGGAGAGCGTCCCTTATTATGGAGCCGCTGCCCCTCTCGTGCCTGTCCGGCCTAACTCCGCGGTTCTTCCTTCCGCCGTAGAGCGTTCGTAGCCTCTGCACGCCCACCGGCCCATCAATGTATATCCTCCTCAATATGGAGGCGCACCTGGTGTACCACCAGTCCTGCTGGGTCGGCGGGTACTGCCTGTGAGTCCCCGTCTTCACGTCCGCTGCCCACTCCGGGGCCTTTACCTTACCTGTCTCCTTTAGTTTTTGTCCCGCCCTGGCCACCAATAGGGTGGCGGGCACATCATAAACCACTGCCAATCTGACTCCTCCGCTAAACGGATAATGATATGGAGCGCACATAAAACGTGCCATTATCGGTTGCGAAGGGTTTTTACGTACTTATAGTTACTTATACTTTTTCATGTTTTGGGCGATTTAAAATGGCTCGTTTAGCCGGTAGGTGCCAGGCTTTACTGGCCTGCCAGACGCCAGCCTGTCTATTATCTTCTCGTACAGGTCCGGGTCCCTTGCGTCCTCCTGGCCCAGGTAAAAGCTCGGATTATCGTTGACCTCTATGCAGAAAAACCTGCCGCCTATCTCCTTGATATCCAGGCCGTAGAGGCCGTCGCCCACGCACCTGGTTATCTTTATCGCCAGCTCCGCCAGCTTTCTCGGGGCGTTCTTGCGCTTGATGGGCACCACCTTGCCCCACTGCTGCTTGCCATCGACCAGCGATTTCACCTTCCACCCCCCCTTCGGCATATAATACTTGCAGAGGTAGAGTAGCTGGTTGTCCAGGACGCCGACCCTCCAGTCGAAGCTGCTGGGCATGTACTCCTGAAGCACGATGGGCGTGGCATGCCTCAAGTACCTCGCAGATATCTCCCTGAACTCAGCCTCGCTGGCGGCCTTCTCCACGTGGGAGGAAAACTTCGTGTAGGGGGCCTTCAGCACGACCGGAAACCCGAGGTAGTCGAAGATACGCTTGAGGTTTTTTTGGTCGTAATCACCGTCGAAGAGGAGCGACCGGGGCGAGGGGATGCTGTTCTGCCTGAACAGGTCGTCCAGCACAACCTTCGAGGAGCACACCCTTATCGAGTGTGGGTCGTCTATCACGACCTTGCCCAGGGCGTCCGCCATCCTGGAGGCCACGTAAGCCGTGTTCATGGGGTCCGTAGTCGCCCTTATGAAGATGGCGTCATACTCAGCAATCCTGTCCAGGTCCTTCTTGAAAATGAAGTCGAAGGAGTGGCCCTTACGCTCGGCAGTGCTCTTGAAGAGCTTGAGCGTGCCCGCCTCCTCCCTGGTGTGGAAGTTGTACTTCTCCACGAAACACCCGATCTTCATAAAGTCTAGCGGCCCTTGAGGGCGTGCACCCTCTCCCTTACCAGTGCCCAGTCCACCTCTTTCTTCGCGGCAGGCTCGAAGTGGCATAGCTTCGCCTCGCCGTCGACCACCTGAAGGACGAGCTTTCCGACGGGAATCCTGAAGGCCTCGTAGAACTTTCTGGCTATCGCCCTCGCCTCGGGCACGTCAGTCTCCCCGAACACCTGGACGGCCTCCTTCACCTCTCCCAGGAGGGGCTGTACCGACACGGGGTACCGGTTATTAACGCTCAGGCTCTTAATCGTCCTGTACATCTGGGACTCGCTCTTAACCTTGGTTACGGAGTTGCAGGTGTACGGGTTCACCGCAAAGCACAGGGCGGGGTATAAGTCCTTCTCGTACCCTGAAATGAGCCGGTATGGAAGGCAGGGGATGCCCGCCCTCGAGGCGCGGATCATCAGCAACGGGTTACGGTGCGTGTCCAGGATGTCCGAGCAGCGTGGGGTCACACGGCAGCCACATAGCTCGGCATGCATGGACACGTAATACCCCATCTTCTGGTACCGATAGTCGTGCGATACGTTCAAAACGTCTTCATTCACATGCGATTCTAAAAAAGCAAACGGGCTATAATCCGCATCTTCATCGTCTTCGCTAACAACTATTGTCACTAATGGACACTTCCATTATCTCGCGTAATGATGGAATCATCATATATGAATTTGATGGTCTGGCCGTATAAAAGCCCTTTAAAGGTAGCGCCTGCTCTCTAGCCATCTACTGAGATGGTCTCGAGCTGGCTAGCTATATTCCAGATGAGGGTGCGAGTATGGAGCGGTATGTTCGGATCGTTTGATATCTCGTCCAGTATGGATATGCTGGAGGCAGCCCGCACAGCGGGGCTCTCCTTCGTGTCAAGGAGTATGTTTTTCACGTTATCAGCGCTTCGCCTGATGTTGCGGGGCACCGTGTCGTCGTCCTTTATCCGGGTCAACACGTCCACGCACTGCTTGATGACGGCTTCAACGTTTGACATCTTATCACCTCATTAGCCGGTCTTAATGATATTAAAATCAGCACCGTATGGGTATCCTATGTACAGCCATCAAAGAAAAAATTTTCGGTTCTGTGAGGTGCGTCTTCTTAAACTTAGAGCCTTTTTATTCGAGCAAGCTTAAAGGATATATATAAGGGCGTCATTTTGCTATTATACTGGGTTCATTATGGAAGAGAGGGATCTGGACAAGGTGACCAGGATGCTTGAGAAGGGCGGGACAATGCTGGCAAAGCACTGCGAGTGCGGCGCGCCGCTCTTCAAGTACCAGGGCAGGGTGGTGTGCCCGGTGTGCGACGCTAAAAAGCAGGAGCACGCGGAGGAGCAGGCCCGCCTGGCGGTGCCCGTGGAGACGAAGCCGGCGGTATCCTCGCAGGCGGTGGAGCCGGTCAAGAGCACGCCGGTCATGCAGATGCCGGAGCGGGGCATGAGAGTGATAGTGGGCAAGGAAGACCTCGACGAAGCGGCCGTGGAGGCCGCGGTCATCGCCAAGGTCAACGACATCGCCGCAAGGCTGGCAGGCGAGACCTACCCCAACAAGATCCAGATGTACCTCGATATACTGGAAAGGTCGCTGCGCGTGCTCAAAGAGCTGCACGGCGTCTCAAAATAAATCTTTTCTACATTTAAAAATCAAAAAAATCTAATAAAGGGCGATTAGCCAAAAATCTGTTACTATTGATTATGTATTTTTGATAGTTAATTTATCATACGATAGAAAAAAGTTTATCTTTATTTGACCAAATAAGTCATCAATTGCACATTAAGTGCTTATATCAAAAGAAAATGGTGTAAAGTTTAGCTATAAATGTGAGATAATATGCGAGTAAGGGCGAATACATCGATATATTTTGCATAAAAGGCAGGATATAAAAAGGAGTGAACCAGGAGAGCAAATTATGGCTGGACAAACGCTAAAACCACTTGAAATATTGCTAGCGGATGATAATCCGGGAGACGTTCGTTTATTTATAGAGTCCCTCAAAGATGGGAAAATCCTGAATCACCTTAGCGTCGTTTGGGATGGAGCGGAAGCCATAGCTTATCTCAAGAATAAAGTATTGACAGGGCAGGCGCCGCGACCGGATTTCATCATATTAGACATTAACATGCCCAAAATGACTGGGCTGGAAGTCCTCCAGCAGATAAAGAGCGACCTTGAGCTTATGAGCATACCCGTCGCAGTCCTTACGTCCTCGGAAGCTGAAAAAGACATGGCCACTAGCTTTGCCTATGACGCCAATTGCTATATCACGAAGCCTCTCGATTTCGAAAAGTTCATCAACGCTGTCCTTTCGATAGATAACTATTGGCTCGCAATCGTCAATAACACGGATAGCCAGGAAGAGCTTCTCTAAAAATAAAAAAGATAGTGAATGCTATGATAACGGTTGGGTTAAGCGAGAAGGCCATAGGGCTGATTGACAGCAGGCGTGGAAGCCGGTCCAGGGATGACTATGTCAACATGATACTGGAAAACATCCTGGATATGATAATGAAGCAGCAGGCATACGTCGGCGGCGTAAACCTCATGGAGGTATTAGAGGCCCCAATTGCGAAGAGCTCGCCTGGATCAGGCATTGTGTCCGAATTAATCAAGCAGATGAAAAGCACTTATTCGGGGAAGATTCCTTATAACCTGTTCTACCAGGAGTGCATGGAGCGCGGGATACCGAAGGAAGAGATTGAGGCCGCGGTCCAGAAAAACAAAGGACTATTCCAGTTCCAGATGAGCAAGGACGACGAGTATGCGAATATTCTGCTCGTTATAATCTACAATTATCTGAAGGACTTCTATAGTAGAAGCATGTCGACGTCCCAGTTTTATGGGAAATGCCTCGAAGAGTGCCTGACCGTGGACGACATCAGGTATGCGGAGAACGTGTGGCAGGTTACCATTCCTAGCGTTACGACGCTCCGGGACCTGGCGACGAAGACCGATGCGATGAGCATTGAAAACAAGCTTTTAAAGCTGCTATACGCCATCAAGAAAGAATACCCTGAAACCATACCAGTGGCGGTCCTGCATAATAAGTGCGTTCAGGCAGGCCTGACAAAGGACGATGTCGCTGAACTGGAAAAAATCTATACCAGATACCTGCTGACAAAGCACAATGAGAAAGTATCCACCGATAAGGGCGTCGTCAAGGATAAGGCAAGGGTTAAGGCGATCAATGCCAAGATTAAGCGCATTCTTGATGAGCTGGCAGGCGTTTATGGGGAGAATATACCTGCAACGGCGTTTAGCGATAAGTGTAAGGAGTCCGGGTTTACTGGAGAGGAGCAGCTTTATGCGAAAAAAGTGTTTGAGGATTACCAGGTATCGCTGGCCAGCTTTAAAGAAATTAAATACATGAATAATAAAGCATATATAATTCTCACTTCTCTTCGTAAGCTATACCCGGGCAAGATACCATATAATGTTTTTTATACAAAGTGTAAGGCGATTGGCCTGAAAAACGACGAGATCGCCGAGGCCATTAAACAGGCTGGACGTATCATAGCATCTGAAAAGAGCGATGAAGAACATTACCTGAAAGTGCTCGATGACATTCTTTCTGAATATAAAAAATAAAAGGGTGATATTGCTTGAAAACTGGTTCAAACAGGATAGATAGAGGTGTAGAGAATTCGGCTCATTCTAAAGAAGCATGTAAGGATGGAGGGCTATCTGTAGCTATTGATAGCGTATTTAATAGCTCTCCAGTTCCTATGTTCGCCATTAATGTCGAACATAAGGTGGTCAGCTGGAATGAGCCTCTTGAGCTGTTGACTGGCATAAAAGCAAAAGAGGCTATCGGCACAAGCGTGCATAAGAGCCTTTTCAATAAGTCTGAGATAGCGGCGCTTGCCGATATAATCGTTGATGGCGCAGTCGACGAGATAAAATCGAATGATAAGTATAAAAAATCGTCGTATTTGCCTAACGCTTATGAGACTGATAGGTTTTTGCCTGAGCTTGGCAAGTGGTTGAAATTCGTTGCATCGCCTATCAGGGACGCAAATGGAAAAATAACGGGCGCCGTGGGCACGCTAATTGATATTACCGAGGTTAAGCGCATGGAGGAGGAGGCTCGTAAGAGCATGTATATCCTTAATCGTGCGCAGAGTATTGCCCATGTGGGCAACTGGGCCTGGGACCTCAGGACGAATAGTTTCACATGGTCAGACGAACTCTACAGGATTTTCGGATACAACCCACAGGAGTTCCAGCCAACCATGGACTGGATCACGGAGCGCATTCACCCGGCGGACAAAGAATTATACCAAAAATCAATAGAAGCAGCGTTCAAAGAAAACAAGTTCTTCAACATCGACGTCAGAATCGTCAGACAAGACGGGTCAATACGATATGTTAATTATATTGCGGATAAATGCGTGAGGGATACTGAGGGTAAGCCGAAGCGTCTCTACGGCATCATGCAGGATATCACTGAGCGCAAGAAGTTGGAGGAAGAAGTTCGAAAAGAGATGCGTATTCTTAATCGTGCGCAGAGTATTGCCCATGTGGGCAACTGGGCCTGGGACCTCAGGACGAATAGTTTCACATGGTCAGACGAACTCTACAGGATTTTCGGATACAACCCCCAGGAGTTCCAGCCAACCATGGACTGGATCACGGAGCGCATTCACCCGGCAGACAAAGAATTATACCAAAAATCAATAGAAGCAGCGTTCAAAGAAAACAAGTTCTTCAACATCGACGTCAGGATTGTGAGGCAGGATGGCTCCATCAGGTACATTAATTATATTGCGGATAAGTGTGTGAGGGATACTGAGGGTAAGCCGAAGCGTCTTTATGGCATCATGCAGGATATCACTGAGCGCAAGAAGTCCGAAGAAGAAGCCCGCAAGAACATGCGCATCCTCAACAGGGCACAAAGCATAGCACACGTGGGTAATTGGGCCTGGGATCTTAGGACGAATGGGTTTACCTGGTCTGATGAACTTTTCAGGATTTTTGGATACAATCCTCAGGAGTTCCAGCCAACCATGGACTGGATCACGGAGCGCATACACCCGGCTGACAAAGAATTGTATCAAAAATCAATAGAAGCGGCGTTTAAGGAGAACAAGTTCTTTAACATTGACGTCAGGATCGTTAGGCAAGATGGGTCAATACGATATGTTAATTATATTGCGGATAAGTGTGTGAGGGATACTGAGGGTAAGCCGAAGCGTCTCTATGGTATCATGCAGGATATCACTGAGCGTAAGAAGTTGGAGGAAGAAGTTCGAAAAGAGATGCGTATTCTTAATCGTGCGCAGAGTATTGCTCATGTGGGTAATTGGGCCTGGGATCTTAGGACGAATGGGTTTACCTGGTCTGATGAACTTTTCAGGATTTTTGGATACAATCCTCAGGAGTTTCAGCCCACTATGGACTGGATTATGGAGCATGTCCACCCGGCTGACAAAGAATTGTATCAAAAATCAATAGAAGCGGCGTTTAAGGAGAACAAGTTCTTTAACATTGACGTCAGGATCGTGAGGCGGGATGGTTCCATCAGGTACATTAATTATATTGCGGATAAGTGTGTGAGGGATACTGAGGGTAAGCCGAAGCGTCTCTATGGTATCATGCAGGATATCACTGAGCGTAAGAAGTCGGAGGAAGAAGCCCGCAAGAACATGCGCATCCTCAACAGGGCACAAAGCATAGCACACGTGGGCAACTGGGCTCTAAACCTAAAGACAAACAATTTCACATGGTCAGACGAGATCTTCAGGATCTTCGGGTTTAACCCCCAGGAATTCCAGCCAACCATGGAGTGGTTCAACGCACATGTTCACCCCGCGGATATGAAGCTATTCCGCAAATCGTTAAACATGGCGCTTTGCGAAAACAAGCTCTTCTACATAGACATGCGCGTCATAAGGCCAGACGGCTCAATTAAATACGTGAACTGGGTGGCGGACAGGTGCACGAGAGATGATGTGGGCAATCCAAAGATGCTATTCGGCATCCTACAGGACATCACCGAGCGTAAGAACTTTGAGGAGACCATCAGGAAAGGCAGCGACCTCCTCGCAATGGCACAGAGCATCGCACACATCGGCAACTGGGAGATGGATATAAAGACCAAAAAGATACAGTGGTCTGACGAGGTCTTCAGGATTTTCGGCTATGATCCAGGGGACTTCCATCCAAACGTTCACTGGATAGTTTACCATGCACATAAGGACGACAAAGACATGGTCCTCGGGGCGATTGAATCGGCCATAAAAGAAAATAAGCTCTTTAACATAGACTACCGCATAGTCACGCTGGATGGGGTAGTGAAGTACGTTAACTTCATGGCCGATAGGATCGAAAAAGATTCAGAAGGAAAGCCGGCGTCGATTTTTGGCATCATCCAGGACATAACCGAGCGTAAGAACGCAGAAATCGCCATGCGCAAAGCCCAGGACGAGCTGGAAATGAAGGTCGCCGAAAGGACTGCAGAGCTTGAGAAGGCGAATGCCGCTATGAAAGAAGAGATCAATGAGCGCAAGAAGATTGAAAGCGCCCTGGATAAGGAGCGCCTCGAGCTAAAGCGCTCTAACGAGGAGCTTGAGCAGTTCGCCTATATCGCCTCCCATGACCTACAGGAGCCGCTGCGCATGGTAAACCAGTACGTGCAGTTGCTCGCGAAGCGCTATAAGGGTAAGCTCGATCCAAGCGCCGACGAGTACATCAAGTTCGTGGTCGACGGCACGGCCCGCATGAGGCAGATGATCGTAGACCTGCTCGAGTTCTCGAGGGTTGGCACGAAGGAAAAGCCCCTGGAGCCGACCAACCTGGAGGAGGTGATCAGCCAGGTGACCACCAACCTGAGCGTGGCCATAGATGAGAGCGGTGCGAAGGTAACCCACGCTACCATGCCCGTCGTAATGGCTGACTTCACCCAGATCATGCACGTATTCCAGAACCTGGTGGGCAACGCCATCAAGTTCAGGAAGGAGGGCGTCCCGCCCGAGGTGCACATTGGCGCTGAGAAGAAGGGCGACGAGTGGGTCTTCTCAGTATCTGACAATGGCATAGGGATAGACCCGAAGTACTTTAACAAGCTCTTCATAATCTTCCAGCGCCTGAATAGCGCGTCGCAGTATAAGGGTAATGGCATAGGCCTGGCCATCTGTAAGAAGATCGTCGAGCGGCATGGCGGCCGGATCTGGGTTGAGTCGACGCCCGGGGTGGGGACGACATTCTACTTCACGCTGCCGGCAAAGGCCGAGGCCCAGGAGAATAGCACGGAAAAGCTGGCAGAGCAGGTTGCATCATAAGAAAATGTCTCCTGCCCTATTTTTTATTGAATCGTATATTTCGAGCAGCCTGCTGGCGCTTTTTTCCAGGGAGTGCTGAGAGGCGGTCCTGAGAGCGCCATCCCTGAGCTTTTCTCTAAGAGTTTTGTCTTTTATTATGCGTACAAGGTGTCGGGCTATCGCCTCGCTATCGTCCGTGTCAAATAAGAACCCGTTCTCTCCGGGCACCACGGCGTCAGGTATGGCCCCCGCGTTGGCGCCGACAACGGGCAGGCCGGTGGCGAACGCCTCCAGGACGATTAGAGATTGCGTCTCCACGGGCGAGTTGAGGGCGAGGACGTCCGCGGCTGCAAAAGCCCTGGGGAAGTCCTCATCGCTCACATAGCCTGCAAAAACCACCGATGCCTGAAGCCCCAGCTTAGCCACTAAAGCCTCCAGTGAACTCCTGGCCGGGCCCTTGCCCACGATGAGCAGCTTAGCGTCAGGGGCCTCCTTTAAGACCAGGGGCATGGCCTTTATCACCCCGTCTATGCGCTTCTCGAAGCTCAGCCGGCCGCCATGCAATATCACCGGGGCGTCGCCCAGCCCGAACTTCTCCCTGAACTCCTGCCTGCCAGCCACCCCATACCTGGAAAGGTCCAGGCCGTTGGACACCACCTCTATACGCTTGCCCTTCACGTCAAGGTACCCGGCGGCCGACCTTGCGGGGACGATTATGACGTCGCACTTATCGTAAAACCAGTTCTGGTAAGCCCGCGCTATACGCCTTAAGATAAGGCGGCTCAGCTTAAAGCGCTTTGACAGGTACACGACGTACTCGTCCACTGGCGTGTGGAAAGTGCCCACCAGCGGCACACCCAGCCGCTTCGCCGTGCGCCACGCACAGTACCCCATGACGAACGGGGTATGGGTGTGAACCACGTCCGGCTTGAACCTGGTAGCGTCCCTCACCGGCCCTATAATGTCCACGGCGTATTCGAACTCCGGGTAGGGCAGGAACGTGAAAGCCCTATAGCGGTGCACATCGACGCCATCAATCACATATACCCCCGGCTTCTTCCCCTCGGTAAAGACCTCAACCGTATGGCCCGCTGCAGAAAGCATCCTGTCGAACTGTCGGACGGCGTTTACCACCCCATTCACCTGGGGCACGAACGTGTCAGTGAACACCGCTATTCTCATACCACTTTTTATAAAACGCTCATTCCCTTTAACCTCTTCCCCCATGGAATACTTTCAAGCAGCACATATTAAACCCTTAAAAGGGATCTGGCTCACAACACCAGGATTGATGATGAGAAAAACGGCCAGAGAGCTGGCAAGCGAGATGAAGGAGATATCCTTCAGCGAGTTCATCGCAGCAAACCCACATCTCGTGGGGTTCGAGAGCTCGCTAAAGATGATACCCATGTCCATCCACGAGCTCGTGACGAATTCTCTGGACGCCTGCGAGGCCGCTGGCATACTGCCCGAGATATGGGTGGACTTGAAGGCAATCGATGAGAAGGGCCGGCTGAAGCGGTACCGCCTGACCGTCAGGGATAACGGGCCGGGCATACCGCCGAAGAACGTCCCGCCCGTTTTCGGCAAGCTATTATACGGCAGCAAGTTCGGGGCTCGTAAACAGTCTAGAGGCCAGCAGGGCATCGGCGTCTCAGCCGTGGTACTAATTTCACAAATAAAGACGGGGGAGCACACGATCGTCAAGTCATCGACGGATGGCAGGACGGCCCACGTATACGAGCTCACGATGGACGTCAACAGGAACGCCGCCCGCATCCATCGCACATATAAAGAGAAGGCGGGGGGCTGGAGGGGTGTCGAGGCCAGAGTGGTCCTGGAGGCGCAGTTCACGGCGAGAATCAGGGAGTACCTCGAGCTTACGGCGGCCATAAACCCCCACCTGGCGCTGCACTACGACGGAGTTGACGAAAAGGATAGGCTGGAGGTCGAGCGCCGGACCGATGCCCTTCCCCCTAAGCCAGTCGAGACAAAGCCCCACCCACTGGGCATTGACTATGACCTGTTGAGCAAAATGGCCGCCCGCACCGGGCATAAGCGATTATATGATTTCCTGAAGGGCGAGTTCGACCGTATGCGCCCCGAGACCGCCAGAAAGGTCATACAGAGCTGCCATTTTGACGTAGATAAGCATCCATCCAGCTTAAGCCGGCAAGAGGTGTTGGAGCTTGTGGAGGCCATGCGCAACGTGGAGGTACCCCCGCCTTCGCCTGAATGTCTCTCCCCCGTGGGAGAGGAAGTCCTCGTCAAGGGCGTCATCGGCAGGCTCAGGCCCGAATTCATCGAGGCGGTGACCAGGAAGCCCTGCGCCATGAGGGGCCAGCCATTCCTCGTCGAGGCCATAATAGCCTATGGATGCGAGGCAGACATCGGCGGCTCCCCTGACCCGGTGACGGGCGTGTCAATCCACAGGTTCGTGAACCGCGTCCCATTGCTGTTCTCAGAGTCGAGCGACGTCATCATTAAGGCGGCGAGGGACGCCGGCCTCGGCCGGTACGAGGTCACCCCGGAGTCGCGCTCCCACCTCTTCGTCCACATTGCAGGGGTGAATATACCATATACGAGCGAGAGCAAGGAGGCAATCAAGCCTGTAGACGAGTACTACGATGAGGTAAAGCTGGCCATCCAGGAATGTGGGCGTAAGGTCTCGAAGCGAATCCGCCAGGCCAGGAAGGCCGAGGAAAGCTTCATGAAGGGCAGGAAGAGGGCGCTAATCCATTCGCTGCTTCTGCGCGAGATCAACCGCTTTGCAGGGAAGAAAGTGGCGGACGAGGCTTATGCAGAGGCATTCGGCTTCGAAGGCCTGCTAGAAGAGGTCGTGGCCAAGTTTGGGCTGGACGTCTTGCGCCTTCGCCGCTCAAGTAAAAGCGTGGAGGAGGTGGAGGACGCGGCCACGGCCGCATAGGACATGGCGAAACATGGAAAACATGGCGTAGATGGCCTTTATGCAGAGATAGAGGCCGCCGCCATGGCCGACGACTTCGAGGGCCTTTATTCGATAGCGGCGTCGGCGAGCCGCCAGGAATTCATTAGAATTCTTGACCGGCTCGTGGGCGAGGGCCACTCGGCAATGGGCATGGCGCGGGACGTTTTAAGGGACAGGAGGCTCACCCGCGACCAGGAGAGGGCGATCATGATACTCTCAGCCTTCTGCCTGGGTTCCATGATCCGCGTCGAGAACGCACTGCCCTACACCTTCAAGGCGCTCAGGGTGAACCGAAGCTCGGTGGAGTACGACGACGTGGAAGGGTACAGCGTAAAGGGCGACACCGTGTCGATGTCCACCTCTAACATAGACCAGGCGGCTTCGATGGCGAAGCTTCAATTCTTAATAAACCACATCATAGAGACGATAGCTGCCAACTCGGTGTCCACAAAGAGAGATTGCTATTACATGCTTAAAAACCAGTTTCAGAAGTACCCGTGGATGGACCTGGATGGCCAGGGCGAGAGCGACCGCCTGATAGGCACGCTGGAGCGTATTATCAGAATGCAGCGCGAGAATTTGAATATAACGGCGGACCCCAAGGGCCTTATTTACGGCGACATCTCCCTTATAGACGAGGAGGGCAAGGAGTTTAGCTGTAAGGAGAGGGAGCAAAGCATCACCGGCCTGGCCGGGCAATGGGAGGTTAAATCTTATGGCGTTAAGGCGCTCGTCGCCATAGAGAAGACGGGCGTGTTCATGGACCTCAAAAAGCTGAAGGTGGCAGATGGGCTGAAAATCGGGCTGATACACCTGGGAGGCCAGCCAGCCAGGGGATGCCGGGCGCTGATTAGCCTCTTATCCTGTAAGGGCATACCTATTGGAGTTCTGACCGACCTGTCGCCATGGTCAGGCATGATAGCTAAATCAGTGCTGAGCGGCAGCATCGCCTCGGCGCACCTGAGAGGCCTTCACGCGCCAGGGGCGGCCTTTTTGGGCATAGAGTCGTCCGACGTGGACTCATGGCTCAAGGACGTGTGGAAAGGGGTGCAGGAGCCCCTGAGCGACCTGGACCTGGCGAGGGCGAGGAACAACCTGTCGCTCCCGTACATGCAGGATGGCTACTGGAAAGGCGAGAACAGCTGGTTTATTAGGAATGGGAAGAAGACGGAGCTCGAGGCCCTGGGCACGGCGGCGGGCTCGCCGCTTAAAAAGAAAAGCTTTTATGAAAAATATATAAGGGCCAAGCTTAAGGAAAAGCTCGGCGTAAAAGTATAGAAATGCCTTATTGAGGCAGCAGCGCCTTCAGCTTGCCCTCGATATACTGGCGGGGCACAGCGCCTATGATCGTATCGGCGAGCTTGCCGTCCACGAATATGAATAGCGTGGGTATGCTCCTTATCCTGAACTGCGTCGTAACCTTCGGGTTCTCGTCCGTGTTGAGCTTGTAGAACTTCACGCGATCCCCATAATCCTTTGCCAGCGCCTCGATGGTCGGGGCAAGGATCCTGCACGGCCCGCACCAGGGCGCCCAGCAATCGACGAGAACGATGTGGCTCCCCCTTACCGCCTCATCGAAGCCAGCGTCGTTGATCTCCTTTACGAACTGTGTAGCTTCAGCCATGATTATGAACTCCTATACACTACTAGATTACGCATTATTATTTATAGGATTTGGGCTTTTTTATCATGTCCAGCCTTAGGGCTGAGATTTTGTCAAGGAAATCGCCGAAAATCTGCTCCTTCAGGACATAATGTATATATTATTACTATTTTATAATAAGCATTGAGGTGTTTAGAGGTGTTAGTGGGTAAGGTAACGCCGTTAGTCATAGCGCTGTTCGTGCTTGGTGCGCTTGCGGCGCCTGCATGTGCCCAGACGTACCAGTACTCCTGGTCTTCGCCCTATAGCCCGTATGGCATGTATGGCCATGGTGGCTTGAGCAGCATTTACGGCCCGCTCGGGCCGTTCGGATTGGGTGGGATGTTCAGCCCGTTCGGCGGCCTTAGCGGCTATAGCCCTTACGGGTATTATGGCAATAGCCCGTATGGCTCGTATTATAGTACGCCGTCCTTTAGCTCGCCATCTAGCTCTCTCCTGAATGATGACCTCTTCTCCAGCGGCCCGTTCGCTAACCTGTTTGACGGGGGCCTTTTCAAGGCAAAACAGTACGGTCCGCCGCCAGAGGAGAACATAACTAAGGCTTTGATTGGCCAGCGTCTCCCGTATAGCAGCGGCTTTATGGGCATCCCGCTCCTGTACGAGGTCGAGGAGGGCGATATCGGCGACATCACGGGCACTCAGTACAGGGGAGCTGATGCCTGGAAGGTTCGGGTGGGCCAGGCTGGCATGTGCTGGGATGTCATCATGGATGAGAGTGGCAATAAGATATTGAGCGTGAGCCAGGCTTATTGAGCCCGTTAAAAACGATTTTTTTAAATTATGGGACAATCCGGATTTGAACCGGAGTCCAAGCGTCCCAAACGCTCGAGGATGGACCAGGCTACCCCATTGTCCCTTTGCGTGTCTGTTTGTATCGCTGGAACCATATATATGTTGTGGTTTTTTACTGTGTTGGATGTGTCATCTTTAGTTTTTAGAGGCTTTATTATTCAAATATGGATGGTTAGGTACCACATCTTCTATTTCTAGAGGCTTAGGGGTGGGGCTTCGCTACGCTTTTAGCTAGAGCGCTCCGCGCGGCGCGCCCCTCGGCGGACCCCCGAGCTTGATTGTCTTCGGACAATCTAATAAAAAATGGAACCATCGGGTTAGCGACGCTAAACCCTAAAAAGCCTTATCACTTATTCTAGCTTTGTGTCGATGTACGACATGGAGCGAGTCAATTAAGAGCTAGAGTGTCTTTGTCGTGTTTGTTTTTGTGGGCGTAAGTTTTTTATCTTATGAATGCTACTTATTTTCATATATTTGTAATTTAGTGGTTTGTCATGTCAGGTTTTAGGAGGAAACACGCCGACGACGCCGTTTCGGAGCTGCAGGACACTTTGGTCCTGCTAGCAATACTAATCATAGCCGTCCTTTTAATAAAAAACCTTGTCGGGGATAACCTTGTCCTGAGCCTGCTGGATTTTGGCAAGTTTAAAGTGTGGGGCGCCGATAACGAGGTTTCTTACCCCTCGGATGCGCCCCTCGTGACAATTATCAACCCACCTGACGGCAGCCGGTTCTACGCGGACCGCTATACGAGTATTTCCGGTAGCGTGCAAACCATCCCCAACCGGCATGCCAGCCAGGTGTACTACCGGCTTAATGGGGGCCCGTGGGTCCGGGCGGCGCTGAGTGATAATAACTGGATGGGGAGTGCCCAGCGGTACCCCGAGGGCAGCTATCACGTCGAGGCGGTGGCCTACGATAGCACGGGCATGGAGTCGCCTATCGCTTCGAGCACGTTTGAAACTATATGGAGGCCCTACCCCGACGCCGCCTACGTGAGCGATGACGTCCCAGAGGTCATGACCGCCGGCGATCCTTATAATATTCACATTAACTATAGTAATACGGGCTACCTATCCTGGAATAGTAGCGGCGGCTACAGGCTCTCTCCGAGCGGCTCAACCATGAGTTTGCCGCCAATAGGACTGGGAAGCGTCGAGGTTGAGCCTAACATTAGCCACGTTTTCAGCCTATCAGTGGTAGCTCCTGGTGCTGGGGACTACACGGTGGGCTACAGGATGTGGTGTGCCGATTATGAGTGGTTTGGCGAAGAGTTTTCTAAAAAGGTGAAAGTGTTGGAGTCTTATCATGATGCCCGGGTAGTCTCGATGGACATGCCCGCAGAGATGACGGTGGGTGAGACTCGACTCGTTAGCATAGTCATGCAGAACATGGGGAGTGCTGCCTGGTTTGCCGAGGGGAACGGCACTGCTTACCTGTGGATGGTGGACGGCACGTCTGGCGCCGCTTACAAGTTTAACGGGAGCAGTGATCGCATACTAATGGCACCAGGCAGCGTGGTGAGGAGTGGTAGTAATTATACTTTCCAGTTTACTATTAAGGCCCCCTCGCCTGGTAGCTACTACACTCAGTATCGGATGGTTTGGGATGGCCACTATGCCTTCGGACAAGTAGCCGGCTGTACTATTAATGTTAAAGCGTTGCCGACTCCTACGCCCGCCCCTACGCAGAGGCCGCCAGCCTCGCCTACGCCCACGCCGGAGCCGCAATACAACGCACACGGAAAAATGACATTGTTTTTAAGTGATGGATTTGAATATACAGGGCCAGTAAGATACTTTTATGATGGCCCGTTGGGTAATCATTTTGAGAAATCTAGCCGTGGTGCAAGCGATAATAATGATCCTAGATGGGATTGGGATATCGGAGGACCAAACGGACATTACAAGATTTACAATGACGTAAATCATTACTCTGGAGGACTCCAGTTTGAAATGAACAATGGAGGAAACAAAGGAAAGGTAGTGTTTAGACAACAACAATCATAGATTAAACTAGGTGTCATGATGAAGTCGAAACCAATAGTAATAATTATAGGATTGGTTATTCTAATCATAGGTTTTTTATTTGTAATAAATCACAATGTATATATTTTTAGTAACGATTTAGAAAATAATGCATCTATTACAGTAAATACAACCATAAGTTCAACCCCATTAGCATCGGTCGATCCAAATAGTTCTTTGACATTTCCACCTAATGACTTTGCTATAAATCATATTAATTGGTCATCATATCCTAACTTACAAACTGGATATGTGTATTTAGTTTGTATTGCCGAACCGAACGATGTTATTCCTTATAAATTTATAGAAGTACAAATTTGTACAGAGGTTAAAGACACTGAAAATAGGACAATAATTGAAGAACAGTTAGCTGGAGTTGCTAGAGAAGCTAAAAAAATATACGGTCCACCCAGTAGTATCAACATTATAGGCACCAAAGGCGGTGTAGCTATGTGGTTTGCTTCTATATTACCTTATGAAGAAAAAGTACATTTCTAATATGAGGCCAAATGGTTTACAATTATGATGTCAACCCTTATAATAAAACTCGATAACGGATGGCACTAGATCGCTAAAGAAGTGGTTCAACTAAACGTCTGGACAGCAAATCAATCCTGTATTTTATCCAGCGGCCAAGCTTATAAACTCAAAAAGCCAAAGTCAGTACTTGAAATGAAAAGTATAAAGTTTAACGTCGAGGAATGCGATGGGTACTTTGTAGCAGATGCAGCTGATTATGCGATTGTCACCCAAGCAAAAACATGGCTAAAGCTCCTGAGGAATATAGACGAAGCTGTCCGCCTGCATTTTGATTTAAAAAGTATGATAAATATAGTCTTGAGCTAAACATTCAACCTGATGCATTTTCATCGGTGAAAAATGGTTTTTAAAAATACTTTCACCGCCTACTATCAAAAGTTATATTACTTTACCTATTTTAAACAATTGTAATCAATAATTAGGGCTGGCATATGAATACTGATAAATTTTTCGAAGAAAGTAAAGAACAATCAATTGTTAAGGCAACAATAGTATCCAAATATTTTTATGCATGGGCAAAGGTCCTTATTTCACAAGTAAAGAATAAGGATAAAAAGATCGCATATATCGATTTATTCGCAGGACCTGGAAGATATAAAGATGGATCTAAGTCGACACCAATCTTAATATTAGAAAAAGCTATAGCGGATAAAGATATGCAAGAAATGCTCGTCACTATCTTTAACGATGGCGATCCCGAGCATGCAGAATCATTAAAAAAAGCTATAGCAGAGATTCCAGGCATAAATACATTGAAATATGCTCCTGATATTAAAACGATTGTCGTGGGAGAGGAATTGGCTAAAATATTTGAAAAAATAAAATTAGTGCCAACTCTTTTCTTCGTCGACCCTTGGGGATATAAAGGGCTTTCCCTAAGATTGATCAACTCGGTTCTGAGAAATTTCGGCTGCGACTGTATTATATTTTTCAATTTTAATCGAATAAATATGGGACTAAACAACCCATTAGTTAAAGAACATATGAGCGCTCTTTTTGGTAATGAGCGCGTTGAATCGCTCAAACAACGTTTAGATAAAATGAATCCATACGAAAGAGAACTAACTGTTATTGAAGAGATATCAAATGCTTTAAAAGAAATGGGGGGAAAGTTCGTACTACCATTTAGATTTAGGAGTAGTAAGGGAGATAGGACAAGCCATTATCTTATATTCGTAAGTAAACATTTCCTAGGATATGAGAT
The DNA here is from genome assembly GCF_000251105.1 of Methanocella conradii HZ254. Taxonomy (GTDB): domain Archaea; phylum Halobacteriota; class Methanocellia; order Methanocellales; family Methanocellaceae; genus Methanocella; species Methanocella conradii. Next base: position 420,076 of record NC_017034.1, on the reverse strand, counting down.
AATGAAGGAGATTATGGCAAAAGAAAGTTCTGCTACCGTTCAAGGCGTACCTACATTAGAATACATCCCAGCCGACAAGAATTATCCAACATTATTTAATTTTAGTCTACCATTAGAAGAGCTTGAGGAAATGTTATTGGAAGAGTTCTCAGAGCAGACATTAACGATGCAACAAATATATGAATTGCATAGAGTCGGAAAACGCTATATCAAGAAAAATTATAAAGATGTACTTATTGATATGGAGATGAAAGGCGAGATCTTATGTGATCCACCAGCAATTAAAAGAAAATCATATAAAGGCAAACCATCATTTAGAGACGATGTAAAAGTAACATTTAAAAAGCGGAGCTAATAAATGGGCATAAATACTGGAATCGAATGGACCCAGGCCACCTGGAATCCGGTAACTGGTTGCACGAAGGTCAGCCCTGGCTGTAAGAATTGCTATGCGGAGCGGATGGCCATCCGGCTAAAGGCGATGGGCAACCCAAGCTATACAAACGGCTTTAAAGTTACGCTGCATAATAACTTATTAGGCTTACCATTAACCTGGAAGAAGCCACAACATATATTTGTCAATTCTATGAGCGACCTATTCCACAAAGACGTGTCTATCGAATTCATACAGAATGTGTTTGATGTCATGAATAACGCTCTTTGGCATAGTTTCCAAATACTAACTAAGAGGTCTGACCGATTGGTCGAATTGGACCCTATTTTAAAATGGGCGCCGAACATCTGGATGGGCGTAAGCGTTGAAAATGAGGATTACCTGTATAGGATTGATGACCTTAGAAAGACCAGGGCTTATATTAAGTTTATATCGTTTGAGCCATTGCTCGGACCTGTAGGGAAACTGGACCTCAAGAGCATTGATTGGGTAATCGTTGGGGGCGAATCCGGGCCAGGGGCGAGAAAGATAGAGCAATCATGGGTAATAGACATTCGCGACCAGTGCAATACCAGGCATATACCGTTTTTCTTCAAGCAGTGGGGCGGAGTCCAGAGGAAGAAGGCCGGGAGAGTACTAGAAGGAAGGACGTGGGATGAAATGCCCCTGGCATAAGAAGCGTTCATAAGTCTTCTTTACCTATGCCAGCCTAATAGCCAATATTTTAGTGATATCCTGGGGTTTAAGCGTAGGAAGCTTAGGCATAGGCGGTGATCGTTAACGTATACTCAAGAGTCTCTTCTTCTGTAGGTATCTCTTCGCCATGAGCCTTCAAGCTCTCGATGTATAGCTCTATGGCTTCTTTTGCCATCTTTTTAGCTTCCTCTATCGTCTCGCCATAGGTGATACAGCCTGGCAAGGAAGGGACGGTGACTGTATAGCCTCCTTCCGGCTCCTTTTTAAATAGAATTCTATAGTTCAAAGGTTTCATATAAAAAAGGCTTTGCTTATCATAATAATATGATTATTATATATGTATAAAACCTAGAAATAATGCGTTATACCTAAATTGCTTGCATATAGATAAATTATTTATATATCGATAGGTATAACTGATTTTATGAAATTTATAGACCTATTCGCCGGCCTTGGGGGTTTTCATTTAGCACTGCGCGAGTTGGGTCATGAGTGTGTTTTTGCCTCAGAAATAAATGAAAATTTGAGAAAAATATACTTAGCTAATTTTGGGATAAAGCCAGAGGGAGATATAAGAGATATAGCAATAGAAAAAATACCACCCCATGATATAATATGCGCTGGGTTTCCTTGCCAGCCATTTTCTAAGGCTGGCAGCCAAAAAGGCTTAAATGATACTGAAAGAGGAACCCTTTTTTACGAAATATTGAAAATAATCGACTATCATGATCCAAAATACCTTATTTTCGAGAATGTTCCTAACATAAGAAGGCACAATAACGGCCAAACTTGGCGGATTATAGAGGGATTACTAAGAGATAGGGGGTATGATATTTCTTGTAATGATATATCGCCGCATCATTTTGGTATTCCTCAAATACGTCTAAGGACATATATTGTAGGGAAAAAAAACTCTTTAGATGGCTTTTCATGGCCAAGAGTTAATCAAAAAAACGACGTGTCAATTCTATCAATATTAGATAAGAAACCAGAGGGAGCACAAAAAATATTGCCCCGAATGAAAAGCTGCTTGGAGGTTTGGCAAAAATTTCTAGATAAAGCTCCAAAAAATGAGAGTATACCTCATCCTTTATGGTCAATGGAATTTGGTGCAACATATCCTTATGAAAATACAACGCCTTATGCGCTACAATATGATGATTTACTTAATTATAAAGGCTCTTTTGGCAGGAAGCTTGAAGGAGACACGAAGAATGAGCTTATGTCACAATTGCCCTCATATGCTACAAGAAAGCAGAAGCATTTTCCTCAATGGAAAATCCGCATGATTAGGAAAAATAGGGATTTCTATGAAAAAAATATCGATTGGCTTGACGATTGGAAAAAGGAGATTAGTATATATCCTTCGAGTTACCAAAAGCTAGAGTGGAATTGCCAGGGAGATGAGCGTAAAATAAGAAATTATATAATCCAATTCAGAGCATCAGGTGTACGAGTAAAGCGTCTAACTACAGCTCCTTCGCTAGTAGCTATGACCTCAACTCAGGTACCAATTATTGGGTGGGAGTGCAGGTATATGACACCAAATGAATGCAAGCGTCTTCAAAGTATGGATGAATTAAAGTATCTTCCGCATCCGAAGTCTATGGCTTATGAGGCATTAGGAAATGCTATAAATGTAAAAGTAGCAAGGTATGTAGCGGAATCTTTACTTATGCATGACTGAGGAGAGGGATGATATTATGTCTGAAGTTATGTATAGTAAAGATTCAGATAATAGCTTACCAAATAAAAATATAACGATTGATATACGCCCGCCAGTTAGTGTCTATGCAACATATAGAAGGCTAAATTATCAGCCATGGTATGCAATAGCAGAATTTGTAGATAACTCTACACAAAACTATTATGACCATAAAAGCGAGTTACTTGATGCCTTTAAGAAAACTGGAGAAAAATGCCTTGATATCAAGATACAATATGATAGCGATAATAATAGTTTGATTATTATTGATAACGCTAATGGTATGAATATTGAAGAGCTAACTCGTGCAATTGTGCTTAATAGGCCTCCACCTAATACTAGTGGACGCTGCGAGTATGGTATGGGTCTAAAAACTGCTGCTTGCTGGTTTGGCAGAAATTGGTCTATAGAGACAAAAAGGCTAGGCTCTACAGAAAAATATACTGTTTTCATAAATGTTCAAGACCTTATTGATAAAAAGATTGAATCTATACCTATTAAAATACAACCCTCAGAAGCACTTGACCATTATACAATAATAAAAATATGGGATTTATATAAACCTCTTCGTACTCGGACCCATCAAAGAATAAAAGATCAATTAGCAAGTATGTATAGGCAAGATCTCCGTACAGGAGAGATTAGTATTTGGTATGGCGGGATACCTTTAAAATTCAGTGAGCCGCCAATTTTTATAGAAAAATTTAAGGATGGCACTTCGAAAAAATGGCAAAAGGAAATAAATCTAGATGTATATTGGAAGCCAGGAAATAAAACATTAAATGCCCATGGATGGATTGGCATTAGAATTCCAGGTAGCCAGAGAGATGCTGGATTTGTTCTTTTCAGGCGAGGTAGGGTAATACTAGGCGGCCCAGATAATGGATATAAGCCAATAGAGATTTTTGGGCAAGGGAATTCATATTGCTCACAAAGGTTAATTGGTGAGATACATATGGATGACTGGCCAGTCACACAATCAAAAGATATGTTCGACTGGTCTGGTGGGCTTGAAGATGATTTTATTGATATGCTGAAAGCTATTTGCAAGGAATATATAGATAAGGCAGAAGAGTATAGGGCAAAAGAGCCACCTACAGAAAAGCAAATGCTGGAAGCCTCAAAAGGCCCAAATAAAATGCTTTCGGAGACAAAACTGGCAGAATGTATTTCTAGTGTATTAGAGGCAAAAGAAACACAAAAAAGTAAAGAAAACGATGCTAAAGAAATTAAAGCTAATGAAGAGAAGACTATAATAGAAAATATTAGATCAATTAGTAAAGGCCCTCTATCATTTAAATTGGCACTAAAAGATACAAATTGGCACTTTTTGCTATACTGGCAAGACCAGAAGACAGATGCTCAGTGGATGAGCATAGACTATTCTGAAGAGCCTTCTGTGAAAATTTACCTTAATTCAGCGCACCCATTCTTTACGCCATACCTAGATAGCCGGGAAATGCTAGAGCTATTGCAAAAATTTGTTATCTCAATGGCGCTAGCAGAAAAGTTAGCGAGAATGACATCCCAGAGAGGATTGATTGATCCAGCAGATTTCAGGGATAATATGAATAAGGTATTACGCTATGCCTCTGAAATAAAGGAGGAATAATATGGTAGGCCCTATTGGTATTGAGCCTATAAATCAACAAGACAATTGGAATATTAATGTTGAGACTAATGAGATAAGAAACTTACGTATGCGATATGGTAATGATGTAAGTGATGATGATTTCCAAAGGGTAGTCGAAACTGCAGTTAGGATAATGTCAAATTTCCCTAATCCTCAAGGCCCGCCAAGAGCAGTTACAGGCCTTGCCCTAGGTAAGGTTCAAAGCGGAAAGACGCTCTCATTTACCACCCTTATTGCGCTGGCTGCAAGTAACCAATATAGGATAATTGTCGTATTAGCCGGAACAAAAAAGACACTCTTTAAGCAGACAAAAGAGCGCCTTGAAAGAGACTTAGGCATAAATGACCCAAGTGTTGTAAATAATATATTGATTTTCCCTAACCCTAAACCAAGAGATATTCCAAGTATATCAAGAACCTTAGATACAGGAAGATGCGCGCTTATCGTTTGCATGAAGAATAGGAGCCGAATAACTCCTGTTACTAGGCTTTTATCTTCTCCTGAGTTAAGAGATAAATCTCCTGTACTAATAATTGATGATGAGGGAGATGAAGCATCTCTCAATACAGCTTTTAGAGAGGAAAGCCAATCACCAACATACCGAAGTATTCTAGAGCTCCGTAGATCTGTGCCTAAATGCGCATATGTTGCATATACAGCAACACCTCAGGCAAATCTCTTGCTTCAGCAGTTAGATGCCCTTCATCCGGAATTTTGTGTTCTCGTACATCCAGGAGAAGGATATTGTGGCGGCTCGGTTTTTTTCGGAGATAATATTAGCCAATACATAAGAATAATCCCAGACGAGCATGTAGAAATAATCGATGAGGGCGAGATTGCTGAAAGCCTTCAAGAAGCGCTTGCATTATTTTTAGTAGGCGCAGCAATAAGGCATAGTCGTCGCAGGAATGATAAACATTCTATGCTAATACACACAAGCCATCGTATGGAAGACCATTCAAGACTATATAATGCATTGTACCAACTGCATGAGAATTGGCTTAGCAGGATTAGGCTTATGGATAATGACCCTGGCAAGCAAGACTTGATGCAAAGATTCTTGGCAGCATATAATGATTTAGCAACAACAGTAAGTAATCCACCAGAATGGGATATGATACGGGAACAACTCAAATTCGAACTAAACGCAACATGTATTTGGATCTTTAATAGCCTGGAAAGGAGAGAAGATGAGCCTCTATTTCAGCTTGAGAATAATATTGTAATAGGCGGTAACATGCTGGGAAGAGGTGTTACGATAAAAAACTTATCTGTTACTTACATAACAAGAAGAGCAGAAGGCGAGACTAACGCGGATACGATGGAGCAAAGGGCGAGATGGTTTGGCTATAAAAGAAGCTATTTAGATCTTTGTAGAGTCTATATGACTAGACAATTGAGGGAAGATTATATAGAATTGCTTCATCATGAAGATGATTTCTGGGATTCATTACGACGATATTCAGACTATGGCCTTCCAGTCTCACAATGGCCTCCTTTACTGCGCCTATACAGCGATAGCTTAAGGCCCACTCGCCCTAATGTAGCGAACTATAGGCGTCTTGATGTAAATGCTTGGACAATTATGCAGCCAATCTTAGACCCTGATGCTGCCCAAAATAATCTTATAGCTATCGATAGATTTTTCCATAGCCATCCTCCAGAGCCATATACGATAGGCAATGTAACTCACCAGATTGTTCGAGCGTGCCCCATTTTGAATGTAGTCGATGAATTGGTAAAGAATATTGCGCCAGGGGCAGATTGGGATACTGAACTGATATCCGAATATTTATTAAGGCTATTATCTAATGGGCGCCTAATGGATATTGATGTAGTACTAATGAGCGGCCCAGATAATGGATTTAGGGTAAGGAACCCTAGATTGGGCATTAATGGAAATGCCGATCCTATAAATGGGAAGATAAACCCAATGGAAGGACATAGCACAAATCGCGAGCCTAATGATCCGCTTTATTATCCCGGCGATAGGGAGATAACGAATGGCCGGCCACAATTGCAAGTACACAAGATTCTCTATGGCGGCGAATTAAGAACATGCTCTTTAGCTTTGCATATTCCTGATATAGAGGAATATAACTTGCCATACTACACTAGAGTGAACATGGAATGAGCATTATAAGCCTATATAATCAAGTTAAAAATGCAAAATTAGATAGTAAATATAAAGCCATTATTATCCCAGGGGCTAATGATGTTTTTTTAGCTTCAGATGAGACTGGTAGGCCATGCCTTTTTTTAAAAAGCAATGAAAACAACACTTGGCCTAGTTTACATACAGAGCGCATATCCCTTTGTTTAAACAAGGAATATTTACTACTATTCCAAGATGGCACAAGAGCGCAAGGAAAATATAATGCGCTTTTATGCCTAAGCGATATGCCAGAGGATATTGATACATTCTTAACTCTTCTTGAAGCCTTTATTATACATAGCAAAAATGTGGAGATAAGAACAGAGGAAATAATATCTTTTTTTTATTCCCTAGCTAGGCTATTTGCTATTAAGCCTGATGAAAATATAAAAAGTAGGCGACAAGGGCTTTGGGGGGAACTATTGATGATGAGGTCTATCAAAGGCTATGCCTTTTGGGCTCCTTTTTGGCATATAGAATCTAACCGGCTTTTCGATTTTTCAATGCAAGGCAAGCGTATAGAAGTTAAGACTACAACTAAGCCAAATAGGATTCATTCAGTCTCCCATAGCCAAGTATATTCTCTAGGCAATGATGACATCCTTATAGCCTCAATATTACTTAAGGAAGATGATTCGGGCGTAAGCCTCCGTACTTTAATATCAGAGTGCAGAGAAGCGCTTAAGAGGACACAATACTATTTTAAAATCGAAAATGCAATTAGGCATGCAAACATGCAAAACCCTAGCGAGGAAGGGCCAAAATTCAATATCAACGATGCAGAGCGCTCTCTAAGGTGGTATAACTCAGAAAATGTGCCAAGGTTCGAATCGGAAGAGCCTGAGGGGGTGTCTGGAACACATTATATGATAGACTTGACTAACTCAATAGCAGTTGAGCATGCATGGCTTTCCGATTGGCTAAATCAATGGCATACTTAGCTATAATGTGGTATTATGGATAGGATTTCCCCAGCCGAAAGAAGTAAAATTATGTCAAAAATCAAGGCAAAAAACACAAAAGCAGAAATTATTTTACGGAAAGAGCTATGGAAATTAGGTATAAGAGGGTATCGTATCCATTATAATATACCCGGAAAGCCTGATATAGCCTTTGTATCTAAAAAAATAGCAATATTTATTGATGGAGATTTCTGGCATGGATATCTTTGGAAATATAAAGGAATGATACCTCCAAGGCAATATTGGCAAGATAAGATTGAGAAAAATATGCTCAGGGACCAAAGGATTAATACAGAATTGAAAAACATGGGCTGGAAGGTTATTAGAATTTGGGAGCATGAGGTTTTAAATGAAATGGCTACGGTTGTTAATAAATTATTAAGAGAAATCCAAGATAGGAGTGAAAATTAATATAATATATAAATTTAATAAGCATTTTAGATTTAATAATATTTTTATATATGACCAAAGCATTAATTAATAAATTATATATAATTGATAATATCAATATTAATTGCTCTATTTTTTAATTAAATGCTTTAGTTCATCTATGCTTAATGGACGCTCTTTATATCTATGGACCATTCTGTGGCAATTTGAGCATAAAACTACCATATCAGTTTTAGGATTTATCTCAACTGGCGCATCATATGTGGATAATGGCTTAATATGGTGCACTTCTATATATCCTTCCCCATGTTTACCGTAAGCTTTTCCAAATGATAGGCCACATACCATACACGTCGTGCCATGTATTCTTATTGCCTCTTTTCGAAGCTTAGAATTACGCTCATATTTATTTGCTAATACTGTAGTTCTCTCTCCTTCTGTATAAGTCTCTTCAGCGATTATAGCTTCTAAATCATCATCAACATATGCTAAATCATCAATTTTTTTTAGTATAAAATGGCGAGGATATTGGCTTGAGCAACTTTCATATTCAAATTTGCCTTCGTACTTAAACCCATAATTATTATATTGATTTTTAGTTTTTCGATAAAAAACTAAAATTTCGTCATCGTTCTTTTTATGATCAATAATCCAATTATCAGTACGGCCAGAGGTTTGACCATCCCATCTTAAGGTATTGCATTCTAAATAATCAATATATTGGGTTCTATCTATAGATTTTTTCTCAGTAATAAACAGCCAAATTGATTTATATCCTCTAGGCTTAAAAACACCATTATTAATTGTTGCATCATTAATATTAAATATTCGTCGTAAATCATTGCGAGTATAAACTTCGCCTTCTGTCAGATAATTTGAAGCATACATATTAAACAAATTAATTATGATAATTGAAATAATTTACTATTGAGATGTTACTCCAAATTTTAGAATTTTATTTATATAAAGATATAATTTTTAATTCAATCTCATATCATTCGCCATGCATCGTCTTTAAAATTCTTAAATTAATATTTAAATTTTGGAAAAAAGTTAAAATTTAAAAACCCTCTTTTCCCTTCAGAACCAGCTTTTTCTTCTCCTTCAAAGCATCGATAAGCAATATTTTACAAATCACTTCAGGCTCTATATCAGCATACTCCCTGACAATCCTTGCGGCTTCTCTCTTCAAAGCTATCTCAACTTTTAGCTTGCCACTAGCAGGGCTGGCAGATACTGCTCTGGTCTCATCCCTCGCTTTTTTTCCTGTATGTCCACCCATTTATATTCTTTCACAGATGTGTCCATCATACCCCCGAAAATCAATGCTCCTTTGACTCGCTCGAGTCTTCATCTGTTGCTGGTGCTAGCGCCTTAGCCTCAATTTTCTCAAGCTCGGGGATAGATAAGCCTATAATACCTTGCATCTCACCATACATGCCTGCTATTCCATTGATGGCATGCTCTATCATCTTATCTCGCTTTGCCCAGCGCCGGGCCATCATGGCTTTTTCAGATTCCAGCTCTTGCTTCATTTCTAGATAAGCATCAACTGCTGCCTCAACACGCTGCCGGAACTGCGGCCCCTGGGGATACTGGAATAGCATCTCCATCTTCTCGTTCTTACAAACAGACGCCCGTTTAGTGTTTTCTACTTCAAGAAGCCCCGCCCTGAGAGCAGTGGCAAGGCCCACGACAGAGTGAATATCTGTCACCCAGATGCCATCATAGCTACAGAACCTCTCATATCCATTGGGTAATACCGTGGATACGATAATCCCGATGCATGCGCCCGCCTCTGCCCGGTCCTGCTTGAGTTTGCTCACCCATCCATCGCTCCAGGCCTTCGCCCGTTTTGCCTCCCATAGGATAGCCCCGCAGTCCTCCCCTGATAAGCTGTGCACGTGCTGGATTACATCCCCTCCCTTGCGTCCCTTCCCCACAGGCTCAATTATATCGTATGGGAAGGCGCTGCGAAGGATTTCCTCCAGCTTAAGCTCAAGCACTTCGCCCTGCTGCTGGGAGCCTTGCTCGGCCTTCCTTTTTAGCTCTTCAATCTGTTTCGATAGATCAGATATAGTCTTCTCGCGCTCCGCCAGCTTTAATTCGTACTGGTCCGCATTTTTCTGCTGGACTTCTCGACTATCCTTTTACGCTCTTCATCTATACGGCGGGCTATCTCTAGCTCAAGGTTCTTCTCTTTATCCTCTACCTCACGCTGCTTTTTCCTGAACTCCAACTCGTTATTTCTGGCTTCATCGAGCATCCTACTCTTCTCTTCCAGTTCATCCCGAAGGGCTTTAATTTCCATATTATTTTTTTCTTGTATTTCCTTGGATATTTGTTCTAAGATCTTTTGCTTTTCATCGGCAAGCCTAGAATTGTACTCTAAACGAAGCTCTTGGTCAAGTTGCTGGCGTATCTGGTGAGAAAGCGCCTTATCCAATGGAAAGTTGTTATTACAATATGGACAGGTAATGGTTTGTTCTGGCATTATTGGCCTCCTCAAATCATGTTGAACCGATTTTTAACCAATCAATTGTAATACAATGCATTGTATATTGTTATATAACATATATAATTGTTTATACTGAATCTATTTTGATGTAATAAAATATAATACAATCAATAATATGGCTAAAGTATTAGCTAGATAATTATTCTCTATTAGGTCATGCTCATTTTTTAGTAATATCTAACATTTGTTAATATATTAGCCTTGTATCCATAATCTATCGTTTATAGTAACAAAAGGCCTAAATTGTTAATACGCACCATGCTCAAAGCGTATCCTCATCCTGCCATTGGCAGAAAGAGAAAGCCATGCTATTTTAAAAACTGGTACGAGCTAAGCGAGGAATCCCGGGAACTATTAGCTTCAGATCCAAACGCTCTTTTATTCGCAGCCGTTCTTGACCAGAGCATACCATGGGAGCAGGCGATGGAGGCGCCATACGAGCTCAAAAAAGGATGGGCCATTTAGATGTGTACAAAATTAGCAAAATGAAGAAAAGGGAGCTCGTCAGCTACATGAGCGCAAAAAGTATGGCAGGGCACTACATCGGTTCTATAAATCCATGTCAGGATACCTGATAGAGGACAGCAAGCTCATCGTAAAAAAGTATAAGGGAAATATGAAAACTTGTGGGAAAACGATAATGACGCTGCCTCTGTCATTTAAAAGCTGTTGAAGTTTAAAGGGATTGGCCAGAAAAAATCTAGCATGCTAATAAGGTTCATAATCGACAAGTATGGGGTTAAGTTAAATGGGTGGAAGCGCATCGATATTCCGGCCGATAGACAGGTGATCAGGGTATTTTAAGGAGGGATTTGTTAAGGCAGAAGCCAATAAAAAGTATTACCATGCCTCTGATATGAAAAAAGCAGTAGTGCTAAGGGCTCGAGAGCTGTACCCAAAATATCCTGGTGGAATTGGTGTAATGAGGACGAGGCCCATTGCAGCGACACGAATTGGGAGTATGGATGCTGTCCCTTATCGAAGGTTTGCACAAAAAGAAAGCGCAGCTATAAGGTTTTACCATGATATAATACCTTAATACTGCTTAATAGGATAATACAAGCTAGATTTTCACTATATAAATAACTCTATAGCGCTACTAAAAGGACTCAAATTATCACTGATATCTTCATATATTATCACTAAAAAACGATACATATCACTGATACATTTATATAGTATCACTGATTAATGATAATTATCTATGTCTGAGAGCCAGCAACTCTATGAGTCCCTGAGAGAGTTCTTATGGCGAAAGCTTAAGCTCAGCCCTAAAGCCCATTACAATCCGGATTTCCTCATTAAAGATGACATTATCAGTATAAGGCCTAATTTGATCATTGACGATGGCCGGGAAAGATACGTCATCGAGGTAAAGAAAAAACTATCGATGGTAGCGGTATCCGTGATTAACCTATATAAGGATTTAATCAGCAAGCGTAGCGATAGGCACAGCTATCATTTTCTGATAGTATGTAAAACATCCGCTCCTCTTGAAGAGGCGATAGCTAAGGCAGCGGGCATCGATGTCCTTCTGCTCCCGTCAGGAGCAAAAATACCAGGAATGGAAGAGGCGAAGCCTTCTGCCGGAGTCAAGCTTACGTCTGAGAAGTCATGGATTGTCATATCCTCATTGCTAAAAGAAAAAATTGCTTCGATAAGGCAGCTAGCCCTTAAAAACAATGTCTCATATGGCTGGGCACATAAGATTATCGAAGCCCTGCTATCGCAAGGGATCGCTACAAGGGAAGACGGCTATATCGCCATTTGGGATGTAAACAAGCTGCTAAACGGTGTTGCTTGGGAGCGTCCGTTTGAGGACTTGTTCGTCCGTGAGATCCATGTCGATAAAAATAGCGCGTTCGAGGCAGCCTGTTACGTCTCGCAAGTCATGAAAAATGCTAACATAGATTGCGCCTTCACGAGCTATACCGCGGCCGGCTTATACACCGGCTATGCCGTCAGGGGTGATACGGCCTATGCATATGTAAAAAAAGAGGATATGGACAGCTTTATCGACTTATTGTCCGAGGATATCGCAAAAGACGGGGTGGCTATCAGGCTATATATGCCGGACAGGGGTGTCTTCAAAGAGGCAAGAGAGCTTGAAGATGTAACCGTTGTATCCCCTGCCCAAACACTGTTAGACATTGCGGGACTGGGGTATGCTGGTAAAGACGTTACTATGAAGATGGTTGAAAAGTATGCAGCCCTATAGCGTGGACCCCAGAATTTTTGACTTATCGCTCGATGAGCTAGAGACAATCTTGCGGTGGGTTAATGAGAGAGAAGAAAGGAGGGGCTCCTATAAGACATTCCTTGTAGGTGGGTGGGCCGTCTACGCCTATAACGACACGCTTAAGTCCATAGACATCGACCTGGTGACCAATAGCGACACCAGAAGTAGCCTGAAGCACTATTTAACGTCTAAAAAAGGATACCAGCCACATACCGACGAGAACGGTACCACAGTATCCAAAAGAACGGATTACGGCGAGATAGTCATCGACTTCGCTACCACATCAGATCCATGTAATTTTTTAGGAAGAAAAGAGACTTTAAGCTTTAATGAGATCAACGATAGGTATAGGGAGGTAAAAATTAGGAATGCTAATGCTCGGATACCTGAAAGGACACTTCTCTTACTGTACAAGCTAAAGGCGGCTTATGATAGGAAATATCGTATCGAAAATGGGCTTTATAATGATGTGGAGTGGGGGAAAGGTAAACTTGTAAAAGATTATGCAGATATCATCGCATTATTAGACCCAAACCATGGCGGAAGAGATATCGATCTCTACTATTTAGGCGATAAATTAGCAGAGTTAAGTTTTTTACGGCAACATTTAACCTGCATACCTGAACAGATATCATCTATTAAAAGATATGGAAAAATAGGGAGAAAAGAAATAGAAGAGATTATTAACACCTTATTATCGTTGATATAAACTCATCCAATACTATTATCTGTACTTCAGGCCCAGTCATCATGGTCTTCTTTTATATCAAGCCATATGGCGACAGGTGAATTGGCCATAATAGTCTAGGATGCCAAGAACTGCTTATGGAAAATACTATTTTCAGAATATTTACCCGCAAGTGAAGGAAAATACAAAATAAATAAAAATTATATCATAAAAACGATGGTGTTAAGATGTTTAATTAAGATGTCCTATTTAATTCTCCATTTTCAAATTCATATACCCTGCCTTTTTCCATGCTTATCCAATTTTCATTTGTTAAGGGATTGGTAGCTATAATTACAGCTTTTTCATCCCTTGATTTCTTATCTCCAAGCAATAGCCTAAAATCTTCATCCACCAATTCTGCTATAATATCGTCGTATGGAGGTTTTCTCTGTAGATAATGAAGATTATTACCAGATGCATGTGCATACAATTTTTCCCCATTACTTAAAAGGTAGTTGAAACAACCTAATTCTGATAGCTCATTTGAGACTTCAATAATCGTTTCCCATGTATCTTTGCTATTTTTAATATTATCGAGAAGATAGCAGAATGCATACTCTGAGTCGGTGCTTCCTTCTGGTAAATATGAGCTAAGCTGTTTGCTCTTATAACCATATAACGTTCCATTATGCGCAAAAACCCATTCTCTGCCATTCAACCCTCTCACAAATGGATGAGTATTTTCGTGTAAATTTTTACCCTGCGTAGCATATCTTACATGGCTTATAAATATATTACTTATTATATTGTTATTATTATCACGAAAAGATTTTGCAAGATCACTTTTTAATGTGGATTTTGGCTCTTTTAACACCTTGGCCGATTTCCCCTCATAAAAACAGATCCCCCATCCATCTTTTTGATATTTACCCCTCAGGTAGAACCCTCTCCATGTGAAATTAATATTCACGGCTTTATTGGCGCAGACCCCAAATAATTCGCACATAAAATCAACTCATATTATAGGATAGTCACTAATAAAATATTTTTCAAATTTATAGACTTTATCTTTATCTTTCAATCTTTGATATATCTTAACATGCTCGTATAGCTCTTCATATCCCTTCTCATCTATCCATTCTTCTTCGCATTTTGGGCATACTTCAACCCAGGCAAAAATGCCTTTCCGCAGCTCTCTCCGCTCCTTTTTCATGGGCGTATCACATATCGGGCATAAGCTCATTTGCATTCCTCCACAGTTATCACAACTAGAGTGTTTCTTTTTATCGTGCATACGAACTTTATTCTGCATTCGCCAATGTTGCTCTGTAGAGTCCCAATGCTCCCATCTTTCTCGAATGTATTATCCATTATAATGCATAAGCATACATTTAAATGTATAATAGTACATAAGTCTGGATAATGCTCGAGTCCTTCAACAAATACGTAGACCTGAAGGTTTTGGGGTTCTTCTTATCGAGTCCTAGGGTTTCTATCAACGTCAATGAGCTTGCCAGAAAGCTAAAGGTCAGCCCGACGAGTGTGAACAACGCCGTAAAATTATACCACAAGAAGGGATATTTATTAAAAGAAGAAAAGGGGCTGGCACACTACTACCAGTTAGACGTTACTAATCCCGTCATCATATCGCTGAAAAAGGCCTACGGGCTCGACCTAATACTTTCATCGAGCCCCCGGGAAGCGTTTATGAAGGCTGATGAAAATATCATTTCCCTGGCGCTCTATGGGAGCTATGCCAGCGGAGAGTACGATGAGGACAGCGACGTGGACTTTCTCGTCGTAACGCCATCGAAAATGGAGACGCTCATGGACGCGGTCAGGGAGCTAGAGAATAGGCTTGGAAAAGAGGTAAACGTGGCGGTCTTTAAGCCTGGCGAATGGCGTGCCATGGCTAAGAAAGATGATGCCTTTTATAAAAACGTCATCAAGCGGCATGTCCTGCTATACGGGGCGGGATTGAAGTGAAGACCATCGACGATTGCTTTAGAAGAGGCCTTCGAAGAACGGATCCTGATGTCGAAAGCGCTAGAAGGTCGGTCATTACCGCCCAAAGACACCTGAAGGATGCCGAAGCGGCGTTTGGCGCCAGGGCTGACAGCTCGAATTTTTATCCGGTATCCTTGCCTACGACGGTCTTCACATGGCCTTTACCGTCGTCTACCGTGAATCGCATGTTTTCCTTGTTGCAAGGTGTGATGTTCCCTCAGTGCTACACTTCTGGCGGTTGCCCTGCGTGACGGTCGAGAAAAAGCTCTTTGCGCTTCCGAACTGTATGCCGGACATTTTTGAAAAAAAAGTTTTAGTTATCAGTGTTTAATGTAATGTTTTTTGACAACTTCCGCAGCAGGTTTCTTGTAAACTGTAAACTCTTGTGTATGATAAATAGAAGTCAACGCTTCTTGTCGTATCATGTGTGGTGTTATTTGCCAAAGGCTTACCCCTTTGAGCCAATTCTCCCTGTTTTCATCTAAAACACTAAGGTAAGCATCTAAACCACGTGATTGCAAATCGTAATTAGCATATTTTTCCTCAGACGGGTCAGCATTGAGTAAATATAGTCCGCCGGTAATACTTGGGTATCCACCTTCCAGCACCATTATCTGCTTATTATAGCGATTTGATATGTCTTTTAAGTAGACAATCACATTGTCGATTTCAAACCAGTCTCCTAAATCCTCGAACCAGCCTTGTTTTAATGTTTCTACACTTGCGTCGTCATCGGTAGTGGTAGGTACGTACAATGAAACGCCGATAAAATCCATCTGATCCCAGAATATCACTTCATCAATATCTTTAACGTCATAATGCCATCTGTTAAAAAGTGCATCGTAGGTAAGTGCGCCAGCAAATTTAAGACGAATGGTAGTAATTAAATCAACCCATTCATCACGAAACTGCCAATCAAGATGGTTCATCTCTGTACCGATGCAAATCGCGTCCACTTTATTTTGAGTGGCAAATTCAGCTAGCTGAATAAGGTATGCTTTGTAGGCAGGGAAAAAGTTGGACGGCTTAAAAATATTTACATCGGTATTCCAGATATTTCTATTTTCAGCCGAGCTGGATAGTACGACATGAGGCTTGACCATGACATACAATCCTTTAGCTTTGGCTTTAGCAATAACCTTCCTGATATCATCCCAGTATGGATGTAAACTGGTACTTGCATCCAGGGGCACCATTCTACCATCGTCATAAAAATTTACTGGCCAATCTAACACTACAAAATTTGAGCCTTCTTCAATAGCAAATCTTAAAGCCTCATCTACCAATACATCATCGTGCCACCAATCCTTGCCCCATGCTGCTATGTTGAAACCTTGTAAAGTGAATGTAGGATTCGGGTTTATACCTGGCTCAGTAGGTGATGGGATAGCGTTTTTCTTGCCACAGCAAAAGGATGAAAATATTACTAAGACCAATACAAACAGTATAGCCCCTACATATTTAATGCTCTTCATAATTTTTTCCTCTTTTTTGCCTGCAATGAGCAGATAGCGGTTCCGGCATATAGAGCGTTGACGAAGACAATATCCCTACTATTGCTCATTATGGGCTTTGCGGTATATAAAAGTTCCAGCATATTTTTCGGCTTCAGATTGAGCCCATTGCTTATGCCTTTGATGTTGTTGTATTGCCCTCTCTTTCAGTTTTTCAAAATCCTGACCTGTTTGTTCAGCCATGGATCTAAGCGCCATAAGAGAGGCTTCCAGCAAGGCATCCGATTTTTCAGCAACTTGCTGATACATTTCAGTCCTACCAAACGCGCCTAAATTGAACATAGTTTCTTGTGCCTTGTAAAATCTCTGGTCCATAGGTTCAGGTTCGCCAATATTATCTTTGGTGATCAAGACCTATTGATTTACATCAAGAGTGACTGCCCGACGAGTTTTGCGGTTGTAAATGGTTTCTCGGGCGTTTGCAACTACTGTCTTTCCATCAGAAGAGACATCGACTCATGCCATCCCACTGCCTTGATATACTAATTTCATTCAGCTTTCCGGTATGCAATACGGGGCACACTCTGTTTTTTAATGGTAGAACAATTGTAGCTATTCTTTGACTACTTACATCGACCTCAATACCATGTTGACTAGTATCTTTCGTGGTTACGATAATAGGAGCAAATTCAACCCATTAAGCGATTAAAAAACTATATATTATAGTACGTGTTAATTAAACTTGATATGTAAATAATAAAAATGAGAGGTGTGAAAATTGGTTATTGATATAATAATCAAGGGAATCGTCGAGATTGTTGAAGGGTTCTTGAGGTTACTTGGTAATCTTATCGGAGTAATTCTCATATTAGCGATATTGATTGCACTAGCGCTCGTCTGTAGTTGTATCACAACTGGACGTCTACCATTTTGAAATCATATTAACGAATGTATATGATTGAAGCCACAACTTAAACAAGGCGTCTTCACCCATTAAGAAATAGATCGGTTGCGCTTATAGTGTACTCTATAAATAACATTTGTCAACAATATACTACACGTGTTAACTGAAGATAACGCGACAAGAGCCCTTAGTCTCTTCTTCGACTGCCTAAACGTGCGTCTCCACATCCGTGATGTCCCCCGCCGCGCAGGCTTATCTCCATTCGGCGCCTGTAGATACTCGAATCCCTTGAAAAGAAGGCATGGTCACTAAAAAGTCCACCCCTGTCGCCGTGGAATACAGGAGAAATTAAGAAAATGAAATGTTCATGGCATGCGGCCATACGGCTCTAGCAAGCTGATTTGAATAGTCACAACGATAGTATGATGGATTTTTATGATAATACCCAATAAGATTATCCAATATAATGCATAAGCATACATTTAAATGTATAATAGTACCTGCAAGGGCAGTGCTTTTCAAGGACGGCCTGTAGTGTCGCCGCAATCCCCATTCACCTCATAACCGTCCTCATAATCATGTTTAATACAGGCGGAGCCCTCCATAATGCCTTTCCGATAACCTCCGGGCTGCATAACTACAAGAATTGTTTTTACTAAAAATACTAGAATATTTATCGATATCTACTTAAGCCATTGGCTCATAAAAAATTAATATTTAAGCTACAAAATATGAGGGCCTTTGTAACAATGAACCATAAATTTCCAATTTTGCTCCTGATAATTCTAATTTCTGTATTATTATGTGGTTGTCTTACAGGGGCATTCGTAAATAGCACGCCGACTCCCATGCCAACACCTGTGCCCTCGTCTAATACTACGGCCATGTCTATCAAAGGCTCGGTACAACCAACCCATGCTAGCACGCCGATGCCCATCCCGACCCCGGCAGCTTCTATCGAATATTATACAAGGAACTATGCATGGGCCTATAAAGGCACGCAGTGGACGTACACCCTATCAATACCAAAATCATTATACGATTACTATAGACAGCAGCCCCATAACCGGCAAAGCAATTACGCCCAATATGCTCTATCTGATTACGACCGGCAAGCGATAAAAACCATGATTGATGATTTTAAAAACGTAGGAGCGAAAAACGGATACTCGGAATATGATAACGTGATGAACGTCGTGTGCTTTGTACAGTCATTGCCATATACTTCAGACCAGGTAACGATCGGCTATGACGAATATCCTCGCTATCCTATTGAAACGCTAGTGGATAATGGCGGGGACTGCGAGGATACGGCGATATTAACGGCCGCCATGCTCAATGAAATGGGGTTCGGCGTCGTGTTGATCTACTTACCTGGACACATGGCCGTCGGAGTAAAATGCTCAAACGATTACCCTGGCACTTACTACGAGTATAATGGCGCCAGGTACTATTATCTCGAGACGACCGGTGAAAACTGGAAAATAGGGCAGATACCGGATGAGTATAAGAATTCTCAGGCGCAGATCCTGCCAATGGTCCAGATACCGAAGATGAATATAACGTTTACTAGTACTTTAACGTCGTATGATATTTCATCTGTCTATTATCGTGTCCATTGCGATATAAAGAACCTTGGCCCGGGTACTGCCAGGAATGCTTCGGTGTACATCGCTGCCCTTGCTTTGAGCCAGGGCGAGAATAGGGTATGGGCACCAGATAGCACTATTAGTCTAGGCGATTTTCCTGAAGGCTCTACTGGATGGGCGGAAGCCACCGTTAAAATCCCGAGGAACGAGTATACGCAGATTGAATGCATTGTCTATGGGGATAACTTTTATCCGGTAACTGCTAAATCCGAAATTTTTAATACCTGACGGCCTCTACTGGAAATATACGAGGACGGCGAATGCCGCTTCGATGTTATATCATTGAGAGATTCCGATCTTTATTATACTATCCTGCTAGTCCCCGGGCGGCCATATTTTATATAAGAAAAGTACATTAGTTATTTGGCTCAAACAAGAAACCCGGAGATAGTGATAGATGGCTTTACAAAAAATAGCCGAGCCATACCGCTCGCTCGTTAATAGGTTATTGAGCGAATTGATGAGCGCATATGGGGACAGGCTGATATCTTTAGTGGTTTTTGGGTCTGTGGCGAGGGGGGAGGCTAGAAAGGATAGCGATATCGACCTTCTCCTGGTGATAGGCTCGCTCCCGAAAAGCAGGCTTGAAAGGCAGCAGGAGTTCATCGGCGTCGAAAAGGCGCTGGACGGCTACCTGGATGAGCTATCTGGCCAGGGGTATAGTGTTAGCCTTTCGCCTATCCTGTTGACGCCTGAGGAGGCGTCAAAGGTCTCGCCATTATAGGACATGGTCGAGGATGCAGTTATCGTATATGATAAGGATGGGTTTTTCGGGAAAGTGCTTGAAAAGGTGAGAGAGAGGCTCAGGGAATTGGGCTCCAGGCGGATAAGGATGGGTAAAAAGTGGTACTGGGTGCTCAAGCCTGATTACCATTTTGGGGACGTGATACGGATTGGATAATATCGAGATGGCGAGGTCGTATCTTAAGCAGGCGGAAGAGCGGCTAAAGCACGCGAAGGAGGCATTAGGCAATAATCATGCTTTCGTGATAAGGCAGAGCCAGGAGGCGGTAGAGCCTTCTCTAAAGGCATCTTTTTATTACACCTGATGCCCAGCGCTTTAACAATATGCTTTCCCTCTTCAGCAGGATAGTAGGAGCACTCACTATTCTGGCAGGTAACTCCTGCGACACAACTATTAGGCCTGGCCAAATTACATCAAGACAAACAAAAAACACACAATATAAAAAAATTATATCATAAAAACACAGACACGGGGTATCTTAAATTTATCTCACTTAAAAGGATTGCTTTATTCAATAAACTCCCTTATCACCCACGTAAAAATTTAAAAATCCCTTTTCACTCCAGAACCGGCTTTTTCTTCTCCTTCAAAGCATCGATAAGCAATATCTTACAAACCACTTCAGGCTCCACGTTATAGGCGTCAGCATACTCCCTGACAATCCTGGCGGCCTCTCCCTTCAAAGCCATCTCGACTTTTAGCTCGCCACTAGCAGGGCTGGCAGCTACTGCTCTGGCCTCAGCCCTCGCCTTTTTATTCTCTTTTTTAATCGATTTCAAGGCGCCATAATACTTCCAAAAAGGCGTGTTCAACCGGTTACAGGCCTCTTTAATGCTAATCTTCTCACTCTTGCTTAATTCTTTGACTTTTTCTACAAGTTCCTTTTTCTCATCTAGCGTTAGCCTTTGTTTCATAGATGGTAACTATGATATTTTTTGCATAAAAATATATCGAAAAAACCCCTCATCGATTATTAAAGTGTAGAAAAAATTAGTTATTATAACTAATATTCAAGAGGTAGATTAGCAATTTCAATACATTTTAGTCTATATATGCAGGTTTAATGTATTTGGGCTAATCACTAATTAAATCATCATTTAATCCATTAGCTCTACTGCCACCTTTTCTCTTTCATTCCACCTCACCGGCCTCATGTTATACTTCTCAAAGGCACTCATGACATCCTCAGAAACCTCCTGGTCCCTGTCATTCAAGAACACGTAGGCAGTAGAGTTTGCAGGCCTCACGTCTTTTATGTCCACCCAGGCAAATATTATCGGCGTAATCGTTTTCTTATCAGGCGAGTTGATAGCCTTGATTATCCTCTCAGGCCTCGTCCTGGAGGCAGGTATGACGAAGTCAAACGTCTGGTCAAAACCGCTCTTCCCTGCAAACTTAATCTTGGGCG
This sequence comes from Methanocella conradii HZ254, assembly GCF_000251105.1. Taxonomy (GTDB): domain Archaea; phylum Halobacteriota; class Methanocellia; order Methanocellales; family Methanocellaceae; genus Methanocella; species Methanocella conradii. The sequence continues at coordinate 398,547 of NC_017034.1, read as the reverse complement.
TGAATCGTATCTCATGCTTCTTAAGGTACGCTTTCACATCTTCCATAAAAAAGCTCTCTACCATGGGCTGAGACATCACGTACAGGTCATTAACTGCAAGCATTGCCTGGATCATGTCATGTTTCTTTTTTGCAAAGCTCTCACGGCTAGCCTTAATGATGATCTTATCATCCTCAAGCCTGGCGCCAAACCCATTTAGTATCGATTCCACTATTTGCCTTCTCTTAGGTGTGGTCAATTCAAAGCCGCTAGACTTGAGGTCGCTGATAATATAGCCATCATCAGTTAAAATTAAACTATCGCCTACAGCCAATACATGTATTTGAAGGCGATCATTATGACGGTCCAGAAAAGGCGTGGTTATCTCAACGTAGCCATTTACGCTTCTCGACCCGATCTCCCGCCTGAGCCAATCAACATAATCATTTATCAAATCCTCGTTACTGGTACTCATCCAATCGCCTAATCTGGTTCACTCGTGGCCTGTCGACAACGTTACAATATGCAAAAAACTCCTGCAACGTATTATATAGGTCATTTGGATTGCTAAACTTGTCACTGGGCATGGGAATAGCCCATTTATTCATATAGCCCTCAATACAAAAATGAGGGCAATTTATAGTTTTTCCATTGTATTGCTCAAGATATGGCACAGGAATTGTATTGGCGGCAGGATTATTATGTGGAGGGCCATTGATATCAAGACGAGTGAGGATAATGGTCTTCTGATAGCGTTCTTGATATGTGCATTTCATCTGCGTTATTTGTCTCCTATTGACATCGATTAAAAATTCATGGCCTTCATCATTTGAGATGATTGGTATGACAAGTAGCTCACCTGGTAATGGGAACTCGTATGCTTCATTATTTTTCTTTCTCTTTAAAAGTCTGAACAGATCATCAGCTTCTTTTTGGGTAAGCATTAAAACCCCCTCAATCGTATGCCATTATAGCAATTATATTTAAAAAACTTTCTATTAGCATGGTGAAAATAATTAATAGCGTTTATTTATGAACATCTTGTTGTATAGATATTCAAGATGTAGAATTCTTCATTTTCTTACACAGCTTGTACGAATTTTTCATTGGCCTAATAGTGCCATTTAAGTGAGAAAGATATGCAGAACCGCCCTCTTGATTGCTATAAGCAATATTGCCGCTTGAATTTACAATCATCAAAGATACAATCTGCCATTTTACTTTATAGGCTCAATCACCATCTTCCTGTCCTTCACGTCTATCATATATAAAAGCCTCTTGAAGTATGGCGTTATCATTTCGTGATGGTAGGCTAGAAGTTCAAGGCTGAAAAATTACAGAAAATTTGGGACACGCCACCTCGCCTCTCTCTTCCCTTTTATTTTTTCATTTAGCATCCTCGATATTTTCTCTGCATCTCCTTAAAATATGATGGAGCCTTCGATGGACATCTGAATTGTATCCTCATGGGCACGGTCAATATTTCCCATTCCCCTCACACAATTAAATATAATTATAAAAAGTTAGGTATTTAACTAAAATTAGAAGATATAGTTAAATTTATGTTATTGTATGTTATACATATTTAGATATGTATAAGGTTGGCATAATCGAAGACGAGCCAGATCTAGTAAAATTATATGAGCTTTTTTTGGAAAAGCGCTATGCGGACAAGCTTGAAGTGGTATATAAGGCACAGGACGGCCGCGAAGGTGTCGAGAAAAACAAATGCTCCCCTGCCGATATCATAATCCTCGATGATAGGATGCCGGAGATGAACGGCGTCGATGCCGCTGAGAGGATAAATGACCACCACCCAGAAACCATCTTTATATTTACGCCTTGCTGGGGGTGTGAGTGGTTTAGCTCCGATAATAACATAAGCCACATCAAGAGCTTATGCATTATTCGTAAGCCATACTCTTTAAAGCTAATGTCAGCGTTACTTGATAATGCCATTGAGGAGATTGAGCGGCGAAAGAAAAGTGTTGAGTACACATGATGCAGCCCATAGTAAATTGGCTAAAGCACAGAATGTTCTTACTGCCCCTGTCTGCATTGTGGCTGCCTTCAAATTCAATTTTCCATGCATAAACTTTAATTTTAAAAAATAGTATTTAGTGCACATGGGTTTAAGCTCTTATCTCGTTGATATAATCTTCTATTTTCCGCTCGAGCCCAGGCGCTTCATCGTAGTGTGCGGCATTTCTAACTTTTCGTTTTACCTTGGGCTATCCCTATTAATGGGATTGAATCATAGCTTCGCCGAAAACATCGTTGGCTTCATCCTGGCGCTACTAGCCGGGATAATAAGCATAGCCCTGGCATCGGTCTCTATGGCCATATACGCCGGCGCTCGGATGCTGCTTAAGAAAAGCACATCGTTCAATGTGACTGGGGTCGAAACGATAATTGCTTGCATTATACTGGCCTTGACGAACATGTCATTGTTGTTTATTTTAATATTATGCGGGTCTTTATAATTGTTCTCACGGTTATACCCATACTCTATTAAAAAGCGAAACGATGAATTCTTGGTTTCGCCGATCAATTCACCCTTATCACTGCCAGGGCGTTCTCGTTCTTGTATGTGTGGAAGCCAGGAGCACTAACCTCTAGGGTCAGGTAGCCGGAGTTCTGGTTAGCGTTGAGGCGAATATTATTGGTGTTTTTAATGTATGCGACTCCTTTTGTATTTGTGACCCCTGAGCCTGCGCCCCCAAGGCCGTACAGTATGACGCTGGCGCCGCTTACCGGGTCGCCTTTTTCGTCGGTCACGTTCACGTAGCACGTCCAGGTCTTCTGGACCACGCCCTCGCCCGTGGAGCTTATCTGAAGAAGGTTGCCATCCTTGCCGCTCACCTCTGTAACGGCGGCGGTGAGCGTCCTCTGGGGTTTAAAGCTGTTCACGGCGGCCACCATCGCGGAAAGGGCGATCACCCCCACCACGAGTACTACGATCAGGCGTACGGGCAGGCCCTCGACGCCCCTCTCATCATCTTCAAAACGTTTACCTCTCATTCTCATCACTTATTTTCATTTAATTGAAATTTAGTTATCGCTCTTCATATAAATAATTTTCATTTTTAGAGGCTGAGGGGGGGCAGAGCGAAGCCCCCCTTCAGCCTTTGGAATAGAAAATACACTACCAAACCATCATATTTACAATAGAGGTTAAGCTTTTTAATCTATTCCGACATTAATAATAATATTCCTTGAGGTCAAAGTATGAGTCTGAAGCCGAGAAAGATTTTGGGCACGCCCTACGCAAACGGGGCGAAATTACTGTTTTTGGGAGCTGGCGAGCTCGGGAAGGAGACGATGATAGAGGCCCAGCGCATGGGCATAGAGGTAGTGGCGGTGGACAGGTATGCGAATGCGCCGGGCATGCAGGTGGCGCACCGCTCGTATCCTATAAACTTGAAAAGCGAGAGGGCGCTCATGGCAATCGTCGACAGGGAGAGGCCAGACGCCATAATACCCGAGATAGAGGCAATCAACATAGACACGCTCTTCAAGCTTGAGGAGAATGGGTACTTCGTGGCGCCGTGCGCTAAGGCCGTCTGGACGGCCATGCACCGTGAGCGCCTCCGTGAAGCCATAGTGTCTACTGGGGCCAGGACCTCGAAGTACGAGTACGCCACCGACCTGGAAAGCTTCAGGAAGGCCTGCGATAAGATAGGGTACCCGTGCGTCTCCAAGCCCATACAGTCGTCCAGCGGCAAAGGCTCATACTTCTTAAAAAGTAAAAAGGACGTGGAGAAGGCGTTCAAGGAGGCGGAGAAGGCGAGAGGCTCCTACGCCAAGATCATAGTTGAGGAGTTCATAGACTTTGACGTAGAAATTACCGAGCTTTCGGTGAAGTATGTAAACGAGAAAGGCAAGGATGAGAGCAGGTTCGTCAGGCCGCTCGGGCATTATCAGATAGAGGGCGACTATCATTCCTCGTGGCACCCGTGGATTGAGGGCGGAGACGAGAAGGCGATAAAGAAGATAGAGAAGCAGATATACGACTATTCGCAGCGCATCATGGACAAGCTGGGCGGCTACGGGCTTTTCGCCCACGAGATGTTTGTAGACCTGAAAGAGGGCAAGGTGTACGCCAATGAGACGGCCTGCCGGCCGCACGATACGGGATTAGTGACAATGGCCTCAATGCCTTTAGGGTATTCTGAGTTTGCATTACACGCGAAGGCGGTATTAGGATTGCCGGTGAAGTGGCACGAAAAGGTGATTGAGCCCAGGTGCTGCGCCGCATCACACGTTATAATCTCGCACACCGAGGGCTGGTACCCACAGTATAGCGTCGCAGGGGCGTACGATGACGACACCAGCGTGCTCATATTCGGCAAGCCCGAGACTTACCCGGAGCGCAGGATGGGCGTGGTGCTCTCCTGCGGCACCACGGTGGAGCAGGCCCGCCGCAAGGCGCAGGCGAGCGCCCACAAGGTTAAAATAGACGCCGGGCAGGGATGGAAAGGACAGGAAATAACCGAAAAGCACTATTAGGAGAAGGAGCTTTTAATAAAAACGATAGAGGGATAGGGTGAGGATATCTCAGGCATGCGTGGGCTGTGGCCACTGTAAGGCGATCTGCCCCGTCGACGCTATCGAGACGTGCGGCGTGAGCAGGATTACCGGGAATTGTATCGAGTGTGGCAAGTGTAAGGGCTATTGCGCAATAGGGGCAATCGAGGAGGATGCATGAAGGTAGCCATCATAGGGGCTGGCCTGGGCGGATTGCTGGCCGGTGCCGCACTTTCGAAAGAGCATGACGTGGACGTGTACGAGCGTTTAGACATATACGGCGGACGCTTTACGAACCTGCCCTATAAGGGCTTCCAGCTCACCACCGGCGCATTGCACATGATACCCCACGGCCCCACGGGGCCGCTCGCCCAGCTCCTTGCAGACGTAGGGGCAGATGTGAAAATAGTGAAGTGCAGCCCTGATGGCAGCATAATGAATAAGGATGGCCAGCAGATATCCTTTTACGATTTCAGGGAGCTTTTATCGCCCGCGGCGCAGGCCAAGATACCGCTGCTTATGGCGGGCCTGCTCATCCAGAAGAAGGGTACCGTCGCCGACATGGTGTGGAACGACCCGGAGTGGCTCGCCCTCTCGGATAGCTGCTGTGGCTGGGCGCTCTCCACCCTGTCCAGGGATACGCCCGCTGCCGAGGCCTCCGCGATCATCAAGCACGTCATCGGCGGCGGCCCTGGCAAGTATAACACGCCCGGCATACCGATGGGCGGCTGTAAGGCCGTGGTGGATTCTCTCGTAAAGGTCATCGAGGCTCGTGGCGGCCGGATTCACCTTGGCTCGAAGGTCGATAAGGTCATAGTGGAGGGTGGGGTGGCCAAAGGCGTGTCCATTAACGGGGAAAAACATGACGCTGACATCGTGATATCCAATATAGGCCATAAGCTCACCTCGGACCTGTACGACTGGAGGTATATGAAGCCCCAGTATGCGGCCGCTCTCCAGAAGGTAAGGCCGTCGGCGGGGATTAAGATATGCCTTGCCGCGGAGGAGCCTCTGGTAGGCCACCCGGGGGTGCTCTTCACCCCATATACGCAGCGCGTCAACGGCATGAACGAGGTCACCCATGTGGACCCGTCGCTGGCCCCCGAGGGCATGCACCTCACCATGACCCATCAGGCCATGCGCTCTAAGGACGTGCAGGAGGAAATAAAGCTTGGCCTGCAGGACATTAAGCGCATGTTCCCCAATAAAAAATATTCCGTATTGCTCGTCCAGTGCTACAGGGATGACTGGCCCGTCAACAGGATAGCGTCCGGGCTCGACATGGGCAACCTTACGCCGGTCAAAGGCCTTTATGTCGTCGGAGATGGGGCCAAGGGGAAGGGCTACATCGAGGTCGAAGGGGTGGCAGCGGGGGTCATGAATTTACTAGATATACTCAAAAAGGCGAGCTAATCTCAAAGTTTATATCCTAGATAGCACATCTGTATACAGATGCCCCTATAGGGTAGTGGATATCCTTGGAGCCTCCGGAGCTCTAGACCGGGGTTCGAATCCCCGTGGGGGCGCTACTTTATTCGTGGCCTCGACATATTTTGCGGCGAAGGACTCGCTGCGCGGCATGCTCAAATACACTCCCTTTATATCGGGAGAGAGCCCGCCCTGCTGGAGACTTATACCACGCTTGTAATACAGGCCATGGACCTGGGCGTCCTCGTGCCGCTGGGCATTATCACGGGGACGCTGCTCCTCATGCGAAACGCCTGGGGGATATGCGCTGGCATCCGTCTTCCTCATCAAACCGTCATCTCCAGCGAAGTAAAAGTATATAACGAAAAAACATTATAATATACAAAAATTGACAAAAAATGAGGGGCTATTAGAGAGAAAAGCCTCATATATGCCTATTGATATAATTTGGATGATTAAATAGTGATGGCCATGGTGGAGCTAACGGTAATACAAAGAGAGATACTTTCTGCGCTCATCAACCTGTTCAGGGAGAAGGGCAGGGCAGTCAAGGGTGAGGAGATTTCCGAGCGTATAGACCGGAACCCCGGGACCGTCCGAAACCAGATGCAGTCGCTCAAGGCACTGGGATTAGTCGAGGGCGTGCCTGGCCCCAAGGGCGGGTATAAGGCCACCAGCACGGCCTATGAAGCCCTTAACCTTACGCCCATGGAAAAGGAGGCAGACGTGGCGATATACAGGAATGGTGAGAGGGTGCAGAACGCCAACGTGGCCGAGATAGACCTGAACACGGTGAGGCACCCCGAGCTATGCAGGGCGAGCGTGAAAATTATAGGAGACGCCAGGATGTTCAACATCGGAGATAGCATCCAGGTCGGCCCCACGCCGGTCAACAAGCTGGTCATCCGCGGCGAGGTCGTGGGCAGGGATGACATTAATAGCATCATTTTGTGCAGCATCAACGAGATGATCTCAATACCCAAGAAGCCTGTCAGGGATTATATTAATCACAGGCTCATCACTATACCTTCGACTGCCACGGTCAAGGATGCGCTAATAGTGCTGGCGAAGAACGACATCCATGGCGCCCCTGTGGAGAAGGATGGAAACGTCATCGGCATGGTCACCTATACTGACATAGGCCGTGCCATATCCATAGATAAGGCTAACGATAGCGTTACCGATATAATGAGCCCCAACGTCATCTCAATAGACCAGGAGCGCCCGATGTACGAGGCCGTGGCCATCATGAACAAGAATAAGGTAGGCCGCCTGCTGGTCACCGAGGATGGCAAGCCCAAGGGGATGATCACCAGGATGGATGTTATAAGCAGGCTGACAACGTATTAAGGTTTTAGCGCCTCCTCCACCGACTTGTTTTCGAATATTATCTTTTCCAGGGCTTTCGCTACCTTATCAGGGTCGTCGCTCTGCCACACGTTTCGGCCTACTGCGACCCCCGCTGCGCCCACGTCCAGAATGTCGCGGGTCTGCTGGAGGAACACCTTAAGCTCGGCCTTGAGGCCGCCGGCGCAGAGCACTTTGGCCCGGCCCGCCATCTCGACCGCCCTCCTGAAGGTCTCCTTCGAGCCGGTGTATTTTAGCTTTAACAGGTCGCAGCCAAGCTCCAGGCCCACACGTGCGCCGTAGGCGACTATCGTGGGATCCGTATCGTTAGGCACGTACTTGCCCCGCGGGTACATCCAGCCAATTACGGGCAAGCCATAGTCGCGGGCCTTTTCCTGCACCTCACGGAAGTCCTTCATCGCCTGCGCCTCGAGCGGCGAGCCCACGTACAGCGTGTACCCCACCGCGTCTGCCCCTAGCTTCACGGCGTAGTCAACCGAGCAGACCACCGGGGAATAAGGCGCCTCCTCGGCCTGCGTCTTGGCAATATTATCCTTCCCATTCACCTTCACGATCAACGGGACCTTGCCCGAGTAGTTCTCCCGGTACTTCTCGGCGAGGCCCTTGTGGAATATAAGCCCCGTAAACTTGTTCCGCAGGGCTATATCGATGATGTACTCCGGGTTATAGTTCCTGTCGTTGAAATCCTTGGGCCCGTGCTCCAGGCCCTGGTCGTAGGCTAAAAACATGGCCCTTCCGTTCTTGAAGAGGCGTGACATGTACTTCTGGGATGGTTCGAGCATAGCATCACATGATAAATATTGGTGCTTTAATATTATTTATTTTGCGAGCCTTTGCGTAAAGGATAAGTGGCATGAGCGGTATTTTTGTTTTGGGGTGGATTATGGATAGGCCGGGCCATTTTGGCGGCGCAATGCTGCTATTCTTCGGCATCATGTATTTCCTGCCGCGTGGCGATACGCTCCAGACATTGTCCCTGTCCGTCACGGCTGCGGGGATAGCGGCCGCAATGTCTATGAAGCCGGACATGGACAAAAAGTTCTTCTTCGGAGTATTCCACAGGTGCTGGGTGACCCATAGCCTTCTCACAGTCCTCGTGGCCACCGCCGGGACGTTCGTGCTCTTTAGCTATATGCTAAATATGGGCCTGTTGTCATATTATGCCGCCCTGGCTGTCTTCTGTGCCATCGGGTCCCACGTCCTGCTCGACTCCTTCACCAGGATGGGGGTGCCCCTCTATGGCCCGTTCGATAATAAGATGCGAGGGCCCCGGTGGTTCAGGGGGTCCAACCCGCTGGTAAACTATACATTGCTTGCGGCAGGCGGCCTCATGATGCTTTTTTACTATAAGGTCATTTGAAGGCGACTAGCTCCCTCAATGCCGCCTTCGGGTCCTTAGCCTTCACGACGCCCGAGGCTAGAAGGACCCCCACCGTGCCCAGCTCGAGGGCCGCCTTGACGTCCTCTCCCTTAGATATCCCTGCGCCACAGAGCACCTTCACTTCAGGGTCGGTGACGGCCTTTACAGAGTCTCGGACGATATCCGGGTCGGCCTTCGATACCGGGATGCCGCTGCCGATAAGCTCAGGAGGCTCGATGGCCACGAAGTCCGGCTTAAGCTGCGAGACCTCCCTCACCTTTTCGATGCTTTCGGCGCACACCACGGAGGTCAGCCCGTTCTTGCGGCAAATCTCCACGCATTTCTTTATGTCAGGCAAGGGCATCCTGTCTTCCGAGTGGTTAATGAGGGAGCCCGTGACCCCGCAGTGGATGAGTGCCTGGGCGAGCACGTGGCCCGTGTGGCTGCCCGGCTCTATGGGGTCGATGTGCTGGGAGAAGACCTCTATCCCGTATCCCTTGTGGTGGAAAAGCTCGGGCGTTTGAGGACATACTATAATACGCACTCCCGTCTCCTGCATGACGTCCCTGGCCGCCCAGGTGAGCTCCCTGCCTCTGTCCCCCGTGCTTTCCAGGTAAGTCTTATAATTCAAGATGATGATCGGCTTTTGCATGGCTATCAAATTTAAGTCTACCCTTAGAGCCTTAATTATTTCGAAAAAAGAAAAAGATAAGGACGGGCCTAGAAGTCCGTCATTATGCGGAACTGGTCTATCTCGTCCTTGTGCATGGCTCTCAGGAAGGCACGGGTTGCGCCCTCGATATCCTTGGCGTTGGTGATAGCACGGCCAACGACCAGGATGTCAGCCCCGCCCTTTAAGGCCACCTCCACGTTCTCGGCCTTAACGCCGCCGGCCACCGCCACGAGCAATTTCTTGCCGCCAGCAGCCTTCTTGATGGCCGGGATGTTACCCCAGGCGTGCTCCGCCTTCCTGGCCTCGGTGTCGATGCCCCGGTGTAGCTCGACGATGTCCGGCTTATGCCTCAGCGACTCCACGACCTTCGCGGGGTCACCCACGTTTAGCATATCAATAATAGAGTATATGCCCACCTTGCGGGCCTCTTCGCAGAACTTTTCTATCGTCTCCAGCGGGGCCAGCCCGGAGCAGACAACCGCGTCAGCCGTGGCGTCAGCCGCCATGCGGGCCTCAAGGTTGCCCGTATCCAGGGTCTTCAGGTCCGCCACGATAAAGGCGTCCCTCTTAATCTGCCTTATCTTACTTATTACCTCGAGCCCATAGCGTTTGATAAGCGGCGTGCCCGCCTCGAATATGATGTGATCATTCCTTGGGGCCTGGGTGAGCACCCTCTCGACCACCGCAATGTCGGGTGTATCGATGGCCACCTGCAAATATGGCGGGTCCCAGAGGCGCATTATCTTGTAGCCCATGACTCCATGAACGCCCCTATCCTTCTCATATAATACCTTATCCACTCCCGGAAACTTCTCCATGGCCCTCGTGAGCGCCAGCTTCGTAGCCCCATAGTTGTACTTGTAAATACGAGTATAGTCCTTTGCCTCTGGGTGGATGAAAACAGATGCTATGATGACGAGCTCTTCGCACTGCTCCCTGGGTATGATGCCCTCCTCGACGGCGTCAGCCACAGCCTTTGCCACGGCTGCCTGGGCCGGGCCGAACATCTTGTTGGCCTGGTCAAGGCTCTTGATGGTCACCTTGGGTATTATTAGGGTGGCGGGCTTCGGTATGAGGTTGGGCCTGATGACCGCAAGCAGCGGCGTGTGCCCCATTGAAAGGTTTGTCATACCGTTGGCGAACGCCATCCCAACAGGGCCGGCCTTGTCGCCTACCAGGAGGTCGATATGGGCTACCTCGTTGCCCTCGCCGACCAATGCTTCTCCGACTAGATACACGATTCCTACCTCATAGCGCACTAATACCCTGATACGTAATAAACCTTGGCGTTTTTAAGGCCTCTAAGTTTAAGAAACGCTTTCAGCTCGCATGAGCCTGGTGAGGGTTTCCTTTGCCGAGGCGTCGATGAAGTATCGCTTGCTCGTGCCATCCCACTCGAAGGTGATTATCCCATCTTCCAGGAGCTTTCGCGTATACCGGTATACCAGGCTCTTTTCCATGACGAGCTTCTCCGCGAGCCTCTGGTTGTTGATGCCCGGGCTTTCCATGATTGATGCTAGAATCGTTTTTGTCGGCTCGGTGCGAAGATGGGATGCTATCCGCTTTTCCATGTCGTTGTAGGTGTTCGAGTTCACGAAGATTCTCTTGTATTTGCCCATCTTTTCGAGCACTATGCGGCCCTCGTCCTCGAGCCGCTGTAAGTAGTATCGTACTGTGCCTATGTTCATGTTTGCGTCTCTGGCGAGCTCCGGGGCCGTGCACCCCGGGTTGTCCTTAACGAATGCCAGGATAGTGTGCTTATTATTGTTGTTGCGCCTCCTGAGCCTATGCACTATTGAGAATGCCGCGCAGAAAGTGGTGATGGCTCCGAAGAATGCAATCGGGAGGTATCTGAGCTGGATCCACAAGGGTAGCTCGAAGAAGCTGACTTGCCCATCGGTGCCATTGAAATCGGCGTGGGCCGCTTCCTCAGGAGTAAGGCTAACGTTATATGCGGGAATTACGACGTAGCCTCCTTCACAGACTATTGCCCCGGGCGGCAGGTCGCTCGGCACGGGGTGCTCCACCTTAGGAGGATGAGGCGAAACAAGGTCCAGCAACGCGTAGTAAGCTAAAATGGACATGAGGGCTAGCCCGACCACGAAGGCCAACTTCTTAAAGGTCCACCGATTACCTGCCATAAAAGAAAATCCTTCCCAAGCAATTATATAAAGCTTATCTCACGAAACGTTAACTCCAGGTTTAGGCGCGATGGGCATTGTGCCTTCCTTCAGCTTTTTTACATAGCCGAGGATTGCGTGAACGCCGGCCTTCCTGGCGGCCATATCGACTATGGCGCTGCCCACTATTGCCCCGTCAGCGCCCATGCCGATGACCTCGCTAACGTGTGCTGGCTTTGAGATGCCGAAACCCACGGCAACGGGCACCCCGTTAGCGCACTCTATCGTGCGGGACACTGTGTCCCTGAGGCCTATGGACAGGCTCTGGCGGGCGCCGGTAACGCCCATGTTCGAGACGACGTACACGAAGCCGGAGGCGCCCTCCAATATTATTCTCATACGGCCAGGCGGCGTGTTAGGGGTCACGATGTTTATGTAATCAACGCCATATTTTGCGCATGAATTTCTTACGTCACGGCTTTCCTCGAAGGGCAGGTCGGCGATGATAATGCCCGAGACGCCCGCATCGGCGCAATCGCCCACGAATTTTTCCACGCCGCGCTGAAGCACGATATTATAGTACGTTAGATAGACTATGGGTATGCTCTTCTTTAATCGACGGGAGAGGTCGAAGGCGATGTCGGTGTTCATGCCCGCCTTAAGGGCACGGTCAACGGCGGCCTGGATCACCGGGCCGTCGGCGATGGGGTCAGAGAAAGGGATGCCAAGCTCAAGCACGTCAACGCTGCCCGAATCGATGAGCGACTGCGCCAGCACGAAAGACTCCTCGGGCGAAGGGTCGCCCAGAGTGATGTAGGCGATAAGCGCACCCTCGCCCTTCGCCCTCAGCTCCCCAAACTTGTCCTCGAGCCTCAGACGGACACCCCCATGTGCCTGGCCACGGTCTCCACGTCCTTATCTCCCCTCCCTGAGAGGTTGATGATGACCACGTCGCCTTCCCCGAAATCGCTCCTATTCTTAATGGCCCAGGCCACCGCGTGAGAGGACTCAAGGGCTGGAAGTATGCCCTCCACCATGCCGAGCTCCTGAAAGGCGGAGAGGGCCTCATCATCCGTGGCATAGCTATACTCGGCGCGTCCCAGGTCCCTCAGAAGGGCGTGCTCAGGCCCGACGGCCGCATAGTCAAGGCCCGCGGACACGCTGTGCGTGTCCAGTATCTGCCCGTAGCGGTCCTGCAAAACATAAGTATAAGAGCCGTGAAGCACTCCTTTCTTACCGGTCTGGAACCTGGCTGCGTGCTTACCCGAAGATATGCCGCATCCACCCGCCTCCACGCCTACCAGGCGCACATCCTTATCATTTATAAAGCCCGAAAATATTCCTATGGCGTTGCTGCCGCCCCCGACGCAGGCCACGACCGCGTCTGGAAGACGCCCTTCCGCCTCGAGTATCTGCCCCCTTGCCTCCCTGCCGATGACGCTCTGAAAGTCCCTTACAATGGCAGGGAACGGGTGGGGGCCATACGCGGTGCCAAACAGGTAATGAGTATCATCAAGGCAGGTCACCCACGCCCTCATGGCCTCGCTTATCGCGTCCTTCAGCGTGCGCGTCCCGTTCCTCACGGGCACCACCTCGGCGCCGAGAAGCCTCATCCGGAACACGTTCATCCTCTGCCGCTCCATGTCCACCTCGCCCATATAGATAGTGCACTTCATGCCCAGCGCCCTGGCCGCCGTCGCGGTGGCCACGCCGTGCTGGCCCGCCCCCGTCTCCGCGATGAGCCTCGTCTTGCCCATCCGCTTCGCAAGCAGGGCCTGCCCCATCGTATTATTAATCTTGTGCGCCCCGGTGAAGGCCTGGTCCTCCCTCTTTAGATAAATCTTGAAGCCGTACTTCTCGCTCATGTTCCTCGCGGGGGTGAGCGGGGTGGGCCTGCCCACATACTCCTTTAGGTATCTATCAAGCTCCTCCCTGAACGACCTGTCATCCCTGTATTTTTTATAGGCCGCCTCCACCTCCTGGAGGGCGGGCACGAGCATCTCGGGCACGTACCTGCCGCCATATTCCCCATACCTGCCCTCAACGGCCATCTAAAGCCTCCTTAGCGTTCCTTATAAATTCCCTCATAAGCTCAACGTCCTTCACCAGGCCCGGCGATTCTACGCCGCTGGCCACGTCCACGGCGTAGGGCCTGACCATCCTGACCGCTTCTGCAACGTTCTCCGGCCTCAGCCCCCCGGCCAGCACGACGGGCTTCCTGATAGAATCCACCACCTTCGCAGATACCGCCCAGTCATGCGTCTTGCCGCTACCTCCCCTGTTTGGGGACATCGTGTCGAGCAGTATGGCATCCGCCACGCCCTCATACATCCTCGCCTTCTCCACCTCGCCTCCGCTGCCCACATGGACCGCCTTGATGAGGCGCACGCCAGGGATCTCCCGCCTCATCTCTTCGAGCATTTCTGGAGATTCATCGCCCTGCAGCTGTATCGCGTCAGGCCCGATTTCATGTACCGCCTCTATAGCCTCCTCAACCGTCGCGGGCATAAGCACTATCACGGAGGTGACAAAGGGCGGCAGGCTCTTTTCGATATCCCGTGCCCGCTCTATCGGGATGCGCCTCGGAGACGGGGCCAATAGCATGCCAACTGCGTCGGCCCCGCATTCCACGCATTTCAAGGCGTCATCTACGGTCCGGACGCCGCATATCTTGACCTTTATCAAACGTATGCCTCCAGGCGGGAGCGCTCCACATATTCTTTCAACTTTTCAAGCGCCGCCCCGGAGTCGACGCTTTCTGCGGCGACGCCCATGGCCTCCTGTAGCGAAGACGCCTTGCCTCCCACGTAGATGCCGCACGATGCGTTGAGGAGCACGACATCCCTCTTCGGGCCTCTAGCGCCTCCCAGTATTTTCATGGCTATTTCGGCGTTCAATTTCGCGTCCCCTCCTCTCAGGTCTGCCACGCTCGCCTTTTCGAGCCCTAATTCCTCGGGGGTCAGCGTGTACTGCCTAACGCGCCCGTCGTCCACCTCGCAGACGTACGTGGGGCCGAAGGTCGACGCCTCGTCCAGCCCGCCGGCGCCATGCACCACCATCGCCCTCTCCACGCCCAGGTTTTTAAGCACATTGGCCACGGGCATGACTAGCTCCTCATCATAGACCCCCATGACCTGGGCCTTCGCCGAAGCGGGGTTGGTGAGCGGGCCGAGGAGGTTGAACACGGTCCTAATCCCGATCTCCTTGCGCGGGGCCAGGGCGTGCTTCATCGCCCCGTGGAACACGGGGGCGTACATGAAGCCAAACCCAATCTCTTCTATTAAATGCTCTACCTCGCAGGGCTTAAGGTCTATCCTGGCGCCGAGCGCCTCCAGGACGTCCGCGCTCCCCGATTTTGACGTAACCGACCTGTTACCGTGCTTAGCCACCGGTATGCCGGCCGCTGCCACCACGAAAGACGCCGTCGTGCTTATGTTAAAGGTCTTGATGGCGTCGCCGCCGGTTCCGCACATGTCCACCAGCCTGCCATCTACCCTTGGGGAGATGCGCGAGGCGAACTCTTTCATTGTTTTGGCAAAGGCGGTGACCTCCGCAACCGAGACGCCCTTCATGCGCATCGCCGTCAGGAAACCGCCTATCTGGGACTGGGTGGCCTTGCCCGACATTATCAGCCTCATCGCCTCGCCCGCCTCTTCCTCGCTCAGGTCCTTCTGCTCGACGAGCCGCTGGATATAGTACCTCATATCATGTACGGCTAGCTGCTCCATATCACACGCCCCTGTATAAAAAGTTCTTTAGCAGTATCCGGCCATACTCAGTGAGGATTGACTCCGGGTGGAACTGGACCCCCTCTATGGGGTACTCCCTGTGCCTTATGCCCATTATCTCCCCATCGTCGCTCATGGCGCTGACCTTTAAGCAGTCAGGGAATCCTTTCTGCTTCACGGCGAGCGAATGATATCGGGCCGCCACGATTGAGTGCCTTATGCCCGTGTATATGCCCCTGCCATCGTGCCTTATCCTGGTCGCCTTCCCGTGAAGCGGGGCATGGGCCCTCGACACGACGCCTCCGAAAGCGACCCCTATGGCCTGATGGCCCAGGCAGACGCCCATGATGGGTATCTCTGAGCCCAGCTTTCGGATTATCTCGACGCAGGAGCCGGCGTCCTCAGGCCTGCCCGGCCCGGGGCTCAATATAATCCTATCCGGGTCCCTCTTTAATACCTCGTCCACCGTTATGGTGTTGGGCACCACCTCTGGCTCTCCGCCAAGCTCTCCAACATACTGGTATAGGTTATACACGAAAGAGTCTACGTTGTCCACTATTAGCACTTTCACCATTTTATCCTCCCCTGAGCGAGCGGCCGATGGCGCTGAGCATCGCCGCACCCTTATTCAAAGATTCCACGTACTCATTCTCAGGCACCGAGTCCATCACGATGCCCGCCCCGGCCTGCACGTACGCCTTACCATTCTTTAGCAGGACGGTTCGTATGGCGATTGCCAGGTCGGAGTTCGAGTTAAAGCAAAAATACCCCACGCAGCCTGCATACAATCCGCGCCTCCGCCCTTCAAGCTCTTCGATTATCTGCATGGCCCTGGTCTTAGGCGCCCCGGAGACGGTGCCAGCCGGGAACGTGGCGGCAAGTACGTCGATGGCGTCCTTATCGTCCCTCAGCTCCCCCACGACATTAGACACAATATGCTGAACATGAGAGTACTTCTCCACCGCCATGTAATCGTCCACACTCACGCTTCCAAACTTCGAGACCTTGCCCACGTCGTTCCTGCCCAGGTCGACGAGCATGACGTGTTCGGCCAGCTCCTTCGGGTCGGACTTCATCTCCTTTTCAAGCTCGGCGTCTTCCTCTGCATCCTTACCCCTGCGCCTGGTGCCGGCTATGGGGCGTACCGTTATTTTCCTGTCCTCGACCTTGACCAGGATTTCGGGGCTGGAGCCCACGATGCCCGTGTCCCCATATTCGAGGAAATACATGTACGGTGATGGGTTTATCTCCTTAAGGGCCTGGTACAGTGCCACCGGGTCCACGTCGGCCTCGACCTCAGCCCTCTGGGAGAGCACTATCTGGAAGGCGTCGCCGTCGAGGATGTACTCCTTGGCTCGCTTTACCATCTCTACGAAGCGCTCCTTTGTCACGGAATACTTTACGTCAAGCCTTTTCGCCTTCGCCGTGGGCGGCGTTGCCGTGTATCCCCTGGCGAGCGCCGCCTTCATGCCCGCCAGCCTCGCCCTGGCACCGTTGAGGCCTGGCCTGCCGCGGGACAAGCAATTCGAGATTAAAAGAAGCCTCTTCGATGCATGATCAAATACGGCCAGGCTGTCCACGAATGCAAGCCCGGCGTCCATGCAGCCCAAGTCGTCGAGCGCCTTGTCTCCAATATTGTAGATATACCTCACGAAGTCGTAGGAGATGTACCCTGCCAGGCCGCCGTAAAACACGGGCAAGGGCACCTCGTCTCCTATGAATACCGGCTCTGATGGCTTGAAGCCTGCCATCAGGTCTTTCAGGAGCGCCACGGGGCCGCCTTCATACGTGAAGGGCTTTCCGTTGACCATTATGAGGCCGTCCTTGATGGCTATTGCCTGCCGGCTGCTCCCTACGAATGAGAATCGGGCGGACTTGCATCCCAGATCTGCGGACTCGAACAGGAAGGAGTAGGCTCCCGGCCTTTTCAGGCGGAGGTAAGCGTCAAGAGGCTTCACATCCATATCGACGGCTTCGACGACCGGCGTGACTAGCAGGGGCCTCTCCCGCCTTTCCAGTATGGCCTCCGTGCTTAATATCTGCCGGCTATAGTCGTACTCCTGCACCTATAGCCCCCCGTATACCATCGCTCGTAGGGCTTTGCCCGGCTCAGGATGCCTCATCAGGGCGCTTCCGATGAGCGCGGCATCACAATATTCAAGCACCGTCTTTAGCTGCTCTGGCGTCTCTATGCCTGAAGCGCTTACTTTCACTCCCCTGATAAGAGGGGCAAGGCGCCCTGTCCTGGAAAGGTCGACCTTCAGGGTATCCTTGTCCCGGTTGTTGATGGCGTACAGCGCTGTGCCGGATGACTTCGCCTTTTCCACGTCGCCCTCGCAATGGACCTCCACCAGTGGCTCCATGCCATAGTGCCGTGATTCTTTTACCATTTTAGCCAGGCCATCCTCATCAAAAAAAGAGGCGATGAGGAGCACGCTGTCAGCCCCATATGCGTATGATTCCCTTATCTGGGAGGGATGAAAAATGAAGTCCTTTCTGAGGACTGGGAGCCCGCATTTGGCTTTTCTAAGGCTCTCCAGCGAGCCTCCGAAGTACTTTGGCTCGGTGAGGACCGATATGCCGCATGCCCCGTTTTGCTTGAAGGTATAGGCCATTGCTGCCGGGTCGTCTATTCGCCTCAGGAGCCCGGCTGTGGGCGATGCCGGCTTTATCTCGGCTATTACGGGACTTCTGCCTTCCCGCCTCGCCATCTTTATCGAGCCGATGAGGCTTATGGGCTTTCTATCTCGTATGACTTCCCCCTCGAACGGGACGTAGCCCTCCTTGCGTGACTGAAAGATGTCTGTGAAGTTCATCCACACACCATGCACATAATTATACCTTGATGTATAAAAAAGTACATCATGTTTAATATATAAACGTTGCGAATGGATGGCTATTATTATGGTCGGGCAGATGGTTCTTCTATTTGAGGCTGAATGGGATGCGCCGCGCGGAGCGCTCTAGTGACCGCGCGGAGCGCTCTAGTAAAAAGCAAAGCGAAGCCCCCCAGTCTTAGAAATAAAAGTATATATTTAACACAGCAAGAGAATGAAAAGGTTTATTGTGGAGGAGAATCAATCAAGTAACGGCCCAGTAGGGCTATCCCCGGGGTAAGACATGGATTCGGACACTGGCGGCGGCAAATCAAAGCTGGACTTAAGCGACATCATGTCCATGCTGGACGATACTGAAAAGAAGCCTGAACAGAAGCCCGAGCCGGCTAGAAAGGAAAAGAAGACGGAAAAGCAGGACGACGGGTTCGTAAAAAAGCTCCTGTCGGACATCGAGCAAAAAAACGCGGAGATCCTCAGGCTAAGCTCGGAAAACACGTCACTAAAATATTCACTGAGCGAAAAGGAGATAGAGGTCAAAAAGCTTAAGGCACAGCTCGAAAGCTCCAATGGCCTGGTTGAGAGCCTCAAGGCACAGGTATTAAGCCTCAGCCAGCAGGTGGAGGACCTGAATAAATACGTGAACGAGGCACGCGTCAAGCTTGGGGAGATGGAGGCGGATAGGGCGAAGCTCGCTGCGAGGATGGCAAAGAAGGAAGAGCAGGCCCCGCCAGAGGAAGAAGACGTTGCATCTATTTTCAAGCGGATAGCGCTGGAAGCCCGGGAACCAGGGGCATCAGGGGAAGGCGAACAGGCCCAGAAAAAGCAGAAGACTGCAAAGCTTTATGACCTATAATCCGGAAATATATTTCCTACGTTAAAATAATATGGACAGCCGAGTTAAATGGTTCCCACATGAGTAAAGTCACAAAAGACACCGTTCTCAAGAAGGCCGAAGAGCTCAAGGTAAAATTCGTCAAGCTACAGTTCACCGACGTTTTCGGGATCACCAAGAACGTGGCGATCCCGGTTAAGCAGCTAGAAAAGGCGCTAAATAACGAGATCATGTTCGACGGCTCCTCCATAGAGGGCTTTGTCAGGATAGAGGAGTCCGACATGTACCTCAAGCCGGACATCAACACTTTTACGCTCATACCCTGGCAAAGCGAGTATGGCAACGTGGCCAGGCTCATCTGTGACGTCTATAACCCCGATGGCACTCCATTCGAGGGCTGCCCCAGGAACACCCTGAAGAAGGTCATCAAAGAGGCCGAAAACATGGGCTTCACGATGAACGCGGGCCCTGAGGCGGAGTTTTACCTATTCGAGAGGGATGGGGAGGATTTACCTACTACCCACTCAAAGGACCACGGCGGGTACTTTGACCTTTCGCCCGTCGACATGGGCGACGAGGTAAGGAGGGCGATGGTAACCGCGCTGGAGGGCATGGGCTTCGAGATAGAGGCATCCCACCACGAGGTAGGTGAGGGCCAGCACGAGATAGACTTCAAGTACGCCCCCGCGCTCACCACCGCTGACAACATCGTCACCTTCAAGTTCGTGGTGAGGAAGATAGCCATGCAGTATGGCCTGCATGCAACGTTCATGCCAAAGCCCCTGTTCGGTAAGGCAGGCTCGGGCATGCACACCCACCAGTCACTATTCTTCAAGGGCAAGAACGTGAACGCCTTCTACGACGAGAACGGGAAATACCAGCTTAGCAAGACGGCCCTGTATTACATTGGAGGCCTGCTCGCCCATGCCAGGGGCTATGCGGCCATAACTAACCCTCTGGTAAACTCTTACAAGCGGCTTGTGTCCGGCTACGAGGCGCCCGTGTACATAGCCTGGTCGGAGAAGAACCGCTCCCCGCTGGTCCGCATACCAGCCCGCCGCGGCCTAGGCACCAGGGCGGAGCTTCGCTGCCCGGACCCGGCGTGCAACCCGTACCTGGCGCTCGCCGTGATGCTGAAGGCGGGCCTCGATGGCATCAAGAAAAAGATAGACCCGGGGGAGCCTGTCAACATGAACATCTATCACCTCACGGAAAAGCAGAAGAAAGACCTGAACATCAAGAGCCTCCCCTCTAACCTGAACGAGGCTCTCGACGAGCTCGAGGCCGACGAGGTCATCAGGAGCGCCCTTGGCGAGCACATCTATGAGAACTACATGAAGGCAAAGCGCATCGAGTATGACGAGTACAGGGTTCAGGTGCACCGGTGGGAGATTGAAAAGTACCTGAGCATTTATTAGTAGACTACAAGGTATTTTTCGTCTAGCCCGCGGTCGTACTGGTACTCGATGGTGAGCTCGTACCTGCCCCCGCCCATGATGATTGTATGGCGCTGTGATGGCACCACCGCGTCCCCTTTTTTAATCCCCTCCCTGAACCTGGCCCTCTCGTCGACTATTACAGCCTTTTTGTTGCCATGAACCAGGTAATATATCGTCCCTTCGTGTGACTCCGAGGAGCCTGGATCGATGCCAAAGGCTACGTAGCCGGTGTCAGTGGGCAGCGAGAGGACAAGCGTTTTCGATGCGCCAGGAAGGGAAAAAGGGTCCAGCAGGTCCCGGGGAGAGCATGCAAGGAGACCCCTGCAGTCATTGCACAGCATGGAGACCTGGCCGTCCACCGAAGAAGAGCTTAACACGGGGGTAACGCCGGCGATGCCACTTGCCGCCATCCCCACGATGATGGCCAGGACTATGAGAGAGGCCGCGAGGGCCACCGGTATGGAGTCTACGCCCGCATCGTCCATCATGAGGACACCACCGTTAGCGCTACTATGGATAGCAGGCAGGCGAGAAAAATAGAAGGCCCCATCGCAGATGGCGACATGCTCCTTCCGGCAAGCCTTAAGGCAGCGTGTTTCATGAAGAGGATAAGGGAGAGCGACATTAAAAATGCTGAAATATACATGAGGGCAGGGTACGCAGGGGATATGAGCAACAACAGGGCGATTATAAGCTTGGCGTCTCCGCCTCCCCAAAGCCCAAGCCTCCAGAACCCGTACGCTAGCGAATAAGAGATTAAGCAGGTCAGGCCCGCGACATAAAGGGAAAGCCCAAATAGGCACCTCGCCGCCATGAAGAGAAGCCCTAGCAGTGCCAGAGGAATTGTGAGAATGTTGGGTATCCTCAAGGTCCTCTGGTCTATCATGGCCGCGATGATGGCGGCGGCGCCTGCCACGACAAGCGAAATAGTATCAATCGATGTATACAGGGGGCTCACCTCCTCCGTGCTCGCTCATCCTCGGCCTCACCTTTATGACATGATAGGACTCGGTCGCGTCATCTATGACGATGGCCGCCCCCCGCTCCTTTCCAAGCCTCGATATGGCGTCTGGCACCGGCTCCTTAACGTATGCCGGCCTGGCCGACTCGAGCGCCTCGACGTCGTCCCTCAAAGTCAGGCGGTGGCAAACGATTAGATCGGCCTGGGAGAGCACGTCCTTGCCCAGGGCGGAGGGGCGCTGGGTGGCGAGCACGAGAGAAAGCCCTGGCTGCCGCCCCTGCCGCAGCCACTCGTTCGTGAGCACCCGGCCCGCCCGCAGGTCAGCGCCAGAGTCCATGAACATGTGGGCCTCATCGATGAAAAGCCAAACAAGCGGCACCTCCCGCCCGCCCTCCTCCCGCCTCCTGGCCTCCACCCTGGCATCGTAGAGCGCCCTCGCCAGCGAGGCCACTATGCACGACTTTACCTCGGGCTCGTGGCCATAGCCGCTCAGGTCTATTATGTTGATGCTGCCCGGCTCGAGCAGGCCGTCGAACGACGCCTTCCCTGAAAAGAGCCCCCAGGACGCCACCATGCGCAGCATCCCGTGGATAGGGCTGGAAGCCTCTACCGCCCCGGCCAGCTCCTCTACCTCAAAGCTTTCGCCCATGGCATTCAAGAGCTCAGCTCCGCCCTCGCCCAAAGGCTCTATGCCTAAAAGCTCACAGTAGTCATAAAATGATAAAGAGCCGGTGGGTATCTCTAGCGGCATCACGTCGCCCGAATGTATGTGGGACCGTGGAGCGAATTTTCTGATGGGAATGGCCTCAGGCTCCAGGCCCCATTCCTTAAGGCATTCCATGGAGGGCTTATCCATGCGTGTGAAGGTCCCCATCGTATCCACGACGATGGCACAAAAGTTCTTTCTAACCTTAAAGGGCAGGCGGGCGAGCTCCTCGATGAGGACTCCCATGGTGTAGGACTTGCCGTAGCCACGCTTTCCGCATATCAGGATGGCGTGCGGCTTAAGCACGTCCAGGTAAACGCCCGCTCCAAGAGAGCCGTCAAGGGCCAGGTACCTGCCCAGGAAAAGGAGGCCTTCTCCCCCGTCGTCTCGCCTACCCACGAGGTAACGCTTCTCCTCAGGCATACTTAATTACAATAACATGAAAATAAATAAAGCTATCCCTGCGCAGGCGCTAGTAGGGACTTTACCTCCTCGTCGCTCAGGTCTGGGAACTTTTCGTAGTGGCTGGCCACTGCGAACGGCCCGTATCGCTGCACTCTTAAGCAGATGACCTCGTCAGCCTCTTTTTCGAGCCTCTCCACCGAAGTCTCAGGGCTGCAGGGCACTGCCACTATGACCCGCCTCGGGCGTTCCTTCCTTACGGCCCTCACAGCCGCTATCATCGTGTAGCCAGAGGCAAGCCCATCATCCACTATTATAACGTTCTTTCCCTTTAAATCCGGGAGAGGCCTATCCCCCCTATACTCCCTTATCCTCCGCCTCACCTCCTTGAGCACCTCCGCCACGATCCTCTCGATATCCTTCACCGAAAGCCCCAGGTATGCCACCAGCCGCTCGTTAAGGACTACCGTGCCGTCCGGGGCGACCGCGCCGAACCCAGCCTCAGGGTCAGATGGGATTGGCAGCTTCCGGGGTATTATCAGGTCGAGGGGGACGCCAAGCCTCCTCGACACCTCGTAGCCAACGGGCACCCCTCCCCTAGGTATGGCTAAAATAATTGAATTATGGCGGTATCCCACCAGGTGCTCTGCCAGCATCCTTCCCGCATCCCTGCGGTCCTTGAAAATCATATTGCGCGGGCGGCCTCCACCAGGGGCTGTAAGCTCTCCCCCCTTAGCGAGCGGATTATGGCGTCGCAGAAGAACCCGAGGTCGGATGGCTGCCTCGAGAAGATGTACTGGCCGCTGGTCACGAGCGGCGAGTCCACGTAGGACGCCCCCGCGTTCTCTATCTCTACAGCCAGGGACTTCCAGCCGGTCGCAGTCTTGCCCTTCAAAAGCCTTGCGGTGATTAGTATTTGTATGCCGTGGCAGATGGACGCGATGGGCTTGCCCGTCCTGTCGAAGTCCTGCACGAACCTTATGACGTCAGGGTATATGCGGATGTGGTCAGGGCTCTGCCCGCCAGGTATGACCAGCGCGTCAAAGCTATCGGCCCTCAGGTCCTTGAAAGAGAGCTCCGTGGTCACCTGTAGCCCATTCTTGCCCCTTAGCGCTTCAAGCTCTTTCAAGCCGGCGATGGTCACGTCCGCGCACGCCTCATCCCTGAGCCGGACCAGCGGGTACATGAGCTCCATGTCCTCGAACCCGTCTCCTGCCAGCATTACTATCCTTTTTCCTTTCAGCTCTTCCATGATGTCTCCCCAGCTAATTGTTGTTTTCTCGGATATTTTAACGGTTTCAACGTAAAATGCGGAGGAGACGGTTAAGTATATATTGTAATATTGTAATCTACTTTATTGCAAATCGGTGCAAATATGTTAGTGGACTTAGCGGCCTTGAGGGATGCGCTGCTCACGCTGACGGGGGCCAGGGAAGGGGGAAAGGAGCTCACATGCCCCCTGAAGTTCAAGCAGGGAAGGCACGGCACCGATGCCGTCGTGGACTGCGCGAGGTGCGCGGAAAGGTCGAGCCTGTCGGACCCGGCGTGCAGGCTCCGGCTCGTGAGGAGCCTGTCAGGAAAGGCGTGGATGGACCGGCTCATCCTGGAGAGGAACATCGTGCGCGAGTATGGCGGCAGCGGCCTGACGTCCTTACTTGGCCTGGTCTCATTTTACGATGACATGAAGCTCCAGTCCTCCACTCTACAGGCATATGGCTGCGGGCGGTGTAGTGGCGAGCGAAGGAAAAGCGTGATGAGGGCGGCGGAGGCCTCAATAGCGAGCCCGCAGGAGGCCTGGCGGATGGCCGCCTCGATCCAGATAATGCACGGAAAAGAAGCTCAGGAATGCCGCCCCTGCATTGAGCGCTACGCCTCATTCCGGAACGACCTTGCGCGTATATGCGCCCGCGTTAAATGCGTGGATGCGCGCCCATACGTGCGCCCCAGGTTCTCGACCTCGCGGATAATGGCCGAGCCACCAGATGGCGCCATCTTCCTGCGCTCATACGAGATAAGCGGCGACAGGCTCGCCCCAGCAATCCACGTCACAATATACGAGATGGCAGACAGCCTGGAGAGGCTGTACTTCATGATGCCCTGGGAGTACTCCATGGAAGAGGAGGACATATCCCTTATAGTTGAGGCGCGTCAGAGGCTGCTCTCAAAGCGGCCTGAGACCATGGAGTTCATGGACGCCTCCAACATGAGGCCCCTCTTCGCCCGCTACGGAAAGGAGGCCATCTCCAACACGGCCGCGGCGAAGGGCCTGAGGCTCGAGCCAGGCCGCCTTGAGATGCTCGCCTCTGTCCTGGTAAAGTATACCTGCGGTTTAGGGATATTGGAGGACGTGCTCAGGGACCCGCACATCGAGGACGCGTACGTAAACGCCCCCGTGGGCTTCAACCCGCTCCACGTGGTCGTGGACGGCGAGGAGTGCACCAGCAATATATTTTTATCCGAGGCCGACGTCGAGTCCACGATATCCCGGCTTCGAGCCATATCCGGCCGCCCCTTCTCCGAGGCCAACCCAGTATTGGACATGGACCTGGGCGAGTTCCACACGAGGGTGTCGGCCATCGGCAACCCCCTATCAAGGGGCCTGGCATACGCCTTCCGCAGGCATAAGACTACGCCCTGGACGCTCCCCCAGCTCGTGTCTAAAAAGATGCTCACCCCATATGCTGCGGGGCTGCTCTCCCTCATGGTGGATGGCCAGTCATCCATCCTCGTGACGGGCACGAGGGGCGCGGGCAAGACCTCCCTGCTGGGCGCACTCATGCTGGAGATACCCCAAAGCTGCCGCATACTCGTGATAGAGGACACCCCGGAGCTCCCCGTGGAGGACATGCAGCGGTGCGGCTGGAAGGTGCAGGGCATGGGCACCCGCGCCCCGATATCTGGCTCTGAGGCCGAGTTCCAGGCCTCTGACGTGCTCAGGGCTGCGCTCAGGCTCGGCGAGTCCGCCCTGATAATGGGCGAGGTGAGGGGCGCGGAGGCTCGCTCGCTGTACGAGGCAATGAGGGTGGGAGCATCGGGGAACGCTGTCATGGGCACGATACACGGCTCCTCCTGCATGGATGTGTACGACAGGGTAGTACACGACATCGGGGTTCCTCCCGCCTCTTTTAAGGCCACTGACGCGGTGGTCGTGTGCTCGACCGTGAGGAGGAGTGGCGGCCAGGCCAGGGAGCGAAGGGTTATACAGGTGGCAGAGGTCTCGAGGAGCCGATGGGAAGATGCCGGGGGAGCTTTCGACGACCTTTTGGTGTACGATGCCTCCGCCGACTTTCTGGCCCCAGCTGACCGGATAGACACGGGCCGCTCGGAGGCTCTCCAGAAAATCGCCAAAAAGTGGGGCGTTCCCATCAAGACATTAAACGACGAGGTCGAGGCACGGTCACTGTTCATGGCGCAGGTTGCTGGCAAGCCGTGGGCGATGGAGGCTGAGGCTTACGCCAGGTGCGTCAACGCCTACAGGGCCATACGCGAAAATGGCCGCAGAGAGGGCGGCCCATACTTTAAAGAGTGGGCTGACTGGCTCGAGAGGGAGGGCGCATATGGAGGCTGAGGGCAGGTATGCCCGCCTGTGCAGGGCCTCTTACCGGGCGCTCTCAGCCCTCGTGAACCGTGAAAGGATAGACGGGTACTCAAGCCGATACGCGAGCCGTGGCCTGGTGGCTTCGATAGGCTTTGCCGGCCTGGAAGTAAAGCCATCCGAGGTGTTCTCCCTGGCTTTCTTCTCCGCCATGGGCGCCCTGGCGCTCGTCTCCACGGTGGGCCTTATAGCGCTTGCCCTTGGCCTGATGGACTCGACGATGGCTATAATGCTAATAGCCTGCGGCGGGATAGCTCCACTGCTCACATACGTTTACGTTGGCGAGTACCCGAAGCGGAGGGCGGCCTACATGAGGGTGCACTCGCTGGGCGACGTGCCCGAGGTGATAAGCTACGTAGTAATGGCCATGAAGCTCAACCCTAACATCGAGCTGGCGCTGAAGTTTGCCGCCTCCAGCTCAAAAAGGCAGCTAGCCAAAGACGTGAAGAAGCTCATGTGGGACCTCCAGATGAGGGCCTACGACAGCCTTGACATGGCGCTCGGGGCGTTCGCCTCGGAGTGGGGCGGCTACAGCGAGCACTTCAAGCGCGCCGTATTTCTGATAAAGAGCGCCACCGGGGAGCGGGAGGAGGCCATGCGCACCATCGCCCTCAACCGCGCTCTCGACGTGGTGCTCCAGGGCACAAAGGGCCTCATGTATTCATTCTCTAGCGCGCTGCACTCGCCCGCCCTCATACTCTACTCCATTTTCGTCATGGTGCCGCTCGCCCTCGTGGCCATGCTTCCTGCGGCGGCGATAGTGGGCCTGAGGATCAACGCCATCGAGCTTGCGCTGCTCTACGACTTGCTCTTCCCGCTCGCCACACTCGTCTACGCCCATTCGATCCTGATGAGGAGGCCTGCAGCCTTTACGCCCCCCGATATACCTAACGTGAAGCAAGCCATCCCGGCTTGGGCCTGGGCGGCGCTTGCATTATCCAGTGGAGCCGCCATCTCAGCCCTCTACTTTTTTCCTTTGAGCCTTCCAATAGCAAGGTCCGCCTTCCCTGTCTGGGGCGTGACGGCGGCAATATCGGTGTACTGCCTGGGCGTGTACACCCCGTATAAAAAGCTTAGGGACGATATCAAGAAGATGGAGGACGAGTTCGCAGACTCGCTTTTCATACTGGGCAGGCGAGTCTCAGAGGGCAGGTCGCCCGAGGAGGGCTTCGCCTACACGGCCGCGATGACATCGGGCACCAGCGTGGGGAAGGCTTATGCCAGGGCTGCGTACAACATACGCTGCCTCCGGACCACGCTGAGGGACGCGGTGCTCTCCCCCGAGTATGGGGCGTTCTCGGACGTGTACTCAGACAGGATAAGGGCCACGATAGCCATGCTGGTGGAGAGCTCGGGCAAGAGCGGGGAGATAGCCGGAAACTCTATCGTAAGGCTGGCCGACCATTTAAAAGAACTACAATCCATCGAGGATGATATCAGGAAGATGCTCTACACCATGACCAGCATGCTCAAGACGACCTGCATTGTGTTCGCCCCGTTCATCGGGGGCGTCACCCTCGCCCTCTCCCAGTCCATATCGGATGTGGTGGCTCATACCCTGGCTAACCTGAGCGACATGCCGGAGAGCGCCCGTCAATACTTCCCCATGGTGCCGGAGTTTAGCGCCCCAATGGTGTCGAATGAACAGTTTGTATTGATTATAGGCCTCTACCTGGTCATGCTCGTGATCATACTTCTCAGGTTCGTGAGCGGGATAGAGCATGGCGACGACCGCTACGAGTTCATGTATGGCGTGGGCACGGCGCTCCCGATTGCTATGGCCATATTTACGGTGACGACTGCTCTGGCCGGCTCGGCCTTCGGGAGCCTGATATAGTTGTAAATCATGTTATCTTTTACTAATGACTAAAGGGGGTTTTATGTGATAGTGGAGAAGAAGGCCGTGAATCACTTTTTATTGGCGAAGGGCCACCTGTTGCCCGCCACCAGGCTGGACAGCGCCGGCGCCGTCCTGAGGGATCTAATAGTACTGGATGCCAATAGCCTGGACGATGCCTATTTTAGCCTTTACTTAAGGGTGAGGCGCTTCGACGTGGCCGCTTTTGAGAGAGGACTGTATAAGGGCAGGAGCATGGCTCGTGTTAGGGGGCTTAAGAATTACATGCAGCTCGTGCCTCGGGAGTACATGCCAGCGGTCTACTCGGCCTCGAAGGCCGGCCGGGAGGCCGCCGTCCGTAGCCTGCTGGGCACCTGGGGCGTCACCGATGAGGAGTACCGTGACATTAGTAAAAAAATCCTGGAATCGCTGGATGGCAAGGAGAAGACGCTGGCCCAGCTCAAGCGGGACCTGTCTGCCGTCTCCAGGGATATCGTGAGGAAGCGGAAGGAGAAAGCTGCGAACGTCTCCATCGTGGCCCAGGCCATGCATGATAGGTGGATGCTACTGAGGGGAGGCGTGGGACGCCATCCTGGCGAGAGCCCTGGGCGTTTCTCCATCTTTAAGGATAGGTTTAGCGTGGAGCTTGAGATGGATAGGGGTGAGGCGCTTTTATTGCTTGCCAAGCGCTACGTGAAGTCTTATGGGCCGGCGTGTGCCGAGGACCTGGCGTGGTGGCTGGGCATCACCCTGAACGAGGCCCGTCACGCCCTCGATAAAATGGAGAACATCGAAGCCGTGGAGATAGATGGCGTAGAGGGCCAGTTTTTCATCGATAAAAAAGACGTGCCGCGCATAAAGGAAATAGAGGATGTTCCCATAATCTTCCTGCCTAAGGATGATCCTTATATTAAGGCTTACTATAACCATGCCAGGCTCGTGCCCGGTGAGCATC
Source organism: Methanocella conradii HZ254 (assembly GCF_000251105.1). Lineage (GTDB taxonomy): Archaea > Halobacteriota > Methanocellia > Methanocellales > Methanocellaceae > Methanocella > Methanocella conradii. Next base: position 369,800 of record NC_017034.1, on the reverse strand, counting down.
GTGTCATGACGAAGTTCGGGGAGTCTGCCAGCGCCGTCCTGATTGATGGCACTGTATGGGGCACCTGGAGCTCTGGAAAGCTTTCCAGCGTTTGCACCGTGACTTTATATAAAGGGCACCCTGAAGTGCGGGAAGAAAGCATGGAGGCCGCCGCCAGGGAGGCGGGCAGGTTCTACACGGGCGGCAGCGTCGAGGTAAAGATTACGCAGTAACCACAATAACATTTAAATATTGCAGGTGTCATTAACATACGGTGCATTTATGCCAGCGTGGGATTGCTTTATTGGCCCGTGAGGCCTCGTTTTACCATGACTTCAGCCACGCGGAAAGCGCCATCTCGTGTTCATCAAGTGATTTTTCATCTTTTAGCGAAGGCGAGGAGTAGACGTGATAGAGGAGAAGGAGCAGTACAACGGCAAGGCGATCGAGGCCGAAGTGGAAAAGCTCTGGCAGTCGACCGACGCGTACCGTAAGACAAGGGCATTGAGGAAAGGCGGCAAAAAGTTCTTTTTCGTGGACGGGCCACCGTACACGACGGGCCGCATCCATCTAGGAACGGCCTGGAATAAGATCATAAAGGACTCTGTGCTCCGCTATAAAAGCATGAATGGGTATGATATAATGGACAGGGCTGGCTGGGACATGCACGGCCTGCCCATCGAGGTGAAGGTCGAGAGTTTATTGGGATTCAAGACCAAGAAGGACATAGAGAACTATGGGGTGGCCCGGTTCACGCAGGAATGCAAGGCTTTTGCCATCAAGAACATGCGCGAGATGACCGCCCAGTTCAAGCGCCTCGGGGCCTGGCTCGACTGGGACGACCCCTACATGACTTTAAAGAATGAGTACATTGAGGCGGCGTGGTGGACGATAAAGAAGGCCCACGAGAAGAAGCTGCTGGAGAGGGGCCTGAGGAACGTTAACTGGTGTCCCAGGTGCGAGACGGCCATAGCCGACTCGGAGGTAGAGTACGCGGACAGGACTGATGACTCCATTTATGTGAAGTTCCCGTTGAAGGGTGAAGAGGGTTTTTTGGTCATATGGACGACCACGCCATGGACCATCCCGGCTAACATGGCCGTGGCCGCTAACAAGGATTTCACTTATGCTTTAGTGTATGCCCTGCCTGCAATGGCGCTTGAGGAGGCGTCGAGGGCTGCAGGGCTGGACCCCGCAACGCTGATGGATAAGCGCTCTGACGGCACGCCAAAGCCAATGCGGTTCGCGGACAAAGTGGCAAGAATGAAGGAGGCCATAGGCGAGGAAAGGCTGAGCGAGCTATATGAGAAGCATGGCGAGAAGCTCATCATGATGGAAGGGCTGGTCGATGGCGTCATGAGGCTCGGCCGGTACGGCGACTACCGGATTCTAAAGACAATGCGGGGCGAGGAGCTAAAGGGCATGGAGTACAGGCATCCCCTGGAGGACCTGATACCCTGCCAGAAGGATAAGGAGCACAAGGTGTACCTGGCAGAATTCGTCGTGGGCGAGAATACTGGCCTTGTGCACATTGCCCCCGGCCACGGTTTAGACGACTTCGAGCTGGGCAGGAGGGAGGGCATACCCGTGTTCTGCCCTGTGAAGCCAAACGGCTCCTTTACCGAGGAAGCGGGGGCCTATGCGGGCATGAACATCCGCGAGGCCAACCCGAAGATAATTGAGGACCTCAGGGCTAGGGGGCTGTTGCTCGGGGCGACCGAGATCACACACAGGTATGGCCACTGCTGGCGCTGCAAGACTCCCATAATATTCATGACCACCAACCAGTGGTTCATCGCGGTGAGCAAGATTAAGGAGCAGATGCTCGCGGAGGTGGACAGGGTCAAGTGGTACCCTGCCTGGGCGGGCTCCTCGCGCTTCCGCGACTGGGTGAGCGGCGCAAGGGATTGGTGCATTTCGAGGCAGCGCTACTGGGGCATACCCATACCCATCTGGAAGTGCGAGAAGTGCGGCAGCATGGATGTGATAGGCACGAAGGAGGAGCTGGAGCGTAAGACGGGCGTGAAGCTCGAAGACCTGCACCGGCCCTTCGTGGACGAGGTCTACATGGAGTGCGAGTGCGGGGGCCGGATGAAGCGAGTAGAGGACATATTCGACGTGTGGTTCGACTCCGCCGTCGCCTCGTGGGCAACCCTCAGGTTCCCCCAGCGTAAGGACTTAATGGACTGGTGGCCGGCCGACTTCATCGTGGAGGGCCACGACCAGACCAGGGGCTGGTTCTACTCCCAGCTAGGTGCGGGCATGGTGGGCTTCGGCAGGGCGCCTTATGACTCGGTCTGCATGCACGGCTTCACGCTGGACGAGCAGGGGCGGAAGATGTCGAAGAGCCTGGGCAACGTGGTCGCCCCCGAAGAGGTCCTTGATAAGTATGGGGCGGATGCCCTGCGCCTCTACGTCCTGTCGCAGAGCGCGCCCTGGGAGGACTTGAGCTTCTCGTGGGAGGAGTGCGGCAACGTCTATCGGGCCTTGAACATCTTCTGGAACGTCTACAGGTTCCCCCTGCCGTACATGGCGCTGGACGGGTTTGACCCTGAGAAGACGACCTTCGAGTCCATAAAGGGCCACCTCAGGGTGGAGGATCGATGGATATTATCCCGGCTTCAGGCGGTTATAAAAGAAGTGGACGAGGGCATGGCATCGTATGAGCTGCACCGCTCTACCAGGGCGTTGATAAGCTTCATACTCGAGGATTTATCAAGATGGTATGTTCAGCTGGCCAGGGAGAGGACGTGGGTTGAGGCGGAAGACCCAGACAAGCTGGCCGCATACCGCGTGCTCTACGACGTGCTTTCGACCGTTATCAGGCTCATGGCGCCTTACACGCCCTACGTGGCGGAGCGCATGTATCAGAATTTGATGAGGGACAGGCCCGGGGCCAGGGAGTCGGTACACATGTGCGACTGGCCCGTGGCGGACGAGTCGTTGCTTGACGAGGCCTTGAACAGGCACATGGACGTGGCCAGGAGGATAGTGGAGGCCACTTCTAATGCAAGGCAGAAGGCAAAGCGTAAGCTCAGGTGGCCCGTCAAGAAGCTCACCATAGCTCCTGACACTGAAGATGTTGCGGCCGCGGTGAATAGCCTGGCGGGCGTGATCAAGGAGCAGGCCAACGCCAGGGAGGTCGTCTTGCTCGGCATAGGCGAGCCTAACCCTGAGCTGGGCGTGGAGGTCGTGCCCAACCCAAAGGTGATAGGCCCAGCCTTCAAGGGGGAGGCGGCAAAGGTCATCGCCGCCCTTAAGTCTGCCGATGGCAGGGCAGTAAAGTCCGGCATCGATAAAGACGGCAAGTTTGTATTACAGCTGGCCGGCGGAGAGGTCGAGGTCACTCCCGACATGGTGAGCTTCAGGGACGTCATCCCAGAGACGCTTGCGATGGGCGAGTTCCAGGGCGGCAAGCTCTACGTGGACGTGGAATTGACGCCAGAGCTGGAGGCTGAAGGCTACACCAGGGAGGTCATACGCCGCATCCAGGACATGAGAAAGGACTTAAAGCTGAACGTCGAGGATAAGATAAAGGCCGAGGTTTACGTCGGAGATGATAGGGTGAGGGGCCTCGTCAGCGGCATGGCGGGCTTCATAGCCGGCGAGGTCAGGGCGGCCGAGCTCGACATAAAGGGCGAGAAGGCCGTATCTGGCGACCTGGTGAAGGACTGGGACGTCGAGGGCGTGCCGGTGGCCATAGGCATAGAGAAGGTATGAGGTACGAGGAGTGGGAGCCCTACTATAGGGCCATTTTAGAGGACTTCGGGTGGACCGCCCGGGGCGATGAGGATGCGGCGAGGCTTCTCTCGTCCCTGCTGCCCGGGGACACGCCTTATCTTGAAAAAGTGGAGGAGCTTATAAGGGGAAAGGACGTCATCGTCTGCGGCAAGGCGCCTTCGCTTGAGAAGGACATGGAGAAGGTGGACTGGTGGTATAAGTACACGGTCATCGCAGCGGACGGCGCGGTCTCCACACTTTTAAGGCAGGGCATCGTGCCGGACATCATCGTGTCTGACCTCGACGGCCCTCACGAGGATTTATTAAAGGCGGACTCGCTCGGCTCCATCATCCTGGCCCATGCCCACGCCGACAACGTGGAAAGCATAAGGGCACTAGTGCCCGGGCTAAAGCACGTCGTTGGCACCACCCAGGCCAGGCCCTTGAAAAACGTCTACAACTTTGGCGGGTTCTCGGACGGAGACCGATGCGTCTTCCTAGCGAAGGAGTTCGGGGCGCGGAGCATAAAGATAATAGGGTTCGACCTGGATGATACAAATGTCACGCCTAAGAAGCTAAAAAAATTGAAGTGGGCCAGGAGGCTGCTCTCCCGGCTGGGCATCGAGGCCTGACCCCCACTTATGAGACTTTTAACACGGCCATGGCGTATATGGCGCCGCCTATCACCGAAAGTATTATGGCGATAAGCAGGAGCGCTGGCCCACAGCAGCAAATGGCGATAAAGGCGCCCAGGGCAGACAGGATCGCCGGGGAGTAGCCATAATGCGAGCCCCAATACGAGCTATAGTAATAGCTATTCGATATCCAGGGGCTCACCACCTGAGTTAAGAAGTATATGATGGCTGCGATGATGCCTGCGACCGCGCCGGCCACGGCGGCCACGAGGAGCGCATCGTTTAGCGTGGCGACCATCGGCGCCGCCATCCTCACGCCGAGCGCGCCCACGCATACCATTAGTACGGCTATGATGATAAAGATGCAGCAGTTCACCAGGCTTAGGATGGATATGTCGGTCCAGCTAACAGTCACAGCGATTAATAAATTCATTATAGTCAAGAGCCCTATCACGACGCCACCGATGACGCCTGCCTTAATGGCCTGCACGTATCTAGCTTCCATGATAAATCACCTAAAAAATGGCCTATAGATAGCCCTTCTTTTTAAGGACTTCCGCATTAAGGATGCTGGCCCCGGCCGCGCCCCTTATCGTGTTATGGCCCATACACACGTACTGGATGGCGCCATCCTGGCCCTCCCTTATCCTGCCCACGGACACGCTCATGCCCCGCCCCTGATTCCGGTCCAGCCTTGGCTGCGGCCTGTCCGGCTCATCCCTCACGATAAGGGCCTTCTTCGGCGAGGTCGGCAGGTCCCCCAGCCTGGGGTCGAACTTAAGCATGGCGTTTTTCACCTCTTCAGCCGAGGGGCGCTCCTTCGAGCGCACCCAGATAGACATGGTGTGGCCATCCATCACAGGAACCCTGTGGCATGCTGCGCTCACCCAGAACTTAGCATTCTTCACCGCCTTACCGTCAAACTCGCCCAGAAGCTTCAGCGGCTCGGTCTCCATCTTATGCTCCTCGCCGCCAATGTACGGTATCACGTTGTCCAGGATGGCCATGGAGGGCACGCCCTCGTACCCGGCGCCCGACACCGCCTGCATGGTCGCAACGTGCACGCTCTCGATGCCAAAGCCCATGAGGGGCTTTAGAGTCATGACCATCATGATGGTGCTGCAATTAGGGTTGGTGACGATGAACCCATCCCACTTACGCTTCTTCTTTTGAATCTCGATAAGCCCGAGGTGCTCAGGGTTTACCTCGGGGATCAAAAGAGGCACATCCTCATCCATCCTATGCGAGCTGGCGTTAGAAGATACGACAAAGCCCGCCCTGGCGAAATCTTCTTCAATCTTGAGGGCCTCCTCGGCGGGCAGCGCCGAGAACACTATGTCGGCGTCGACCTCTTCAGGCCTGGTCGATACCACGGCGATATCCCTTACCGACTCGGGGAGGTCGGTGTCCAGCCTCCACTTCGCCACCTCGCCATACTTCTTGCCCGCGCTCCTCTCGGATGCGGCCAGCGAGGTTATCTCGAACCAGGGGTGGTCCGCCAGCAATTGTACGAACCGCTGTCCCACGGCTCCGGTCGCGCCAAGTATCCCGGCCTTAATCATATAAGCACCCTACTTCGTCTTCGTCTTCTCGAGCGTTATCGCCTCGGTCGGGCACGCCTCGACGCAGTCGCCGCACTCCTGGCACCTCTCCTCGTCAACGTGCGCTGTCTCGTCGACCAGCTCTATCGCCGCCTCTGGGCACGTATCCACACACGTCCCACATCCAACGCATTTCTCCTCATCCACTTTAGCTACCATGATTATCCTCCAGGTAAATGCTTTATGTTAGGTTACGCATGATACTTAAAATTTTTCGGATACTCACAATAGGGCCAGGCCTTCTAATTCCTTGACGATGCGCTCGACGGCCTCCTCGGCGTCCTTCGGCTTCTTGCCTCCTGTGACCACTAATTTGCCGGAGCCGAATAGCAGCACTACCACCTTCGGGCTATCCAGCCTGTAGACCAATCCAGGGAACTGCTCGGGCTCATACTCGATATTTTCCAGGCCCAGGCCGATGGCGATGGCGTTTAAATTTAAAACCGAGCCAAGGTCTGCCGATGCCACTATGTTCTGCACCGTGATCTCGGGGTTCGGGTCCACCTTGATGCCCACGCTGGCTATCTTCTTGAAAACCTTCTTGAGGCCGCGGTCCACGTCCTCTATGCTCTTCGCGCCGGTGCACACGATCTTGCCACTCCTAAAAATAAGGGCGGCGGTCTTGGGATCCTTCGTCCTGTAGACCAGGCCGGGGAACTGCTCCGGGTCATAGTCTGCGCCCTCGAGGGCGAGTGTGACCGACTTCAGGTCGATCTCCTGGCCAATGGCGGTGGACGCCACGACGTTCTCAATCGTGATGGTCTTCTTCGCTTCTTCGGCTTTGCTCATAATTAAAACTCCTACAAGAATGCCGGTTGAAACAACTCGCTGTTTTCACGGCTAGTATTTAAATATATTATGATTTAAGCACGTCAATGGTATATAAACCTTATATACTCAGCGTAGGCATAAAAGTAGCAGGCTTACCTACAAGTTTCGAATTGTATGATTTTGCCGGCGGCATCGTCGACCACATAGTACCTTATGTGTCCAGGGCTTTCGTTTGCCATGCCCCAGTTGTATACGATTATCCAGCAGGGCTGGCCCCCATAGCTGGCGTGCACTGCCAGGCATGGCAGCATGTTGAGCGTGCTCGCGTTATCTCGGGCGGTTTTTAAGGCTGACTGGAGCTTATCCGGGTCAAGGCCCTTCATCCAGGCCTTGAATAGCATCTGCCCCTCGACGTCGCGGCGCGCCTCATCGGCGTATTCCTTGTAATGCTCGCCAAATGCCTTATGCTCTTTAGCGTCCCAGAACGTGTCGCGAAGCGTCTTATTATCATAGTCAGTGGCCTCGGCCCTCACGACAGGCGAGCCGGGCGTGATGTTAAAGTAGGCCATATATTTCCCATCTATGGCCACCCTGTATTCGCCAGCGCAGACAGCCTCCCCTCCATTATCACGCTGGTCCCACGTCCACTCCCTGTATGTGCCGTTCTCCAGCGTCGTTATCACCTGAGCGGCTACTGGCTGATATATCGTCTTCCACGCGCCGCCTTGCAATGCCTGTATCTCCCACGGCGCCGCGTTTTTCAGGTCCACCTTCCCCGCGGCCTCATTCATCAGGCCGATGGTGACGGGCTCGCCCAGGTTATAATGAGCGTAGAGCGAATACGCGTATATCCCGACGGCAGGCTTCGAGAAGGCGTGGTATCCCGCGGCATCGCTCGTAAATAATAGCGAGGGCACCTTTCCAGGGCTTTCCCAGCCTGGAGCGTAGAGCTTCGCCCCTCCCCACGTCTCACCAGTATAGTATAGCTTGTCCGCTGACGCCACGTCGTGCGTAGAGGACCCATACTTTAGACCCATGTACTCTATCGTGCCCATGCCTCCAACGCAGCCGCATATCATGAACATCGCGGCTATTGCCGCCAGAAATAGAGCCGCCCTCAACTAGAACTCACTATGGGCATATTTGCCGTGTTGAATACTTATTTTTTTGCTTTGTCACGTTTTTCAGCACGGCACTTTTATTACCACCAATTATAAATAGTCATAGGTATTATTACTCCTCATCGTCAAGTAATCGCAAAGTGGTTTTTATGAGAAGAACGATCGAAGAGATAAACGAAAAGATAAGGGACGGCTCGGTCAACGTGGTCACCGCTGAGGAGATGACCGCGCTCGTCCAGGAGCTGGGGGTCAGCGAGGCGGCCAGGCAGGTAGACGTCGTGACGACGGGGACCTTCGGCGCCATGTGCTCTTCGGGAGTCTTCTTCAACTTCGGGCACTCCGACCCGCCCATCAAGATGCAGAGGGTCTGGTTGAACGACGTGGAGGCCTACACGGGCATAGCCGCCGTGGACGCATACCTGGGCGCCACGCAGCTTTCAGACACTAAAGGCATGGACTACGGCGGCTCCCACGTCATCGAGGATTTACTAAAAGGAGAGGAGGTCTGGCTCAAGGCCATTGCCTATGGCACGGATTGCTACCCGAGAAAGAGGATTGACACTTCGATAACCCTGGATGACATGAACCAGGCTATAATGGTGAACCCGCGGAACGCCTATCAAAAATATAACGCGGCGACCAATTGCTCGTCAAAGACGATTTACACTTACATGGGCACCCTGCTGCCGAACAATGGCAACGTAACCTATAGCGGGGCGGGCGTGCTCTCCCCCCTGTCCAACGATCCAAACTATGAGACCATCGGCGTGGGCACCAGGATATTCCTCGGCGGCGCGCAGGGCTACATAATATCTGAGGGGACGCAGCACAGCCCATCCGGAGGCTTTGGCACGCTGATGGTCACGGGGAATTTGAAAAAGATGAAGCGGGAGTACATACGGGCCGCAACTTTTTATAAGTACGGCACGACGATGTACGTGGGGCTGGGCATACCTATACCCATATTGAACGATGATATTGCGAGGGCCACGGCGGTCAGCGACGCCGAAATAGTCACGGGCGTTTACGACTACTCGGTTCCTAGGCGGTCCAAGCCCGAGCTCCGGAAAGTGACGTATGAGGAGCTGAAGAGCGGCATGATTGACCTCAATGGCAAGGAGGTGAAGACGTCATCGCTCTCGAGCTTCTACATGGCCAGGCAGGTCGCCGCAGAGCTTAAATCCTGGATCAAGAGTGGAAAGTTTTTCCTGTCATCGCCCGTGGAGCGCATCCCGGTGGAAGGCTCTACGAAGCCGATGAAACAGACCCAGGAGATGCCGCTCATCAAGGACGTCATGGTGCCGGTGGCCACCATCAAGGTCGGATTTAGCGTGTATGAGGCGGCCAAAAAGATAATAGAGGACAGGTTCAACCACCTCCCGGTCGTGGATGAGGATAAAAGGCTGGTGGGCATCGTGACCTCGTGGGACGTGTCCAAGGCCCTGGCCCTGTCAAAGGACGGAGACCTGGCGCCTATCATGACCAGGAACGTGATAACCGTGTCCCCGGAGGACCCCGTTGACCTGGCGGTACGGCTGCTGGAGAAGCACAACATCTCGGCGCTGCCGGTCATCGATAAGGACAGGAAGGTGCTGGGCATAGTGACGGGCGAAGGCCTGAGCAAGCTCATATCCAGGGGGTTGCGCCAGTGAAGCTGCTCCTCAGATTCAACTCGGAGATAATCAAAAAGCCGATCATAGCGGAAGCGGTGCTTGAGACGGGCGTCAAGCTCGAGATAGAGCGGGCCAGGGTGGAGGGCCCCCAGGGCGAGATAGTCGTCAACGTGCCCGACGATAGCTGCCGCGAGGTAGTAAACGTGCTAAAGCGCAAAAAGGTGGAGGTCACCCGCCTCGACGTGCCCATCACAAAGGATGAGGAGAACTGTATACACTGTGGGGCATGCGTCTCGGCCTGCCCGGTCGGAGCAATACGCTACGAGTATGACTGGCGGGTGAGGATGGACGAGAAGCTGTGCGTCCAGTGCGGGAACTGCGTGAACGCATGCCCCGTGAGGGTGATTAAGCTGCCCGAGTACTGACATGCTGTCCAGAAAATACCGCATCAAGGAGACCATTGTAACGGTTACGGCTGACGAGCGCTTCCACTCAATATGCCTGGACTCCATAAGGCGTGCCAGGGCAGACCTGGAGCGCTACATCATGGAGGACCCGTTTTTTAAGGTCACCTTCGAGCCTTACGAGTGCCCCCCTGGCTCCCCCGAGGTGGCCCGGCGCATGGCTGAGGCGGCCACAAAGGTGGGCGTCGGCCCCATGGCAGCCGTGGCAGGGACCATCGCCTGGCTCGCCCTCGAGGACATGGTGAGGGCTGGCTGCGCCCACGCCATCATCGATAACGGCGGCGACATTGCGCTCATCAACGACCGCCCCGTGGTGGTGGGCATCTACGCCGGCGAGTCGCCAATCAAGGGCCTGGGCCTGGAGGTCGAGCCAAGGGGTAGCATCCTGGGCATATGCACCTCTTCTGGCACCGTCGGGCCGTCGATTAGCCTCGGCAACTCAGACGCCGCCCTCGTTATATCTGAAGACGTCTCCCTGGCCGACGCCGCGGCCACTGCCCTCGGAAACCGCATAATTGACAAAGAATCGTTAGCTCATGCATTCGACTTTCTCAAAGAGGTGCCCGAGGTCTCCGGCGCCATAGGCATCATAGGGGATAGCATGGCAACATATGGCAGGCTGCCAAAGCTAGTTCGCGTCGACGTCCCATACGATAAGATCACAAAAGCCGACTAGCGTATAGGCTCAAAATACTTGCTAACCGAGCCAAAAGTATGGTAGCGTATCGTGTTAGCCGTGTAGAACGATAGCATTTTCAGGTAGCCCCACTGGCGTACCCTTCTCGTGGACACGTAAACGACTGCATCAGGATTGTAGACGAACCTGCCCAGCGATTTTATGCGGTTGCACAGGTCCACGTCCTCCCCTGTGACCAGCTTCGTATTAAAGCCCTTGACCTTGTTGAACGCCCTTCTCCTGACGGCAAAGTTCGAGCCGGGCACCGAGGGCTTGTTAATCTGTACCATGAACCGGGAGAACGGGGGCAACACGTAGTTACAGAACTCTTGCTCAAAGCGGTTCCCGTCTAATGGTAAAAGTTTTCCATGGACGCCCACGACCCTGCTGTCCTCGAGCGACGCCGCCAGGCTGCTCAGCCAGTCAGATGGTATGAACGTATCAGCATCGGTGAAGGCTAAGACGGGGTACCTGGCCGCCATTGAGCCAACCTGCCTGCCATACGCAATTGTATCCTTGCGGTCCACAATCACCCTGTCGGCATACTTGCATGCGATCTCCACCGTGGCATCGGTGCTGCTCCCATCGGAGACTATGACCTCATAGTTGCCCGAAAAATCCTGGCACTTCAGTGACCTCAGGCAGGTCTCAATATACTTTTCCTCGTTATACGTGGGAATGATAACTGAAATGTCCATGTAACCACCACATGGCAAATCGTGTGATAAGTGATACCATTTTTAGACTTAATATGCATTTAATAATAATAAGGCTTTTCTCATCTACAGAGCCCTTATCCTATGACCTGGACGCCTTCCATGATGTAGCCAGGCGAGCTGCGCCTTAGTATCTCTGAAGGATAAAAGGAGAGGCCCCTGATTGCGTCCTTTTCGCCCATGCCGAGCAGCCTGCAAAGGGAGAGCGCCGTTCGCACGTCCCTCATGTCGTAAATAGACATGGCGCCCGATACGACCACGAATGGCGCCCCGTACTTTTTCGCCAGGGCGAGGTTGGCACGGTAACCGGAAAGAGTCCTCACGCGGGAGCCGCCCTTATTATAGATTATCGGTAAAAGCTCGAAGCCTATGGCAACGCCCTTATCGGCCGCCAGCCTCGCCAGGACGTGGTTTAGGCCGCCCGTCTTTCCGTCCTGCGGGTGCATCAAAATGTCGACTCGCTCCTCCTCGCACGCCGCCCGGTTGATGGCCGCGTCGCCGCCATGGACGGCTAGTACCCTCACCTTCTTCCTGAACCTGTCCACCTGCCTCCGAAGGTCATTAGCGTCTCTCGCCACGACCTCGACGCCCTGCACCACTTCGACGCCCTCAGGCACAGGCACCTTCTTCACGTCAAGGAAAAAATCAGAGTGGTTAACAGTACAAAGGCCCGCATAACCATACTCTTTCGCCTTCAACGCCATTAATGATAAAGTGCTCCCGCCTTCGGGGTAGGCGTGCACTCCCAGGTCATAAAACGCCTCACGGATCATTGAAGTACTCCTCCAGTACCTTCAGGGCCGCCTCGCGCCTGGCCGGGTATGCGGCCACCTTGGCCCTTATGGCAATCACATCCTCCGCATACGTGAGGCGGATGTCACCCAGGTATGCGTCCTGCTTGGAGAGCTTTAGATAAAAGTCGCAATCATCGCTAACCCGCTCAGGAAGCTCCTTCACCAGCTCCTTTAAATCGGCCTCGAGAAGCCTGGACTTTAAAAATTTAACGTACTCCTCGGCGGCCTTCTTCTCGAGGCGCGCCGTCAAAACGGTTATCGGGTTATCAAAATAGCCCCTCGTCTCCTCCTCCTTAATCGGGGTATCGGGAGGCAAGACGTTAACAAGGGCCTGCCTGACCCTTGAAACGTCCTCGGTAGCATGTGATTGTGTCCTAAAAAGGATGTAATGGATCATTTACCCCGTCTCTCGTGGCTGCCTATCGAGGGCCTGGTCTTCTCAGTGCCCATGCCCTTACGGCGCAGGCCTCTCCCCTTGATGCCCGCGCTCGTCAGGCCCCTCTCGGCCCTGCCCCGGTGCGTCGGCCTGGCAATCCAGTTTAGGTCTTTATCCGCTAGAATAGATGGATGGTGGGGGTCCACGAGGATTATCTCGTACCACTTGTGCTTGCCGTCCTCGCCTACCCAGTATGAGTTCAAGACCTCCATGTTGGGGAACTTCTTCGAGGCCCTCTCCTCCGCGATGCGCTGAATGCTCTTGCGCCTGGTGAGGGTCCTGAGGCCCATGTGTTTCGACTTCCTGCCCCTGACGTACCTCGACTTGCGGCTGCCGCCTCTCCTGACGTGTGCCCTCACCACGATGATGCCCTGCTTCGCCTTATAGCCGGCCTCCCTGGCCCTGTCCAGCCTTGTTGGCCTGTCGATCCTGACCACCGACGGCTCCCGCCGCCACTGCTGTAATCTTTCCCAGAAGAGCTTGCCCACGTAGGTCTCATCGGGTCGCTTCCAGGCGTCCCTTATATAGTGATACATTGACTTCGCCATGTTTCGATTCTCCATCATGGTTTCACGGTTCAGCTATGTTAGCCACATTCCGGCGGGACGCATCCCGCTGCTGAAACTGCGATGGCCAATAGAAGGCTACAAGCATATAAAAGTTTCGAAGTGTTAAGATGGTTGGCAATAAAAAAACGATGGTCGGGCAGAAGGTATCTCTTTTTCTAGAGGCTAAATGGGGGCTTCGCTTCGCTATGCCCCCCCCCCTTCAGTCACTAATAGAAGATGTGGTGTTTAACCATCCACTATCATATAGAACCCCCATTCACTCTCAGAAAATGCATATCCAATACAGCATTTGCATAGCAACTTTTTTATCCCGCCATCCCTTATAATTAAAGTACTTTCCAGGCGACACGATGCCAGGCGATAGGTGGCGGCAGGTCGGGGGGATGACGGAAGATACGGTGATGCCTGGGGGAGGGCTGGGGCGTTCCTGGAACTATGAGAGCCCTGACAGGCATTGGATACCGGAAGAGATGAAGATCACTGTAGGCTCCCTCATCGGCGAGCAATACGAAGTGCGACAGATACTCGGGGGCGAAGGGAAAAGCGGCATGGGCATCGTTTACGTTTGCTATGACCGCTCCGCCCAGCAGATGTATGCCCTCAAGACGTTTCAGGATAAATACCTCTACTCTGGCCGGGCGAGGGAAAGCTTCAGGCAAGAGGCGCTGGCGTGGGTGCTGCTCGACGCCCACCCCAACATCGTGCAGGCGGTGGGCGTTGAGGCTTTAGATAACCGCCTGTTCATCGTTTTAGAGTACGTAGAGCCGGACGACGCCGGCCGTAACACGCTCACCCACTATCTTAACTCGATCTCGCTCCTCCAGGCGATAGAGTGGGCCATACAGTTCTGCGATGGCATGGCGTACGCGGCATCCCATGGTGTGACGCCCCACCGCGACATTAAGCCCGACAACATCATGATATCACGGGACGGCACGCTCAAGGTAACCGATTTCGGGCTGGCCAGGCTCTGGGAAGGGGTGCTACGCTCCTCTGACATGGATTTTAGCCCGTATCGATCGATGGTGGGCACGTCCCCCTGGATGGCCCCTGAGCAGTTCGATGGCGTCAGCGACCTTCGCAGCGACGTCTACAGCTTCGGCGTCATCATGTACCAGATGGCCAATGGCGGCAGGCAGCCGTTCATCGCGGATAGCGTGGACGGGTATCGCAGGGCGCACTGCGAGGCAAAGGTGCCGTACTTCAAAAGCCGGCTATTCCCGATCATAAGGAAATGCCTGAAAAAATCGCCTGAGGACAGGTACGGCGATTTTAGGTCGTTAAGAGCCGACCTCGAGAGGCTCTACCGGTCACTCATGGGCGTGTGGCCGCCCGCCCCCGCGCGCAGGGTCGAGCCGGGCATATGGGAGTATAATAACAGGGGGCTTGCGCTTTACAACGTAGGGCTTGTTGACGAGGCTATATGGGTGTATCGAAAGGCGTTGAGGGCGGACCCCGTTCTCGCCGAGCAACATAAGGCTCGCCTCGCCACCGTGCATAACAACCTCGGCGTCGCATATGATGCTCGGGGGCAGGTTGACATGGCCATAGACGAATATAGGGAGGCTTTAAGGCTAAACCCATGCCTGGCTGATGCGCACAATAACCTGGGAACGGCGCTTCGCGCAAAGGGCCTGCTCGACGAGGCGATGAGGGAGTACCTTCATGCGTTAAGGCTAAAGCCGGATAGCGCGATGGCCCGCCATAACCTTGGGCTGTCTTATGCGTGCCGGGGCGAGCTTGATCGGGCAATAAGGGAGTATAAAGAGGCGATACGCCTCAAGCCGGGGCTTGTGGAGGCCAGGGTCAACCTGGGCCTCGCTCTGGCCATGAAGGGCAGGCTAGATAAGGCGATAGACGAATACCGTAAAGCGGCCAGGATGAGGCCTGATGACGCCATCATACACTTTAACCTGGCGAACGCGCTACGGGCCGTGGGGAGGATAGAGGAGGCGATACTAGAGTATAGCGCCTCTCTCTGGATTGAGCCGGGAAATGCGGAGGCCAGGCATAGGCTCGGCCTATCGCTGGAGGACGCGGGCAGGCTGCAGGACGCCATCAGCGAGTACGTTGGCGCGCTGCGCCTGGAGCCAGGCCATGCCGCTGTTGTATCGAGCCTGGAGGGGGCGCTCAGGAGGTCCGGCATGCAGGAGGCAGCCATTGAGGCGTACATCAACCTTCTAACAGGGAAAAAGAGGAGGTGAGGCCATGGAAAGAATCACGGAGGGGGCGTCAAGGGCCTGGGACATTGCGGCCGAGGAGGCGGGCCGCTCGAACGGGCGGCTCATCGAGAAGGAGCACCTCTTCATAGGCCTGCTGAGCCTGGATAAGGCTCTTGATACGCGGGATTCCGAGGCGCTTAAGTCGTTGAAGGCTGAGCATGACGCCATCCAGAACGTGCTCGAAGGCGCCTGCGATCATCGATCCCCATCGATAGCCATAAGGCGGGCGCTCAGGAGGTCTATTGGAGGGAGGGAGAAGGCGCAGGATGGCAAGACGATGCACAGGAGCGAGGAGTGTAAATCGATCTTCCGCAGGGCGGCCGCCTTTTCATCTAAGGGCGAGGTTTCTTGTTTACACTTAATGGCGGCAATCCTTGAGAGGCCTGGCCCGGTGATAGAGGAGGCCCTCGCAGGCCTTGGCATAAGCGCCGCCGACATCCTGGAGCCAGTCGAGGCATGGATAGCGATAATGGATGGGTGCAGTAAGCCGTTCGTTCGCTCCATGGATAAGAGGGACATATATAGCGCCGTGAACTCCTGGCTTAATCGAGGGGAGGGCGCTAAGAGTTACCTGGAGAAGTACGGCCGTGACCTGACGAGGGAGGCGATGTGCGGGCATCTGGGCCCGTTTTACGGCCGTAAGAAGGAGCTGTTGCAACTAATCCATGTGCTCGGGCGGCGCGCCAAGAATAATCCGGTCCTCGTGGGCGAGGCGGGCGTGGGCAAGACGGCCATCGTCGAGGCGCTGGCGGTGCGCATCGCGATGGGCAAGGACGCCCACGTCCTGGGCGGCTGTCGCATCGTCGAGCTTAGCATGGCGTCGCTGCTTGCCAGCGCGAAGTACAGGGGCGACCTTGAAGAGCGGCTTAAGGGTGTGCTCGACGAGGCCGCGGCAGACAGGAGAGTTATATTGTTCATCGATGAGATACATACGATCGTGGGGGCGGGGAGGTGTGAGGGCGCTGCGCTGGACGCTTCCGCCATATTCAAGCCATACCTGGCCCGCGGCTTGCGCTGCATTGGCACGAGCACGATTTCAGAGTATTGCCGCTACATAGGGGCCGACTCTGCCCTCGACCGGCGCTTCGAGGCCATCCTGGTGGAGGAGCCGTGCCGGGAGGAGGCGATGGCCATGCTGGGCGCCCTGCGGCCGAAGCTGGAAGAGCACCATGGAGTGCGCATCCTGGACGAGGCCATTGAAGCAGCGGTAGACCTTTCGATGCGGTTTGACGCCGGCCATATGCTGCCCGATAAGGCGGTCGGCCTGCTGGATACTGCCGGCTCTCGGGCCAGGACTCCATCGCTTAGCATGGGGTCGATGGAGGAGCCCCGCAAAGAGGTGGACTTCCAGGCCGTCGCCAGGACCATGTCGTCGATCTCCGGGGTGCCCCTGGAGATAGTGTCAGGACACATGGGAGGCGTGTCTACCTCGAAGCTGTTAGGGCTGGACGCTTTCCTCAAGGCGAGGCTTGCGGGGCAGGAAGAGGCCATCGATCGTATTTATAAGCGCCTGATGGTGGCGTACGCGGGCCTTGAGAAGCGGCCGGGGCCTCTTGCTGTGTTCCTGTTTGCGGGCCCCACGGGTGTCGGCAAGACGGAGACGGCGCGGCTGCTCGCGGAGTTTCTCTTCGGCGGCAGGGAGGAGATGATCAGGCTGGACATGTCCGAGTATGCCGAAGAGAGCAGCGTTAGCAGGCTCATCGGCTCGCCGCCTGGCTACGTTGGATATGGGGAGGAGGGCGTGCTCGTCAGGTCATTAAGGGCCAGGCCTTACTCCGTGGTGTTATTAGATGATGCCGATAAGGCGCATCCCAGGGTATTCGACGTTTTTTTGCAGCTCTTCGACGAGGGGCGAATCACCGATACAAGGGGGAGGATGGCCGATGCGCGGAACGCCATCTTCATCCTGGCCTCCAGCCTGAAGCCGGCCATGGGATTTAGCTACGAGGATGTTGAGTCCAGGCCAGGGAAAAGGCTTACGTACAGGCATAATGAGGAAGATAAAAATGGCCTGGAGATGCTCCGCCCGGAGCTCATCAACCGTATAGACGAGTTTATAGTCTTCAAGCCTCTCGGGGCTGAGGCGGTGAGGGGGCTGCTGAAAAGGGAGCTGGATGGGGCGCTAGCGGAGCTGGAGCGGAGGCATCAAGTCTCGCTCAGGCTTAGCGAGGGTGCGCAGAATTTTCTGGCCAGCGTTTGCTATAGCCCTGAGTTTGGGGCAAGGGAGCTAAAGCGTACTGTGAGGCAGTTTATCTATGTGCCCCTCAGCGGGCTCATACTAAGCGGACAGATTGGCAAGCATAGGCGGTGGCTGGCCGTGTACGATGAGAACGGGATAAGCATTATACCTGACGAGTAGACGAAAAACGAGGGTCACCTTATTGGCCCTGGACTGCCATTTTATAGTGGTGTTGTCATGATAGATGAGAGCATTTTTCCGCGGCTCGCCAATTGCGTCTTAGATTCTATTGGCGTCAAGGATGGCGACGCAGTCTTTATTTCTGGCGGCTCGCACGAGCAAAGGTTCCTGGAGGAGATCGGGATTGCCGTGGCCAGGCGTGGCGGCCAGCCCTTCATAAGCGCGGTCTCGAACGACTACCAGAGGCGGCTCCTGGAGGCCTGCACTGTCGAGCAGCTTAAGCGGATGCCGAAGATAATGATGGGCATAGCCCAGGCGATGGATGCTTATGTAATCGTTGAGCCGTACAGCGATCCCACCTTTAAGGCGAGGTTCAGGGAGAAGCTTCAGGCACGCTCGGAGGGTAACTTCCCCGTCATGCAGGTCATCTATGGCAAGCCTGGCAAGCGATGGCTGTACATGGGGTGGGCTACCGAGGAGATGGCCAGGATGTACGGCGTGCCGCTCGACGTCCTTGAAAGGCTGGTGATAGGCGGCTGTTCCGTCGAGCCTGGCCTGCTGAAAGAAAGGTGTGAGCACATCATGAGCGCGCTCAAAGGTGCGAGATACGTCCACGTCACCGACCCCCACGGAACCGATTTCCGCCTCAATATAGAGGGGAGGAGGCTGAACCCGGATGATGGCGTGCTATCCCCCGAAAAGGTGGCCGTGGGCGACCTGGGAGGGAACCTGCCCGCCGGCGAGGTGTTCGTCGCCCCCGTGGAGACCCATGGCAGCGGCACTATTTACTGTCCCCTGACCATCGACGACCTGACACGGGGCACCATAATAAAGGGCGTAAGGCTCGTCTTTAAGGATGGGACGCTCATGCCCGATGAATGTACGGCCGAGGTCAACCAGGAAGTGCTCAGGGACACCATCCAGAAAATGGTTAAGCTTGACGTGGATAAGTATGGCGCCCCGAACGCCCTCAAGGTCGCCGAGCTCGGCATAGGCTTGAACCCGGTAATCGACCGTGCTATTGGCTACATCCTTACCGATGAGAAGATAGGTGGGTCCGTCCACGTGGCCTTCGGCAGGAGCGACATGTACGGCGGCAACGTGCAGAGCAACATGCACTGGGACTTCGTCACCGCGCCCGACGCCACCATCGAGGTCGAGTATGGCGACGGCAGCAGGAGGCTTATAATGAAGGATGGCAGGCTGCTCCAGTTAGCATAGCGCCTTATCGTATACTCTCAACAGCTTATCGGCTATGACGTTCCAATCGTAAACCGTGTCCACCAGCCTTTTCCCCTGTCGGCCCATCCATTTCAGGGCGCCTGGCTTGTCCACGACGTCGTTGATGCACCAGGCGATGGAATCGGGGCTGGGCCACGCCTTGATGCCGTTCACAAAATCGTCAATCAGGCGCACGGCCTGGGTGCCGATGGCCGGCTTACAGGCATCCCACGCCTCCAGGACTACGATCCCGAAAGGCTCGTTCCTGGATGGCACCGCTAGCATGTCGCAGGCGTTGAAGAGGTCTATCAGCCCCGCATCAGGCATATATCCCATAAAGTGGCATGCGCCCGCTACGCCCATTTGCCTGGCCTTCGCCTGGCAGGCTGGCCTCAGGTCTCCATCCCCGGCGAATGCGAACCTCGCGTCTCTCCTTTTCCTGAGGACGTGTGGCACAGCTTTCACGAGTAGGTCAGGCCCCTTCTGGTATTTCATCCGGCCCACAAAAAGCACGAGGGGGGACTCCGGGGCTATGCCGTATCTCAACTTAACTTCCTTTGCGTCCACGTCTCTTCTTATCTTTTTAGGGAATATGCCGTTAGGCACCAGGTTTAGCTTGTAGGATGGGATGCTATAGATGGACTGAAGCTCGTCCATCAGCGCCCTGGAGGTGACTATGATCTCCTTTGCCTCATAGCCTCCCAGCCACTCGCGGTGCGATATCTCCCTGGATTCGGGTGAGGTGCCATGCCTGTTGCCGTTCCTGCCCCACTCGGTCGAGTGGTAGGTGAGCACGAACTGCCTTCCTTTTTTCTTGAGGCGGTAGAGCGCCGTAACAGGGTGCCAGTCGTGGCCGTGGAGGATGTCGAAGCGCCCGAAGAGGCGCTCCACGGCCTTGAAGCGGTCCAGGAAGGCGTCGCACAGGGAGTCCATCTGGTGGACTATGCCGCCTGAGGCGTCGCTGCGCACCCTCTGGTAGTGGACGCCCTTAATCAGGTCATAGGGGCCATACTGTCCCCTTCTCGTGAATACGTGTACCTCGTGGCCCCTGGCTGCAAGCGCCTCAGATAATTCCGAGACGTGTGGCGCAAGCCCTCCCACCCTGACGCCATATAGCGACTCCCACGCGAACATGGCGATTCTTAAAGGCTCCATTATAACTAATAATATATTTTACAAGTATATAATATTTGAACTACGTCATGCTGCGCTACTTCTAGTGATTGAAAATCTCTAGAGTATGAAAGTGGCGTCCTGTGTCACCATTCCCTGGCCACATAGCCCTTCTCTCTAAGCTGCCATTGCAACTCCACCCGCAACTTGCACCAGGATCGCTGCCGATCTTTCCTGAAACCTCCACGCCGTACTGCAAGACCATGGCATCAAAACCAATGAGGTCCATAAAACAAATATTAGTCTTCAAGCGTTGTTCTAGGGCTGGGTCGCTCAACCCGTACTATGCCTGCAACACCAGCCACAGGAACGTGACCACAATGTCAAGTTCCAAGGCCTAATGGAGATAAACTAGCGACTGACCTCGAATCATACTCATCTGGCAATGCACCAATTTATTTCCCACTTGATGCTACCTCCTTTCACCATTTTAACGCCATCCCACCATTTTTCGTCACTTTAACATTATATTGGCCCTTCTCTCATGTTTTCATATTTTCATAGTACATTGTCGCATCAGTATGTTCCTTATTGGCTTTTATCGTAAACACGTTTTGCGAAGCTGCCATCGCCGGTACCACGGTCACCGCTAGTAGTATCATCAGGTTGACCTGTGCATAGGATTCTATTCAATTTGATTTTCATCGCTTTCCTCCTCAAAAGTTCGTTCTTCACGTTTTGGCGTGTTGGTTTTTCTTTTTATGGATGCAAGCCAGAGAAACCTTGAAATCACAGCATAAAGCTTTAAGTAGCTTGAACGCCTACGTAGCCTTGCCATCTTTTTGGCCGTGGGCGGCAGCACGCTCTTCCATGGGGCCGCTGCCCCATGCAGCATCTTGTACAGACGCTTCTAAAGCAAGTAATCGCTATATAAATATTATAATCTTCTTAGTTTAATATAATAACTTGCAGCGCTTTTATCTATCTGTCGCCGCCCGCGAAAACGCCCTAGCTAGAGAAGTGTTTAATTATTAAAGGAAAATTAATCTATCCAATAAGGGCCTTCATTTTTTCAAGAATAGCTTTAGCATGTTCAAGCGCGGCCTTTGCCTCCTCCTCATTAACGATAATGTCGCACCCGTAGGTGGCTTTTTCTCTATATAGCCGATAAGAGTTAAGGACCTTCGCGCAGCCAACAAGCTCAGGATAGGTCTCATTAACATAGGGCACACAAACATGGCTATGCTCTTTTATGCCATCCTTAAAAAGCAAGGCTTTGGTAGCGTGAAACATCGCCTCATAGCTCGAAGCCGGCGTCAGCCTGTATCTTTTTATGGTAAATCTTATAGAAGGCACCGCCCTTGCTTGCCAGCGCCAGCCACCCGGCTAAATCATGGACAGATATGTTCACTTCTTTTCCCAGCTTATCCTCGAGTTCCATGACTGCTCCAACCTTATAGAGGTCAAGACCTCCCAAAGCGCGAAAAAAGAAATAAAAGGAAAAACGCTGATCACCGATGAGATCGAAACATATACGTTGCCTAGGCGACGATTGAATATCAAAAAGAATAATGTCGAGAAAGGGGCAAATAAAGCGACCTGATAATCCAGATCATCTCCAAAACATTGATAGGATCGCTCAGAAATGGCTTACCAATAAGAAATGAAAACGTTCACTATGACCAGGATAAGTATCGATAAACATAATGGTATCTTAATTAGTAAGCAATTTTTAAATGACAAAGGGGCCTGATAGGCGAGTATATCCTACACCTATGAGAATTAAACACACCGCCTGGCATGCTGCTACACAAAGTGGTAATCCCACCCCAGTAGCTATTAGCAATGGACACCATCTGCTCGATCATCATCCTTTAATCACTAACCATCTGCCTGACTAAACGCAGCAGTATGTGACGGCTCGCGCGCCTTTTACACACATTTATATATACATCGTAACATAATTACTCGGCCACACAAAAAAATCAAAAAAATGTTGCAAGAATCGAAGGTTATATATACTTGCTGGTGTATAGTACTTTTCAGAGGGGAAGGAAATCAGAACATGTTAAAGAAACTACAGCTAAAGGACAAGTACAACCACAGCCAGGAGGTCATCATCGAGTACCTGAAGAACGGCCTAAAGGAGGGCAAGCAGTTCTTCAAGTCCAAGTACATCGCGAGGGACCTCGGCATGAGCCCGAAAGAGGTCGGCACCAACATGAAGATCCTTTCGGATGCCTGCGAAGACCTGCGCATTGAGAAGTGGAGTTACTCTAAGAGCACCACCTGGCGCGTAGAAGCTGCCGCATAAAGGGTCTCCATTTCTCGACTTTATTTTAAACGGCTTTTCTTGTAATTATTTATACTTCCAGCGCTTTTTATCCTTAAAAAGGTGCATTTATGCAGGAGCAGGCGTCTATCCTCGAGAAAAGGGGCTTTTCCTTTGAGCGCTTTGACTTCAGGATTGCCCTGCTAGCCGCCATCAACGTCGTCACCACGCTCACAGTCTACCTGCCGTTCATCGACAGGCTTGACGTCATCTACAGGTACCTGGACGGGCCTCTATACATGTACGTCGCTAAGACGCTCTACGCCGCGCCCGCGATAACGCCCTTTAACCTGCCAGGCTGTTACTACGCATGCCACCTGGCGCTCTACCCATTGCTAATAAGGGCGTTCTCATTCATGGGCTACGACCGGTCCATGATCTTCGTCGTCATCGCCTGCTCGACGCTCGCCACCATCGTGTTCTACCAGCTTTTAAAGGAGTTCAACTACTCGGCTAACCCGTTCTGGGCCTCGATAGTCTTCATATTTTTCCCCAGCCGCTGGCTGCTATACCATAGCGTCGGCGCCTCGGAGCCTCTATTCATATTGCTAATACTGGCATCCATATACTGCTACAAGAAGGACCGGTACCTGGCGGCGTTCACGCTCGCCGGCCTGGCCTCGGTAACGAAGATCTTCGGCGTGCTCATGTTTATCTCATACCTCATTCTCCTGCTCTACGAGAAAAAGTACAGGTATCTGCCCTACCTGCTCATCATCCCCGCCTTCCTGGGGCTAAACTTCCTGGCCTACCAGTTCACGTATGGCGACTTCTTCGCCTACTTCAGGTGGAATGGCGGGCTCATGAAAATCGTGCCCTTCATGAACTTCTTCGAGCCAGCCTCCAGGGGCAACACGAATAATGCTGAGCTCTTCATGGGGTTCTACATAATCTACATCCTTGGTGCGCTGCGCCTGTGGAAGCGCCCCGAGCTTTGCTCATTCTCACTGGTCTACCTGGGCTGCGTGGCATTCGTCCAGCACCCGGACGTAAGCCGCTATCTCCTGCCTGCCGCTCCATTCGCCCTCATCATCGCATTCGACGACATTATAAGCAGAAGGGAGTTCAAGCTTATCTTTCCCCTCCTAGTCATCTTCGGGTACTTCTACTGCTGGGGGATAATTCCGACCAACGTGATAGGCCAGGATACGTATAGCGCATTGATGGAGGCTCTCGCCCAGTAAAGCGAAGATTAATTAACTTTTTATATACTCTAGGCTCTTAGGTAGTTAAAAGGAGGATGGAACGCCCATGACATTCGTATCCCTTGTTAAGAGCAGCGACCCGTCGAAGGCGGTGAGCGACGCGGTCCAGCTCGCGGGAGGGCTGAAGGTCAGCGGCGACGTGCTCATCAAGCCCAACCTCGGCTGCGCCAGGCCGTCGGGCAGCGGCCTGGTGACCAACGTTGATGTCATCTGCGCCATCGTGAAGATGGTCGCAGGCCAGGGAGCGAGGCCGCTGGTAGGCGACCTATCCGTCCTGGGGTGGGACGCGAGAAAGGTGCTCGACGCGAAAAGCATAAAAAGAATAGAGGAGGCGGGCGGGGAGCTCGTGGACTGGAGCGCCAACCACATCGAGATAGAGCCGCCCGGCTCACGAGTATTGAAGAAGGTGTCCATCGCCAGGCCCGCCTTAGAGGTGGACGCTATAATCAACGTGCCCGTCCTTAAGCATCACTTTCTAATGCACCTCTCAGGTAGCATCGAGAACCTCTTCGGGCTGGTCGAGCCCTCATTCAGGTCCCGCGTACACGTCCTCGGGCTTGACGAGCCACTGGTAGACCTGTACGAGTTCTTGAGGCCTCGCATCGTGATGAACGTCATGGATGCCACTTATATCGCGCAGTCAGTGCGGCCTGCCGGGCCATATTATGGGCCGACCGAGGCGAAATCCGTGTATAAGGCCGACATGGTTATGGCGTGCAAGGATGCCGTGGCGCTGGACGCCGTCGCGGCGAACGTCATCAGGATCGACCCCATGGACGTCGAGGTGGTGCGGATAGCCCATGACAGGGGGCTGGGGGACATAAACCCCATGACGGTCGGCAACGCCAGAAAGGCAAGCCTGAAGATAAAAAGCTCCCTGATTGGCAAGGTGTTGCCATACCTGGACGATGTCTTGACAAGCCAGCGGTTTAATCCTATCGCCCATCCTTTTGCCAAGCGCCTCTATGGAAAGGACGTCGTATCCCTCAAGGAGGCGCGCCGCGAGATGGACTCTATCGACCCGTCCAGGATAGGTGTGGTGGGGGAGTGTATGAGGTGCGGGCATTGCGTGGACGCCTGCCCCACGTCGAATATAAAGCTGAACGGAAAGCCGACGTTCGGCCGTGATTGCATAAAGTGCTTCATATGCGTGGAGGTCTGCCCGAACGGGGTGCTAGCAATATTGAGGAAGTGACGCCGTGCCCGGGTTTTCTCGGAATGATGCGCTTGGTATCGTACTTGTCTGCGCCTATATAGCGATCGTCTTTTTCATCTCCGAGAAAGCCTGGAAGGGCGACCGTGCAATAGGCAGAAAAATGCTGCACATAAGCATAGGCAATATCGTATTTACATTATTCCTGTTCGACCACTGGTGGGCCGAGGTGCTCATCGCCGGCTCTGCCCTCGTCTTTTCGCTGTTGACCACCCGGCGAATGCAGGGCTATTTTATGAGCCTGGCCTCCCGCCTGGAGGGGGGAAGGGGCATAAAAAAGGCATGTTTGGTTGTTATAAAGTGGCTTTCAGCAGTCTCGGCGTCAGGCGCCGGGAACGAGTTCGGGCTTGTATACTATTGCCTCATGTTCACAGTGCTCGCATTTTTGTTTTTCGATACCCCCCTCGTGGTGGCGGTGGGCATGCTTGCCCTAGCTTATGGGGACGGCCTCGGGGCGGTGATAGGCATGAAGTATGGCCGCCACGATGTTTTATGCCCTCGACGTCGTCCGCTCATTAATGCTCTACTATCGTGGCGGCCGGGACGCGATATTCGTCCGCTACACGCTGGCCTGCGCGTACCTGCCCCGCCCCCTGGTAAAGCCCACGTATGCCCTGGTGAGCTTTTTGCTCCCCCGCTCCCCAAACATGTTTTTCCTGGACGTTGAGCCCGAGGAGGCGCTGTGGAGGATTCACCTGCGAGGGAATGGCAAGGAGATGTTCGAGTCGCTGGCGCACCTCAAGAAGAACCGGGAGAGGGCGCGGCTTATCACTGATGGCTGGAAGGTGGTGGACGGGAATGGGGCGCCCGAACAGGTATTTGAGCAAATCATAGGCTTCTTATCTAATGTAAAATGATTCATTACGAATAATTATTTACAATAAAATAGAAAATATTCCAAATTTTTCAGAATGATAAATATTATGCTATGCAATCGTATGATAATATTCAGTTTAGTCATACCTTGAATATCAGGTGGTTAGAGAGGCTAAGCATGGAAAACTTTAGCGAAAAGGTCAACTTTATCTGGAGCATCGCCGAGCTTTTACGAGATAGCTATAAGCGGAGCAAGTATCAGGACGTGATATTGCCTTTTACGGTTTTGAGGCGCATAGACTGTGTGCTGGCGCCGACCAAAGAAAAGGTGTTGGAAGCCAACGCCAGGTTTAAGGGCAAGCTCGATAACCCAGGCCCCCAGCTTTGTAAGGCATCAGGCACATTGACCTGCACCCTGACAGGGTCAGCAACATTGAGAGGGGCTATATTTTCGAGGAGCTTGTGAGGCGGTTCAACGATGGCACCAAAAAGTACACAGAGGCAGGCATGAACGGCTTCCCCGAGTCCCAGACCGCCGAGAACTTCAAGCAGGACAAGTACAAGCTCCTCATCGTGGCCAACAAGTTCCAGACCGGGTTCGACCAGCCATTGCTTCAAGCCATGTACATCGATAAGAAGCTGGGAGGCGTGGCAGCGGTTCAGACGCTGAGCAGGCTAAACCGTGTGGCTCCGGGCAAGACCACTACAGTTGTGCTGGACTTCGCCAACGAAGCAGACGAGATCGAGAAAGCGTTCAAGCCCTACTATGAGAAGACATGGCTAAAGGAAGGTACTGACCCTAACCTGCTATACGATTACCATACGCGTCTCATGGACTTCCATATTTTCTCGGACGAGGACGTGGAAAACTACGCAAGAATATACTTTGGCTCCAGTCCATCAGTGGATAAGCTTCATGCAGCCTTAGACCCAATAGCTAAGCGTTTTCAGGAAAGCGCTGTGGAAGAGAGAGAAAAGTTCTACAGAGAGCTAAAAGGCTATGTCCGGCTCTACGCGTTCCTCTCGCAAATCATCACCTTTACTGATGCGGACCTAGAAAAACTATACCAGTTCGGGCGCATGCTATTACGTAAAATAAAATTACCAGAGGAGAGGCTGCCGGTCGAGATACAGAGCAGCATAGACATAGACTCGTACAGGATACAGAAGACGTCTAGCGGTAAGATTAAACTTGGAAGGGGCGAGGGCGAGCTTGAGCCGAGGATAGACACAGGGCCGAAATCCTCCAGGAGTGAAGACTTAGAGCCCTTATCTTTAATCATAAAGGAGATGAACCAGCGATTTGGGACCGATTTTTCGGAAAAGGACAGGTTTTTCATCCAGGAGCTAGAGGCCAAACTAGATGCAAACCCGTCACTTGAGTCCAGCGTTAAGGTTAACGACCCCGAAAACGTCAAGCTTACTTTTAATATCGTGGCCAACTCTATCGTCCAGGACATGTGCGAGACTAACTTTAAGTTCTATAAGCATATCAATGACGACCTTGATTTTCAGAAGTTTTTCTTTAGCCTGCTCTTTGACCGCTACTATAAGAGAATAAAGGGCAAATAGTCAGGATAAATTATGAATATAATAAAAATAGTTATCTAATACTATAGTAATATTGCTCCTCTTCCATGGTTTCAAATAATATATTATACCTTAAATATGATAAAGAGCTTTGCTCAATGTCCGCCAGTTTCCCTTCCCTTGCTTCTTTTATAAATATTAATAATTCATCGACATTGCCCGATGCTATTTCATGTTCCCTATCCATTTGTGCCTCCTCCGTCTAATTAAATATGATTTTACGGCCGATTTTCATTTCTATATCATTTTTCAGGCCTAATAGATCAAATTCATATCCACATTCACATTTTAGTTTTGCATCTTTTGGGAATGGCTTAAACCCTTGCTTCTGTATTTGTTCATCGATATTTAAATCGGGTATAAACTTCGCATATAGTCTATGAATTTTGCCGCATTTTGGGCATTTAATTTCACGCCCGATGGCATCAGTTTTTGTGGTATCTTGCGTAGCGACTACTTGTTGATTAATTGGCGCGGCTGATTTAAATATCTTATTATCCTTTGTTGCAAATAGTTTATAGTGTGTACTGTTAGAAAATAAAAGTCTAGTGACTATCCGAATTCTTTGGACAATTATTGCCAGCTCCGGATTATTTTCTAGTCTATTAATTTCTAATCCTATTTTTTCTAAATCTTCGATTTTTATAGGTCTACCGTGAGACCTCCATCTAGTATGATTACACAATTCATTTGCAATATCATCCGCTTTTGTTTTTCTCATATCATCAGTTACGGGAATGCCTCTCGTTTTTGTAACTGTCCAGTTTTTAAATTTATATTTTGGAAGCCATTCTTTCACAAGGTCTTTTGCATAGTTATAGGCATTATGTACTCCAACGAGCTCTCCAGGCGTTATTTGTGCTACCATTGTGGCATCAAACGGGTTCAATTTGCCATTTATTTGAGCCTCCTCTCTTTTTTGGTTAACCCATTCTATATAATCATGTGCTGATATCGGGGACCTGCCAATAAACATCTGCGCGTCAATAGTCCCAAGGCTGCCCGTTTCGGACATCCAAATTTCGTCTCCCGATAAAACTAAAATCGTCCCCGCGCTTTTAGCCTCTCCCGCAATAACAAAATTTACTGTTTCAAATCTACTTCTTAAAAATCTTACAATTTCTTCAACAGCTTCGGCGTTACCACCCTTTGTTTCTACATAGAAGTCCAGGTGTTTAACATCAGTCTTATCACAAAGCAAATCATAAATAACATCTGCATCTGATCTATCTAACGATAAAATTTGAGGAGGGAGCTGTTTTTCAATAGTCGTAGCATAAACAAACAAATATCTTTTAGTTATTCTATTATATTCGAGGATCAGTCTTTTTAATTCCTCTTCCATTTCCTGTACTGATAGATTTTTATTAATATATTCATTTAATAAGCTCATGCCCACCAAGTAATAAAATGATAATCATTTATTGTATTTATATTTTATCTAGTAATTTTATATGTATCAAGAGTAAAATGCGAAGATGGTACGCTACATAGAGTTTTTAAAAAAGCCAAAGTAGCTTAATATTACAAAGGTATCGAATCATAGAACAAGACGACAAAATAAACTACCACATACATTTATCAAGTACGAATACCATTTTTCCACATATGATCACGATGTACGGCGTCATAGGCGACCCCATAGCGCACAGCCTCTCGCCCGCGATGCACAACGCCGCGTTCAAGGCGCTGGGCATGGATTGCTATTATGGGGCTTTCCACGTTAAAGGGCGCTACCTCCATGAGGCGGTAAATGGGGCGAGGGCGCTGGGCTTCGGGGGCCTCAACGTGACGGTCCCCCATAAGGAGGCGGTCATCAGGTTCGTGGAGGCAGACGCTGCCGCCCGCGAAATCGGTGCGGCCAACACCATCGACTTTCGCACTAATAAGGCATACAACACGGATGCGCCCGGAGCCATCGCATCGCTCGAGGACAGCGGGGTAAAGGTGAAGGGCAGGAGCGTGCTCGTGCTCGGCGCGGGCGGGGCGGCGAGGGCGGTCACGTACGGGCTCTTGAAGGCCGGGGCCACGGTCACCATCGCGAACCGCACCGCCCAGAAGGCAGCAGACCTCGCTGCATACATGAGGGAGTACGGCGAAGTGTTCGGGACGGGCATGGATAATCTGAGGGAGAAGGTCTCTATCTCGGATATAATCGTAAACACGACCACGGTTGGCATGGGCCAGGATGAGACGCTGGTCACCGCTGACATGCTCAGCGACAGGCAAACGGTGTTCGACCTCGTCTACAGGCCAGTGGAGACAAGGCTGCTGAAAGAGGCGAGGCTGGCCGGGGCCAGGGCTATTGACGGCATCACGATGCTCGTAAGGCAGGGGGCGCTCTCCTTCGAGATATGGACGGGAGTGAAGCCGCCTATAGACGTGATGGAGAGGGGCGCCAGGGATGCCCTTTAAGGTGCTTATCATAGGCGGCGCCGGGGGCATGGGCCGCTGGTGCGCCGGGCTTTTTAAAAATGCCGGCCATGACGTTTATATAAGCTCGAGGCGGGACGCCTCAGGGGTGGCGAGGTCGCTGGGGGTCGGGCTAGCCAGCCCCCAGGATGCGGGTGACTTTGACGTCGTTGTGCTCTCGGTTCCCATGGATGTCCTGGAAGAGGTGGCTTCGGATGCCGCCCCCAGAATGAGGCCTGGGTCGCTTCTCATGGACCTGTCCTCCCTTAAGGTAAAGCCGCTCGAGGCGATGCTCCGCCACGCCCCACCAGGCGTTGAGGTCATCGGTACCCATCCGTTGTTTGGTCCGCAGTCTGACTTTAGTGGCCGCACAATAGTGCTCGTCCCAACGAAGAGGAGCGTTCGGTGGCTTCCCATCATCAGGCCTCTCTTCGAGGAGGCTGGCCTCAACGTGCTGGAGGCGACGGCGGAGCGCCACGACATGAACATGGCTGTAGTGCAGGGCCTGACCCATTTCATGTACGTCGCCATGGGCAGGGCGCTCGAAAAGTCTCAGGTAAACATGGAGGAGGCCTCCCTCTTCAAGACGCCCGTATATGGCATTACCAAGGAGATGCTCGGCCGGGTGCTCTCACAAAGCCCTGAGCTATACGCCCTCATCCAGTCCTCGGAGCACGCTCGCGAGATGAGGCGTGCCTTCATAGAGGCATGCATAGAGCTTAACTCTGAGCTAGAGGAGGGGAGGCTTGAGGACTTTATAAGGGATTTCAAGTCTGCCGCCACCTACTATGGCGACACCGGGGGCGCAAGGGAGCGGTCTGAGCGCATAATAAGGGATTATGGAGCTTAATAAATCAGGGCAGCTTGCCCTCGCCCGATAGCTCGTGCTGCCTGCTGATGCTCATGTCGATGATGGCCTGGAATATGTCCTTGACGGCAGCCACATCCAGGTTAAGCTCAAGGGCCTTCTCCATGGCACGCTTAAGCACCAGCTCGTTCTGGCGGTCATCGTTTATGGCTAAACCCTGCCTCTTTTTCTCCTCAAGGATGAGGCCCACAAGGTCCATGCGCCTGGCGAGCAATCGTAATATCTCCAGGTCAACCTTCCTAACTTCATCGCGGATTTCCTCGATCGACATGCAGACCCTCACTTCAGCGTATAAGCCCCGGCATTGTTCGTCACGGTGACAAAGACCCTGCCAGGGTATGATGACCATATCGCTTTCAGCTTATCTATTTTTTCGCCCTCGACGAGCGCCGTATAGGATGGCCCTGTGCCCGACAGGCTCACGCCCTCCACGCCTATTTCAAGGGCGGCAAGCATGGGCTCAGGGCTGAACCCCAGGGCAGCGGTGTATAAAAAGCCGTTCAGGGTCATGGCCTTTTTATAGTCCCCTGCCATAGCCAGCCCGAAAGCCATCTCGACCCACGGGGCAATTGCACGGGACCGCTGCACGTTAGTATCCCTCGATAGCGCCCTCTTATCTGGGGCATAAACGACCACTGTCGACTCTATCGGCTCTCGCTTGAGAAGCACGTTATTCCTATTATCGGTGACAACGACGCCCCCTAGCATTGAGGCGCAAGCGTCGTCGAAAGCGCCCGTTATCGAGACGCCGGTATCAAGGGCCGCCCTGACGCCCAATCTTATCATTTCCAGGGGGTCCATGTCCTTCCCGATAGCCCTTAGCGTGGCCAGCACCGTCGCGTTTGCCGCGGCGCTGGACGACTTAAGGCCGCTCGCCTGCGGTACCTGGCTCTTTGTCCGAATGCGTGCCCCGGATTCGACCCCGAACCTCTCCAATACGAGCTCGCACGCCCTTTCTATGAGCCTGGCATCGCCTCCCCCCTCTATCTCGCCCTCTATGCGGTCGCCCTTAATGTCCACCTCGGCCTCTGTCCTGAGGTCGATGCCGAATGCGCTTCCCCTATAGGTCGCGATGGCGTTAATTACAGTGCCAGCCCCAAAAGCTATGCCGTGGCCTCTCATGCTAGGCTCCTTGCGTGCTATATGATAGCATGCATCATATATATGCTTTTCATCTGCTATATAAAACATTGTTGAATATAAGCTATATGTTGTGGCTGGATTGATGGTTGGCGATGGGATAACAATGGTCGGACAGAAAGTTCTTTTAATGATAAACGCTTAAGCAAAAACAATTGGCAAAAAAGGGAACAAATGCACCGACCGGGATTCGAACCCGGGTATTCAGCTTGGAAGGCTGATATCATAGCCGCTAGACCATCGGTGCCCTTCGGCGGAGTCTACTTACATCTACAAAGTATTAATATTTTCGGACGCTCAAACATTACCTTCATGCCAAACGCCAGCATGGTAAAAGAGGAGATAATGGCGATCTCCGCAAAATATGGCGTCGAAGTTGTAGGATGGCTAAAGCTTGGCGACGACACCGTCATACCGCCCGACGAGATGGGCTTGCTAGAAGGGGTCAAATGGGCCGATGGGGAGGTCGACATTTCAAGCATAAAAAACCCCCTTGATATTCTGCCATCCGCCCGAGCCATGATAATACTCGGAAAAAGGCTAATGGATGACAAGGAGGATATATACTACAGGGTTTCAGATAGCTACACAGCCTCGGTTGAGATGATGCTGCTCGACATCGCCTCACTAAAAGCCATAGAATGCCTTAAAAGGCATGGCTTCCAGGGCGAAGAGTACACGTCGTATTACATGAAGGCATGGGCCGTCCTGGCGGGCCTCGGCTGGATAGGCAAGTCGATGATGTTCGTGTCAAAGGTGCACGGCCCAAGGCTGAGGCTCAAGGGCGTCCTGACCGACGCGGACGTGGGCGAGACGTGCGAGGTATTAAGCGACGACAGATGCGGCGAGTGCGAGGAGTGCATGAAAGCGTGCCCGGTAGGCGCCATATCAGAAGAAGACGTGGACCGTAAAAAGTGCGGCTCGTGTGGCCTGAACCATTTTAAAATAAAAGAAGGGGCATACGCCTATTGTACGGCCTGCACGGCTTGCTGTCCGGTCGGCAAAAAACACCCCGCCAAACAGGGGCACGAAGCGCAACCAGTATCGAGGCAACGAATAACGACGTAAGCGAAGGGAGTTTCGGCGAATACGCGGCTTTAGGGTAAAAAACCGCTTGTTCTATAGCTCCAGGCGTGATATTACGCCATTCATGCCTGAAAGCTTGATTACCCTAAAGCGAAAAGATGCAATTGTAACATGTAATAGCGCATGGCTTACGAGCATATGCGGCTACATGCTACCCAAAGAGAAGGCGTATACAGGAGAGATGGAGAAGTAAGGCCAGTCAATCCTCACCTGCTAACCACTGCTCCATCCAAAATCCGATACCCCACCTCAACACCCACCTCAACACCCACCTCAATTCCTACCGCCACCGGACGAGAGGCTCGCGAGGATGACGGGGATAGTCTCACTTATCCTCCATCGGTACCGTCAAGTACCCCCTTTGTCCTGTTTTGCGAGTCCCGGCCGCGTGGCGGTGAGGAATAATTATTGTCTTGATGTGGTGCCAAACCATCCATTCTTAAATGAACCCCTTTAATCTTTAGAAATGGAAGATACGATGTTTAACCATCCACGTTATGCTAGACCAAAAATGTACCGGAAATAATTATAGTGATGGGGCCATATTTTTATTGGCGAAGGTGAAATCGTGGAGAAGGCTTCACATGAGATGCATAAGGAAAAATCGAAGGGCCAGTCGTATAAGTGTGCCGTCCTCACGGTGAGCACGTCACGCTACTCGAAGTATGGAGAGTCCTCCTCCCCGGAGGATTGCGAGGACGAGTCTGGCAGGATTATTATTGAGTTGCTCGGGGCGGCGGGCCATAAGACCGTTTACAGGCTTTTGCCTGATGATCGTTTGATAATAGAGCGGTGCGTCATGGACGTGCTCATGGACGCTGACGCCGCCATCGTGTGCGGGGGCACCGGGCTGACGGCGAGCGACGTGACCATCGAGGCGGTCACGCCCATGCTCCAGAAGACAATACCGGGGTTCGGGGAGCTTTTTCGCATAAAGAGCTATGAGGAGATCGGCACGGCGAGCATGCTGTCCCGCGCCATGGCGGGCGTCATCGAGGACCGTGCCGTGTTTTGCATCCCAGGCTCTCCTAACGCCGCAAGGCTGGCCGTGTCAGAGCTCATCGTGCCCGAGCTGGGGCACGTTATAACGCACATCAGGAAGGGCTAGACAGGGCCATTTTAATGATATTTTCATATACGCCCGTGGCAAGCCTCATCTGCCCTATCTCAATATACTCGTCCACTCCGTGGGCCTGTTCGATGTGCCCAGGCCCCAGTATGGCCGTCGGTATGCCTTTCTCATGGAACGTCCACATGTCGCATCCTGCGGGGAACCCGACCGGGGCGTGGGGAAGGCCATGCCTCGCCAGGGCTTCTTTGGTCAGCTTAACTACGCCCTCATCCTCGCTGGTGCTCGTGGACGGGTAGGAGCATAGCAATTTAATATCCATAGCTGCTCCGGCCTTTTTACCCATCTTTTCCACTTCATGGACAAGCCCGTCGTATGCGTCTTCCACCGTCTCTCCCAGGATGAGCCGCCTATCCAGGTAGATCAAACATTTCTCGGGCATGACGTTGATGCGCTCCCCTCCCCTGATCATGGTCACCTCTAGGGTAGGCCTGCCAAGCAACGGGTCCTCCGCGCCCAGCGCCTCGTCGCGATACTTCATGAGGCCTTTTATGGCATCGCATGCGATGGAAATGGCGTTGACGCCCGGCATGGACGAGTGGGACGCCCGGCCGCGTATCGTGAGCGCCACCCGTAGCGCCCCCTTATGAGCGGTTGCCAGGCGCAGGCCGGTCGGCTCGAGCACGATACACATGTCTGGCCTATACTTTTCCACGAGCTTTCTGGCGCCCAGCGACCTGCCCCTCTCCTCCTCCACCACGGCGGCGAGCGCAACGGACCCTTTACCATTTTTAAGCCCTTTTTTCGCCCTCAGCATGGCCTCCATCGCCGCCGCCAGGGACCCCTTAGCATCGGCGGCCCCCCGGCCATAGATACGGCCATCCCTCACACAAGCTTCGAAGGGCGGCGTGTGCCACAGCGACTCATCAAGCGCAGGTATAACATCCATATGGGTACAAAGCATAAGCCTCAGCGGTCCCTCCCCTAGCCTCCCCACCACGTTATACCTGTCAGAATCGACGTGCTGCAGCTCCACATAAAGCCCCAAATCCCCAAAAGCATCCTCCAGGTAGCCCTTCATGAGCCCTTCCTGGCCGGTAACCGAAGGTATCGCGATCAAATCCCCGATATACCTTTCAGCCGGCGTGCAAAAAACGGGCATCAACAAGACGATTAACCCTGATTCTATGTATGGCTAACGCTTCGAGAAAGCAAGACGAGAAACGTTAGCCTTTTATTCACCAAAAATGCCCAGTTAGAAGTGATGCAGCGAAGGCTCTCCCACCAAAACTATTTTTGCGATTAAGGATAGCATGTAATATAATGCCCAGGAATGACGACCTACTGGAAACCTTTATAGGCTCGCTAAAGTACGCCTCGTCCAGCATCTCCGCCCTCCTCATCGGCGGCATCGTATTCTTTTTGGCGATGTTCCTGGTTGGCCTCCCCTTCTTCCTGGGGTATATCACGAAGTGCATGAGGGAGGCCATAGATGGAAATGGGGTACTGCCCGAGTGGGGCGACATAGCGGGCATGCTTCGGGATGGCGTCAGGATGCTCGTGGTGTTTATGGCCTACGCCCTAGCATACCTGGTCATAGTCTCCCTGACCACCATACCCTTATTCGTCTTCCAGAAGCTCGGCATGCCATACATGGCGTTTCTCAGCACCATCGCCCTCCTCCTCACCATGGCGGTGGTGGCGGGGGCGTTCTCAATCATCTTCTTCGCCTCATGGGTGTTGTATGCGACCAGCGGCAGCGTGAGCGCGGCCCTGAGCCCCCAAAAAATAAGGCGGCTAATCTCCCTCAACCCGGCGGGCTATCTCACTGCGCTTCTCGCCTCCCTGGCCATCATGGCCGCGGCCTCAGCCTCCGCCCTATTAGTGATAGTCATACCGTGGGTGGCCTTCACGGCGTCTACTGCCATATCCTTCATATACTCTAAGTATTACCAGTCCGCCATGAAGATGGCTGGCGGGGTGGCATGAATGGGCGAGTACCTGCCCCTTTTCATAGACTTTTCGGGTAAGAAGGTCGTGATATTCGGCGGCGGCGCCGTGGGGGAGCGTAAGGCCCGCTACTTTGCGGGCGCCGAGGTTACCGTGGTGAGCCGTGAATTCACCCAATGCCTGGAGGAGCTGGGGAGAGATGGCGTGGTAAGGCTGGACTGCCGCTCCGTAGGAAGCGATGACGTCGCCTCGCTCATCGAGGGTGCGTTCCTCGTGGTGGCTGCCACCGGCGATAAAGCCCTCAACGACGAGATCACTCGTATAGCCGTAGAGCGAGGAATCCTTGCCAACAACGCCACCGGCGATTCGCCGGCCATCGTTCCCTCCCTGGTAAAAAAGGGTGACATCATGGTGGCCATTTCAACGGGGGGGCGCAGCCCCGCAATGGCAAAATACCTGAGGAAAAGGCTAGAATTAGCGCTGGGCGACGACATAGGGCATATGCTAAGCCTACAGGAGGCTGCCAGAGATGCGCTAAAATCCATAGAAAAAGACCAGAAGCGCCGCGAGCAGATATTGTGGGAAATACTCGAAGACGCGGAGGTCTGGGAAGCGCTCCAGGAATCTGATGAAAAGGCGATGGAGACGGCGAGGAGGCACTTTCGGCCAGATAGATAAGCATGCCTGAAGCCATCCTTATGGTAAGTCTTGCGTAATCTTTATTCCCTTGGCGTGCTAATATTGTATAAAAAAATGTTACTATATCATATGGTGGGTTATGTCTTTTATAACCAGCGCGTCCATCAACCACCACAGGGCCTCCGTCGAGCGCATAGAGCAAGCCAGGTTCAAGGACGTGGAGGCGGCCCTCAAGAGGCTTCTACGGCTGGGAGCCTCCGAGGCGATGATACTCCAGACCTGCAACCGTGTAGAGCTGTATGCGGTAGCGGAGGATAAGGAAGTATTGAAAAGGTTCTGTGTGGCAGAGGGGCTTCCCCCGATGGAGCACGCCATTGGGGATGACACGCTCCTACACCTGCTCAGGCTGGCCTGCGGCCTCGACTCAATGATAATAGGCGAGGACCAGATTTTGGGCCAGCTAAAGGCGGCATACCTTTTGTCGGAGAAGAATGGCGCAATGGGCAGCGTGCTGTCCACCGCAGTCCTGAAAGCCATAGATGCTGGCAAGCGGGCGAGGATGGAGACCCGCATTAACAAGGGCTCGGTGTCGATAGGCTCCGCGGCGGTGGAGCTCGCGGAGTCTTTGCTTGGCAGCCTCCGGGATAAGTCCATCCTGGTGGTGGGGGCGGGCGAGATGGGCACCCTTGTGGCCAATGGCCTGGCCGAGAAGAACTTAAAGGGCATATACGTGGCAAACCGCACCTACGAGCAGGCGGTGAGGCTCGCCAGTAGCCTTGGAGGCACTGCGGTGAGGCTGGACGACATATGCAACTACATCGGAGTCGCAGACGTTCTGATTTGCGCCACCGCGGCGCCCCACGTCATCATCACGAAAAAGATGGTCGAGGCGTGCGTAAAGGGCAGGCGGCTGCTCATCATAGACATAACGAATCCCAGGAACGTGGAGGAGTCGGTCTCTCAGGTTCCTGGGGTCATGCTGCACAACATAGACAGCCTGAAGAGGATAAGCGAGGCCAACCTGGAGCGCAGGAGGGCGGAGGTCACGCATGTGGAGCGCATCATCGCCGAAGAGCTTGCGTACATGAAGAGGGCTTACGCTCGACAGCGGGCCGATAGCGTGATAGGCGACTTATATCTAAAGGCGGACAGCGTGAGGCTTGCCGAGCTCGAGAGAGCGGTGAGCCGCCTCTCCTCGCATGGGGGCCTGAACGACGTCCAGAAGGGAATCCTAAACGATTTCTCCCGCTCGCTTACGAGCAAGATACTGGCCGCGCCTACGAGGAAGCTGAGGATGGCGGCGGAGAACGGGGACGACGACTATATAAGGGCGGCGAGGATACTGTTCGCTTCGGAGGAAAACGATGAGCTATCCAGTAACAAGGCCTAGGCGGCTCAGGCGCAACAGGCTGCTAAGGGACCTGGTGGGAGAGGCATCGCTTGACGTGAAGGACCTTATTTACCCGATTTTCATCGATGAGGCCGCCAGCGGTCGCCGCCCCGTGGAGTCGATGCCAGGCGTCGAGCGCATACCGCTATCCATGGTGGAGGAGGAGGCGGACGCCGTAGAGGCGCTCGGAATACCCGCCGTCCTTCTCTTCGGCATACCCGCCAGGAAGGATGAGACGGGCTGCTGCGCTTACCAGGAGGGCAACGTCATCGAGAGCGCCATAAAAAAGATAAAGGCTAGGCGCCGCAATCTCCTCATAATCACGGATGTGTGCCTCTGCGAGTACACGACGCACGGCCACTGCGGGCCTATAAAGGGGGACACTGTGGACAACGACGCCACGCTCGACATCATCGCAAAGGTGGCGGTAAACTACGCCAGGGCTGGGGCGGACATCGTGGCGCCTTCGGGCATGATGGACGGCATGGTGCACGCCATAAGGAGCGAGCTGGACTTCAACGGGCTGAAGGATACGGCCATAATGTCATATGCGGCCAAGTACGCCTCGGCCATGTATGGCCCGTTCAGGGAGGCCGCGGGCTCGGGCTACACCGGGTTCGACCGGTCTTCATATCAGATGGATTCGAGGAACAGCGATGAGGCGATGCGCGAGGTGGCCCTGGACATCGAGGAGGGCGCAGATATTATAATTGTTAAGCCAGCTCTCTCATACCTTGACGTAGTCTATCGGGTTAAAAAGGAGTTCGGCGTGCCGGTCGCGGCGTACAGCGTGAGCGGAGAGTACGCCATGGTGAAGGCGGCAGCTTCACGAGGATGGCTCGACGAGAAAAAGGTCGCCCTCGAGATGCTGCTATCCATGAAGCGGGCGGGCGCCGACATGATAATAACATACTTTGCGAAGGACATAGCACAAACGTTATAGAGGGTATCGCTTTGAAGCTTGACATTTCTAAGGCGCTATTCGATGAGGCGTTAGGGCTGATGCCGGGGGGCGTGTCGAGCCCGGTGAGGGCGGTCAAGCCCTACCCGTTTTACACGAGGTCGGCTAAGGGCAGCCACATCATCGACGTGGATGGCAACGATTACATCGATTATTGCATGGGATATGGGCCGCTCATACTCGGGCATCAGCCCGCCCCTGTCAAGGAGGCCATCCAGAGGCAGCTAGACGAGGGATGGCTTTATGGCACGCCCTGCGAGCTCGAGGTAAAGTACGCCCGGAAGATAAGGGAGTACGTGCCGAGCATGCAGATGATGCGCTTCGTGAGCACGGGCGGCGAGGCCACCATGAGCGCCATACGCGTGGCGAGGGGCTACACCGGGAGGGATAAGGTCGTGAAGATGGAGGGCGGCTTCCACGGTGCGCACGACTGCGTCCTGGTGAAGGCGGGGAGCGGCGCGGCCACGATGGGCGTGCCTGACTCGGCTGGGGTGCCAGGGGACGTGGCTAAGAACACCCTTCAGGTGCCCTTTAACGATATCAAGGCGCTGGAGGCCTGCCTGGAGGCCAACAGGGATGAGGTCGCCTGCGTGATCATGGAGCCTATAATGTGTAACATGGGGCCGATCATGCCAAAGGATGGCTACTTGAAGGCAGTCAGGAACCTGACCAGGGAGTTTGGAGTCCTCTTAATATTCGATGAGGTCATCACCGGGTTCAGGGTGGGCATGTACGGGGCGCAGGGCTACTATGGCGTGGAGCCTGACATGACCACGCTGGGCAAGATCGCCGGTGGCGGCCTTCCAATAGGGATTTTTGGCGGGAGGAGGGATATCATGGAGAAGGTCGCCCCAAGTGGAGACGTTTATCAGGCGGGCACGTTCAACGGCAACCCCCTTTCATTGGCAGCAGGCATGGCAACTCTTGAGTACCTTGATAAGGCCCGCGTCCATAGGAAGCTGAACGAGGCGGGCAACGCCCTGCGCGGCGGACTTTCCGAGCTGTTTAAGAGGACGAAGCTTGGCTACTCGGTGTCTGGCACGGCCTCCATGTTCCAGGTATTCTTTGGCCCGCTGCCGGAAAACTATGAGCAGGCGCTGAAGTGCGACAGGGAGCTTTACATGAAGTTCTGGTCGCACATGCTCGAGAGCGGGGTCTTCCTGCCCCCATCCCAGTACGAGACCTGCTTCCTGTCCGCGGCGCACACGGATGAGGACTTCCAGGTCACGATACGCGCCATGATCCAGTCGCTGGGAGCCCTGAAATGAGGATAGGGACGAGGGGCAGCAGGCTTGCCATGGCGCAGGCCGATAAGGTCTGCCGCATGCTTCGGGAGCGCGGCATCGATGCGGAGCCAGTTGTCATCAAGACGTCTGGCGATATTCATACGAGCGAGCCGCTACACGTCATAAAAGGAGGTGTTGGAGCCTTCGTCAGGGAGATAGACGAGTTTCTCCTGAATGGCGAGGTGGACGCCGCCGTCCATAGCCTCAAGGACGTGCCCACGAAGAGGCCCCCCGGGCTGGCCACCGCGGCGGTGCTGAGGCGAGAGTCGGCCCTGGACGTGGCCATATCAAGAAGTGGGGAGCGGCTTTCCGAGCTAAAGGAGGGCGCCGTAGTGGGCACTTCGAGCACCCGCCGGGCCGCCCTCATCAAAAGGCACTACCCCGGCCTCGTCACTAAAAATATACGGGGCAACGTAGACACCAGGCTGAGGAAGCTCAGGGATGGCGAGTACGACGCCATCCTCCTGGCCGAAGCGGGCCTTATCAGGCTCGGCATCAGCCTGCCCGTGGAGAGGCTTGATCCATACGAGTTCGTGCCATCGGCTAACCAGGGCGTGATAGCCGTGGTGGCGAGGCCGGGCACGGCCGCGTTTGAGGCGGCCTCCGCCCTGAATGATTTCGACACGTGGCTCGAGACCAGGGTGGAGCGGCTCATCACCTCGGCCCTGGACGGCGGCTGCGTCGTGCCCATGGGGGCCTATGCGAGGCGGGCTGGGGACGATTTGGACGTGGTCTGCGAGGTGCTGTCGCTTGATGGGCGGCGGCAGGCCCGGGTCAGGGAAAGGATACCTGTAGATGGGTATGAGGCCCATGCGATGAGGCTGGCGGAGTCGCTGGCGGCGAACGGAGGAAAAGAGCTTGTAGAGGAGGCTAAGAGGGAGCTGAAAGGATGACTGAGAAGGGGAAGGTTTATCTTGTTGGGGCGGGGCCGGGCGACCCCGAGCTTCTTACCATTAAGGCGGAGAGGCTTATTAGTGAGGCTGACGTCATCCTGTACGATGCCCTTGTGGGCGAGGGCGTCAAGGGGCTATTCCCGCCTGGCGCGAGGCTCATAGACGTGGGGAAGAGGGCTGACGACCATAATTTTAGCCAGGAAGAGATCAACGAGATGCTCGTGGGCCTGGCCTCGCAGTATAAGCGCATAGTCAGGCTCAAGGGCGGGGACCCCTACGTGTTCGGGAGAGGTGGGGAGGAGGCGGAAGCGCTGGTGAAGGCGGGCATAGAGGTGGAGGTGGTGCCTGGCGTCACGTCGGCAATAGCCGTGCCCGGGCAAGCGGGCATACCCGTGACGCACAGGGGCTACTCCTCAGCCCTGACCATAATCACGGGCCACGAGGACCCGACGAAGGGCGACTCGGCGCTGAACTTCAAGGCCCTTGCGCAGATGAAAGGCACCATAGTAATATTGATGGGCGTCAGCCGTCTCAGGGAGAACGTGGAAGCCCTGCTCGCAAACGGGAAGCCAATGGATACCCCGGTCGCCATAATCGAGCGGGGCACGACGGATAGGGAAAGGATAACTTCGGGCACCCTGGGCAATATCGTGAGCATGGCTGAGCTTCGAGGCGTGAAGCCTCCGGCCATCATCGTCGTTGGAGAGGTCGTGGGGCTGAGGAGAATCCTGAAATGAGGCGCGTCGCCGTGACCAGGCCCGCCAGGTTCCTGCCCGCCGCCGCTGAGTATTTGCGCTCAAAGGGCCTGGAGGCGGTGCCGGTCCCGATGATGGAGATGGTGCCAAGGAATGATGGCGGCGTCGACGCCTTCGTCGAGCGGCTTAGCGCCTGGCAGGTGGACGTGGTCGTGCTGACCAGCCAGAATGGCCTACGCTTTCTGCTAGAGAGAGGCGATAAAAGCCTTATAGAGCTGCTCAACAAGGTAGAGGTTCTCGCAATAGGCCCTAAGACTAAAAAGGCTCTGGAGGAGCGCGGCATAAAGCCTAAAAGCATGCCCTCCACGTATTCGAGCGAAGGCATCGTCAAAGAATTCTCTTTCCCTGGAAAGCGCGTCGAGGTATTGCGCAGCGACCACGGCAACCCGGTCCTCATAAAGGGCCTTGAGGATGGCGGGGCCATCGTGACTGAAACGATACTCTACGACATCGTCCCCCTCAACGGCAAAGAGCAGGAGGGCTTTGTCCGCGAGGCGCTATCGGGGCGCATCGACGCCTTCACGTTCAC
The DNA here is from genome assembly GCF_000251105.1 of Methanocella conradii HZ254. Lineage (GTDB taxonomy): Archaea > Halobacteriota > Methanocellia > Methanocellales > Methanocellaceae > Methanocella > Methanocella conradii. The sequence goes on along the minus strand of NC_017034.1, from coordinate 327,656 downwards.
GAGCGCCATGACCGCTAAAAGCCTGCTCTTAAAGGCCGAGTCCATGGGCGTATTAAACGAGCTAAAGATGGCCATAAACGCCAAAAAGGTCGCTGTCATAGGCAACCCCACGGCCGAATTTTTAAAAAACAGCGGCATCAGGGTTGACGTCGTCCCGGATAGGTTCACCTTCGAGGACATGATAGACGCGCTTGCCAGAGTGCTCTAGGGCACCCTCACGAACTCAGACTTAGGCGCCCCACACAGGGGGCACTCCTCGGGCGGCTCCTCGCCCTCGTGTATGTACCCGCATACCTTGCACATCCACTTCACTTTAAAGCCTCCTTTACTTTCCGGGCGATGCCCCGCCCGAACTCGACGCACCTCTTTTTGTCCTCATGGCTAAGCGTGGTCATGATGTGATTAAGCGAGAGAGGCTCCACCGTTTCGAGGCCGATGGCCTTTAGGCCCTCGTCGATCTCCTTTACCGCCCCGCCGGCCCAGCCGTAGGCGCCGAACGCCGCGCCAATCTTGTTCTTCGGCCTCAGGCCCTTCAGGTAGGCCATGAACTCGGCCGTGCGGTGCAGCATCATATTATTCTGGGTGGAGGAGCCTACTATGACAGCCTTCGCCTCCAGCACGTCCGTCATGATGGAGCTCAGCGTCGATACGCCCAGGTCGTATACCCTCACATCCACCCCCTCCTCCATCACGCCGAAGGCGATGAGCCTTGCCATCTCGTCCGTGAGGCCCCACATGGAGCTATACGCGATTACCGCCTCGCCCCTGGCCTTGAACTGTGACCACTCCTCATACGCCCTGATGATCCTCTCCGGGCCTTTACGCCAGATAAGGCCATGAGATGGGGCGATTATCTCAGGGGCTATGCCCAGGGAGGGCAGCTTCTTGAGGGTCTCAGAAATGATCGAGGAGAGCGGCATCAGTATGTTCGCATAGTAGGCCCTGGCATCGTACATTATGTTCGCCCTGACCTCGTCCTCGAAGCGCTGCGATGTGGCGATGTGCTGGCCGAAGGCATCGTTTGGCAGCAGCACCCTGTCCTCCTCCACGTAGGTGAACATGCTGTCCGGCCAGTGAACCATTGGCGTCTCGATGAAGCGGAGCGTCTTCTTCCCCAGTTGCAGCGTATCCCCCGTATTAACGACAACGATGGGCCACCTTTCCCCATACTTATCGACGAGCCCGGGCTTTGCCCTGGTGGAGCAGTATATTCTCGCCCCTTTTGTCCTTTCCATGACCTCTTCAATCGAGCCCGAGTGGTCCTTCTCCAGATGATTTATTATGACGTAGTCAATGCGCTCTGGCTCCACGAGCCTGGAGACGTTCATGAACATCTCCTCTGAAAACCCCTCTTTGACCGTGTCGACCAGCGCGACCTTCTCGTCCACGATGAGGTAAGCGTTGTAGCTCGTCCCCTTTGGCGTATCATAGCCGTGGAAATCCCGCATGTTCCAGTCGATGGCGCCGACCCAGTATATGCCATTCTTCACTTCTCTCATACGCATGCACCGCGAGGCGTGGCTGCCTCAAACCGATATTATTTTTATTAGCGCATATATTTTGGCCCTGGGAAACGTTTTTTTGCATGAATATACATTGTTATATGCATGCAGAGGCCTACCATCTACTTCGTCACGACCAACGCGGGCAAGCTCCGCGAGGCGAGGGCGCTTTTCCAGGACTATTTTGACGTGGAGCAGGTCGACATGGCCTATCCTGAGCTACAGGATGAGGACCTGAGCAAGATAGCAGCGTATGGCGCAAGGTATTGTGCCGACTTGCTTGGCAGGGAGGTCATCGTCGAGGACTCCGGCCTGTTCATCGACGCCCTGAATGGTTTCCCGGGCCCCTACTCATCTTACGTGCAGAAGACCATCGGCAATAAGGGCATTTTAAAGCTGATGGAGGGCGTTGAGGGGAGGCGTGCCGAGTTTCGCTCGGTGGTCGGTTACTGTAAGCCAGGGGAGGAGCCTACGACTTTCACGGGTATCTGGTGGGGCGATATCCTGTACGAGGAGACCGGCACAAATGGCTTCGGCTTTGACCCCATATTTTCGTACAGGCGCTTCCCCGTGGGGGAGATGACCCTCGAGCAGAAGAACGAGGTGAGCCATCGCCGGCGCTCCATGATAGCTTTCAGAGACTGGTACCTGAGCAAAACAAAGTAATTAACCACAGAGGTACACAGAGGACACAGAGGGTAAATTTAAACCACAGAGGTACACAGAGGACACAGAGGCTTTTATTACTCAAGGGGGCTTCGCCCCCTGAGAGACCCTCTTTCTATCTATTATAAATGAGATTCTTTTTATTTATTGTGTGTCTTCCATTTATCTTCCATTTATTATACTAAATAATGGTATATCAAATGATTGAGCTGTTAAAGGGGGTCTCCGAGGGGGGCGACTAGCCCCCCTTTAGGAAACAAAAATCCTCTGTGTCCTCTGTGTACCTCTGTGGTTTAAATTTACCCTCTGTGTCCTCTGTGTACCTCTGTGGTTAATATAATCCTCTGTGGTGAATTATCATTTTTCGCCGATTGCGATGTCTGGATCGCCCTTGATGCGCTCGAGGAAGGCCATGGTTATGCGGGTCTTGAACACGTTCCTCTCTACTATGGGCGTGACAAACCGGCCCTTAATCCACACGGCCTTTTCCTCAATGTGCACCGTAATACGGGGGCCATTCTCAAGGTCGTGGATGAAGTTGGGGAGGCCGTCGGTAAACGCCGCCCTGGCATCCTTCATGATGGCGTTGTTCTCAGCCCTCAGCAGGTCCTCAAGGATTGAGGCCGCCTTCTTAACGTCACTGGTAGGCTTGAGAGGTATGCGTATCTCGTCAAAGATGTAGCCACATGAGATGAGCTCCTCCTTTATCGAGTAGTCCTTCGAGAAGTTGAGCACGGGCTGGTCCAGGACGACCAGGTTGGGCACGTGGACAATCCTGCCGGTGAGCTCGCCGCCCATCTTCTCGTCCTCCCCAACCTCGTCAAGGATGACGTGGAACAGGCCGATGTGCTTCACGTCGCCCTTCGTGCTTCCGATGCGTATCCTGTCCCCCACGTCGAAGATGTTGCTCGACTTTATGACGAAGAAGCCGGCGAAGCTGGCCAGGTACTTCTGGAGGGCCAGTGACATGCCTATTGCGAGGACGGAGACGTAGATGCTCAGGGCTGGGTTAAAGAAGGGTATTATGATTATCAGGGCAATTAAGGCGATTATGAGCGAAGACGCCAACGTGTATCTAAGCTTTGACCTAAGCACTAACAATCCATCCCATAAAATATTAAATCGTTAAGGATAAAAGCTTGTTCCTATTTGGGGGATATGGCCATGCGCACGTCAAGCGCGAGGCATCCTTTTCCCTTCTCGTAGACCTTAACAGGGTTGATGTCCATCTCAAGGATATCCGGAAAGTCGGTCACGAGCTGCGACAGGCGCTCAAGTAGCTCGGCAAGCTTCTCTATGTCAGAGGGCTTCTCGCCCCTGGTGCCCTCGAGCATCTGGTGGGTCTTGATGCCATATATCATGCCCATGGCGTCCTTCTCGTTCAATGGGGCGACCCTGAACTGTACGTCTTTCAGGACTTCGACATATATGCCGCCGAGGCCGAACATGATAAGCGGGCCGAACTGGGGGTCCTTGTTCATGCCCAGTATGACCTCCTTGCCGCCCGTGGCCATCTGCTGTATCAACACGCCACTTATCCTGCACCTGGGCGCCGCCAGCGAGACGTCCTTCATCATCTTGTTATAGGCGTTCTCCAGCTCCTCGTCGCTACCGATGCCGACGCGCACGCCGCCCACGTCGGACTTGTGGACGATGTCAGGGGATACTATCTTCATCACGACCGGGTACCCTATTTCCCGGGCCGCCTGGAGGGCGTCGCTCACTCCAGCTGCCATCTTATACTTGAGCGTGGGTATCCCGTATGCCTCAAGGACTGGCAATGCCTCCAGGCCGAGCACAGTGATGCCCATCTTCCTGGCGCGGTCGATTATGCCGCGGACCTTCTCCCTGTCTACGTCGAACTGCCGTGGCTGGGGGTAGACACGCTGGCTTATCCTGTTATAGCGGGCCATCATGCGCATGGCGTACGCCGCCCTGGCAGGGTCATCATAGTTATATAGGCCGTGCCTTTTCAGCACCTGCACGCCCTCGTCCATGACCACGCCGCCTATGAAGCAGGGCAGGATGGGCTTATCGGTCTGTTTCTTAATGTCGCATATCACCTCGGCGATTGCAACTGGATCGGTCATGGCCTGCGGAGTGGCCAGGACGAGTATGCCATCCACGCCACTGTCCTTCACCACAGTCTCCAGGGCGAACCTGTAGAGGTGGGCGCTCGCGTCGCCCAGCACGTCAACGGGATTATAAAAGCTCGCAGCGGCGGGCAGCGTTGTCTTAAGGGCGTCCACGGTTTCCTTGGAAAGGGTGGCCAGTCGCAGGCCGTATCGCTCGCAGGAGTCGGTGGCCAGGATGCCCGGACCGCCCGCGTTGGTGATTATGGCAATCCTATCGCCCTTTGGTATGGGCTGCCCTGAAAAGCCCCCGGCCATGTCGAAGAACTCGTACATGGTCTCTGCGCGGATGACGCCAGACTGCATGAACGCAGCGTCATACGCCGCGTCCGAGCCGGCAAGGCTCCCGGTGTGCGATGATACGGCGCGTGCCCCGGCGCTCGTGCGGCCGCTCTTCACAACTATTATCGGCTTCACCTTAGAAACTTCCCTCGCCACCTCTATGAACCTCTTGCCATCGGTAATGCCCTCAAGGTAAGCCAGTATCACCTTTGTGTTCTCGTCGTCCTTCCAGGCCTCCATGAAGTCTATCTCGTTGAGGTCGGCCTTGTTGCCCAGGCTCACGAAGCTGTCGAAGCCGACGCCGGTGGCCTCCGACCAGTCCAGGATGGCCGTTCCCAGCGCTCCAGACTGGGTTATTATTGAAACGTTGCCCGAGGGCGGCATCTTCTTGGCGAACGAGGCGTTACACCTGGTATGGGTGTTCAGCACGCCCAGGCAATTCGGGCCTACTATACGCATGTTATACGAGCGTGCTATCTCCTTGACCTCGTTCTCAAGCCTCGCTCCCTCCACCCCCACCTCCTTGAAGCCCGCGGAAATTATGACGATATACTTGATGCCCTTCTCGCCGCACTCCCGCACCGCCTGGGGCACGAGCTTCGATGGTATGACTATGACCGCCAAATCAATAGGGCCGGGCACGTCGAGCACGGTCTTGTAGCACTTCAGCCCCTCAATCTCCGCGGCATTGGGGTTAATTGGATATATCTTGCCTTCGTAGCCGTTCAGGAGGTTGTCCAGGACCGCCCTCCCGACTTTGCCTTTCACGTGTGAAGCGCCTATCACTGCGACGCTTTCCGGGTTAAACATCTTCTCCAACATGTAGCTCCATACCTGAAAGTCGTTTATTGGTTAATACATTGTAATGATACCGGAGGAATTTACTACCACCGAGATTGACGCTTCTGATAAATAACGTTTACTATAAACTCAATGAAAAATGATGATAAATCTAATAAAATAAATAGGAGAGCCTGTGGCTCTCTTTACTTGAATAGCTCGGGGTGTATTATTTTTGCCATGTCCTGAGCGGCATCGACCACCCTGGGGCCTGGCCTGAATATCGGGTCGGATGCGATTGCGTATACCTTGCCATTCCTTACGGCGGATAGCTGCGTCATCCAGTCTTCGGTGCCATTCCTCAGCTTCTCGAAGTCCGCCTGGCTGTACTGGTCGACGGGCATTATTATTATGTCCGGGTCTGCGTCGATGACGGCTTCCTTGCTCATGGCCTTATAATCGTCTAGCTTGTAGGCCACGTTCTGTCCTCCCGCGATTTTTATTAGATCGTCGCCATAGCAGTTGGAGCCTGCAACGTAGAAGTCGTACGTGTCCAGCAGCATGAGCACCCTCGGCCTCTGGCTGTCGTTCAGCGTGGCGGTCTTATCGGTTATGGCCTTGATGCTCGCGTTTATCTCGTTGCATAGCCTGGTGGCGTTTTCCTCCGCCCCGCAGGCCCTGCCGACGTTCATTATGGACTTGTCGATGTCCGAGAGATTTCTAGGATCGTTGACGAAGACGGGGTATCCCATGGAGTCCAGCCTTTCAGCGGTCTCCTTCTTGGTGAGGGATGCGGCGAACACGATGTCCGGGGTGAGTGCGGCCACCTGCTCGACGTTGACGTTGGTTATCCCCCCTACTTTTGTCTTGTTCAGCGCTTCTGGCGGGTAGTTGCAGTAGTCCGTGACGCCTACGACCCTGTCTCCTAGGCCGAGGGCGAAGAGTACCTCCGTGTTTGTGGGCGAGAGTGATACTATGCGCTCTGGCATCTTTTTTATCGTGACCACCCTTCCCTTGTCGTCCGTGATGCTCATGGGATATTTAGCCGTTGTCGGCCCTGTTGTCGGCTGTACTGTGGGGCTTGTGCAGCCGCTCATGGCCAGAATTGCCACTACCAGGAATATCGAGATTATAATGGTTATGCCTTTCATTTTCATGGTAGAACCTCAAATTTACTTTAGTAAAGTTAAATTTTTTTTATAAGGTATGCGCTTCCAGTATAAATAATTACTTTCCCACGGCGCAATTAAGTATTTATCATGGCCGTAGCATAATGGCGCTAAGAGCTTTTACAGGGTGAAGGCGTTGAGGTACTATGTCCAGGATAAGACGCTGGTCGTGAAGGGAGATTTTGACGGCTTGAGCACCGGAATAGATGGGGGCCGCAAGAAGGTCAAGGCGGTGCTCAACCACGAGGTAGGCAAGGATTTCGACCACAGGGACCCCGTGGCTTACATGGACATGGTGGCCTCGAAGCTTGGCATCGAAAAGCCGTGCTTTTACTTTTTAACCGCCGTGCACATGGAGAACCTGTGCGTGGCCAGGGACCAGCAGGTGACGGCTTTTATAACGGCAGGAGTCAGCAACCCTTGCCATGACTCCATGCCTGGCACAATTAATATCATACTGGTCGTGCATGGCAGGATGTCAGAGGGGGCCATGGCGAGCGCCATAATCACCGCAACAGAGGCAAAGGCTAAGGCTCTATTCGAGATGGGCTTCGACTTCACGGGCACGACCACGGACGCCGTGGGGGTGCTCGCTGAGAAGCCAAAGACAGACGTATGCGGCCCGCTCTACTTCGAGTACTCGGGCACCGGCACGGACATAGGCCAGAGCATCTACAGGTGTGTGAAGAAGGGCGTGGCCGAGGGAATAAAGCGCCAGCATTCTTTAGGCGAGAACCATAGAAGCCGCCTCTTCGTCTACGCCGTCTCGGGCGACGGCCCCCGCTGGATAGAGCACCCCGGGGAGAAGAGCGGAAAAGGAAAGTGCGAGTACTATCCGTGCCACTTCGAGGGCCAGGACTGCACCCACTGCTTCTGCCCACTATACCCATGCGAGGACCCGGAGCTGGGCGAGTGGATAAAGAGCAGCCGCGGGTACCCCGTCTGGACCTGCAAGGACTGCACCATTTTACACAACAAAAAAGCGGTAGAATACCTCGCAAGGCACCCCGATGCAGACGTTAAGAGGCTAAAGTCCATATAAAGTAACCCTTATATACTAAAAGCATATACTGACTAACAGTCAGTCAGTACAGGTCGTACAGCTCATGAGGGTTACAAAAGCCCCCGAAGTAAGGCGAAAGGAGCTTGTGGAGGCCGCCGAGCAGCTCTTCAGGGAAAACGGCTGGGAGCAGACCTCGGTGAGCGACATAGTAAAGAAGGTTGGCGTGGCCCAGGGCACATTCTACTATTATTTCAAGTCAAAGGACGACATCCTGGACGCCGTGCTTGAGCACTACCTGAAAGACCACCTCGAGCGTGCCGTAAGGGATATACTATCAGATGGCTCGCTTGACGCCATGCAAAAGCTTCAGCGTATCGTCAATGCCACGCTCACCTTCCAGAAGGGGGACAGGAACCTGATAGAGTTTCTGCATGCGGATAAGAACATGGTCTCCCACCAGAAGTACATGGTGAAGGTGAGAGACGTCTTCGTGCCCCTCATCACCGAGGCGCTGGAGGAGGGCATAAGAGAGGGCTTTTTTACCATATCCTATCCGCGGGAAACGGTTGAGCTTCTGCTCGTGATGTTCGCATACCTGCACGACTCGGTCGCCCTTTCTCCACCAGGGGAAGAATGCGAAAGAAAGCTAAAGGCGGCCGAGGAAATAGCCATAAAGGTACTCGGGCTGAAAACGGGTAGCATCCGGCTTAACGCCTAAAGAGGTATTAGCATGGTATCCATATTCAGTAAGCTTGGCGAGGTCGTCACCAGGCATCCGTGGGCGATTATCGCCATATGGGCCATAGCCCTGATCATATCGCTCCCGCTCGTCGGGATGTTCACCGGCAACCTTCAGTATGACGTCCAGAAGTTCATACCGAAAGACCTCGGGTCTTATCAGGCAAAGGATAAGTATGATGAGCAGTTCCCAGGGAATTATAAGAACCAGATACTAGTGGTGGTGGAGTCTGATAACAAGACGGCTGCCATGCATTTTATCGATGAGCTGGATGGAAGGGTGAAGGGCGATGCCGCGATAAGGAATGTCACAGGCACCTCTTCCATATACAGCGTGCAGAGGGATGCCGTCGTTAACATGACGCCCGACCTTTATCGTGGCCTGTACGATGCCTTCGATAACGCTAGCGATGGTAACCGCAAGCTGTGGAACGCCACCGATACCGTGCTGAATACGAGTAATAGCCTTTACTGGCTTTGGGATAACGTCACCGAGGCCAACAGCGAGTTTTATAAAGCTCGTAAGATGGTCGTTGACTCGAGCGCCAAGCTTTACTCTGCCAGGGACCAGGTGGTGGCGGCCAGCAATGGCATGTACCAGATAAAGGACGCCGCTGACCTGGTCTATGGTATACCGGCCGTCTATGTGTATGGCTTCAATGGGGTTTTCAACGGCTCGAACGTCGACCAGGCCTGCGCCGCGGGCTATAACGCGACGATGAGGGGCGCAGTCAACCCCATATCGGACCAGCAGAGTAAAGCTATAGCCACCGGCTGGCTGGATACCTTTAACGCCACATGGTACGGGAGGGTTTCAGCCAACCAGAGCGCTGCCACAGACCCCACGCTGGCAGGGCAGGTCATCAGCAGCGCCGGGCCGGCCTATTTTGACCATCTAGGACTGCCCGCGCAACAGCAGGGCATTTTCGACGGCGTGCTCCAGTTCGGCATGGATAGATGGCAGAATGGAGACAGCTTAAAATATAGCATCGTCGGGCTGACCATGCAGATGCAAGGCCTGACGTCGGACCAGGACAGGGCCCGGCTAGCGTCCATCTACGACCTTGGCAGAAACCCGTCAGACGCCGCGATCCTTACAATCCTCACAGCCGGGGCGTCCGATAAAAAATCGATAGAAGACATCTTTTACCTGGGCAGAAACCCCTCGGACGGGGCAATCGGCAACTACCTCGTCAACAAGGCAATAGCCGCCCTCGGGGAAAACGCAACTCAGGAGGCGAAAGACGTCCTGTGGGACGCATGGAACATAGGGCCAACGGCCACAAAACAGGACTTCGACGACTACGTACTGAAAAAGGTGGGCAAGGGCCTCAACCAGACAGAAAAGCAGTCCCTACAGGAGATATATGGCTGGGGACCCAACCCCAACGAGAGCATCGTCAGGGCATACGTACTCAGGGAGGCGGGCAAGGGCCTCAACGCCACCGAAAACCAGACCCTAGCCGAGATATACGATTTAGGTAGATGCCCGGACAACGAGACAATTAAAAAGTACGTAGTCTCAAAGACAATGACCGAATTGAACCTGAGCTGCAACGACACGTACTTCATGGCACTGCTAGGCCTTGAGAGAAATATGAGTGAAGAGCAGCTCAAGGATTTCGCCAGGGCGTGGGAGGCGGAGCACGGCTACGACGATCCTATGATTTTGCCACACTCGGTGGTCGACAGCCTCGCGTCGGGCAACGTCACGCTCTACATAGTATCCACGTCCGACTACGAGGAGGCCGAAAGCTCGATCGAGTCGGTGAAAGAGATAAGGTCTCTCGTTTCAGGCCTGCTAAAAGAGGACGGCTATAATGGCGTCAAGGCGTATGTGACGGGCACGACGGCCATGTCAGTGGACACCGAGAAGTCAGCGATGGACGACGTGAACAATATAGACAAGGTAACCATAGTGCTCGTCCTCATACTGCTCGGCCTATACTTCAGGTCCTTCCTCACGCCTTTCATCCCCCTCGTCATAATAGGCATAGCCGTGGCCGTGGCCTTCGGCTTCATGGGCGTGGTAAGCGCCCAGATAGACGTGTTCTACCTCGTCATGACCTTCATGGTGGTGATCATGCTCGGGGCGGGCACGGACTACTGCGTGTTCATGCTCTCAAGGTATGCGGAGGAGCGCTCAAAGGGGGCGGAGGTCATCGAGGCGGTGAGGACGACGGTGGCAAACGCCGGCAAGAGCATCGCGTCGAGCGGCTCCACCGCCATGATAGGCTTCGGCTCGCTCATGCTCATAGACAGGGGGGTGTTCCAGTCCATCGGTATAGGGACGGCAACGAGCATTCTCTTCTCCATGCTTGTTGCGCTCACCCTCGTGCCGGCCGTCCTGACCGTGGCGGGAGACCGCGTCTTCTGGCCCAGGAAGCTTTACAATGCAGGGCCTGGCATTACCGCCGGGATATGGCGGGGCATAACGTCTCGCGTGCTGAAACACGCCAAGGCCATAATAATCATAGCGTTCCTCGTGACGGTGCCTGCCGTCTACATCTATGGCCACCTGGAGCTGGGCAACGACTTCGTCTCGATGATGCCCGAGAGCGCCGAGAGCAAGATAGGCTATGACCTGTTGAACGAAAACTTCGGGAGCGGGGCGCTTGAAAAGGGCATGGTCATAGCCACGCTCCCCGAGCCGATAAAAGTAGACGGCAACTACTCGCCTGAAGCCCTGGACAGGGTGGAGAGGCTGTCAGCCCTGATAGCTGACACCCCGGGCGTGGACAAGGTCTACTCGATGACCAGGCCTGAGGGCGCCACAATTGACTACGATAACCTTTCAGCATACAAGGGCGCGGAGAAGGAGTTCTACGAGGACTACATGAACGATAGCATAGGAGCCGATGGCAGGACCACGCTTATTTACGTGGCGTTCAACGGGTCGCCGTTCTCGTTGAGCTCGCAGAAGGCCATAGACGAAATCAAGGAAAAGCTTAAGGCTTACCAGGCCAGCGAGGGCGCGGGGACCACGCTGCTCATGGGAGGCGGGGCGGTTGGGACATACGAGTACCAGAGGCTATGTACCGACAAGTATAGCCTGGTCATACCCGTCGTGCTCATAGGGATATTCATCGTGCTCATGCTGCTCTTACGCTCCCTTTTCACCCCCGCCAGGCTGATTACCACCCTGCTCCTCAGCATCGCGTGGACGCTCGCCATCTTTATCCTGGTGTTCCAGGTCTGGCTTAACGCCTCTGTCTACTGGATACTGCCCATAATACTGTTCTGCGTGCTCATGGGGCTGGGGGTGGACTATGACATTTTCCTGGTGAGCAGGATAAGGGAGGAGGCGTTCAAGGGCAGGAGCGATGAGGAGGCCATCGAGCACGCTGTCGAGTCCACGGGCACCATAATCACCCTGTGCGGTCTGGTGATGGCGGCCGCCTTCGGCTCCATGATGATCTCGGGCACGATAATGCTCAAGGAGTTCGGCTTCGTGTTGTGCCTGGCCATCCTCATGGACGCCACGCTCATGAGGCTGGTGGTCGTGCCATCCATCATGGTTCTTCTCAAGAAGTATAACTGGTGGATGCCTTTCGTCAAGGATGAGCGGGCCGCCATCGCCTCTACGCAAGAGGCCCAGAAGCCCAAATGATGCCAGGCCTTAATGGCTTTGGCATCTTTTTTACTCCTGTGATTGAAGGGGGTTTTATGTGATAGTGGATGGTTGGCACCACATCTTCTTTTACTATGACTGAGGGGGCGCGCCGCGCGGAGCGCTCTAGTGACCGCGCGGAGCGCTCTAGTGACCGCGCGGAGCGCTCGAGTTAAAAGCAAAGCGAAGCCCCCCTTTAGCCTCAAAATAAAAGAACCATCTGCCTGATCATGTCTTTTTCGTGCTAAACCGTCTACCCAGCCATAATGATTCAACATAGAAATTGCATCGAAAAAGCATATATGGCCCTTCAGCACTACAACGATACTCATGAAGTCTGACCCGAGATGCGCCCCCTGCCTGTTGAACCGTGTATTGTACGAGGCCCGGCTTTCCACGAAGGATGAGGCTCTCATCTTTAAGGCCGTACAGGGCGGCCTTGACTATCTGAGCGAGCACTTCAGGGAGGGCGTCAGGGCTACTGATGTTTCCACGGGTATTCATCGTAAAGTGTATGGCATCCTGGGGGACGATGACCCCTACAGGGAGATGAAAGCGCAAAGCAATGCCATCGCCTCTAAGATGATGCCCTCGGTGAGAAAGGCAATAGCAGGGGCGCCTGAGCGCGACCGGTTCAGGCTCGCCGTGCTCGCCTCCATCGTAGGGAACAACTTCGACTTTGGGCTGCAGGAGCACCAGGTGGACATAGGCGGCTTCGAGGCGCTCTTCAAGGAGGAGATGGGGAGGGGCCTGGACGTGGACGATACCGATGCCATCATGGGGCTGGCCCAGAACGGGAAAGTAACATATCTGACCGATAACTGTGGGGAGATTTACTTCGACGAGCTCGTGCTGGAGATGCTAAAAGACGCCGGCTCCCACGTCACCCTTGTGGTGAGGGGCGGCAACATCGTGACGGACGCCACCATGGAGGACGTTCGCAGGATGGGCCTTGATAAAAAAGTCGACAGGGTGCTCACGACTGGCTCAAACGCCATCGGCGTCTGCCTCAAAGAGCTGCCGCCCGAAACCCTGAAGGCGATGAAAGAGGCCGACGTCATAATCAGCAAGGGCATGGCCAACTACGAGGCGCTATCCGATGAGGGATTCGGGCCGATAGCATACCTGCTAAGGGCCAAATGCGAGCCAGTGGCACGGTCCATAGGGGCCAAAAAAGGGTGGAACGTGGCAAGGCTAGTACGATAGCATGGGCATAGAGAGTTGCTAAAAAAGTCCGGGAGTCATCTACATTGGAGCAGGCAGCACCTGATTTTTTTTAATCGGCTTATAAATAGTTTATATAAAAAGATTACAAATATGAGATAACTATATATACTCTAAATCATTTATAATTACATTACTTAGGTATCGATTGCTATCAAACCAATTGGTTATGTCTTATTAGATCTGAGACTTAGGCTTTTACAAGCCTAATCTATTGGATATTTACGTATTGAGGGGTATTTACATGAGAAGGGTCCGTATAACGTGGGTATTCGTATCGATATTTTGTATAGTGTTAATGATCTCAGGTGGCATTACTTCTGCCGCATATAGCGATCCGACCACCGATAATCAAATGACTATTAGTGATATTGCTAATAATATTGATATTATAAATGGCTCGACGAATACGCCGCCTGCAGACTATGTGCCGGTGCGTTCTGCGCCTTCAGGAAATACGCTAGGGATGCTGATGACGGCATCAGCGGCTTCTCAAAGTGGAGGCTCGAAGGCGTTGCTTGTCGAAGATGTATTACCGTGGGGTTATCCCTCTAACGAGTATGCGCTGAATGAACTTGGGATCACTTATGACGTGTTCGGTTCCAGCAGTTTGGCGACGACCGATTTGAGCAAGTATGAGATGGTCATCATAGCATCAGATCAACAAACGTGGACTTATAACAATCTTGCAAGTAATAAAGATAAGTTCGCCAGCTACGTGTATAATGGCGGCGTCCTGGTCGCCCATGCTACCGACGAGGGATGGAATGCCGGGCACTGGAGTAGTTCTTTCCTTCCAGGGGGTGTAACGCACGTCAATAATATTAATGAATATCTTAGCATAGTGGATTCGAACAGCCCAATCGTGAGCGGTATTACTGATGCAGAGTTGGACGGGTGGCATTACTCCACGCACGGCTACTTTGCCAATATTCCGGCCGACGCCCATATAATCATAGGCATTACCGGTAATCCAACGGGCTATCCGACCTACATAGAGTATTCGTATGGCTCCGGGAAAGTACTCGCTACCATGGAGACAATAGAATGGCCGTGGAAGCGCGTAGCGGATGGCGCCACATGGTTCAATGAACAGAAAAACCTGTTGAGGAACGAGTTCAAGTATGCAAGCGGGTTATCTGGTACGAATAAGGCGCTGGAATACGTGCCCAATTTATGGTTTGACTCCAAAGAGAAATATTATCCTACCTCCCCCTTCTTCTACACCGATGACATTATGCAGACGAGCGGGGAAAAGAGTAAAAATAACTACTTAAATCTATCGTTCGCGGAAAAGATGGATAAAGCCACTATATATTACCATACAGTGGACACTGGATCGGAAATTGTCTACGAGTACTGGTTCTATTATCCATATAACGATTTCATGAACAAGCATTATCATGACTGGGAGAGCGTATTCGTATTCACGGATAAGGCTACAGGCAATGTGGACAAGGTGGCGGCGTCGGCGCACGAGTGGTATATCCCGAATAACGTTCTCGATAACCCCGGAAAAGACCACATAGGGATATTAATCGAGGATGGGTCTCATGCGAGTGCTATCGATAAAGACGATGATGGAATAGCGGATTTCAGTGACGTAAGCAATGCGTTTGTATACGGGGTCATAGTTAATAGAATCCCGCCATCCACGACGCCATTTATATTACCATTTGCTTACCAGACGTGGGGGTTTGGGCGATTCTATCCATACTTGTGGAGTAGCGGTGCGAAAATCACGCACGATGCACCCTATTTGAAGGTAATCGAGATTACGGATGACTTTATCGGTAAGTTCGATGGAATGGATACGTTCCCCTATTCGCCTGACCAGGGTGTTCCTGTTTATATACCAGTACCGTTTGTTGAAGGAGATCGTGTGGTTAACGTGGGAGGGGCCCCGCCAAAGCACCCGTGGGATCAGCCAAATTATAATGAACCGTATAAGATCCTGACTAGCTTTAAGGACCTGGTAAGCGTGGTCGCCAAAGACATATATTATAAAGAAGTGGGTGGTGCCATCGTTATCATCATGAGTAACCAGACTTATTATACGTTCACTAACGAGACGGGCTACTGCATGATGGCTAATGTAACGCCGGGCATACACGAGGTAGTTGTGAACGCTGACGGCTATTCATCATATATACAGAGGTTCGATCATGAAGGGAACACCAGCCTGGGAGTAAACGGTACTCTCTTCCTCGTTCCAACGCCCGAAGCATACCGGATTGAAGGCATCGTTACAGACGTTAAAGGTAACATAATGGCTAATTCCACTGTAAACATTTATGATGAGAATGGTACGATGGTCTACACGACGTTGACCGATGATAACGGCACGTATATTACGACCGGATCCTCGAAGCACGTCTATACGGTTGAAGCGCTCTATGGTAACAAGACCGCTGAGCATTATAACCTCTCGGGAAAGCCTGGAGATACCGTTGATATCAACCTCACAGTGGCTTATCCGTCCATTTGGGCGAATAGCACGATAACACAATACGATGCGATCAGGATATCCGGCGGTAAAAACCTTGTTAATGGTGCAGTCCATTCAAATGATGGGATTAAGATCAGCGGATCGGGCAATATATTGGATGGCGCGACTGAATATTCGTCCTATGCCCAGAGTACCGGTAGTAAAAACATTTATGTGCCGATAAAGATTTCATCTAAGGCGATGCCTTTACAATATGCTATAGAAGATTATAAGCCCGATGGGGTAAAGGCTTTGTCAGCAGAAGCCAGCGGGAAGTACCATTTCATCGATGACGATCTAAACGTATCAGGACCTAACTTCGCTTTGGACGGGCTGTATTACGTGACAGGCAATGTTACCTTGAGCGGAAATAAGATCACAGGAACGTTTACTATCATCGCCGGGGGGAGGATTGGTGTTAGCGGCGAAGAGTATAATTGCACCTCCTATGTAGATGATATTCTTTTCTTCTCGAACAATAGTATAAAAATGTCCGGGAGTAAGAGTATCTTCAATGGCATATTCTATACTCTGCCTGGAGAAATAGGAGTTTCAGGGTCCGCAAACACCATTAACGGAGGCATAATAGGAAATACGATCAAACTGTCAGGCTCGGGAAATACAATAAACGCCATATGAAAGACGAATGGCTAAAAACGATAGTTTAATTTACTATAGACAGAGGTAAGCATGGAATTGCTTAAAGTAGGATGGCTTAAATACGCGTTATCGGGGGCGGCAGGGTTCGGTGTAGGCGGCGCTATATGGGGATATCTTATTTTTTCTTCGTTTATTTATTATCTTACTTCTCCTTTTGATTATTTTTACGGGGCAATAGCCCTAGGAGTTATCGGCGGAGTGGCCCTGGCATTATTTTCTAAAGATTTGAAGAGAATACTGCTTTTTCCATTGCTGGGCGTTATCAGTTTTGTCATCGGCTTTGTGATCGTCTCTATATTCAGTTATCCAATTATGTTGTTTTCCCCCCTCTATCTACCGCTGTACATTTTCGGCGAAAAAGCCGGGCTATTCATGTTAAAACCCGAGCTATATGTAGGGCCGCTGGCTTTAGGTTTTGCTTTTATGGGAGATCTGGCGGGGCTCGCGTATGGCCTTGCCTATGGCCTTACCTCTAGGAAAAGCATTCCATATGCCTTTTTATACGTCTTTTTGTTTATGCTGGCAGGGATGATTGGTTTCGGCATCGGCTCGCTGGTAAGCCCGGTGATCGGGAATCTCGTCGGAATGGCGTTCGATTCTCTTTTAGCTGCTTACCTGGTGACCTTCACCATCGTAGGGGCGATCCCCGGCGCTCTGCTCGGGATGATTATGTATCTGGCGGATAAATCACCGTCTAAGCCATGATATGAAATCGCTAATGGAATTAGACCCGAATACAAAGCTGCTCCATGACATGGTCGATTCCATCCCGGATAAGGGCTTCGATAAGAATGCGGAGCAGCGCAGAAATGCGCTTCATAATAAGATAGATGCCGTGGAAAAGACGCTGAGCGAGAATGACAGCAATGGCGCCACGAATAAATTACAAAATGACATAAAGGATAAGCTAGAGAAATGGCTCGTCGATTATGAGCCTGATAACCCGACACAACCAACAAAGGCTGAAGCGTTATCCCTGGTCGATGAGATTACTAATCGGCTAAGCATACTGTGAGCAGATTGATATGAAGAGTAATAAAAAGCTAATCTACCTGATGATCGGTTTAGGAGTGGTTTTACTTGCTTTTTTACTCTTCATATACATTTTTAACGTTTATCACGTGAGCTATAGTGGCGATAAAGGTATTGCCGAGTCGAAGGCAAGGCAGGTTTTTTTCTGGAAAGATTTTCCATTTACTGTCATACCCTATAGCGTTTATATAGGTCAAAAATATGATCCCTTTTTTCAGCATCATTCACTCTATTGGGTACGCGGCTATACCGGAGGGTTTCTGCCAGGCATCGGTAACGTGGTCATTGCCATGGGGGAGGATCACAGGGCATATTCTTTGCCGGATGAGTTCAATGAAGTGGTAAAAGGCGAGAATATCAGCGTTGATTCGGATGCAAAAGCATTATTGGCGGCGAACGCCTATGTCAATAGCTCTTGCGTATATGGGGTAGGGAAGCTATTGTATAACGTATCCGACGTACCAGGGCTTTCCATCGTTAATGGCACTTATCAGGATGAAACGAGAAGAATGCAGGGCGAGAGGTTGAAAAGCGTGATAACGCCGCCCGTCGTGTCTTTAGAAGACGATGGGTATGTCATAGATTTTTACTCGTGGAAGGAACTGATGGGCGCCCTTGAGAAATGGAAGGTCAAGGTTGGAAAAAATGGTGCTATTACCGTTATTAGTGAAGAGGAAATTGATTCACAGATAGGTAATAACTTCGGGCTTGGATGAGCAAGTAGCGAATAAATTGCAGAATGACATTAAAGATAAGGATGAGTGGATAGAAACGATAATTCCATTTTTATGATAGGATGGGGATAGTATGGAATTACTTAAAAATGGGTGGTTTAAATATGCCTTATCTGGGGCGGCAGGGTTCGGTGTAGGCGGCGCTATATGGGGGTATATTATTTATTCGTCGTTTATTTATTATCTTACTTCACCTTTTTATTATTTATACGGGGCATTACCCCTGGGAATTATCGGTGGGGTAGCCCTGGCATTACCTTCTAAAGATATGAAGAAAATACTAGTTTTTCCATTGTTGGGCTTAATCGCGTTTGTCATCGGCTTTTTGATTATTGCCATATTAAGCTATCCGCTCGTATTATTATCTCCGCTCTATCTGCCGCTATATCTTATTTTAAGTGAAAAAGACGCCATGTTATTCATGTTAAAACCCGAGCTTGATGTAGGGCTGCTGGTTTTAGGATTCACATTTGTAGGGGCGTCGGGAGGATTCGCATACGGTATTGCTCAGGGCTTTACCTCCAGGAAAAGCATTCCATATGCCTTTTTATACGTTATTTTATCCATGTTGGCAGGGGCGATTGGTTTCGGCATCGGCTCGTTGATAAGCCCGGTAATCGGGAATCTCGTTGGAATAGCGCTCGACTCCCTTTTAGCTGCTTACCTGGTGACCTTCACCATCGTAGGGGCGATCCCCGGCGCTCTGCTCGGGATGAGCATGTACCTGGCGGATAAACCACAATCTAAACCAGGATATGAAAATCGCTAGTTACCTGAAGGCTTCATGGTCTTGCCAATGCACTCCCTGGAGTCCCGGGCCTTCCAGTAGCACTCCTCAGAGTCGCACAGGTAGCGCCCGAACATCGCCTTTGTGGCATCCTTCCCGCAGATGCCACACTTCTTGCCCTTGAAAAAGTCGCTTACCATCAGCCATACATAAGGTTTTTCAGGTTATAAACATTTACCTACACAGGATGCAGGGGATATTCAAGAGGGCGTATGACGCAAAATGGGTAATCTTCGGCGTAGCGCTGGTATTGCTATTGCTATGGGTGGCGTGGCCTTTCCTCGCGGTAATAGTATACGCGATTTTTATATACTATATAGCCAGGCCCATAAAGCGCAGGCTGAGGCCGTACATCAAGAACGACTCGCTACTCGTGGCAGCGTGCATGTTTCTGCTCGTGCTCCCCCTGCTCCTCATCATAGGCTACACGCTACTCGCCGCACTATCGCAGTTCAGCTCACTGGTGGCTGGCATGGGACTCCAGTCGATATCCCCAGGCCCTTTATCGAACCTGAGCATGGCGGTCGCGCAGCATAACCTGACGATTGAGAAAGTCGTGTCCGGCGACTTTAGCGTACCGGAGGACTGGTACGGGATGCTGCCCGGCTATGGCGGCTCCATAGCCAGCCTGCAGCATCTTCTCGTAGCCACAGGGGGCACGGTAGTGGACGTCATCTTCAAGGTATTCCTCATGCTCGTAATCGCCTTTTACCTCATACGGGACGATGAGCGGATAAAGTCCTGGGTGGCGTCCACGTTTCCCGACATTATACAGGAGCACGACCGCATGCTGGGAAAATACTTTAAGGCGGTGGACGAGGACCTCGAAAAGATTTTCTTCGGCAACGTGCTGAGCATCGTGTTCTTCGCCATAGTGGCCGCCATCGTCTTTAGCGCTCTAAACGTTTTCGCACCGCCGTCCATGGACATACCCTCGCCCATACTCATGGGTATCCTGTGCGGGGTCTCGGCGCTCGTGCCAGTCGTGGGCATGTACCTCATCACCGTGCCGCTATTCCTGTACATATTGATAAGCTCGCTGGCAGCGGGGACGTTCATCACAAGCATATCCTACTGCATCTTCATGGCCGCCGCCGTCCTCGTCTTCGTCCAGACGCTGCCCGAGCTTTTTATCAGGCCGTTCATAGCCAGCGGACAGGTGAACACCGGCCTCCTGATGTTCGCCTATATTCTCGGGCCGGTCGTGTTCGGCATCGCCGGGCTCTTCATAGGCGCGATAGTGCTCGTGCTGCTCACCCACTACTTCAGGATAGTGGTGCCCACGCTTACCAAAGCATCAAGGATATAAATGAACAGCGCCTTTTATGGCCTGATGAGCAGGCTTGAAGGATATATTATCGCTTTTGGCTCCTTCGTGATAAGGCACTGGCTAAGCATCGCGAACGTCGCTTTGCTGATATTCATAGCCCCAATCGTTTTATACCCATACTTCATGTCCACCGGAGACCCCGCCCTGGTGGCCATAGCAGGTGCCATCAAGGCCGGATACCATGCGACCTGCCACCAGCTCCCAGAGAGGTCCCTCTTTATCTTCGGCTACCAGATGGCGGTATGCTCCAGGTGTTTCGCCATCTACGTATCCTTCTTAGCGGGTGGGCTGCTTTTCTATTTCATCAGGAAGCGGCTTAAGCCGTTCCATATCGCCTATTATGCCTTATTGTGCCTGCCGATGGCCATCGATGGCTTCGCCCAGCTTTTCGGCGTGCCCCTCCCGCGAGGAATTGGCCCGGGCATGCAGCTCATCTGGACCGTGGAGAGCACTAACGAGATAAGGGTCGTCACGGGCGCCATATTTGGCCTTGGCAGCGCCCTCTTCGTGATGCCTTACATGGAGGAGGTCATGAAGATCGAGGGGGAATCCGTGCGCTACGCGTGAAAGGCCAGGCCATGCTTTTTATCCTTTGAAGCACTAATTTCGCATTCTCGCCATCGCCCCTCATCGCGGTGGCCACGAGCTCCAGAAGCGCCCAGGTGAACGGCACCGCCCATGCGAGGAGGTAGGCGTAGCCCAGGCCATACGGGAATCCAGTTATAAGCCTCAAGAGGTTAGTGCTCTCCCGCAGGCCGAGGTACTGGGTGAAGCCGTCCACGCCAGTGGGTACGAATAAAAGGATGAGCAGAGGCCAGCTCATCCTGAACTCTCGTCCGCCATACCCCCTGATCCTGAAAAAGGCCAGCCCTAATGCCGTAGCCACGTAAATGGAGGCGCAGCGGGCGCACACGGGCATCTGGACCCCATTGAAGAATAGAGACCGCCATGGGAGCTGGTGGCAAAAGAGCGAGAAAAACCTGAATACGGCATCGGATATGGCTATTGCAAGCGGTGCCGGCCCCAGGATGGAGAACAGCATCCACGGTATGAAGATTGCGGCGGCTATGGCAACATAAATGACCACGATTATGTCGAACAAAGCCCTTTTAATGTCCATCGTGACCACAGAATGATACCCCTTTAGGTATAAATGCCTTTATGGCATCGACGCATTGTCCGCCTCTTGCGCCTCCACGCCCGTACTTTCGGCATCCACCGGCGCGCCAGGGCCGCGAAAATTGAAGGAGGCGGGCGCGGCTAAACACCCTTTCCAATGAAGAATGATTTAGCCCCCGCATACACCCTCTCCCTAGTGATGCTAAGAAAATGCGTCGTCATAGCCATGGCCTTGCTGGCGCTGGCGCCAGCCCTGGCACTGCCAACGACATCACAATCGCCAGAAATCGGCGTATCACAGATACCTGTAGACCTGCCGCAGGAATACATGGAGGGGGGCAACGCCCCGGGCACCGCCTCATACTATGAGGCCAGGTACAGGAGCGCCGTGGTCAGCAACGTCCTGACGTTCCAGAAGAAGATGAACTCCGGGAGGGTCGCGTTCGGCCGCCAGATGGACAGCCAGTACTTTAACACAAGGTACTGGGAGCAGGCCTACGTAGATGGCAGCCAGTTCTGGAAAGTCAAGGGCGGGGTGAGCAATACGGAGGCGCTGAACGACTTTATCAGCCCCACGGGCGGCAAGTACAAGCTCGACTGCGCAGCGGCCATCAATCTAATACTGCTCAAGTCTAAGCTCGACGTGGTGGGCGAGAAAAGCTTCAATAAGCACCTGCCAGTTTTAATGATACGAGGCTGGAAGACATATACCATCAAGGATGGCAGCTTTGAGGAGTACCAGACCCTTGAGGTGTGGAGCGGTGACGAGCGCACCCCCGGGACGCCTGAAGGCCTTAAGGTTGGCGACTACGTCTACTTCAAGAACCATCCCATGATGGAGGGCACGCCGGAACAGGGAGAGAACGCCATTTACCTGGGGCGGGATAGGTGGGGCAGGCCCCTGTTCTTCGGCCTGAACATAGGGATACGTGCCGGTATCATGCACCAGTACGGCATCCTCACCACTGAGAGGGGCACCATCGACCCCGAGGCCTTGAAAAGGATGGCGGAATCATGAATAACTCCTAAAGGCGGTAGTAACTGGTTATACCCTTCTCGTAACATATAATATGAGACGCGATAATATATAATGAGAGGAATTTCGCATGGCAGATAAGATCAAGGTAGCGCTCAATGGCTACGGTACAATAGGAAAGCGCGTGGCCGACGCCGTGATGCGCCAGGACGACATGACGCTGGTAGGAATAGCCAAGACCAAGCCAGACTACGAGGCATACGTGGCAAGCCATAAGGGTTATCCCATTTACGCCGTCGACCCGGCGAAGGCCGGGCCGAAGTTCAAGGCCGCAGGAATTGAGATAGCAGGCTCCAACCTGGACATGATAAAGAAGGCCGACATAGTGGTAGACTGTGCCCCCGAGGGCATAGGAGAGGAGAACAAGAAGATATACGAGCAGCTAGGCAAGCCCGCCATATTCCAGGGCGGCGAGGAGCACGAGGTGGCCGGGACGTCCTTCAACGCCGCAGCAAACTATGGGGAGGCGATTGGCAAGAAGTTCGTGAGGGTCGTATCGTGCAACACCACCGGCCTGTGCAGGCTCATATACGCAATAGATAAGGCCTTTGGCGTGCAGAAGGCCAGGGTGGTGCTGGTGAGGAGGGGCGGCGACCCCAATGATGCCAAGCGCGGCCCGCTCAACGGCATCGTGCCCGACCCTATACAGCTGCCGTCCCACCACGGCCCAGACGTCCAGACCGTTCTTCCGCACATCAACATAGAGACGGCCGCCATGAAGGTGCCCACCACGCTAATGCACATGCACTTCGTGAACATGAGTTTAAAGAAGAGGCCCTCAAGGGAAGAAGTATTAGACGTGTTAAGGCAATGGCCGAGGCTCTGGCTCATACCCTCATGGTATAACATCAAGTTCACCGGCGATGCCATCGAGTTCGGCAGGGAGCTCGGCAGGTCCAGGAACGACATCATGGAGAACGCCATCTGGGAAGAGTCAGTGACAGTGGATAAGGAGGGGGAGTTTAACGCCTTCCAGGCCATCCACCAGGAGTCCGACGTCATACCTGAGAATATCGATTGTATCAGGGCCATGACTGGCATCGAGAAGGATGGCATGAAGTCCATGGCTAAGACTAACAAGGCGCTGGGCATAGGAAACTTTAACCCGTGGAAGCTCGCTCCGCCGTAAAAGGGATAAGCCTTTAAAAATGATATGAAGGCCGTTGACGTTATAGTATCTGGCAGGGTGCAGGCGGTCGGCTTCAGGGCGTTCACCATGAGGAACGCCCTTATGCTCGGCGTCAGGGGCTACGTCGAGAATCTCGAGGATGGCAGGGTTCACGCCGTCCTCGAGGGCGACGACCACCAGGTGGATAAGCTGCTAGAGATGATGAGGCAGGGCCCGAGGTCAGCAAGGGTAGAGGGCGTCACGGTGAGGCCGGTTGAGGCGGCGGGCTATCAGGGATTCGATGCCCGCTAGCTTTTTAATCACGGCGCCACGTCGAACACCACGAGGTACACAAAAAACACTAGGTACACAATCTCTTTTATTTAAAAAAATGTGTACTTTGTGTTTGCTTTGTGTTCTTTGTGGTGAGAGGGGTGGTGTTTGCTTTGTGTACCTTGTGGTAAAAAAGGTAACGTCATGGTGAGAGATGACAGTTTAATTTTGTATCGCTTCTATCAGGGCGCGGGCCAGGTCATTTATGGGCTTCACAAGGGAAGGCGATAGCCCCTCGCCCTCGCCAACCCTCTCCGGCTGGACGCCTATGAGAAAAACGACGGCCCCCGTCTCGAGCCTCAGGTAATCCATCGCCACCTCTAGAGAGAGGCCGTGGGTGCTCGCGCCATATCTCTGGATTTCCTCGGATTCGACGAGAGTCACGCTGCCTGGCATGCCACCAAAGTCCAATGCGTCAAGGAATATTATCACGGAGGGCTTAAGGCGCTTTATCATGCTCGTATAATTCTCGGGGGCTTCACCCACGTCCAGCGCATGGGGAACATGGCCCTTTAGCATGTCGATGATAGCAGGGCCTATGGCATCATCGCCCCTGAGCCTGTTGCCGACGCCTACTAATACTACGCTCTCCGGGCGGACGCCGTGCAGGCGAGAGGCCAGCGCTTTCTTTAAGGCTTCTAAGTCCATCCCATCAACCTCATATGTGGGTCAGCCCGAAGAGCGCGTTGGCCGCGAACTCCAGCGCTCCTGAGGCGAGGTCGGGGTATACGCCCAGTACGATGCACAATCCGGCCATTATCAGTATGGGCAGCATCATGAAGACCGGGGGGTCTTTCGCGTCCTTGAACTCCTCTCTGGGCTTTCCCATGAACATCACGTAGAAGGCGTGGATGAGGCAGGTGAAGGTGAGCAGGCTCGTCACCCAGCCGAATATGGAGAATATGGTTAAATCCAGCCCGAAAATCGAGAATATTATTGGGTAGCCGGCCTCGATGGACCCCTCGTAGATGAGCTCCTTGCTGACGAAGCCGTTAAGGAAGGGCACGCCCGACATGGCCAGCGAGGCTATCAAGAAGCAGGCCCCGGTGAGCGGCATCTGCCACATGAGGCCGCCCATCTTGTGGATCTTCCTGGTGTTAATCCTCAGGATGAGGGCGCCAGTTATCAGGAATAGGCAGCCCTTGAAGAGCATGTGGTTGGTTATGTGAAACAGGGCGCCATAGATGGCGATGGGCGTGGCGAAGCCCAGGCCCATGATGATGTAGCCCATCTGGCTAATGCTATGATAGGCGAGCAGGCGCTTGATATCCTCGGAGAGCAGGGCCATTATCACGCCCACGAGCATGTTGAGCACCCCGAAGGACGCCACGACCAGGATGAGCGTCTCCACCCCAGAGATGAGGTAGAACGGGTATACCGCCTTGATCATGGCTATGACGCTGGCCTTGATGAGGATGCCCGACATGGTTGCGCTTATCGGAGGCGGGGCCTCGGCGTGGGCGGGCGGAAGCCATATTATGCCCAGCGGCAGCAGTCCGGCCTTGGTGCCAAACCCGAAGAAGAACAGCATGGCGAGCAGGAACATGTCATTCTGGCTCACGCTCCCCGGCTTCATGAGGTTGAGGTCTATGGTGCCTGCGTCGTTATACAGGATGAAGGCGCCCGTGACCACGAGTACCACCTCTATGATGCTAATGGCAAGGTACACGTAGGCCGCCTTTATCGAGCGCTTGGTGCGGCCGAATAATATTAATACAGAGCTTATGACAGTGGCCGCCTCCAGGAAGATGAGCATCACTATGACGTTGTAGGTGCTTGCCAATCCGCTCATCATGCCCATGAGCAGGAAATACATGATGAAGTACGTGTTATCATAGTGCTTGCTGTCCTTGTACACGAATGAGTAGAAGATGGCCAGCGTGCCGATGAATGCGATCAGTATGCTTATCACTATTCCCGGGGCGTCGAGCACTATGAAGCCATAGGCCTGCGGCTTTAGCGCGCCCGTCTGGAGCAGGACAAGGTACGCTACATCTACCAGAAAAATCAGCGCAGAATACGCTACCAGGAACACGTCCTGGGCCTTCTCCGAGTACTTGCCGAGGGCGTATGTGAGTAGCGCCCCTATTATGGGCATGATGATGGGCATGAGGGCCAGGTAGTCGTACATTGGTGTACCTCGATAGACAAACGCTTCTATGTTTGCGAATCACATAAAGTTTTGTGGCATGGAGGGGGCGGATACAAAAGTATATCCCGATTGTATATTCATTAGAGTCGTATGATGAGGCGCCTTGTCTTCGAGTTGTCAGGCGAGCATGATACATTGCCGAAGAGCGAGGTATCAGGCTGCATAGAGGCCTATGGCTGGCAGTATGAGGTTGTCGGCAGCTATCGCCAGGCGCTCGCCATTAGAACGGATGCTGATGTATCTATACTGGCGGGCAGGCTTGCGCTCACCCATCATATCATGGAGCCTATTTTCGAGTGCAGTGCGGACGAGGAGGCGATTTTGCGGGAAGCCGGCTCCGCCGATATCAAGCTTAAGGCTGGCGAGCGTTTTCTCGTGAGGGTGAAATGCGTTGGCGGGCATGGGAGGATTAGCCCTCAATTTGAGAGGAGGCTTGGGGCGGCGATATGGAGGAGGGGCTATAAGGTCAGCCTCACGAACCCAGACGTCGTCTTCAGGGCGATAGTGACCGGGGGCGTTTGCATCTTCGGGAAGCTCATCGCAAGCCCCGATAGGGCACAATACGAAAAGCGGGCGCCCCAGAAGAAGCCGTTCTTCCTGCCAGGCGTGCTTATGCCCCGAATAAGCCGTGCCATCGTAAATATGTCCCGAATAAGGGAGGGGTGGATGCTCGACCCAATGTCCGGCACGGGGGGCATCCTCGTAGAGGCAGAGCTGATAAGCGACGCCATCCACGTCATCGGCAGCGACATCCAGAAGAAGATGGCCTACGGCACCCGGTGGAACCTCAGGCATTACGGCAAAAACTACGACGTGATGATGCAGGACTCCTTGAAGATGGGCATCAAAACCAATTCTATCGACGCAATTGTCACCGACTTCCCTTATGGCCAATCCACTCCCATAAAGGGCTCATCCCTTGAGGCGTTCCACCGTGACACGATAAAAGAGATATTCCGCGTACTAAAGCCAGGAAGATACGCCGTCATAGTATACAGGGAGCCAATGGAAAAGCTATTAAGAGAAGCGGGGTTTAATGTGATTGAGTCGCACGAGCAGTACATCCATAAAAGCCTGACGAGGCACATCACGCTCGTGCGGAAAGAGGTAGTTTGAATGGCAAAGGAGCGCGCAGTCATAACCGTGACCGGCGTCGACCATCCGGGGATAATAGCGGCGATAACCAAGGCGCTAGCCGATCAGGACGTTAATATAGAGGACTTGAGCCAGACCATAGTGCAGGGACTATTCACGATGATACTCATAGCGGACATCACTGACCATGATTTATCTAAGCTACAGCAGACCATGGCCCGCGTTGGGAAGAAGCAGGGCGTCCAGATCACGGTACAGCACGAGGACATTTTCAAGTACATGCACAGGGTTTGAGCATGATTTACTCGATCGAGGAGATACTCGAGACGGTCCGCATGATTCAGGCGGAGCACCTGGATATTAGGACTGTCACTATGGGAATAAGCCTGAGGGGGTGCGCCTGCGATAATATAAGGGAGATGAACAGGCGTATCTATGAGACCGTGACTTCGAGGGCTAAGAGGCTGGTGAGCGAGGCCAGGGCGGTCGAGCAGAAGTTTGGGATACCAATCGTTAATAAGCGTATTTCTGTGACCCCTATCGCCAGCCTGCTAGATGCCCCCCTCGCTGGCGATAAGAAGGCCGTGGAGGGTGCCGTGTCGGTTGCGAAGACTCTGGATAGGGCGGCCAGGGACCTTAATGTGGATTTTATAGGCGGCTACTCTGCGCTCGTGCACAAGGGCTTCACGGCTGGCGATTCTATTTTGATTAGCTCGATACCCGAGGCGCTGGCCTCCACCGAGCGGGTGTGCAGCTCCGTCAACGTGGCCACCACGAAGAGCGGCATCAACATGGACGCCGTGCTCCTCATGGGGCAGGTCATCAAGCGTACGGCGGAGCTTAACCCGGTTGGGTGCGCGAAGCTCGTGGTCTTCGCCAACGCCCCGTCTGACAACCCGTTCATGGCCGGGGCGTTCCATGGCGATGGGGAGCCCGAGACGGTGATTAACGTGGGCATATCCGGGCCTGGCGTCGTAAG
The DNA here is from genome assembly GCF_000251105.1 of Methanocella conradii HZ254. Taxonomy (GTDB): domain Archaea; phylum Halobacteriota; class Methanocellia; order Methanocellales; family Methanocellaceae; genus Methanocella; species Methanocella conradii. Next base: position 299,697 of record NC_017034.1, on the reverse strand, counting down.
AGCAGTACTGTCGCAGATGAAGGACGCCGACCTGGGCGAATTGTCCGAGACCATAAAGCGCACATCCTTTAAGATAACAAGGATGGGCGAGCTTGTGGGCAGGGAGATGGCAGAGCGGCTTGGCGTGGAGTTCGGCATCGTCGACCTGTCGCTAGCGCCTACCCCTGCCGAGGGGGACTCGGTGGCTAACATTTTGGAAGCAATGGGCCTGGAGAAGTGCGGCACCCATGGCACCACGGCTGCGCTTGCGCTGCTCACCGACGCCGTCAAGAAGGGCGGGGCGATGGCTACTTCGTATACGGGCGGCCTGTCGGGCGCCTTCATACCCGTGAGCGAGGACGCGGGCATGGTAGACTCGGTGAAGCGCGGCGCAATCACCATCGACAAGCTGGAGGCCATGACGAGCGTGTGCTCCGTGGGCCTTGACATGCTCGTCGTGCCCGGCGACACTCCCCCCGAAACCATCTCAGCCATAATAGCCGATGAGTGCGCCATAGGCGTAATAAATGGAAAGACCACCGGCGTGCGCATAATACCAGCCGGAAAAGAGGGGGAGTACGTGGAGTTCGGCGGGCTTCTCGGAGGAAGCTACGTGATGCCCCTCAACAGGTTCTCCTCTGCTGGCTTCGTCAGGCGTGGCGGCAGGATACCACCGCCAATACAGAGCTTCAAGAACTAGCATTTGTAAATGAATGATGCTAATGCGATTACGTGACCTTCTCTCCCGATTGAAATCGGAAGCATCCACCTTGTGCGCTCCATCCCTTCGCCGGGGATTTCATCCGCACTTTCAGCCAGTCATCCCGGCATCGGGCTTAGCCCATAGAAGACTATTTGATTAAAGGCGGAACACGGTTCCGCTTTTGCTGCTGCTCCCATACGGTGGAACTTTAACTTTATACTGTATAGTACTATTAAATAGTTTTTGGTTTTTATACTTATAGTTTGGATTCAAGGGGCGGATTCATCCCAACATTAAAATAGCGGGGATTCTCCGCCCCATGGCCCCGTTATCCTAAAGGTGAATACTACCTTTTTAACCACAAGGTACACAAAACAAACACTAAAATATTAACCACAAAGAACACAAGGAAACACAAAGTACACAATTTTTTTAAATAAAAGAGATTGTGTACCTAGTGTTTTTTGTGTACTTTGTGGTGAAAAGCCTAGTGTTTGTTTTGTGTAGTTAGAAAGGTGTTATTCGCCCATGTGTGGCCCTTATTCTCCAGGAGGATTGAGAAGTTCTCCGCCTGCATCGTCTTTACGTCTCTACTGTATGACACGTTGAGGTATTCAATGCTAACCTGCGTGCTCATTATGGTGTCTATCGTTGCTGGCGGCCACATGGTCGGCGCAGGGGTGGCAGTCGGCGTGGGTGTGGGCGAAGACACCGGCGTCGGCTCTAGCACGCAGCCCGAGGCGGCCACCGCGGGCAAGGCAAAGATACACATGGCGAGCAGCCTGAAGTTCATTTTTCGTCCTCCCTGCGGCTGGGGGTAGCTGTCCAGGTCGCTATCCTAACTAGGCACGTCATCGGCTTATATTTTGTTCTCCCGCAAAAAAAGCCAAATTTATCCTTCCGTTCGAAATAATCTGAGCCAGGCAATTTACAAAAAAAAAGAACAATGTAACATCATCAACAGACATGGCCTACGATGTTTGGCTCAACATACCTAACGTATGGGTCTTTTGATACATTATTTATAAAACCTGTCATGTCATCGGTCTCGAACATTGCTGTCAGTAAATTCCGGTCACCCTCGGTTAGATTGACCAGCCTCCCCCCATATTTGGCGGCAAAATCCTCAAGAGACGGAGGAAACCTCCAGAATCCAACAATAACCTTTTCATGAGAATATATAGTGCCATTTTTATCAAGGTCTTCCGGGGTAATTACCTCAGGCATCGCTTTGATATCCGATTTTTTATCCGTAAACATGAATGTATCTACTTTAACCGACTCTACAAGTGGATCTTTGGAGATTTGTTCTATAAGTTCCTTAGTCTTTTGGCTGGTCACGCCAGGTACTCTCGTAGGCGAAGTCTCAAACGCGGCCATTTTAATATCGTCCTTAACGAAAATTGGGGTGACACCGTAAGACGATGCGAATTCTTCAATTGATGAAGGCATCTCCTTAAAATAAACGATTACATCTTCCCTATCTTGAGGAGCATGAAAATAGGGATCGAGACGAATATTGGGCTGCATACTCTTTTTCTCAACACTTATGCCATACGCCAGAGCTATAATGGAGAGCAGCAAGATTAATAAAAGTGCTGGAAAGAAAATACGCTGAAATATTCGTTTCATATTGAATCGGCTCTTTTGAGTTCAAAGGTAGTTATCTCTAGATAGATATATAAGTTATTGGAAAGCAGGGGTGCCCCCTGCTTATGAATTACGAGCCCCGCGTGACCCGCACATCTTTGACCTTGACAGTTGGGGTGACGAAGGCCCCGACCTTGCGGTCATCCCTGCCCATGCCATCTATCTTCCTTAAGAAGTCGAAGGCGTTACCGCTGAGCATGAGAGACTTTATTGGTTTTATCTTTTGGCCGCCCTCCACGACGAACGAGTTTCGGCACTCGACCGAGAAGTCGCCAGTCACGGGGTTGGCGGTATGGGCGCCTATTATAGAGTTCACGTAGATACCCCTTTCAGTCTCTCCTATGACATCGCTCCTCGGGTACTCGAAGCGGACGTTGTGGGGTCCCACCTTTGGGCTGAGCTGGTACGTGCCCCTCATGGCGTTGCCCGTCGACTCCCGGCCCTCCTTGCCCGCCGTGTAGGAGTCGTAGATAAACGACTCGAGTATGCCGTCTTTTATAATTATGGTTTGTTGGGTGGGGACGCCCTCGTCGTCAAAGCTCGACGTGCCAAGGCCGCCGGGCAAGAGGCCGTCGTCGACCATCGTTAGTCCATCCACGGCCACCCTCTCTCCCATCTTACTGGAAAGGCTCGACCTGCCCTTCTGCACGCTCTCGGCGTTAATGGCGAACAGCAGCGTGCCCTCCATGATGTCGGCAAAGGCCTGAGGCCCCAGCAAGACGTCATAGGAGCCGCTCTCCACCGAGACGGCGTTAAGCGAGCTTCTCGCCAGCTCCGCCGCCCTCTCTCCCACGAGGGAGAAGTCGACGTCCCAGGCCCTCGACACGTCGTAATCGAAGGCTGTGGACACCTGGCCATCCTTTTTTAATATCACGTCGATATAGCCGTAGACTGCGGTCTCCTTCTCGCAGGCATCTATACCGCTCGAGCTTACGATGGAGGTCTCGGAGGCCTGGCTCGTAAGCTTGCCGAAGGTGACCGAGATGTCCTTATCCTTTTTGGCCTCGGCCACCATGGCCGCAGCCATGTCGATGCACTCGTCCAGGCTAAGCTCCTCGAGGCGCCTGTCGTATATGCCAGTGGCGGCTCTATATTGCCCTGGCCTGGGGAGGCCCTTCAACGATGGGTCCGGCCCTCGCGCCCTCGCGCACCTGACCGCCGCCTTCACTGCCTCTTCGTACCTCCGGGGGTCGTTGACCGAGGAAAAACCTAAAGCTCCGCCGGCGACCACGCGGATTCCCAGGCCCTCCGAGGCGCTCTCCTCGGCGAAGCCGACGCTACCCCTCTGCGTCTCGACGTTGACCAGCCTAGCCTTAGAGCAGAAAACCTCGGCCTCGGTGGCGCCCTCCTTCAAGGCCAGCTCAACGAGCTTTTTTAGGCTCATGCGGAGCCCCCCACGACCGCGTCCTTGACGAGGATGTGCGGAGAGCCGTCCGCGACTGGCACGCTCTGCCCGGCCTTGCCGCAGCGTCCCGAGTGAAACTCGAGGTCGTTAGCGACCCGCACGATGCTCTTAAGCGTCCTGAGCGTGCTGTCGGAAATCGAGACGTCCCTGATGGGCTTTCCAATCTGCCCGTTCTCAACGATGTAGCCCATCACCGCGTTGAACTGGAATATCCCCTCTCCAGTGTTTACCTGGCCGCCCCGCGAGCCTTTCAGGTATACGCCGTCCACGCCCTCGAACACCTCCTCGACCGACATGTCCTCGTTCTCAATAAAAGTGTTGCTCATGCGCACCACCGGCCTCATCAGGCCGCTGGAGCGGGCGTTACCCGGATGCCCGCTAAACTTTAGCGCAGTCTCCCTCGAGTTCAAATACGATTTAAGGACGCCATGCTCGATTATGGTCGTGGGCTGCGAAGGCACGCCCTCGCTGTCATACGGGTAATGCCCATACCGCAACAGCGTAGGGTCATCTCTCACGGTCACCAGCTCGCTTCCTATCGTGGAGCCAATCATGCCCTCGATGCACGAGTCGCCCTCGAGCACCGTGTCGGCCTCGGCTGCGTGGCCCACGGCCTCATGAATAAATACACCCGCCAGCTCCGGGTCCAGTATGACGTCGAAGCGGCCTGCCGGCGGGGACCCGGCCCTCAAAAGCGTGATGGCCTCCTTCCTGGCCTCTTCAGCCAGCTTTAGGGGGTCACACTGGTCGAACACCTCGTATCCGCCCACGTTAAAGTAGCTACTCCGGCCCATCTGCATGGCGCCTCCATCCTTCGCAACGGCCACGCAGCTAAACCCCGTCCTGTAAATTTCAAATTCCACCTCATCCCCCTCTGAGGATTTGAAAATATTATGCGTGTACGCCTCAGAGTAGGTGACCCTGGTGCTCTTTATTAAATCGCCCCTAAGCGCCTCCTCGATGTCCTTCACGAGGCGCTGCTTTTCCTCGAGAGGGACGCTTGCGGGGTCTTTTTTAGCCTTATACACGTCCTTTCTCAGTTTAGGCATGGGCGCAAGCTCGATGGGTGGCCGGGGGTTGAGCCCGTCCATCTTCCTGGCGATTGCAATGGCATCCTTTATGGCCGTGCCGATTTTTTCCAAATCATCGACGCTCGTGAAGCCGAAGGAGCCGCCTACCAGGGCCCTCACCGCCCCGCCCTTAAAAAAGTGCTCCGAGATCTCGTCGACTTCGCCATTATCATATACAATAGAAACATTATATCCATCCAGCTCTCTTACGTCGTAGAATTCCATGGTATCACTTAAAAGGATGGGCGTCGATAAAAAGCCGACGCCACTCAATGCGGAAGGGCCTTATCAAAGATGCCGATGCCCATCTTATCCACGCTAAAGTTGCGGATCTTATCCAGGAAGGACTCCTTCATCTTGCCAACCAGGGCGTACTCGAGCACCTCGCTGATGTTAGAGACGGGCACTATCCTGACCTTATCCTTGTAGTACTCTTCGATGAGCACGTCGCCCATGTTGGACTTCGGGATGAGCACCGTCTGGATGCCCGCCAGGGCGGCCGCCTCTATCTTATAGGTGACACCACCTATGGGGAGCACCTCGCCCCTTACGGAGAGGCTGCCGGTCATGGCCACGCTCTGGTCCACGGGTATCTGGGACAGGGCGGATATGACCGCCGTCGCTATCGACACGGAGGCGCTGTCCCCCTCGACGCCCTCGTAAGCCCCCACGAACTGGATGTGGACGTCCATGCTGGCTATGTCGTAGCCGGTGTACTTCTTGATGATGGCGCTCACGTTCTGCACCGACTCCTTAGCGATCGACTTGAGCTTGCCCGTGGCGTAGACGTGGCCCTCGGACTTGGATATGGCCGGGGTGACTTCCGCCACGATGGGAAGCACGATGCCGGAGTCGCCGCCTATTACGGCCAGGCCATTTACGCGGCCCACCTCCTCGCCGGTCACCTTGAACAGGCGATAGTCCTTCCTTCTATCAAGATACGTATCGGCGAGCTGCTGCTCGACAGAGCGGGATATCTTCTTGGCCTTCAACACGTGCTCAGCCGTGGTGAGTTGAGCCCCCTCGGCGCGGGCTATGTCGCCCGAGACCCTCACCAGGCCGCCAAGGTCTCTGAGCTTCAGGGTCAGGTGGCCCTTGCGGCCCGCCCTCCGCCTGGCCTCCCTGATTATTTCCTCTACTGCGCTCCTGTCGAAGTGCGGTATCTTGCCATCCCTGAGCACTTCCTGGGCCACGAAGCGCACGAGCTTCCGCCGGTTCTCAGGAGTATCCTCCATGGTGTCCTGCATGTATAGCTCGTAGCCGTAGCCCTTGATACGGCTCCTCAGCGCCGGGTGCATGCCCTCCTTAGCGTCCAGGTTACCCGCAAGCACCATAATAAAGTCGCAGGGCACCGGGTCCGTCTTGACCATCGCGCCGGAGGAGCGCTCAGACTGGCCGGTTATGTGGAACTTTTTCTCCTGGAGGGCCGTCAGCAGATGCTGCTGGCTCTCCATCCGGAGCGTGTTAATCTCATCTATGAATAGAACGCCTTTATGTGCCTTGTGTATGGCTCCTGCCTCGACGCGCTCGTGAGCCGGGGTCTCGAGGCCGCCCGACTGGAACGGGTCGTGCCTCACGTCGCCCAGGAGGGCGCCGGCATGTGCGCCGGTGGCGTCTATGAATGGAGCCGTAGTCCTGCCCTGGTTAGACACCAAAAGCTTTGGGGTTATAACCGTCTCCTTCGGGGTAACATATCTCAAAAGGAGTAGTAATAGCAGCACGGCGATGACCGCCCACATGAACTGCGAGTTCATGTAGACGAAGGCGAACACGAGTATGCCCAGCATGGAGCAGACTATGATGAGGTTGCGAAGCTGGGAGTTCTTCTGGGCCTCAGCCTTGTGGGCGTTTACTATCTGCTTGCCCTTGCCCGCGGGGACCACCCTGACCTTCGGGTTATTGGGGTCCTCAGGGTTGTGGTAGATGAGAACGTCCTGTAGCTCCTCCTTGGGGAGAAGTTCGGCCATGGCCTTTGCGAGCATCGATTTGCCCGTGCCCGGCGTGCCTATCATCATGACGTGGCGGCGCTGGTTAGCGGCCTTCTTGATGACCTCGACAGCGTGCTCCTGGCCGATCACCTGGTCGATCAGCTTCGTGGGAACCTCGATCTCGCTGGTCGAGCTGAACTCGAGGCCGCCGCACAGGTCGTCTTGCTTTTCCATTTTTACCTCTTCACTCAATTGCCATCACCGTTCGTTCTCAGCGTTTTGTCTCATACATAGGATAAATACTTTTTATCATGGGAGGAGCATCGCATTAATGAAAGCGAAAAATACGGCCTCCGACCATTTACTCTGTAACGGCAAAATAAAAACTTTGTGGATATTTATATACTCCCTCCGGCTCCTTTATCCAATTAAGTATCACCGTCAAAATATATAATATTGTTGTGATATTTATTCATTTTTATGGGGCGCCCGCAGGACATAAACCAATTCCACAGTATGCCCAGGTACATGGGCCTCTTATTCCTACGGTTAACATGCTATTCGGATTTCCTTTTCATTTTTATCAACAACGCGATGGCGACCCCGGCCATGGCCGATACGGGCACGAAGCCTGGAGCAGGTGTGGCGCTCACGGTATCCGTTTTGATCTCCGGCGTGGCACTGCCGATAATTCCCATGGCCCGTGCCTCGCTCTCGTTCAACGGCGGAAGCTCCTCTCCTTTATCGATAAACTTTACCCACCTGATGCTGGTATTAACTCGGCGCTCATCCGTTATCTCGTTCAGGAAGACCAGGTTATTATAATAATCCCTCTTCGGTAGCACGTATATGTATTTAAATCCTGGATATGCCGTTTTTTCATACCAGCCGCTCATTCCATACGTATTTATAAAGTTCTCTATCTCCGAATTATTCTTGGCATTGGGATGCATTCCGTAAAATTCAAACAAATAATCGGAGCCAGGCCAGAATAGCTCATAGACAGAGGAAGCCTGCGGGCGTTCCTCGCTTATGTTTATTTCTAAAGTCCATCTAATGCCATTCTCACTAGTATTCGTCCATGCACCCATCGTCTGATAAAGGACGATGAGTTTCTTATCGTAATCCTTTGCCGGAAGTATGTATAAATAATCGTATGCAACGGGCTTTTTAGCATCTTCGGGATACGAGTCAGCATAGCCTTCGTATGCATTTTTCGAGTACCAACCGCCAAATCCATGAGCGTTTGTAAAGTCCATAATCACTCTACTATCATTAGTATCTGGGTATTTATTATAAAGATCTGATAAAGAATCGTTGATGCGGTCGTAAGCAGTAAAACCTGGCTGAGATCCTGTAGTATCAAGAGCATTTACGATAAAAGACTGACTCGCATATATTGTGATAAACATCATTAAAAATAAAATTATAATGAAAAAATAAAAGTTGGATTTTATCATATCCTTGCTCACTTTATCATATCCTCCTTATTCACCTTAGTTATATGCCGGTGGTTCGCCTAAATCCACTATTATTCCGAAATCAAATTTTGGATCTAAGAATTGATCTCCAGAGGGATCGCCCGCATACACGCTGTCACTAGCATCGCTTTGTAACCACAAATGTACATCTGTATATCCGGATTGCTTATAGACCTGTGGATTGTTAAAGACATGCCAAGTCGGGTCTGAGTGAACCCATCCTGTACCATCCCATATTTCAGTTATCCCATGGCCTACGGGACCTTGCGGATTGTTCATCTCTATCCTATAATACCTTGAAGGTACGCCCAAGGCTCTCTCGAATGCGATTGATAGGGTTGAATAATCATCGCAGACACCGATGTATCCATGGCTTGTCATATACAAATCGGATACTGAATATATGACATATGGATAGTAGTATTCAGCTTCTTCGGCATAGTGCATATGACGGTTAACATAATCGTTTATGAAATATGCAGTGTAGTATGGTGTGTAGCTGTTATCTCCTGCCAGTGCGGCTTCTCGCAGAATTGTGTATCCATTGTTAAATGGATGGTATAGTTCACTTGATTCCAAGCTGTCGCCACCGTCAGGATCGGCTAAATGATTCGCATCGTTGTTGTATACTTCTACACCGTCCGTCGACAGTCTAATGAAATGCGTTGATATATCGTCAGGACCTACTCGGACTTCAACATTGATTGGTTTTACTCCAACCGAGCTGCTACCACTAATCGCTTCGAATGGAACTGTTACCGTCGTTGTATACCCCGGGGCTAAATTATAGAAGGGAGCAGCAAAACCATATCCATCTTCCAGTATCCAGATGATGACCCTGCCGCTTGCGACATCGGGACCCGCATTATAAATGGTAACCTCGTCAGAGAACGCAACGTCTTGAACCCAGTACCAATTGTAATAGACGCTCGTGATATAAACATTGGCCGATGCCCTTAAGCTTTGCATTCCATTGGACGGAGTTGAATTTTTATTGGATAATTGCGTCAGATTTGATATCTGAGCCGATGGCATATTGTCCATAGCCATAAAATTGGAAGATAGTTTTGTGTCGCCTAGAACCATTATGTCTTTAGGTATGCTCATCGATTGATTCCATAAAACTGCACCGGAGTGAGTTTGCTCCCATCTTTTATCAAGAACTGGCTTCTTCTCCGGTGTTACGTTAATGCTGTAATTCGACATGTCCCTCGGTCCAACCCAATTTATAATACCTGGGTTCTTCTGGTCACTATTGCCTGCTTGCGGCGTGGCCGCCAAGGCGGTGTTGGCCAACTCCATACCGCATAATAGCAGCGCTATTATGCTTATTGTGAGTATCTTTCTCGTAGTTTCTCGCCTCTTATAAAGAGGCGCGGGCGTGGCAAACCCTTATAAGGGATAACGGATTTACCTTACTCTGCCTCTTTTTGGCCGTGTGGCCAGGCTTGTCCTTGCCGATGGCCGGGCCACGCGTACTTATCGCGCTTCAGGCGCTTACCAGGCAATATATTAATTTGTAAATATTTAAGTTTTATCTCATAATCTGCTAACTGTCGGTTTTAAGGATCTCTCGCCTCTTATATATTGAAGAGGCACTGAACGGATTTACCCTTCCGTGTCTTTATTGGCCATGAGGTCCAGTATGCTATTCCTGGCGATTGAACCTCATGAGACACTATATGTTTCCCGCGCTTTTTCAGACGCTTATTAAGCAAGCACTCTATTTTACCGTATTTATTTTTTGTGGCGCAATCCTTTAACTATCGGTTCTCAGTTGTACGATCGTGACAGAAGGTTTAAAAAAGTATTTACTTATTACATGGATAGGAAATCGTATATGTCTTTAGCTAGACGAAATCTCATTAAGATGATCAGTGTATATCACCTGGGGCTATTATTGTTATTAATGATTGTTGTTTTTTCTATAGTTCCGGCATATGCCGAGGATGAGCCTGGTGATATTATTGTAACACATCAGGGTAATTTTAATCTTGAGGAGCCGGAGCAAAAAAGCGAGGATACTGTATTTGAACCCGCATCCTTCCACGGGCTTCCGCTCTGGGTACAAGTAGCATACTGGTCTGGCTCAATAGGAACGATAATCAAATCTATTATCATAGCTCCGATGGTTATACGTAAACGTAAGGTAAAAAATCGTTTTCTAGCAGGAACAAAGATACGATCGCTGGTTATATTGCCCATAATCCGGGTTGTATAACGTCCAAAATAATAAAGGATATAAATCTTCCCAAGGGCACCGTTAGGTACCACATAAAAAAGCTTGAAGCCGAAGGTAAAATTATCCTTAAAAAGATGGGTAAATTCATACGGTTGTTCGCAAGTTCGAAAGGCATCAGCGATAAAGAAAAATTGATCGCTTCATATACGAGCAACGAAAAGTACAATAGGCTCTTATCTACGATATTCGATAATGCGGGCATGACTAACATGGAGCTCTCGCGTAAGTTTAAAATGAATAAGAGCTCTACGTACTGGTATTTAAAAAAGTTAATCGATGCGAATATCATCGAATGCAGGTGGGATAGCAGGTATAAAAAATACTATATGTGTCCAGACGTTAGGCACATAATAGTAAAGTACCTGATAAACGAGTCATACTGGTAATTAATAATCCACCACTACTTGCCTCTTGTTAATGTTGTTCTGCCGATTCGTCTTTAACCGGCGACAATTGTGGCTTATTCCCGGGCTTTTTCCCTTTGAGGAAGCCTCTCGCGGCATAAGCTGCCCCGAGTAATGCCACGATTCCCGCCCCGGCGACGATCGGCCAGTTCTCCAGGGCGCTCTCCCACAACGTGGGAGGCGGGTCGACCACGATTGCCTTTCTTATGATCTTGGTGACGTGGGGGTCGTCCTCGTCATCATAATACTTGACCTCCATGGTCACATAGTAGGTCGTAGGCACCGCGTCGGGCTTCACCTTTATGCCGAACGTCGTGTTGACGCTCTCCCCGGGCTTGACGTCGCCAAGATAAGCGGTATCGTAGCTCACCACGAATGGGTCGAGGGCGTTCATCCTGACGACAGCATCGTGGGCGGTCACAGGCCCGGTGTTAGTCAGGTTAACCGTGGCGGCGCAGGACCGGCCGCACCTTATAGCAATTGGGTCCTCGTCCACGGTGAACTTCATCTCCGGCTGCACGGGCACGCCGAACGTGTCCACGTTGGATGACTTCTGCTTGCCCCACGCGTCCGTATAGGAGGCAATTGCGCTCAGGGGGTACGTTCCGGCCTCGGCATCAGGTGATACTGCCACCTTGAAGCTCACCAGCTTCTCCTCGCCCGGGTCCATTCGGCCTATATACTGGGAGCCCTGCACGGGCAACACCAGGCTGGGGGCTATAGCGACATTATCCGGCAGCGACCCGTCCTGGGGCAGCCCCGGGTAAGAGGGCATGAGGTATATCACGGTTTCCTCGGCGCAGACGCCCCCCACGTTGCTCACCTTGAGTGTGACCATCCCATCCGACCCCGGGAGCATGTTCTGGCAGCCCTCAACCGTGACCACCAGGTCGAAAGCCTCCCTTATTACAACGTAAACGTGGAGCGTCACGCACTCCTCTACATAGTCGTTATACTCCAGCACGTCCCCGAAGGCGGACTTGAAGTCGTACTGGCCGGCGAGGTGCTTGTAGGTGACTATGACGGGCAGGGCGTATACGCCAGGCTTCGCCCCCCGGTCCACGCGCACGATGAAGCTGAATGGAGGGCTTACGCTGCCGGCGGGCAGCGAGCCGCCGACCACGCATTCCCCTGATACCACCTGGAGCGGCGTGCCCTCGGTGGACAAACGTGCCGTTACTCCCAGGGCCGTGGTGGCGGCGATGGCCACGTTGGGGCCTGAGTTCAGCTCGAACTCGTCATAAAGGACGTTGACCTGCCTGGTCATGGTCGCCGAGCTTACGAGCTGGCCCGCAGGGCCGCTTAAGCCCTCAACATCCGGGCTCTCCGAGCTGCTATTATTGGCCTCCTTAACAGGCGTGGTTATGGAGCTCGTCGTTGACAAAGTGACGGGATAGATGAGGGGCGTCTGATACCCAACGAGCCCTCCAAGCACTCCGCTGTTCTGCACTACAATCTGGAGAGTGGTGGTCTGCCCCGGGTAAAGCTCCCTGTTCCCGAAAAGGGATACGTCGATGATAGGCCCGCCATTGATCGTCTGGGGCAAGTATGGACCCTGGAGGGCGGCAGAGTGGGGGGCCAATAGCAGCAGCGCGATGAGCGCTACGAGGAGCGCTGAGCGGGTCATGCGCTCACCTCTGATTTTGCCTTCCTGCCTGACTGCCATGTGTCCAGGGCTACGAGGAGCGGCGGCATGATGACGAAAGCGCTCATCAATGCTAGAAGAAAGTCGATTATGGTGACCACGCCGAAGTTGCTCAGTATGGGGAAGCTGGACATGGCGAGGGCGCCGAAGCCCGCTATCACGGTGCTCGCCGAGGCGAATATGGCGTTCCCTATCCTGGCGGTGGCCACCTCCATGGCCCTGGCGGGCGGCAGCCCCCTGGCCTTTTCCTCGTAGTAGCGCTCCATGTGCAGTATGGAGAAGTCGATGCCTATGCCTATGGTGAGGGAGCCCAGCGTGACCGACAGGGGAGTGTACTTCATGTGCAAAAGCAGCATTATCACGCAGGACAGGCCCGTGACGATGGTGACGGCGATGACCGGCACCACCGCCTTAACCCAGTTGCCCCTATAAACGAATAAGAGGCATGAGAGCACGCAAAAGCCTCCCCACGCGGTCATGGTCAGCCTGTCGCTCGTCAGCGAGCCGAATATCATCTCCGTCATCATGGACTGGCCGCCAAGCGAGGCCGAGATGCCCGGCGGCGGAGGGTAGAACTCGATGTCCCTCTGGACGCGCTCTAAGCCAGATATCTTTACATCAGTAGGATGGTCCTGGACGGTCATCTTGACGACGCTGGTCGTCCGGAAGTCGTCCACGTATTGTTTCAACATGTTTGGCGGCACGCTATCCATGGCCTTGGCTATAGCCTCCTTGCTGTCAGGAAGCGTGTCATTATTGTACTGCCTCAACATCGTGGCGACGCTGCCCACCATGAGCACGTCAGGGTTATTTCTCCGCTCATACCCAGAGAGCCAGTCAATCCATCTTATGGTCTCCGGGCTTGCTATGTCTGGCGCCTTGACCTGCACCACCAGGTCGTCGGTCTTATAGCCCACTATCGCCGTGAGAGTCCTGAAGAGCACCACCGAGGGCAGGTCCTGAGGCGCGTAGCTGGAGGCGTCGATCTCCACGCCTACGAGGGGGTCGATGGAGTAGCCGATGAGCATGGCTAGTATGGCGATTACTACTACGATGGGGTGTCTCGTCGTGGTCTCCGCCACGCGTCCGATGGCCTTCTCGATGCGGCCCGGTGCCGCCGCACTGGCCTTGATGGCTCCGAGCCTCGCGAGGATGAAAAGCGTTGAGGTGAGCAGGAAGAGGGCGGTGAGGAAGCAGACGATTATGCCTATCATGCACATAAGCCCGAAGTCGTGGATCATGGGAAGGGGCGACTGCAGGATGGATAGGAATCCCAACGAGGTGGTAAGCATAGAGTAGAACACGGGAGGCCCTATGTTCTTAACCGTGGATACGACCGCGTCGCCGGGGGCTTTTCCCGAGCCAAGCTCCTCCATCATCCTGTTATGGAACTGGATGGCGTACTCGACGCCCAGCCCTATGAGTATGGGGAACACGGCCATCGAGACCATGGTGAGCGGCACTCCAGCTAAACCCATCATGCCGCCCGTGTAGATTATTCCCGCGAGCACTATGGGCAGGGGCAGGAGCCGCCAGCTCGCGTGCCCGAAGGCGAGCCAGAGGGCAATGACCATGAGGGCGATGGCGGTGGCCAGCATGGCCATCATGCTCCTCATCATCTCCTGCTGCACCTCGAGCATCATGGCCGTCTTTCCCGTTACTACAGCGGAGGTGCCTGGAGGGAGGGGGGACCACTCTATGGCCCGCTTAACGTCTTCAAGGATTGACGGCTCATCCTTTTCGTCCACGTTGCCCTGAAGCTCGACGGTCACGATGGCATGGCGCTCGTTGGGCACGATGAAGGCCGCGCCCTCCGGGGCGCTTGATAAAAGCCTGACTATGTCAGCCCTGTTGTCTGGTATCTCCTCGTTCCCGTAGGCCAGCTTCGACGCCTGCCTGACGAAGGTGTGCAGGCCCGTGACATTAGCGACCTTAGGGTTACACCTTATCTGCTCATCCATATCCTCGAGCGCCTTCAAGACCGCTGGGTCGAGCACGTCGTCCGAGGTTACGAGTATTAAAAATGTGGTGGACTGGAAGTTCTTGTTGTAGTAGTCTATATCCCTGTATATCTGGCTATCCTTGGAGACGAAGGTCTCGGTGCCGGTGGCCATGTATATCCTTCCGGCGTAGGCCAGGGCTAAAGCTATGAGGATGAGGGCTGCCAGCACTATTAAATAGGAATTGCCCTTTATGAGCCTGCCGACAGCCTCACCGATGCCCGCCAAAAGAACCACCACTTCCACAGCCAGTAAGGAGCGCTATGGCTGTGACCGAGAGCGTTAGATACCCATGAAACGTAAATCAACGCTTAAATATAAATATTATTAATATAAAAGTGCTTATTCTACCAGAAATATCGAATAAGTAGAAGCAAGGGCTTTTTAATTGTTGGCCCCGTTATGGGCATGCCTCTTGAGAAGCAGGGTGAGCAGGTCCTCGCTGTCGTCGAACTCCTTGAGGTCCTCGTGCCTGACCAATACAGTGTTGCCGATGTTGCGGGACTTGCTCATCTTCTTTACGATGAAGACGGAGTAGGCGTCCGCCACGTCGGCGAGGCTCGACATGAACCGGGCACGCTTGACCACCGCCTCAGAGTAGTCGCTAACCCCCGTGAGCACCTTGTTCTCGTCGTCCCTCGATAATGCGTTGAACGGGGCCTTGGTGGTCCGGAAAACGTCGAAGCCGATGTTCATCATGGCGCCGAGCACCTCCTTCTCGAGGTCGCTAGCGTCCTTCAGGTCGTCCTTTTCCGGGGTATCCTCTGGCTTCTCGAACATCATCAGCATGTTTATGGGCTTGGCCAGGGGCGTGTCCAGGATCTCCTCGAGCTTAAGGGCTATGTCAATGGTCGCGCTCATGCCATTCTCGTACTTGCTTATCGCCCTCCGGGAGACGGCGAGGTGCTTAGCAAGCTCCCCCAGCGAGATGTTCTTCTCCTCGCGCACCGCCTTGAGCGTGTCGCCATCTATTTCGACGTAAAGCCCGCCCGGCGCGGCGTACACTAGAGGCGGCACTCCCTCAAGGAAGTTGTCCTTGAAGGTCTCTATATTTACGCATGGTATGCCGTACCTCAGGTAAACGGCCCCGCTCTCGAGCGGGTGGTCGTTTGTGTGCTCGCCTATGACTATTGGCGTGCCGTTGAAAAGCACGGCTAGCCTGCGCATCTCCCGGGAAGTGTCCTCGCCCAGGCCCTCGATGTTCGACAGAACTTTTACAAGGAGGAACGTTTTGCCTCTCCTGGCGCCGAAATCGAAGCTCCTGGGCCGGATGTCGCACTTCTCTGAGATCATGAACTCGGCCTTTTGTAATATGTGTATGGCCTGGTCGAGCAGCGTATCTCGGGTCATGATGGCGAAAGACTTATATTGTTAACATTCATGTGTACTTTTTCTAATATTAAAACGTTTTGGATTATGCTTTACGTGGGAATTGATGACACCGACTCCAGGCTGGGAATGTGTACGACCTATCTAGCGGCAGTCTTAGCGGAGCGGCTCAGCATGTTTGGTTTAAAGGGCTACCCCCGCCTCATACGGCTCAACCCGAACATTAAGTATAAGACGAGGGGGAATGCCGCGCTGTGCCTCACGCTAAACGAGGGCCCGATTGATGAGGTGGAGAAAATGGCTGTTGAGGCCGTCGAGGAGTATGCCAGGTTTGACGACGAGAACACAAACCCTGGGGTTGTCATCTACCAGGGCGAGGTGCCCGAGGAGGTTAAAGACTTCGCTCTGAGGGTGGTGAGGGACGTGGTCGAGATAGATGAGGCGGCCAGGCTGGCGGAAAAGCATGGCATGCGCGTCCACCGCTACAAGAATGGCAGGGGGGTCATAGGCGCCCTGGCCTCCATCGGCCTAGAGCTTTATGATTACACGTACGAGCTCCTCGCCTACCGCATGCCAGAGAACTATGGCAGGCCGAGGTACATAAATAAGGCATCTGTCTACGCCATGGACGCGGCCACGTATCCGGACACATGGGATAACGTGGACCTTCACAACGACGTCATCGTGTTCTCGCCACACACCCCCGACCCCGTGTTGTACGGCATCAGGGGACGTGACCCGGAAGTGCTTTTGAAAGCGCAGAAGATGCTGGAGTCCGAGCCGGTGGAGCGCTCCCAGGTATTTATCACAAACCAGGGCACCGACATGCACCTCATCCCCTCCAGCATAGCCGGGGCGAGGAACGACAGGTCATACATCCTGCGAGGCTTCGTCAGCGCCGAGCCGTACGTAATCGAAGGGGGCCACGTCTTCTTCGAAATCGAGCAGGCCGGGAGCGCGATAAAGTGCGCCGCCTTCGAGCCCACCAAGAATTTTAGGGATATAGCCAAAAAGCTGATTAAGGGCGACGAGGTCCGGGTCTATGGGAGCGTGAAGAGCGACACGCTAAACCTGGAGAAGCTAGAGGTAGTCAGGCTTGCGGCGCATTTCAAAAAAACGCCCCCGAAGTGCCTCTCGTGCGGCAGGAGCATGGAATCAGCGGGAAAGGATAAGGGCTACAGGTGCAGGAATTGTGGGGCCAGGCAGGCGTCGCCCTTTTACAAAAAGATAGAGCGCGACCTAGAGCCTGGGCTTTACGAGGTGCCCCCGTCTGCGAGGAGACACCTGGCAAGGCAGATAATAAGAATAAAGGAGCCCTGGTGCAAGCTTCACCCGAGCCGCTAGTGGACGAGCACGGAAAGCAGGTCCCTATCAAGCAGGAGGCCATCCAGCTTATTATCCGCCGTTATGACGGGCACCTGCTCGATGCGGTTACGCCTCATCTTCCGGGCACAGTCCGACACAGGGGTCTTGTGGAACGCCGTGATGACTTCCTTGACCATCACGTTCTTCACGGGAATGTCGGGCAGCTTGATGCGAGACACCCCATAGTAGAGGCTCATCGTGTCACGCATGCTCTCCCACGTCCACTTGTCCTCGTCCGCCCCGGAGGACATGTCGGACTTCTCCACCGAGTCCTCGATACGGCTCATATTTATCAGATCGGTGATGGTGATGATGCCGGTAAGCTCGCCCTTGCTGTTGAGCACGGGCAGCGCGTCGTGCTTTGAAAGCCTTATGATCTCGCTCACCACGTTGACCGGCGTCTCCTCCCACACGGCCACTATGCCATCCTTCACGTAGGCCTTAATGGGCTCGTTGATGTCCATCTGGCCGATGGCGCCCACGATGTCGGCGACCGTCACGATGCCGACAAGCTTGCCCTTCACGACCACAGGAAGCCTGCGAAGGCCCGTCATAAGCAGGATGCGGGCGGCCTCTGAGATAGGGGCATCCGGGGTGATCGTCACCGGGTCCCTCGTCATAAGCATCGCTATCTGCTCCTCGGTTGGATGCTTCAGGAGGTCTATCCTCGTGATTATCCCCATCAAGGTGCCCTCCTTCACGACCGGCACGGCGGAGATGTGCTCCTTCTGCATGAGTTCGAGCACATCGTCACGGGACCCAGGTATCTCGATGCTCTTGACGTTTTTGATCATGATATCGTCAACGGTCAATGATTGCTTCATAACATCCCTCGAAGGCTCCTTCATAATATTTATATTTTACCGGCTATTTTTTGCTGCTCTTTATCACTAGTACGGGGCAATTTGCTATCCTGATGACCTTCTCGGCCGTGCTGCCAAGAAGTAGCCTGTCGATGCCGCTCTTCCCCAGCGTGCCCATTACTATAAGATCGACGCCCTTTTCCCCGGCGAACCTCGTTATCTCGACCGCCGGGTTGCCCTCGAGAACGTGGGTCTCCACGTCCACGTCGGGCGCCGCGTCCTTTACTGCCTTGACGGCATCCTCCCCCTCGTCCTTCAAGAGCTGGTACATGTTCTCCCACGTAACGTCCATGGGTATGGATGTGAACGTCACGGTGTCCACTACGTATACGGCATACACTTTTGAGCCGTGCTCCCTTGCCAGCTTTAGCCCCATCTCGACGGCTTCCTGCGTCCGCTTCGAGCCGTCCGTCGCTATCAATATTTTCTTGAACAGTTCCGCCATGCTTTCCCCTCTTCTATAAAATAGCTGATGTCGTCGGGCCCTGCGCGCCTGACTATGGTGCTTAAGAGATTCTGCGAGGACTTAAAAGTATCGGAGTCCAGGTTAAATACCAGGAGGTCTGCGTCCATGCCTGGCTTGAGCGCGCCCTTATTAAGGCGGGCAAGCCTTGCCGCGTTAAGCGTGGCCATTCTTAGGGCGTAGGCGTCGTCATGAAGGAAGAGCTTGTCTGCCCACTCCATCTCCCTGAACATGTCGGGCGAGTTCATCATGACGTTATCGGTGCCCAGCGCCAGCGTTATCCCCGCCTCTCTCATCTGTTTTACAGGGGGAAGCCCTACGCCAGTTACGGCGTTAGACCTGGGACAGACCACCACCGGTATGCCATGGTCAGCGACTCTTCTCATGTCGGATGCGGTGGCCTGGGTCATGTGCACTAGAAAGTCAGGCATGATTTCTATCGCGTTATCTATATCGTTTCTATTTAACTCGCCCGCGTGGATACCGATTATTTTGCGGCTTTTTTTCGCCTTTTCTACGATGGCATGCAGGGCTTCCGCCGGAAGGTCTCTCGCGCTGCTTATGCCGACGCCGTCGGCCACGCTTAGCAGTTCTTCGACGGAGTCTTCAGGCGCCAGCCTGCCGAGCACGGTTGCCTTTCCGCCGGCGAGGCCTTTTAGCAGTGACGACCCCTGTACTCCGCCTTCCCTGAAGTCTATGAAGTGGCAGGCGCCAGTCCTTCGCATCGCGTCGAGCGCCGAGCGCATTCCATCCGCGATGGCACTCCTCGAGGCGGCGTTCAGGATACGGTGCTTCAGCCCATCCGGCGGGGCCACAAGCTCTAAGAGAGGCAAAAATGGGAGGTCCTTGGCTATAGAGTCGCCCACGTGAGTGTGGGCATTGACGAAGGCAGGGCATATCAGGCCCTCAATGGGGGAGTCACATCGCTCGAATCCGACCTCCTTTATCCTCGAGCCCTCCACGACGACGTATCCCTCCCTTACCTCGAACTCCTCCCCATATATCATAATGCCCGAAATCGTATATTCGCCCTGCATCAGAGACTAAATCTCCCCAGGGGTTAATAAGGCTTCTCAAAGAAGGAGAAAATACGGCTAGAGGCCAAGTATTGGCACGTTTGCCGGAGTAACGTATATATCATACCTCACGTATCGTATAGTACGGAGGAAAAAATAATGGCTAAAAAAGACACCAGCGGATTGATGTCGTCGGCCGGCATCATGAGGTACTTCGAGGCCGAGGAGTCCGCAATCAAGATCGACCCGCTTTTCGTGATCGCCGCCGCCATAATATTCGGCGCCATGGTCTGGGGCCTCAACCTGTACTTCGGGCGGCTCTGGTAGCCCTTTCATTCTTTCCTATACCTGCTGGGGCTCCCCGCCTTCTTTCCCCATGCTGGGCTCTTCCCTGGCCGGCGACTCCACGACCGTTTTCCTTTCCTCGGGAGGCACGTATTGAATTGGCTCGCCCTCTTTCCTTCGCCTCCGCCTGCAGGCCTTATAAGCCATATTAAAAAATCCCGGGCCAGGGATAAAAAATGAAGCCCCGATAAGTTTACTTTTACCTGCTGCCTTATGTCTGTTGATGTCGCTGGCAGGCCTAAACTTCGAGCACGTCGAGGCGAAGCACGAGATAGTCTTCATAGGCCGCTCCAACGTGGGCAAGTCCACCCTCATGAGGCGGCTCATAGGCATTAAGGTCCGCGTGGGAAGGCGGCCCGGAGTCACGCAGAGGCCGAACTACTACAAGTTCGGGGACCTATTGGTTACCGACATGCCCGGCTATGGCTACATGAAAGGCGTAGACTACAAAAAGCAGGAGAGGATAAGGGACCTCATCGTAAAATACTTCGAGGATAACGCGCCCCGCATATTGTGCGCCGTGCAGGTGGTGGATGCAAAGTCCTTCTCGGAGGTCGTGGATAGATGGACTGCCAGGGGGGAGGTGCCCATTGACGTCGAGCTTTTTAGCTTTTTGAAGGACCTGGGCATACCGGTGATCGTGGCCGTCAACAAGATCGATAACATCTATGAGCGGGAGCGGGACATGGTGCTCGACGATATCGTGCTTCGGCTGGGCTTTAACCCCCCGTGGACGAACTGGCTTGACAGGATAGCCCCGATTAGCGCCAAGAAGGGAGAGGTCGAGCACTTAAGGAAGCTTTTGAAGGATAGGCTTCGTGCCATTAAGCGCCCCGACCTGGCGTCGTGCTTTAGCATGAATAAGTGATGGTCGAGCAGATGGTTTAGTCTTAGAAGTAGAAGATGCGCTACCGCAACACGATTAGGTTTTTAACCATTGAAGCACATGCATCCTAAGAGGAGACACCAAGATGGAGAAGACTTCCAGGATATCGGGATTCTACAGGCTATCGCCACAGGAGCGGCTGAACGCGGTCAAAGAATTCGCAGGGCTATCGGACGAGGAGGCATCAATAATTAGCTCGACCGGGGCGCTGAAGTACGAGCAGGTCGACCGCATGGTGGAAAACGTCATAGGGGTGATGCCCATCCCGTTAGGGGTGGCGGTGAACTTTCTAATAAATGGCAAGGATTACTTGATCCCCATGGCCATCGAGGAGCCGTCCGTGATAGCGGCCGCATCTAACGCGGCCAGGATGGCCAGGGAGAAGGGCGGCTTCCAGACAAGCAGCACCGGCCCCTTCATGCGCGGCCTCATACAGGTCACCGGCGTCAAGGACCCGTATAGCGCCAGGTTCGTGGTGCTGGCCGAGAAGGAGAAGATAATGGAGATGGCCAATGCTGTCGACCCCATTCTAGTGAAGTTCGGAGGGGGCTGCAAGGACGTGGAGGCTTACGTCAAGGACACGCCCCACGGGCCCATACTGGTCGTCCACCTCATCGTGGACTGTCGGGACGCCATGGGCGCGAACGCGGTCAACACGATGGCCGAGACGGTGGCACCGTACATAGAGAAGGCTACAGGCGGTAGAGTATATTTACGCATCATCTCTAACCTGGCGGACAGGCGCCTCATGAGGGCGAGGGCGGTGTTCGCGAAAGAGGCCATAGGCGGCGAGGAGGTAGTAGATGGCATAATAAAGGCGTACGAGTTCGCCCTGGCGGACCCCTACAGGGCTGCCACGCACAACAAGGGCATCATGAATGGCATCAGCGCGGTGACGCTGGCCACCGGCAACGACACCAGGGCCATAGAGGCGGGGGCGCACGCCTACGCCGCCATCACGGGCACATACAGGCCTCTCACCGCATACGAAAAGAACGCGGATGGCGATTTAGTGGGGACCATCGAGATTCCCCTGGCGGTGGGCCTTGTCGGAGGCGCGACGGCTTCCCACCCCACGGCAAGGGCCAACGTGAAAATACTCGGGGTCAAGACCGCCACCGAGCTGGGGGAGGTCATGGCCGCCGTAGGCCTCGCCCAAAACTTCGCGGCGCTGAGGGCGCTCGCAACCGAGGGCATCCAGCGCGGCCACATGCAGCTACACTCCAGGAACGTGGCCATCCAGGCAGGCGCCACAGGCGAGCTAATAGATAAGGTGGCCGAGGCCATGGTAAGGGAGAAGAAGGTAAGGGCGGACAGGGCGAAGGAGCTCCTTGAGCAGTTTAAGAGACAATCCTCTCCGGGCATGAGAACGCCTTGACCTTTTCCCCGTCCGCGAAGCACGCCAGGGTCAGGTTGGCGCGCCGGGCGCTCTCTATCCCTGAGCTTATGGGCGCTGCCTTCGACACCACGAGCGGTATGCCCGCCCTGGCCGCCTTCATGACCATGCCAGCGGGCTGCCTGCCCGACGAGAGCAAAAACATCTTTGTCACGTCCTCGCCCGCCAGGGCCGCCGCCCCCACCACCTTGTCGATGGCATTGTGTCTTCCCACGTCCAGCGCCCTGTACCTCATCTCGCCGCCAGCGTCTACCAGGCATGCGGTATGGGCGCCCCTGGTTTTTTTGTGGATATCTGAATAAAGATAGCCAAGGCTATCCAAAATGATATCAATATCAAACCTCTGGCCAATCGGCAAAAACAGGTCTTCGTCACGGTGCTCCCAGTTTATCCCTATACACCCGGAGGAGCGGAGCTCGTACCAGAGGTTGAAGTGCTCAAAATTTTTTATCTTCACATCCACCTTATTGCCGTCCTGCTCTATACCCTGGACATCGTTCATGGACGAGATCGCCCCCTCGGTGATGAGATACCCCACCACGAGTTCGCGGTGCATCTCGGGCGTGGTCACGATTGAGGATAGCCGCGTGCCATTCACCAGAAGGTCGATGGTGGCCTCGACCATGACCTGGTCTCGTGCCGGCTCCCTCCCCCGCCTGGTGATTTTAACGGAGTCGTACTCTCTCACAGTATCCATATCGCTCAAACCTAAAATATATAGTATAATCGAAACATAACAATGTCTGATGGCTATTAAATCATTCCTCACGAAGAGGCAGGTCATGGTGCTCCGCCTGAGGCAGGCTGGCATGACGCAGGAGGAGATAGCCCGCAGGATAAAGACCACCAGGGCGAACGTGAGCCTCATCGAGAAGAGGGCCAGGGAGAACATAGACCGCTCCAGGGAGACCCTCAAGGAGTGGGAGAGCATCGTATCCCCCGTGAGGGTGATGATAAAGAAGGGCACGGACGTGATCAAGGTACCCGAAGTGGTGTTCGCGGAGGCTGACAGGGCTGGCATCCACGTTAAATC
This sequence comes from Methanocella conradii HZ254, assembly GCF_000251105.1. Classification (GTDB taxonomy): domain Archaea; phylum Halobacteriota; class Methanocellia; order Methanocellales; family Methanocellaceae; genus Methanocella; species Methanocella conradii. Next base: position 276,494 of record NC_017034.1, on the reverse strand, counting down.
GAACTCCCTTGACCTCATCACCCGCATCAAAAAGGAAAAGGGGAGCATCATTTCCAACCGCACGCTCACGGAAGACATGGAGATAGACATCACGGACGCGGGCGAGGTGAGCATCCTTTAGTCGTCCGGGCGTTTCAGCGGGCTTTTATGGCCTCGATTGTTTTGGCTTCGCTCTTCTGCCCTACGCCATTGTCTAGCGTGAGCGCAAGGATGAAGGACAGGGCGAGGAATATTAATATGCATAGGAATGCGCCCTTCAGCCCGATCCAGTCGCCGAGGAAGCCTATCAGTATAGGGCCGCCGCCATCGCCGACCTCTTTGAAGGTGCCCGATAATCCCATGACAGTCCCCATGAGCGCCGCCGGGGCTGCGTAGGCTAGATAGGAGTTCGAGACCACCCATAGGGCCGATATGCCGAGGCCGGACAGTATCACGGCCACTCCCCAGGCCAGAGGGCTCGGTACCAGCGCAATTAATAGTATCCCCGCAGCCAGCAGGACCGAGCCTATCATGATCGGCAGGCGAGAGCCGTATTTATCGGCGGCCTTGCCGGAGTAGTACTGGGCGAGCACGTAGACTACGGCCTGCACTCCAAGTATGGCGCCGGTGACTCCCGCCCCTATGCCGTTTATCGTCCCATACACGGGCAGGAACGATATTATGGAGTAGAACGCCAGCATCCCGCTCATGCCTATGAAATAGCAGCTTACGTAATCCAGCCTGTTGCTCTCCTTGAGCATGAGGCCCACAGACCGCCTCTTTTTCGGCGGGGTGAAGCTTTCCTTGACCGCGACCAGGCAGAGCACGAGCACGGTTGCCGAGGCGGCGGCGCACAGCAGGAAGGTGTCGAAGAAGTTGAAGTACTGGGTGACGAGGCCGCCCAGGATGGGCCCGAGGGCATAGCCGGCCCCCTTCAGCGAGTTGTAGGTGCCCATAGCCTCGCCCTTGCGGTCGGTGAAAAGGTCGGCCACCATGGCCGTCGAGGTGGTGGAGAACGCTGCTATGGCGACCCCCTGCATGAACCTTATTGTGAAGAGCGCCGCCGGGTCCTTAAAAAGGGGGAACATCATGGAGATGATGGCCAGGAGCGCCAGGCCTCCCAGCATGAGCTTCAGCTTCCCATAACGGTCTGAGAGTATGCCGAACGGGGTTTTAAATAGCACCTCTGCTATGGCGAGCGAGCCGATTACTAATCCTATTGCTGTCATGCTGGAGCCGAACGACCCCATATAGTTCCCGAGATTGGAAGATATGAGGTGGCCGGTGAAGGATGCGGTAAAGCCGACCAGCGATAATGACAACAGCGCCATAACGTCTTTGTATTTTATGGGTATAAGCTCCATGCGATCACTTTCGCACTGTTAGTATTACGATACTAAATAGTTTGCCATCGGCCATCAATTATACGCGATACCCGAGCCGCCCAATGCTAAGCTTAAACTCTGATGAGCTGAGCACGTCCAGGAGCGCCCTGACGGCCGGCTTATCCAGGCTATTCTTGTTGATGACAAAGTCGTACTCCTCGTCCCTGAGGGGTATAAATCCTAAACCATTCTGGTCCGCCACGGTCTTTATGCCCAGGCCCACGTCGGCCTTTCCGGTGAGTATGGCCGATGCCACGGCGCTGTGCGTTTTTGCCTCCACGTCATAGCCAGGGATGGATTCGGCCAGCGCCTTCAGCGTTGTATGCCGCTCGTCCGCCAGCTTTTTCAGCTCGAGGTCGAGCAGCGTCCTCGTGCCCGAGCCTTTGGTGCGGTTGATAAAGCGCCTGCCCGGCAGGTCAGCGATGCCCTTTATATTAAGGGGATTGCCCCTCGCCACGATGAGGCCCTGCTCCCGGATATAGCCCTTAACGAGCACGGCCCCAGGAATATCACGGACGAAAGGCTCGTTGTACGTGCCCGACTCGTCCAGGAGATGTATGCCAGCCACGTCGGCGATGCCCTTCCTGATGGCACGCAGGCCCCCCATGGAGCCGACGTTGATGGAGCGCACCGTATAGCCCCTGTCGGCCATCATGCGGACGATGGCGTCGATGCCGAGGCAGTGGCTGCCTATTATTAATAGGTCCGGGAAAGCGATCTCGTCGGAAAAAAGGCGCACCTTGACGGGCTCGCCCTCTTCGATGACGCGCGCCTCCTCTCCAATCTCGACGTAGCCGTCGGCGTCCAGAAGCGCCGATACGGCGCCCGAGCCCTTCTCAACAGGGTACGCGTAAAGCCCTTCTGGCGCTCTCAGCAAGCCCACGGGAAGGAGGACCTCACGGCCGCCCTCCAGGGTCACGCGCAGCGCCATCCTGGCAGAGGCCTCCCTAATAGCCTTATCCCTGCGCCCGCTCATGTGCCGGACCATCGGCGCCACGACCTCGTTGAAGATCGTTAGCGCGGACGACGGGTATCCAGGAAGGCCGATGAATGGCTTTCCTTCGACTTCGCCAATGATGGTGGGCTTACCTGGCTTTATCTTGATGCCGTGTACGAGAATCCTGCCTACCGAGCCCACGGTGGAAAACATCATGTCAGAGGACCCGGCCGAGGTGCTGCCCGACGTGAGGATTATGTCCGCTTTTTTTGTGGCGTCGAGCACCGCTTTCCGGAACTCCTCAGGCGTGTCCCGGACTATTCCCAGGTATAATGGAATGCCGCCGCTCTCCCGCACCCCGGCGCCGACGGCGTAGGCGTTTACATCGTAAATCTGCCCCGGCTCAAGCCTCGTGCCCGGAGGCGTCAGCTCGTTGCCCGTGGACATGATGGCCACGATGGGCATCCTGTACACGTTGACGTAATCTAAACCCACCGCCGCCAGTACGCTCACCTCCCGGGACGTCAGCCTGGTATCTTTTCTAAGCACGAGCTCGCCCATCATGACGTCAGCTCCGGTGTGCATGACGTTCTCTCCAGGTGTCACCGGCTTCCTCACGTTTACGTAAGAGCCGTCACTGTCAGTGTTCTCGACCATGACTACGGCATTCGCCCCGGCAGGCATGACCGCCCCGGTGGCTATCTCGGCGGCCGTCCCCGCCTCCACGGCCAGCGTGGGCCTATCGCCCGCATGAATGGCCCCAATGAGCTTGAGCGTCCTCGGCGACTCCTCGTCCGCCCCCCATGTGTCGGCGGCCTTCACCGCGTAGCCGTCCATGGACGCCCTGTCGAACCCCGGCACGTCCACTCTCGAGTACACGTCCTCAGCCAGCGTGCGGCCATAGCATTCGCCAAGGGGCACGCTTTCGGCGGACCGCCGATAAAACGGCTCCAGCGCCTTCCTGGCATCTTCTAGAGAGACAAGCCTCCTGAACTCTTTCCTACTCAAGGAAAGTCACCTCCACTTCCTCGCCGGCCTCGTGCCCCTCCACGTCCGGCGGCGTGATCACGTAGCCGTCTGCCCTCGATATGGAGCTTAGCACCCCGGCGCCCTTCGTCCTCAGGGGAGTCGCGCGGCCCTCCTCTACGGATACCCTCGTATACGTCCTGTATCCGGCCTCAGAGTATATCTTCCTCGTGAGGATGGCCTTTTGCGTCCTATAAGCCGCCGGAGGCATATGCCCTAATTTTTTTACCGCAGGGTCGACGAACACCATGGAGTCGACCGCGCACGCAGCCGGATACCCGGGCAGGCAAACGATGGGCGTTCTCTTGCCCCCCGCGTCTACGAGGCCGAGGGCGACGGGCTTGCCCGGCTTGATGGCCACGCCATGAACCAAAACAGTGCCCTTTGACGCCAATACTTCCGCTATTAGGTCCCTCTTGCCCACGGAGCTCCCGCCCGTGGTAACGATAAGGTCATAAGAGGCCCCCTCATCCAGGGCGGCCGCAAGCTCTTCCTTTACATCCGAGACTATTCCATGGACGGTGGGCACACCGCCGAAACGCTTCACGTACAGGTAATTCATCACCCCGTTGCTCTCGTTCATCTGGCCCGGAGCCGGCTCCACCCCCCTGGGAACTATCTCCTCCCCGGTGGGTATGATGAGCACCCGTGGCTTCGCATAAACGGCAACCTCAGTCAGGCCCATGGAGGCGAGCAGGCCTACGTCAGAAGGCTTAAGCAGCCTGCCCTCCCTGAAGACGATGTCGCCCTTTCTCACGTCCTCCCCCTTCAGCCCTATGTTCTGGCCCGGCGAGACCTGTGCGAGCACCTCCACGCCGTCGCCCGCCGCCTCCGTGTATTCCAGCATTACCACAGCATCGGCGCCCTCAGGTATCGGGCTGCCCGTGTGCACCTGCCTGCACTCGCCGCTAACAATGCTGTCTTTCGAGGTAAGCTTCAGGATGACTCCGGCGTCCTTGCCGCTGCCGAAGGTGTCCGACGCCACGACGGCATACCCATCCATGGCGCTCCTGTCATAATGCGGCACGTCTCTTGGCGCCCTGACATCGGCCGCCAGCACGCGCTCGCCCGCCTCCTCAAGGCTGACCATCTCAACTCTATTAAGAGGCTCAAGCGAGCCTAAAAACATATCAAGGGCGTCTTCAACGCTTGCCAGGGAGCGGAAGCCGGATTTGAGAGGCATAGCATGAAGTAAAGGGAGCTAACTTAAAATAAATCTTCTGTTAATTAGTTTTTATGTGTATTACCTGCGCATGCTGATCAGGTATAGAGCTGATGCGCCCACTATAGTGCCCAGCGCGAACATGGCGATGAATATGGGGAAGCCCCATATGCCATTGTTGGCGGGCAATGGCGTAGGAGTGGGCTCCGGAGTTGGCGTAGGAGTGGGCGTCGGAGTCGGGGTCGCGATTGGCGCCCTCATTATCGTGAACACTCCTGTGTCCCCCGGAGGGTTGAACTTGATGGTCGCCTGACCCCCGGATACGTCGATGCTGATCTTTAGTAGCTGGTAGTTCACCCCGTCGCTTCTGACCAGGTAATAGGGGTCATCCGGGCTAACGCTTATATTTAATCCCGATATTTTGAGTGTGTATTTCGGGCTGCCGCCCTTGTAGCTCCAGTCTTTTGGATTTTTGGTGACGTTCATTACCCCCAGGATTAGCCCGTCATCCATCCCCGGCGGTACCTGAGCGGAGGCGGGCTCCAGGAAGCTGATGTCTAGCCAGCAATTGCCTGATGGCTCTGAGTATAATTCGCCCTCTATGGTTAGGATGTAGCTTGTATTGCCTACTGTGCCGTTTTTCTCCGCCCGGACCATTACGCTGTTGAAGTCTTTGCCCTCAAATCGCCCTATTATGGAGCCGTCGCTGGATTTTAGGGGGTCCGTGTAGGCCTGGAAGACTGGTGCGCTGTAGCTAATGCTTCCGCCGCCACCGCCACTATCCCATGCGTCACCCGGTGGTGATGGCGGCAGTTCTTCTGAAGAATTAGATATTATGGCAAACGCTCCGAAGAAGAGCATCATCATTACTAAAATCGCAGCAACTCTTGTTATTTTATATTTCATGCCAGCATCTCCATCTAATAATGTACCCAGTAGCCCTTGCCTGGCTCTAATACTTCTAGGTGCGGATACTTCGGGCTATAGCCACGCGTGCCGCTATAATAGTACCACTGGCCATTATCATAATACCAGAGATCTTTATTACCAGGGTAAGCTGTGGTGGCATTCGACGGGTTAAGGCCATACACGCCAATCATGGTCCAGCCACCGCCAACGGCAGGTAATCCGCTTCCATTAGCTATACCATTCACCGTAAAGGATACGTTATTGGATACTTTTACCCAGTAGCCTTTACCAGGCGTAACGTTTACTAGGTGAGCATATTTTGGGCTATACCCGCGCGTGCCGCTATAATAGACCCATTTGCCATTATCATAATACCACATGTCCGTCAGGTTAGACTTAACTGCAGCCGGGAAGAATGCATCAATGCTATTGTTAGAGAGGCTCAAGGGCACCGATATGAGGTTCCATCCCTTCACCAGGCTATATGTGAAATTCACCGTCTCGACTCCTTTAATGGTGAGCACGGCCGAGGCAGGAGTGCCCAGTATAGAGCCATTCGTGGGATTACTTAACGTAAGGTTCACGAACCTGTCCCGGCCGGTGTAATTATTCAGGATTATGACATTGAAGCCCTTAGCCGTCTGGCCGTCTGAGAAGTTGAGGGTGCCATTGGCCGGCACATAGTCGACGCCCGGCGTCGCGTTGCCACCCCACACCATATAATCAACAGATACAGGGCCATGAGAGTTGGCCGTACGGGTAACTGTGACCTGGCAATTGGACTGGTTCTCCCAGGCTATATAATTCGAGGCATTGAACTGAAGGACCGGCCGCGGATTGTCATCGATGATGGTCACCGTGGTTGTTTGGAGAGCCCCCAGGCCTGCGCCGCCCGTCGGGTCGCTTAACGTGAAATTTACCGACTTATCTCCCGTATACGTACCATTGTTGTATATATTTACAGTAAAATTAGCATACGGCTGGTCCTGTGCAAACACAACAAGGCCGCTTGCAGGGGAAAAATCTATGCCCGCAGTGCCATTGCCACCACTTGCCGAGCATTTCACGGTGATGCCATTATCGAAACCGTCGACCCTTTGAACTGTTAAGTTAATCAAAGAGGATGACTTAAACGCCTCATAACTTGAATTGACGAACGTCATATTGCCCGGCTGAATGGCGTCTTTGACCCGCATAGGATGTATTACTGTATCGCCTATGGGCGTATTATTGACATACATCTGATACGTCAGGTTATACTCGCCGAGCGTGGTAGCATTTATATTAAAAAGCCATACGTATTGCTGGCCTGGCGGTATTATTACATTATCGGGTAGTTGAATAATCTGAGCGCTGAGATTGGCGGCATCGCCAATGCTATGAAGAGTGACGTTGGTCGCCCTGGACCAGGGCTGAGTACCATTGTTTAGCATAGTTATGGTAACGTTATAATCGCCAGGAATCATGGTGCCATTAATAGTATCCGATAGATAGCTGGAGCTATAGCCTGAAACACTATACGTGACGTTGTCCAGAGCGTATTTCGCCTGCACGCGCCCCCAGCCATAGTCATTATTAGGTATGGGGTCCGTCTCGTTAACTTTCATTGGCTTTGCCGTCTGTGCCAGTATATTTTTTACTTGCGCGGGCGTCAGCGACGAGTTTTTCTGGAGCATTAGCGCTACCACGCCAGCGGTCATGGGGGTGGCCATGCTGGTGCCGCTCATCGATATATAGTATCCAGTAGCCGCCGTTCCTCCAGCGTTTGCGGCAGTAACATTTACTCCCACGTTGGTGACGTCCGGCTTTATGCGGCCGTCATACGTAGGGCCACGAGAGCTGAAGTTTGCGATCAAGTCGCTTTTATCGACCGCCCCAACGGTGATGGCATCCGGGCTATCCCCGGGGCATGAGATAGTACCGGGGCTCGGGCCACCGTTGCCGGCTGCGACCACTACGACGACCCCTTTATTAACAGCGTTACTGACTGCCTCGTCCATTGCCGGAGAGTGGTTGCCGCCCAGCGACATAGATATTACCTGGGCGCCATTTTGCACGGCCCAATCCATTCCCTTTATGATGTTCGTATAATACCCGGAGCCTGACCCGTCGAGTGCTTTAGCGGCCAGCAGGCTGGCGTTCGGCGCCACTCCCAGGTATTTTCCTCCAGAGGCATTGCCGGTGCCTGCTATGATGCTTGAAACATGGGTGCCATGGCCATTATCATCATACGGCGTAGAGTTGCTCCCGTTGACAAAGTCGGCCCACGCAACCACTTTACCGCCATTCAGGTCGGGGTGGCCGGCATCGACGCCGGTATCGATGACGGCGACCTTGACCCCCTCCCCCGTATAGCCTTCAGCCCACGCCTGGTCCGCGCCAATCTGCGGAACGGCCGCGTCAAGCAAAATGTGGACTGGCTGATCTTTCTCAACGTATTTAACGTTCGGCAACGACCTTATCTTTTCTGCCATACTATCAGGGAGCGTAACGGCCATGCCATTGATGACGTTATAGCGATACTTGACCTGCCCTCCGCAGGATGCGACCAGGTCGGACGCGCTCTGCGCCGTCATAGCGCTGGCATACGGCGTATCGTCAAAAACGATGATATAAGTGGAGACGCTGGAATTAGAAATGGCGAGGCCCCCAGGCGCATCGCCAATCGATACGGGCGCTATTGGCAGCAATAGCGCCATTACCACAAAGAAGGACAGCGCCGGCCTCGTCATTGAAATGTCCACTCGGCCTCCACTTGACATGCCAGCCATGCTTAACAACCGGATATCCTGCTTTAAGGATATAACCTTTTCTTAAAAAAGCCAAAGGTCACTGAAGGCCTAGCAAAATATCGATTACGGCTTTAGCGGCCCGGCGCTTGGCCCTCTGCTTGCTAGAGGCCTGCCCCGTGGCCGTGATTGAATTAAAAACGCACGTACAGGTGATGAGGGGCTTATTGGGCGGCCCATCCATGCTAAAGGAATAGGATGGAAGCGGAAGCTTATTAGCCTGGCCATACTCCTGCAGGGCCACGATGGGGTCCTTCGAAGTGTTTATGGCTATTTCCGCATTCACGGGGGCAGGCTGTGCCAGCCGCGGCGGAGCCATCGCCGGGACGGGCAGGCCGAGTATGGACGCAAGCAGCCCCACCGATGCGCGCTGCATGGCACCCTTCTTCGAGGCGTCCTTGAACTCGCCCGACTCGTAGCTCTTGCCGTCAAGCTGGACGGTGGCCCTGGCGGTGAACGCCAGATGGGTACCGGTGATATCATAAGATGGCATAGGCCAGCCTGATATCTGTTGTGCGAGGTTAAACACGGTTACCGCCAGGTTTGGCTCCTTTGCAAGCCGCTCGAGCAGCGCGGCCTTCAGCCCTGTCCACCTCTCGCCCGCGGGAGCCTGGGTCAGCACGAGCCCGGCGCAGAGCAACGGCATCTTCCCGGATGCCAGGCGGCTCAGAAAAGCGCCATGATAAGCTTCGGGGCAATCCTCTCCTCCTCTAATGAGAAGCTTGGTGATGTGCTCGAACTCCTTATCGCCCACCCCCTCAATCTGGCCTGCCTGGATGGCCTCCTCAGCCATGCGGTCCGCCTTTTTCTTCATGTACTCGCTTCTCGCCTCATCGTACTCGATAAGCTTCCGGTTGATGTGCGCAGCGATCCCGCTAATATTCTCTTTTGAGTAAGGCAGGGGCTTCCCCATGATGTGCGCCCGAAGCTGCTGGTGGTTCACGAGGTCGGCATACCGGCGGATGGGCGAGGTGAAGTGGGTGTACACTCCCAGGTTCAGGCCGAAGTGCCCCAGGATGGAAGCCCCATACTCCGCCCTGTTGAACATCAAACTAGTGGTGCGCCTTATGGTCGCGAGGCGCTCCGCGGGCACCACGGCGGCGCTCTCGAGCAGCTTCATCAGCTCCTCTCGCTCGGGTGCAGCGCTCCTGGCCGTGTGGTTACGAAATAATATGGGGACGTCATTCTTGACCGCGTACTCGGCCACCGCCATGTTCGCGAGTATCATAAGCTCCTGGATGATGACGTAGCCTATGGTATCCTCGCGGCTCTTCAGCTTTTTCAGCGTGCCCTCCTCGCCAGTCACCCAGCCGGTATTCACGTCGTAATACACTAGCGCCCCGCGGTTCCTGCGCACCATTAAGAGGCCCTGCGCCAGGCGGCGGGCTGTCTCAATAAGGGAGTGCTGCGGGTGCCCGGCATCCGAAAGTATAAGAGGAACGTCGGAGTAGGATAGCCTCGCCTCGCTTTCCATAGTGCCCATGGAAAGCCTGGTGTCGAGGACGTTCAGCCTCTCATCGAGATCAATATCTACCACGAGCACGCTCTTTGGCTCTCCCGGCCACAGCGAAAGCTTTTCCTCAGAGAGGCGTCTCGGGAGCATCGGGCTGCTGCCTCTGGCGAAATACCTGGTCTCGACTCTGGCCATCGCAATGCCATCTAGCTTAGAGCGAGGCTGGGCGGCCCTCGCCACGTCTGCGACCATGACCCTGACCTTCCAGCTCCCGTCCTCGGCGGCATCCACCCATATGGCGTCGTCCATATCCATGGTGGCCCTATCATCGATGGTCACGCCCCTGTACATCGCACCTCTTATCACCCCTCTTCTTCAATAAATATTTTGGGCGGCGTGCCGTGTTGATTAATATAATGGTTTTTTGCCATTGGCGATATAAAAACGATGGTCGGGCAGATGGCTCTTTTATATTGGCGTGGCTACGGTGAGTGGCCAATTCATCCCACGGCTGAAGCACGTGGGCCTTCTCGGCTCCACGTCCCCATCATCGTAAAAGCACAAAACAATTAAAACCTTAAATGCTTTACAAATCCGATTTTTCTTCGGACAAGATTAAAATGAGCGAAGACCAACCCTTTCATAAATGAAGGTACTACTGGCGACTGATGGCATGCCGCATACTGAGAGGGCGGTGGACTATGCCATCGACCATGCCTCCCGCTATAAGGCAGAGTTGTTCGTCGTTTATGTGTTGAGCCCTGACAGAGAGCAAAGGACGGCGTGGGCTGAGGGAAAGCGGACGGTACAGGCCATCAAGCTAAAGGCGCTATCTCAAGAGGTCGGGGTGACCACGATGCTGGAGGCCGGGGACCCGGCCGAGTCTATCCTGAGAGCTGCGGACAAGATATGCGCTGATTTCATCATACTGGGGGCGTCGGGAAGGCACGAGGGCGGGAGGAGACCACTCGGGAGCGTGTCCGGGAAGGTGGCCCGGGACGCGGGCTGCTCCATAATGATAATAAGGTGAACGAATGGCTAAAGGTTAAAGTTAATATGCCCTCTCTAATTTTATTGTACATAGCATGGTATCTGAGGGGCTGCTTCGCTTTTTCAAGGATAACCCGATGGTATATGGTGGCGCAACCCGTGAGGAGCTGGAGCAATTGTCGCGCATCCATGAGCTTTATCCGGATAGCGCCCGGCTATTGACAGATTGCATGGCCGTTGAGCTGCCTTTTTTTAGGTGCTTGCGCTGCGGGCAATGCTGCGCCATAGTCAGGTACATCACGGTTTGCCACGAGGATGTGAAGCGGTGGGCATTCCAGGGCCGGCTTGATATACTTGATTCCCTGGCCATTGATGAGAGGAGGACGCCATTGCTGGCGCTAAAAAAGGATGAGATTAAGGCGGCCAAGGCCGAAGCGTGGGCGCTCCTTGAAAGCCTGGGGATATGTTCTTTAAAAGTTTACAGGCTGTTATACGTCACAAGGCTGCTAGAATGTGCCGTTTACGTGAAGCGAAGCAACGGCGCTTGCGTGTTCCTCGAGGAGAAGGGCGACATGGCAGCATGTAGCGTCCACGACACTAAGCCACTGGTATGCAAAAAGTTTCCTTATTATATTGGCAAATACACGGATAGCCGCCTGATAAAAGAGGACAGCTTCTGCCCATCCCTGAGAGCCACAAAGAAAAAGAAGTGATGTAGGGCAGCGCCCTACTTGCCGAGTATGTCGCTTATTATCCTCCCGTAGGCTGGCCTGGTGATCAGTATTCCTATAAATACTCCCAGGATGGTCGTGATGGCGAAGCCCTTGAGCGAGCCGAAGCCCATGTACCATAATGGTATCATGGCGACTACCACGGTGGCCGCCGAGGACACGATGATCTTGAAGGCCGAGGACAATTTTTGTAAAATCTTCTTAGTGGTCGGGGCCTTGCCAGTCGTCATCACCTCGTCGGTTATGATTATTAGCTGGTCTATGCCAGTGCCTATCACCGCGATGATGCCCGCCACGGATGGCAGGTCTATCTCCCAGTTGATGAAAGCCGCCACTCCCAGCAAAATGACCACCTCGAATATGGAGGTTAAAAACATGGGGAGTATTATCCTCGGCTCCCTGTAGCGGAAGTACATTATGGCGCCGATGGCGCACTGCGCCAGTATCATGGCTATGATGACTACGGTCTTGAACATGGCGCCCTGCTCCGCCGGGACCTGTCCTGAGCTCACCACCTGGACGCTAACGGGCAGCGAGCCGCCCCTCATGTGGACGCTCACCTCTTTGGCCATGGCCTTGCCTTCATCGCCAGTGCCCGTCATCGCCTCCATCTGGTCCACTGGCTTGGTTTTCAGGCTGTTCGCAAGCTCGGAAGACAGTGGCCTGGAATAGAACACCTTGCCATCCAAAAGCATCATTACGTAGTGGCTTTCAGGGTCTGCAGTAGCGCCATACTTAATGCAGGCCTGCTGGAACTTTTCGGCGCCGGCTTTTGTCAGCCCGAAGGTCACGCCATATGCAGTTTCTGTGCCCTCGATATGCGCCACCGGGTCGGAAACTCCGGTTACATCGCTTCCGTCGAGGATGAAGGCCGACTCGTTGCCCTGAGTCTGGATGCGCATCTCGAACTTGCCCTGCCTACCCACGATTGACATGGCCTCATCGTATGGGATGCCCGCAAAATCGATGAGCACGTAGGCGTTACCCTGGTCATCCCTAACCGTGTTAACGGGAGTATTCTTAAGGCCATACTCGTTTATTTTTAATTCCATGATAGACTTGGTAAGCTCGAGGGTCTGGTCAGAGATGGGCTGTCCGGGGCTGCTATTGTTAAGCAGCTTCAGCTTAACATACGAGCCGCCCTCGAAGTCCAGCCCGAACTTCAGGTTAGTGTTGAGCTGGCCGTTCGAATAGCTCGGCCCCAGGAAAATAATCGACAGCAATAGGGCGATTATTAGTATTATCACCCTGTAGTCGGTGAACAGCCTCGTCCACATCCCCTGCTGCTTCTCAGGCATACCTGGCCCTCCCCTGCGGCGATTCCATGTACCACTTCAAAAGCCCGGCGTTAAGGAACCAGGTGTTCATCAGGTCGGCCAGCAGGCCGAATATGATGACGATCGAGATGCTTGACAGCACCGGTATGGTCGCGAAGCCGGCCACGTACGAGAAAGTCGACACGAGATAAAGCACCATGAAGGCGACGATAGCGGATATGCTCATGGTGAGACCCGTGGCCCTGCAGGACGCTATCTTCTTCTCCAGGTACTTCTTCTCGCCCAAAACCTTAGTGGTGAGCAATATATCCGTGTCCACCGAGTAGCCTATGAGCATCAGCAGGGCGGCGAAGGTGCCAAAAGTAAGCTCTATATGGAATACGTTCATGAGCGCCACCGTTATCATGATGTCCGAGAAAGCCGACGTTATCACGGCTATGCATGGAACGAAGTCCCTGAAGATTATGAATATCACCACGGCCATCAGGGCGAACGCCACGACGATGGCCACGACAGCCTGGCCCTGGTTGGCGGCGCTGAAGGTGCTGCCCGTATGCTCAATGGTGGCGCCCGGATAGCTTTTCGCCAGGTAGGCGGCGAGCGAGTCCAGCTGAGCCTGGCCCATCTGGCTAAAGCGAAGCATCACCGTGCCCTGGTTGGGGTCCCTGGTAATGAGGTTGAGCGGATAGCTCGAGAACTCTTCCTGTAGCTGCTGGTCCGTCTTATCCGTTTTAATGGTCACCGATGTGCCGCCCTTGAACTCCAGCCCAAGGTGGAGCGGTGCTCCCACGGTAAGCCACGTAAATCCTGTTACGAGTAAAGCTATTACGAGCACGGCCAGCGGTATTCCAATAGCTTGCCTGGTCGGAAGCTCAGGCCACTTGAGCTTCGATAGCAGTCTCGCATCCTTATCAGGCTCTTCTTTCGAGCCCTTCTTCTCATCTGCCTTCGGTAAAGGGGCCTTTTTTCTGCTCGATTCGTCGGCCTTCATTCAAATCAGTCAAACATAATATGTTGATGCCCTAAAAAGCTTTTGTATATATTATATTGCTTGTTGAACATCTTTTTCTGGTGATATGGATGGTTAGCCCCCGCATCCTCTACTTCAAAGGCTGAAGAAGGTTTCTATTATTCAAAATTACATTGCCAAGCATCTACCCAGCCAACATCGGAATTAATTTAAACTAGCAGCGATTATACCCCGTATAATACAACGCAAGGGATATCTGGTGATGCAAGACTGGGAAGAGGTCAAAGCAATCAACGCTGGCATAGAGCGAATCTTGGGCGAAGTCGAAATGCCAGAGATACGGGTGAGCATAGCGCATTCACTGAAGACCGCCGGCAAACGGCTCAGGCCGCTCAGCGTCCTCCTCCTGACAGAGCTGAACGGCGGCGGCATCGATAAAGCGCTGGACGCAGCTCTCGCCATGGAATGCATACACACCACGTCGCTCATACAGGACGATATCGTCGATGAGGGGATTAAGAGGAGGGGCGAGGACACGTCACACGAGAAGTTCGGCCTCTTCCTGGCGATGGTCAGCGGCGACTACCTCATCTCCAGGGCGATGATGCTCATCTCAAAGTACGACCCGGGGACCATTTACGCGTTCAGCAAGGCGGGGATGTACATGGCCGAGGGCGAGCTCCTCGACGTGAAGTCGAGGGAATACAAGCCAACTGAGGCCGACTACTTCGCCTGCGTCCGCAAGAAGACGGCCGTCATGTTCGAGTCGTCTTTCGAGATGGGGGCGAGGATCGCCGGCGCCATCGAGAGGTGCGTCGAAAAATGCAGGACGATGGGCCTGGAGTTCGGCATGGCTTACCAGATCGTGGACGACCTCATCGAGTATACCAGGATCGACGACGAGAACAAGAAGTCAGCCCTCCAATCGTTCATTTTGCCCATGGTCTACGAGGAGAATATGTCACGCCAGGAGGCCATCGATAAGTGCATGAGGCAGGTTGAGGAGCGCATCGCCAGGGTTGACCTCCTCCTGAAAGAGTATCCCGACTGCGATGCAAAGCGGAAGCTGGCCTGGATGGTCGACCTGCTGAGGAACTACAACGGAGTTAAGATAAAGTAGGGCTATAACAAAGCGCTTTTTTGTGTTATCACGCCTTCCTTCACGTTTTTCTGCCCCTTGCCGGCGCGCCCGCCATGGCCTTTTATAAATCATGCCGCTATATCCATTGATTTTGTCTTTATATTATGGCTAAAACTTCTACTTATCAATATAAAAATAAATATATATCATTCTTTGAGGATTGACGATGACTGTGCAAAAAGAAGAGAAAGCGAGGGTCAGGCTGAAGGTGGCGGAGGCCGACAAAAGAGAGGTAGGGAGGGGTATAGCGCGGATCAACGAGCGCCACATAAAGGAGATGGGCGTATCTTACGGCGACGTCATCCAGATCAGCGGGAGGAGGAGCACGGCAGCCATCGTAGGAAGCGCCTTCCCGTCTGACATGCACCTTGACATCGTCAGGATCGACGGCATAATAAGGCATAACGCGGGCACCACGCTGGGCGACTACGTGGAGGTGTCCAGGGCAAAGTGGAGCGAGGCGAAAAAGGTGGTGCTCATGCCCGTCCAGAAGGGGATAAGGATATACGCCTCTCCAGAAAGCCTGCAGGCCTCTTTTTTAAACCGCCCTGTATGCCAGGGGGACATAGTATCGACTTCGACCTATACGCCGCCGTCGCAATCCTTCAACTCAAACCTTATGTTCGAGGAATTTTTTCGGGACTTCTTCTCGAGCCCTTCGTTCGGTTTGGGCGAGGTCAAGCTTGCGATCGCGTCGACCGTCCCGGCCGGCGTGGTCAAGATAACGGAGGTGACAGAAATTCAGCTATTGCCTGAGGCGACCGAGGTAATAAAAAGCGAGGTGCCCGAGGTCACGTATGAGGACCTGGGCGGGATAAGGGACGCGATAATAAAGATAAGGGAGATGATCGAGCTTCCGCTGAAATACCCTGAGCTTTTCCAGCGGCTCGGCATAGACCCGCCCAGGGGTGTGCTCATTTTAGGGCCGCCCGGCACCGGGAAGACTCTGCTCGCCAAGGCCGTTGCAAACGAGTCGGATGCTTACTTCACGTCCATAAACGGCCCCGAGATCATGTCCAAGTACTATGGGGAGTCGGAGCAGCACCTGAGGGACGTGTTCAAGGAGGCGGAGAGCAACGCACCCGCCATCATCTTCATAGACGAGCTGGACTCGATAGCCACAAAGCGGGCGGAGGTGACGGGCGAGGTGGAGCGGCGGGTGGTGGCCCAGCTCTTATCCCTGATGGACGGGCTGAAGACGAGGAAGAACGTCATCGTCATAGGCGCTACGAATAGGCCCGAGGCCATCGATACTGCCCTGAGAAGGCCCGGGCGCTTCGACCGGGAGATAGAGCTTCGGGTGCCGGACAAGTCCGGCCGCAAGGAGATATTCCAGATACACACGAGGAGCATGCCTCTCACCCCTGACGTGGATTTGGATGAGCTGGCCGACAGGACGTACGGCTTCGTGGGGGCAGATATTGCAGCGCTTTGCAAGGAGGCGGCCATGAACGTGCTCCGGAGGGTTCTGCCCAGCATCGACCTGAAGGAGCAGGCCCTGCCCAGAGAAATACTGGAGCGGCTCAGGGTGTCCAGGCACGACTTCGAGGAGGCCCTGAAGATAATTCAGCCTTCGGCGCTTCGGGAAATCATGATAGAGGTGCCGAACGTGACCTGGGACGACATAGGAGGCCTCACAGAGGTCAAAATGCTGCTGAGAGAGGCGGTGGAGTGGCCGCTGCGATACGCCGATTCTTTCCGGCGCGTTGGGGTTGAGGCGCCCAAGGGCGTGTTATTGTACGGCCCTCCCGGCACCGGCAAGACGCTGCTTGCCAAGGCCATAGCCAACGAGAGCCAGGCCAACTTCATAACGGCGAAGGGGAGCGACCTGCTCTCAAAGTGGTACGGCGAGTCCGAGAAGCACATAAGCGAGGTGTTCAAGAAGGCCCGGCAGGTTGCCCCCGCCATCGTGTTTTTAGACGAATTGGACGCCCTTGCGCCCGTCAGGGGCAGCGCTGCGGGGGAGCCCAGGGTCACGGAGCGCATCGTTAATCAGCTTCTATCCGAATTGGACGGCCTGGAAGAGTTGCGGGGGGTCATCGTCATAGGGGCGACCAACAGGCCGGACATCATTGACCCGGCGCTGCTCAGGCCCGGCAGGTTCGACGAGATCATCCTGGTGCCAGTGCCAGACCGTGGAGCGAGAAGGGAGATATTCAAGGTTCACATGCGCCAGATGCCGGTGGCCGAGGACGTCGTGCTCAACGAGCTCGTGGACAGGACGGATAACTTCACGGGTGCGGACATCGCCTCCGTGTGTAAGAAGGCGGGCCGGCTGGCCCTCAGGGAGGACCTGAACGCAGTAGTCGTCAGACGTAAGCACTTCATGGAGGCGCTGAAGCTTACCGAGCCCTCGGTGACCGAGGAGATGGTGCGCTACTACCAGAATATAGGCGGCGAGCTTAAGCGTAAGAGCGCAAGGGAGATAGAAAGGTCCATGTATATATGATGGGTAAGGGGTGCTGGCACACCCCATTTACCATCATTTCTTAAAGTTGCCGTACTTATTTTCGTTTTTATAGTTGCCGTACTCATTTTCGTTTTTATTATTATTCTGGTTCTTCATATGTGGAGCGTTTGGCGTGGTGGAAGTATAGTTGATTTCGTCCCATGGCCATGACTTGCTGCCATTGGTAATGGTGGGCACCGGCTCCACATAGCCCTTCTTCGCTAAGCCTGGTGGGACCTTACTGCCGTTGATTATGCCATCGTCATCGTTGTCTATGTCATTTTCAGCCTTCTTCATCTGCCCTGGCGGAATGAAGTACGAGGTGTTGTTATAGTAGTAGAACGGCATGCCGTTCCTGACCCTTACCGTCTCGTTGAACATATACCTCAGGCGCTCCTGGATCCTCAGGGGCATGGTCGAGTTGTTCATCATGCCGTAGAAGCACTGCTGGTGATGGTATAGAAGGGGCTCGAGAGCCGCATAATCAGTCTCGTTTATGTCGGGGGCCTGGGTGGTATTATTTAATTCGTTAAGCCCTGCCTCGTATTCTTCCAGGGCGGCTTCGAGCGCTTCGGCGTTATTGGCAAGCTCCATGGCCTTGATCTCGGAAGCCCTCTCATCTAAATACGCCATCTGCTTCTTCATCTTCTCATTATTATTAAACGTGAGGCTCACGTCCAGCTTCTGTAAGAATATCTTGATCGGATAGAGCGGCGAGTCGGCGCCTATCCATCCCTTATATGGCTTGACGTCGCCCTGGTCGGCCATGGCGGCCGGCACGAGCGCCGCCAGCACTGCGAGCGCGAGCGTTGCAGCGATGATCTTCTTCATCATTTTCACTACCTCCATAATCGCCCTCCATAGGGCAATAACCTATAAGTCCTTCATTGCAAATAAGCCTATTTATCGTCCTAATAGTTAAAAAACGTATATTAAAGTTTAGATTAATACAATATGGTTTTATTTGCTATATAATTAATCAATAAACCATAATGAACGATTATATTGTAAAAGCCGTATGATTTGATGTTGGAATGGCGGAGGAGTTATTTCCCGGAAGCACGACCCCATATAAAAAAAGTATATTTGCCATCAACGCTTATGATACTTATCACTCGTGAGGTAGGCCCATGAAGATGAAGGCACAGCCGTACGACATCGAGGTCGGGCGATACGAGATAATAGTGAACGCGACGGACGCGGACGAGCTCGGCATCCACGCCGGAGACCGCGTACAGGTCAAGAACAGGGATACAATAACAGCGGTAGTGGAGACCACGGATGCGATCATACCGCCCGGAAGGGTGGGAATATACAGGGAGGCGTGGGAGGCCCTGAAAACGGTCCCAGACGAGGTGGTCGAGGTCATCCCCGCGGAGCGGCCCAGGTCAATACAATACATAAGGAAAAAGATGGATAAGCAGAAGCTCACCAGCGAGGAGATGCACGACATCATCGCCGACATCGTGAAGGGTAACCTCACCGAGATAGAGCTGACCTCCTTCGTCACCGCCTCGTACATCTACGGCATGGACGCGGACGAGATCGAGTGGATGACCAGGGCGATGGTGAAGACGGGCGACCAGATATCGTTCGACACCCATCCTGTCATGGACCATCATAGCATAGGCGGGGTGCCAGGAAACAAGATATCGCTGTGCGTCGTGCCCATAGTCGCTGCTGCCGGGCTTCTGATACCTAAGACGAGCAGCCGCGCCATCACGGGGGCGGGCGGAAGCGCCGACTTGATGGAAATACTGGCCCCGGTCAGCTTCAGCGCCGAGGAAGTGAAAAAAATTACCACAAAGGTGGGCGGATGCCTTGTGTGGGGCGGCGCGACGAACATCGCCCCGGCGGACGATAAGATAATAGGCGTCGAGTACCCGCTCTCCATCGACCCCAGGAGCCAGCTTATCTCTTCCGTCATGGCCAAGAAGTACGCCGTAGGGGCGGACACGATGGTGCTGGACATCCCGATGGGCAACCAGTCCAAGATAGCCACCATACAGGAGGCGAGAAAGCTGGCCAGGGATTTCATCGAGCTCGGGGACCGCCTGAAGATGCGCGTGGAGTGCGCCATAACCTACGGCGGCTCGCCCATAGGCAGGACGATAGGAGGCGGCCTGGAGGTGAGGGAGGCGCTGACCATGCTTGAGAAGTTCGAGGGCCCCACAAGCCTCATCGAGAAGACCCTCGCCATCTCCGGCATGATGCTTGAGATGGGCGGGGTGGCAGCTAAGAACGAGGGCCAGAAGATGGCCGCTGAGATAGTTAAGAGCGGCAAGGCCCTCAGGAAGTTCAAGGAGATAATCGAGGTACAGGGCGGTGATCCTAAGATAACCTCCGAGCAGGTGCCCGTCGGCGACAAGGTCGCCACCGTCCTGTCGCCCCAGGACGGCTACGTGCTGGAGATCTTTAACAAGAGGCTTGTGGCCGTGTGCCGTACCGCCGGAGCGCCCCATGACAAGGGGGCGGGCATATTGATACACAAGAAGAAGGGCGAGTACGTGAAGAAGGGCGATGGCCTGTTTACCATCTACGCAGATAAGGAGTGGAAGCTCGACGCTGCCATAAAGGAGTCCTTGAGGGACCCCATCATGTTCGTCGAGGGCATGGTGCTGGAAAAGGTTCAGGTTGTATAAAAAGTAGATGGTGGCGACTCTTGCGGTCTTTCAGCGCTTTACCTTTTTTCTTGACTTCGCGTTTTTGACCTCGAGCCTCTCGTCGAAGGGCGTCTTGCACACGTTACACTCGGTGGCACACCACCGGTGATAGACGGCGGAGCACATAGGGCATACGACGGCGTCGTCCTTCTTCACCTTGAGGCCGCACTCGTCGCACCTGCCCGCCTCGTCCTTCTTTATCTCTTCTTCGCCTTCGCCGGCTTCAAAGTCATCAAAGTCGTCATCGTCTACGTATGTCATAGTTACCCTTGAATCAATCCTATACAGTAAAATATTTAAAATTTTTGGGCCGGAGCGGCACCATTAATCCCTGACGCAGGCGTAAATCCCCATCATTGCGATAGGTTTTTGCCATGCGATAAGATGTATACCATTAATGAGCGATGAAAAGATAGACGTCCAGGCCGAGATAGACGAGGCCGTAAGGAAGGGCAAGTATTCGGACAGGAAAGAGGCCATCGTGGGCCTGCAAAAGCAGCTCATCGATTACCAGAGAGGCGTATTGAAGGGGTCTCTAAAGGGCGTGCCTTCCGTCTCAAAGATGGAAGAGGACGCGTGGAAGGAGCTTCTCGAGAAGGCGGGTGGCGACGAGGAAAAGGCCTTAAGGCTATACCTGGAAGAGCTTAAAAAGCTGAGCTTATAGCAGCTCTTCGGGGCTCATGACGCCCACGAGGGATCTCGCCTCGTTCATGAAATCCAAATCCCTGGTGAGGACGAGCGAGTTGTTCCGCTGGGCGAACACGACGTGCAGCGCCCTCATAAAAGGCATCTCGTACTGACGCATGGTGCGCCCGGCCGCCCTCATTATATCGGAGTTGGCCACAAGGAAGTCGCTCCCGTTCAATAGCAGCAAAGGCCGAAGCGCCCGGTTGATGTACTCCATGGGCACGCCAAGCCTCAAAAGCTCGTAGGCGGTGTGCTCCGACACGAGCAACTGGTACTTGCCCTCCGCAGCCTGGTAAAGGAGCCTCGCCACGGCCTCGCCCTTGCCCGGCTCGTCTACGAGCAGGCTTAAAATGACGTCCGTGTTGAGGTAAAGCCTCAGCCGGCTTTTCACTATCATTGGCATGATAAAATACCTATGCCTTTAAACTATTTATGGGTTTTTTATGCGGCGTCCTCTATCCTTTTGGCCAGCTCCCGGGCCTCGCGGGCGGCCTCATGCCTGCCCAGGATTCCCGCTATCTCGCCGATGGCGTCCAGGTTTCTGGTAAGCCTGTCCAGGTAGCCCAGGATGTCGCCGTCGTAGGCGCTCAGGCTATAGTCCGCGGCGATGGCCCTGGAAATGCCTTTCGGGTCCTTGCCCTGCAGCCTGTATTCGACTATCTTCTTGCTGAACTTGCGCTCCGGGCAGCCGCAGAAGGGGGCGTCATCGCACTCGCAATCCAAAAACTCCCGGGCGAAGTCGGTGAGCTGGGCCTGCATGCTTCTATCCAGCTTGGCGATGGACTCGCCTGAGAACACGATGTCCAGGCTGGCCGGGCTGAACGCCCTGGAAGGCACGCTCACCCCCAGGATACGGGAAAGCCGCTCGGCGTTCCTGAAGTAGGCGGCGTCGAACGGCTCAAGCTCCACTGCGATGTCGAGGGGATCGGCTTTTTTATATAGCCTATCCCTTATGAGGTAAGCGTTCTCCACCCTCAGGAAATGGGTGGCGATAGCCCTGCCCAGGGGGGTGTTCTTCACGCGCCCTCCTTCCCTTACCATAAGGCCCTTTTCAACGCACCTGTCAATAAGGTACCCAGTGTCGCACGTCATGCCGAGCATTGCGTCGCCCATCCTCTTTAGCTCAGCCTCGCTCGAGGCGATACAGGCGTTGGCCAGGGCTTCCTCCATCTGCCCGGACTCGTCATAGGCCACGTTCACATGCTCAGCGCATCCACCGAGCAGCCTGAACGCCACCGCGTCCTCCGCCTCCCCATCCATCTCAAACTCCGGGTCGGCCAGGACTATAATTTTCCCCGAGTCATGGTAGTCGGGCCTCCCCGCCCTCCCCTGCATCTGCTGGAACTCGCTTACAGATAGCCACTCCCTGCCCATGGCCAGCGACTCAAAGATGACCTGAGAGGCGGGGAAGTCCACGCCCGCGGCAAGCGCCGCCGTGGTGACCACGACTTTAAGCTCCCCCCTGGCAAACCTCTCCTCAACGCCCTTCCTCTGGGCATAGGTTAAGCCGGCATGGTACGGGGCAGACTGGATGCGGAGGGACTGGCTTATCTGGTGGCACTTCTTCCTTGAGTTAGTGAACACTATGGTCTGGCCCCTGAAACCCTTTGAGGATACCCTTGCATACTCCTTTGAGGCGTACTCCTCGATGAGCCTGTTCTTCTCGTGCGCCCCGGCGAATATGAGGTGCCTCTCAAGGGGGACGGGCCTGTGCTCGTACTCCACGAGCCGGGCTTTTAGGCGCCTGGATATCTCCTTTGGGTTTCCTATTGTAGCGGAGAGGAATATGAACTGTGCCTGCGGGGCGCATGACCTCAGCCTGGCTATCAATCCATCCAGACGGTGGCCCCTCTCCTCGTCCTCGAGCATGTGCACCTCGTCGATCACCACGGTGCCTACCCCCCTCAAAGCCTCGCCCTTCCTTAGCACGAAGTCGAGCGCCTCATAGGTGCCAACTATTATGTCGGAGCCGAGGCTGACGTTCATCTTCAGGTCATTCAAGGCGATCCGGGAGGTGCCCACACGGATCCCCACCTTTCCCAGAGCCCCGTATCTGCTTTTAAACTGCTCGTACTTCTGGTTGGCCAGCGCCACGAGTGGGACGAGGAACAGCATCCTGCCCCTCCCCCTGAGGTAGTTGTTCACCCCGGCCATCTCGCCGATAAGCGTCTTCCCCGTGGCGGTGGCCGAGACGACGAGCTGGCTCTCCCCCTTTAATAGCCCGGAGTGGACCGACTTCGCCTGGACAGGCATGAGCTCCTCCATCCTTTCCATCAAGATGGCCTTCAGGCGGGGGTCAAGGTCGAGGCCCTCGATTTTAACCGCTTTCACCCTCTCGTCGGAGGCGGGGATGGTGTCGTACCTGGTGAGCTCGGGCGGCAGGTTCGACGGCGTGAGCATCGCGATGATGCGGCCAAGGTCCCTCGTCTTAACGAGTAGAGACTCCAGCCTCTCAAGCCCCTCCCTAGTGATGCGGCCCTTATACGATACCTCGCGTTTTAGCTCCTTCTTAGCGCACTCGAGGCAGATTAGCTCCCCCTTGTATCGCACCATGTCAGGGCGCTTGAAGGTCACCCGGTCCTCCATGAGGCAGAAGCGGCACAGGCTAACCCTCCTTGAGGAGAGCTGGTAGGCGGCGAGCATCTCGTTAAAAACGGACTCCTGCGCTGGCTCCATACCGGAGGTCATTATGGCGGAGGCGGCCTTTAGCAGGTCGATAAAAGAGGATACCGGCAGGTACTCGTCCTCCTTTTCCCTGACCACGCGGACCCTTAAAGGCCTCACGCCCTTATCGGTCCTCTGTAAGGATAGCACTCCAACGAAGAGGGGAGCGCCCTCATCCCTGATGGGATATACCTTAAAATCGTCCTTCCTGTACGGGGTGGCGACTATGTATAATGGCATTGACGCCACCATTTAATAGCTAAAAATATAAATCCTTATTCGCGGCCTGCCAGGTCGACCACCCTGTAGGAAACCCCTGCGGCCTCGCACTTCTGGATGGCCTGGGGAGCCATGTCCGCCGTGACCACCAGCGTGCCCCTGACGCCCTTCAAGGCCGCCTCCACGAGCGACTCGACTGCGCCAAATATCGTGTCCGGCTTCACCCCCGCCTTATTCAGCGCGGCAATGGCCTCTATCCCCGCCGCCCCGACCATGCCCTCGAGCTGGCCCCTGAGCCGCTCCCCATCGACTGCCCGCGAGCCTCCGCTCTCAATCGGGGGCACCTTTACGACTTTCACGCTCTCCCGCTCAAGCGGTATCAGGCCCTTGAGGTCCTTCACGCCCACGTCCTCCCCCTTCCTGGCGTCGCTCATGGCTATGCCCGGGGCGCCCTCGCCCCCGTAGCCGGCATACAAGACCCCTCCCCTCATGAACAGCCGCACCTCAGACCCCTTCCTTATATCCGTGGAGGCGATGGCCGGCCACACGCTCACCTGCCCGACTACGCTGCCCAGCACGTACCTCGAGTACTCCTGGAGCTCGCGCGCCCCATTGATGATGGCCTCCACCCCCAGCGGCGTGACCTTATACCGGCCCCTTCCGCTCGAAGATATCAGCCCGTCCTCGATCATCTCCTTAATGTACTCGGAGACCGCCTGGGGGGTTATCCCCAGCGAGGCCGCTATCTCGCTCTGCTTAATCTGGGGCTGGCTGGCCGCGGTCTCCACCAAAATCTGAAACCTCGTCATCTCGCTCTTCTTCTCAAGCACCATCGGTCATCGTTCCCTGACTATTTCAAGCCGCTGGCCCTTAACCACGATATTTCGGGACCGCTTCGCCACGCCCTTCAAGAAAGTGGGGCTCTTATCGAATACCCGTGAAAGGTTAACGAGTGAAGCGTTGCCTCCCTCTATCTCCTTCTCCATCTGCTCCGCCAGCTTCCGCAGGCCCTCGTCCATCGAGAAGGCTATCATGATTATCTCGCTTAGCTCCTTCATCGTGCACTGGAAGTTGACTCGAACCTCGTTGTACGACGTCCTGTACTCGAGGACGGGGGCCTCGCCGGGCGCCGGCATCCTCCACCTGCTCTCGATCAGGCCGCCCTGCTTCAAGACGTCCAGGCTCCTGCTCACGTCCTTGCCCGTTGCCTCTTCCAGTTCCTTCTGGGTCTTCCATCCGCCTGAGACCTCGTCGAAGACCTGGGAATGCAGCTTCGAGTTGAACACCTGCAAGAGCGGCACAAGGTCGGCTGGATCGTTGATTATCTTCGTCCTCTTTACGCTTGGCTCCATTAAGACTTGTACTCCCTAACAAATAACTTCAATAGAAAAATATATCACAAATCGGCAATAAACTTTTTGAAAGATTTATGAAAAATGCAAAAATTTTGGTCCGGGGCATAGTCCAGGGAGTAGGTTTTCGGCCCTTCGTGTATAACCTGGCGGCCGCTCATTCTTTGGACGGCTACGTCAAGAACCTCGGGACGAGCGTCGAGATCGTGGTCGAGGGCCGGGATGGCGAGGTCGAGGGGTTCATCGAGGGCTTGAAGTCCGGGCCGAAGCTGTCGAGGATTGACTCGATCGATGTAGACTATGGGCCTTATACGGGGTCATATCGTGGTTTTCGGATAGAGAAGAGCTCAGTAGCGGGTTTTGGCGGGTTCATACCACCAGACACGGGCATATGTAATAAGTGCATAGAGGACATGGAGGGCGACACCCGCTTCAAGGACTACTGGGCGACCTCCTGCGTCGACTGCGGCCCCCGCTACTCCATAATGGAAACCCTGCCATACGACAGGGAGAACACCACTATGACGGACTTCCCGTTCTGCGAGGACTGCCGGAGGGATTATGAGGACCCAAAAAATAGGAGGTATCATGCCCAGGGCTTCTCCTGCCCGAAGTGCGGCCCCGGGCTGGCGCTATACGATGAGGGGCGCAACAGGCTGGACCCGCCGCTCGAGGAAGCCATACGTCTACTGAACGAGGGCAGGATACTGGCCATTAAGGGAGTGGGAGGCTTCCACCTGTGCTGCAGGATGGAGGTGACACCCTTGCTGCGCAAAAGGAGAAACAGGCCAGAGCAGCCGTTCGCCCTCATGGCTCCCCTCAAAGTCATCGAGAAGTACGCCTATGTGAGCGATGGCGAGAGAAGCCTGCTCGACTCGATGCAGCGCCCCATCGTACTATTAAGGAGAAAGCCGGGGGTGCCCGAGGCCGTGGCGCCAGGCCTGCACACGGTGGGCTTCATGACCCCGTACACCGGCTTCCACCATCTTCTCTTTAGGGGCATAGACGAGCCTCTCATCATGACGAGCGCCAACCTCCCGTCGGAGCCGATGGTCAGGGACAACGATGAGGCCTTCAGAAGGCTGGGCGGCATAGCCGACTATTACCTTTTGCATAATAGGCGCATCCTCAACAGGTGTGACGACTCGGTGCTGCGCTACAACAACGGCGCGTTCTTCACCAGGATGGCCAGGGGCTACGCCCCAGCAATGTTCGTGCTGAAGGACAGGACGCCTAAGGCCATACTGGCGATGGGCCCCGAGCTAAACTCCTCCATATCCATCTATAAGGATAACCTGTGCTATATTTCTCATCACCTGGGCCACATCAACAACCCTATGGCACTCGAGTTTTTAAAGGAGACCGTGGACCGCCTGCTGAAGATGACCAAGGTCAGGCCCGAGGTGATAGCCTGCGACATGCACCCCGCGTTTTTGTCCTCCAGGCTTGGCAGGGAGCTGGCCCAGGCCTACGGGGCGGAGGTGGTGACGGTGCAGCATCACAGGGCGCACGTCGGCTCCCTGGCAGTCGAGGGAGTCGATTTGGAGGACGTCGTGGGCGTCGCCATGGACGGCGTGGGCTATGGCGAGGATGGCACAGTATGGGGCGGTGAGGTCTTCCATGGAGAGTCTCACCCTGCAGGGCTATTGCCTGTGCCGATGCCAGGAGGCGACCTGGCCACGCGCTTCCCCATGAGGATGGTGGCGGGAATACTTTACGGAAGCATAGACGATGAGAGGCTGCTAAGCATAATGCAGGCTAACATGGGCGAAGTCGAGGCCCGCGTGGTCCTTAGGCAGGTCGAGACCGGGGTAAACGTCGCCTACTCGTCGAGCGCGGGCCGAGTGCTGGACGCGGTCGCCGCGCTGCTAGGCGTCTGCTATAGGCGTACTTATGAGGGCGAGCCTGCCATGAAGCTGGAGAGCTTTGCCCTAAAGGGCGACGCCGATAAGGTTAAGCTTCCCTGCGAAGCCATCCCCATCAGCGGCAGGAGCGTGATAGACTCCAGGAGCCTGCTGAGAGGAGTGGTCGAGGCCCTGGACGAGGGCAAGGATAAGCACGACATAGCGGCATCCGCGCAGGCGGCGCTCGCCAGGGCCTTCGCGGAGCAGGCTTGCAATGTGGCCAGGAAAAGCGGCGCCTCTACCATAGGCTTTAGCGGCGGGGTGGCGGTCAACGCGGCAATAAGCAAGGCGATAGAGGATTACGTAAAAGGAGAGGGGTTGAAGTTTGTGACGAACCACAGGCTTCCCTGCGGCGACGGGGGCGTCTCGCTCGGCCAGGCCGTGCTCGCCGGCCGCATGCTCATTTCTTAATGAACCAGAATAAGCCCTTTCCCTTTGGCTTCTTATCCTTTTTAGGGTTGGCCTTAATGCCCTTATTCTCCTCGACGGCGTCCTCGGTGATGACTATCTTGCCCTTGATATGCTTCGATGGGGGCTTACCCTGTATCTCTATGAGGCCGCCGGCGTCAAGCGATCCAAACCTCGCCCCGGGCCGTATGAAGGCCGCTCCGGCAACCTTCACATGTCCCATCACCCTGGCGTTATCGAGCGCCTTGAGGTCGCCGTCCACGAAGAGGTCTCCGTAAATTATCGACCCAGGCCCGAGTATCACGTCTCTCGCCCTCACGTTTCCCGTGACCTGGGCGTTCTTGCCAAGCTCCAGGTTGCCGTCGATCGCGACCCGCTCCATGCACCTCGCGTTTATGCCCATTATAAGGTTGACGCGGTGAGTTATAGGCCTTGCGTAGCTGGAGTTCTTCATGATGATGAGAGTGTTGGATTCCCTGTGAGCCCGGATCGAGGCCATCTTTACACCTTAAGCTATAACTTCTCGCATCGAATATAAAAATTTTGTAGTGGCTTTTCGTGTAGGGAGTCATTTTGTTGGGCGACCGCTTCAATGATGAGCCTTTTTTGCCTTGAATCGCTTGGACTCGCTTAAATTTGTCCTCGTGCGCCTGCCACAACTCTTGTAAACTTTTGGCTGCACTACAGAACCAAAAAGAAGCCTTAAAAGGGAAAACCAAAAATATTAATAAATAATATATATTTAAAAACTCATTTTAATATCGGTGTCCATCATGCTGAAGGTCAACGAAAAAGTGCCCGAGTTTGAGGCTGAAGCCTACCAGGATGACAAGATTAAGAAGATAAGGCTTTCCGACTATAGGGGCCGTTGGTTGGTGCTCGTCTTCTACCCTGGCGACTTCACCTTTGTCTGCCCCACAGAGCTTCAGGAGCTGGAGGAGCTTTACGACGAGTTTAAAAAAGAGGGCGCCGAGGTGCTTAGCGTGAGCAAGGATACGGTTTTCGTGCATAAGGCTTGGCATGATAACTCTCCTGCCATAAGCAAGATTGAGTACCCCATGGTTGCTGACCCTTCTGGTAGGCTTTGTCGTGAGTTTGGCACGCTTGTGGAGGATGAGGGCCTGTCGTTGAGGGGTAGCTTTATCATCGACCCTGATGGCGTGCTTAAGGCTATTGAGATTCACGATAATAGCATTGGCCGGAGCATGAGGGAGCTTTTGAGGAAGCTTCAGGCCGCTAAATTCGTTCGTGAGCATAAGGGCCTTGCCTGCCCCGCTAGCTGGCAGCCTGGTAAGGAAGCCTTGGAGCCTAAGCTGGACCTTGTTGGTAAGATTTAGTCGTTATATGTGGGGATTCTATCATTCAAGACGACCGTTATTCGATAGAACGGCCCAAATTCCAGCGGCCTTATAACACGCTCATCTAAACACTGGGCGCTGACTTAACAGCTTCGGCAGCGGAAGAGGCCGATAGGGGCGACCGGCACACTTCTTTTTAACCTCACGAGCCAGCTCGTCCCTGGTCATCGTGACGCGCTTACCGCTCTCACGTATGCTAACCGAGAAGAGGCCCGACTCGACCTCCTTCTCGCCGACCACGGCCACGTAAGGTATCCACTCCATGTTAGCCCTCGCAATCTTCTTAGACAGCGTATCGTCCCCATCGTCCACGTCCACGCGCACTCCCTCGATGTCAAGATACCTACAATAGTCAAGCTGCTTCTCCGAAACGGGGATGATACGAACCTGGGTGGGCGAGAGCCAAACCGGCAACATGGGAGTCTCTTTTTTCAGCGCCTCCTCGAGTATCGAGTAATACCAGCGCTCTATGCTCCCGATGCTCGAATGGCAGATTATGCAGCCCTTCTTCTTGCCATCCCTGTCAGTATAATCTATGCCATACACCGCGGCGTCCTTCACGTCTAGCTGGACGGTGGATAGCTGGATGCAGCTCCTGGTCGAGTCCACGCCCTGGAACTCGTTTTTAACCGCCCAGTAGTGCTTCATGTCGCTGAGGACTTCCACGAATGCCGGCGTATTCGAGTATTTCACCAGGTCGATTATCCGTGACTTGTGCTGCGAGTAAAAGGAGTCTACGATGCGGAACACGACTGCGTACTCCACCCCCGAAGCATCACATAGATCAGAATAGTTACGGTAAAGCTCCTGGTACTCGTTCCAGCCCTCCTCTATATCCCTGCAGAAGCAGTGGATGTCAGGCATGTGGAACGCCCTAAGCCGCTTCAGGCCAGACAGCTCCCCATCCCTCTCATACCTGAAGCTCTTGCTGAACTCGTACATTCTGAGCGGCAGGTTACGGTAGCTTATCGTGGCGTCCTTCATTATCTTGAACAGCCCGAAGTCCCCTGCGAAGCGCAGGATGAACTCTTTTTCGGGGTGGTCCGGGGCCTTGACCGTGTAATGCCTCTCATGAAAAGTCCCCGCCTGCTCTCTTATCTGGGGGTCATCCCAGTCATACAACAACGGAGAGTCAACCTGGATGGCCTTAAAGCGATTTACCGCAATATCGTAGGCCCAATCCCTTAAAAGCTCAAAGATGAGGTAGCCCTTTGGGTAAAACCTAAAATTCCCCGAATCCGAGGAAGGCTCATAGCCTACCAGCTCGTGGCTCTGCATCACCTTGATGGAAGGAGGCTCCTTCATGGGGGGCATCTTCAGCTCCTCGGAGACGACATATGACTCCAGTGACTTACACCCGACCTCCTTTAGCACCTTCAAGACCTCTTCAGCCTTACCGAGGTCTAAGGGTATCTCCGAGCCGTCAGGAGTGAATATGAAGTGCCTGCTCACGATATTCTTAACCACGTCATCCCTGGTCTTGGACTTGCTTATCACGCTGATGCCTCCGAATGGCGGGTAGCGGCCTCGCCCATAATACTAAGGGCGGGCTTACATATAAACGTTTATCATCGTAATTTTTATGCTGGCGGCCGCAATACGTGCACTCATGAGCCGGTGCCTGCAGTTCGAGATCGACCCCCTGGAGGTCTCTGAAAAGTATGTTGGCAGCGTGCTTGTGGCCCTGGACGTCCTCGCCTACTCGGAGGAGGAGTGCCCGAAGCCGGAGGAGCCGGCCTGCCTCATCGCTGCGGCGCACACCAGCGGCTTAAGCTCCGTAAGCAAGGCTTATGTGAAGCTGTTCGTTGCGGGCAGCCCGGCCCTGAAGGAGGAGAAGACCATCCTGAGGGATTTTTCGGCTTACATGGACATGTTCGACGGGGGTACGCTGGCCGCCCACTATGGGGCCTCGGACTCGCCCGACGAGGGCTTCGACGTCCCATATCTTCTCGCAAGGGCGAGGCAAGCGCACCCCGAGCTTTACCCTTCATTGAGCAGAACGCTGGGGAGGTTCAAGAGGCACGACACCTGCGGGTATGCCAGGGAGAACATGGACCTGCCATCCGCCGATCTCGAATACCTGGAGGGATATTATGGCCTGGCCAGGAAGCCCGACGCCATTCTGCCGGACGCCAGGAGCGGGATGGACGCCTACTGGAAGGCAGGCGATGCAGCCGTCCTGAAAGGCGCGCTCACGAACGCGTATAACTGCCTGCGCATCGCCCAGTCCCAGATCAAAAAAACGATTTGCTGCACCGACATTCCGCTATAAGGGCGGCAAACGGGGCGAAAACCACAAAAGTTTTAAACATACTGATGCGTATTGGGAACTATATGACGAAGACAGATTCTCCGGCGGAACCCTTCGCAGAGCCATTGGTAGAGAAAGCCCAGGCACTGGAGAAGGAGAAACAATCCCTTCAAGAGGAGCTTGACCTGCTGAAGCTCCAGTATGAAGAGCTTAAGACCCGGCTCTTCGAATCCACCATAATGAATAGCAATAATCTAAAGGAGATCCAGCGCCTTCAGCAGGAGGTGGCGCACCTCAGGAGGACTCCCCTGTTCATCG
This sequence comes from Methanocella conradii HZ254, assembly GCF_000251105.1. GTDB lineage: Archaea > Halobacteriota > Methanocellia > Methanocellales > Methanocellaceae > Methanocella > Methanocella conradii. Next base: position 245,472 of record NC_017034.1, on the reverse strand, counting down.
CCAGCGTCATCGAGATCGTGGATGGCGGCATGGTATTGTTAAGGCAGCACGGCAATAACCAGGAGGTGCTCACGAAGCCTTCTGATGAGATACTGAGTAAGCTGACTTTGGGCACCCGCGTGGCCGTTAATAACTCTTTGGCTATCGTCCGCATTTTAGAGAAGCCCGCGGACGTCCGCGCCAGGGTTATGGAGGTCATCGAAGCGCCCAACGTGAGCTATGAGGACATCGGAGGGCTGGAGGAGCAGATCAGGGAGGTCGTGGAGACCGTGGAGCTTCCATTGACCGAGCCCGAGCTTTTCGCCAGCGTTGGCATCGAGGCCCCCCGTGGCGTGCTGCTCTATGGGCCGCCCGGCACTGGTAAGACGCTGCTGGCCAAGGCCGTGGCGCACGCCTCCAAGGCGACTTTCATCAGGATGTCCGGCTCCGAGCTTGTCCATAAGTTCATCGGCGAAGGCGCCCAGCTTGTGAGAGACCTGTTCCAGATGGCCCGCGATAAGGCGCCGAGCATAATCTTCATCGACGAGCTCGACGCGGTGGGCGGAAGGCGCACCCATGACGGCACTACGGGCAGCGCCGAGGTGAACCGCACCATGATGCAGCTCCTCTCGGAGATGGACGGCTTCTCGGAGCGGGGCAACGTCCGCATAATGGCGGCCACCAACCGCATTGACATGCTGGACCCCGCGATCTTGAGGCCGGGCCGGTTCGACCGCATAATCGAGATACCCTTGCCCGACGAGAAAGGACGCGAGGCCATATTCAAGATCCACACCAGGAGGATGACCATGGACCCGGACGTCGACGTAGACAGGATCATTAAGGAGACCGACGGGGCGAGCGGAGCGGACCTGAAGGCCGTGGTCACCGAGGCTGGCATGTTCGCCATCCGGAGGCGGAGCAAGTCGGTCAGCATGGACGACTTTGAAAAAGCCATCAAGAAGGTCATACACAAGGAAGAGGCGTCGTCATCTCCGTCTTCCACAGTGTACGCTTAAACAAAATTATTGTAGCCGCTTGTTGAGGCTAATCGCCGATAGCGCTATCATTGCCACTGCGAACGCCAGCAATATGGCCACGTCGGCCCACACGTCCCAGATGCCGTATCCTCTCACCATTATGTTCTGGAGGGCGTCGTTCGCGTAGGTCAGGGGCATTATGTATGAGAATACCTGCAGGTAGCCTGGCAGCGTGGAGATGGGCCAGAACATGCCGTCCAGGAACACCTGGGGCAATATCAGCAGGGGTATGAACTGGACGGCCTGGAGCTCGTTCTTCGCGAACGAGGAGCAAAAGATTCCCAGGTTTACGCTCACCAGCGTGATGAGGAGCTGTAACGCCACCACCGAGTAGATGCTGCCCACGATCTTCACGTTCAGCACGAATACGGCAAACAGGAGGATTATCATGGACTGTATTATGGCGAACAGGCTGAAGCCGAGCATGTAGCCAAGGATGATCTCGGAGCGGGTTATGGGCGAGACGAGGAGGCGCTCGAACGTGCCGAAGGAGCGCTCCCTTAAAAAGGTAACGCCGGTGAATATGAAAATGAAGGCGAAGGCGATGACGCCTAACAAATATGGCGCGAACAGGTCGAGCGTGGTGAAGCCCTCTCCATAGATTACCGATGAGCTTACGTTGAGGTTGAGGCTACCATTTTTCATTTTGGCGAACGCGGAGGTCATGGCGTTACGCACCTTCACGTTAACAGCGGCAGACTTGCCCTGGTCGGTGCCCTCCGTGATGATGTCAGCGCTCGCCGTGCCATTAAGGATGATGCCCTTCGTGAAATCGGGGCCGAAGATGATGGCTCCGTCGAGCTTCTTATCCTTTAAGGATTGGTTTACGTCTACGCGGCTGACCTCTATGACCGTCAGGTTATCCTGCCCTCTCAGCGCATCCACCACGTCCCTGGAGAGGGACAGGCTGCCCAGGCCCGCGTCCTCGTTGACGACGCCCAGCGTGACGGTGGAACTGGAGCCCGTCGTGTAGAAGTAGCCGAGCAGCGCCATGACGACGGAGGGGACGATAATAATTAAGCCGAAGGTGCGGCGATCCCTGAGGCACTGCGTGATGATGCGCCTTGCCAATGAGAGTATCCTCAATGGGCTCATCGCTCTGCCTCCGAGAACTTCATAAACGCGCTTTCGAGGTTCTCGCATGACGTGAACGCCTTAAGCTCGGCGGGCGTCCCCTCTATGAGCTTTTTACCCTCCCTTATAAAAGCAAGCCTGTTACAGTGCTCCGCCTCGTCCATGACGTGGGTAGAGACGACGAGTGTGACGCCCTCGCTGTTTAGCTCGTGGAAGTACTTCCAGAGGTCGCACCTCAGCTTCGGGTCCACCCCCACGGTGGGCTCGTCTAAAAATAGCAGCCTCGGCCTGTGAACGAGGGCACAGGCTATGGAGGCTCGCTTCCTCATGCCCCCTGAGATGGTGCTCACCACGCTGTGCTGCCTGTCTGAGAGGGCTGTGACCTCAAGTATCTCATCTATCCGCCTCTCCCGCTCGTGTCCTCTTAGCCCGTAGATTGAGGCGAAGAAGCGGACGTTCTCCCTTATCGTTAAATCGTTATATAGGGCATCCATCTGGGTCATGTAGCCGATGGAGGCGTTGTTTCGCCGGTCGGGCATTTTCCTGCCGAGCACGATCGCCGTGCCAGACGTGGGCTTCAGCAGTCCGCATAGTATCCTGATCAAAGTGGTCTTGCCAGCCCCGTTTGGGCCGAGCAGCCCATAGTTTTCCCCGTATTCGACCCTGAGGTCAACCTCGTCGAGCGCCATTATCTTCCCGAATCGCATCGAAACCTTTGAGCAATCGATGATGTGCCCGCCCTTAATTTTATTTTCTTCTATCATTTGCTGTTTTAGCATTTTTACGCCTCGCCCGAAACGATACAACTAGTATATAGTATAAAGAGTATAAAGATGCACCGAAACGGGCATCTAAGGATTCGAGAAAAGCCTCGCCGTACAATAGAGGGCAAACTATCTAGCGCGCTCCACCCTACTTAGAAGCAGAAGATGCGATATCAAATCATCCTTTTCCTTTTAATCAGGGGCTTTCTGCAGGCTCCGAGCCTGGCAGGTAAATCTTAAAAGAATTAAATGCGGGCCTATTTTTGTGACCTGACTGGAACCATAAACTTTATTTATAAGTATGCAGCTATTGAAGTTGCACTGGCCGGGATGGGGTAGTTGGCAATCCTATGGGACTGTGGATCCTATGAGCCGGGTTCGAATCCCGGTCCCGGCCCTAAATTCTAAAAAAATTATAAATGCGATAAACGAAGACCATTTTTAGCGGCTGCTAAAGGGTAGTGGATGACAATCGAGGAAGAGATACGGGCCATCCAGGAAGAGATGGATAGGACCCAGAAAAACAAGGCAACCGAGCATCATCTGGGCAAGCTCAAGGCCAAGATGGCCAGGCTCAAGGACGAGCTCATCAAGAGGGCCATCGCGTCTAAGGGCGGGGGAGAAGGCTACAGTGTAAAGAAGAGCGGGGACGCTACCGTTACTTTGGTCGGCTTTCCATCCGTGGGCAAGTCCACGCTCATCAACAAGCTGACCGACGCACACTCCGAGGTTGGCGAGTACGAGTTCACCACGCTTGACGTAATCCCGGGTATAATGGAGTACAGGCAGGCGAAGATACAGATACTGGATCTGCCCGGCCTGGTGAAGGGCGCCTCGGCGGGCAGGGGAAGGGGCCGCGAGGTCATCTCGGTGATAAGGAGCTGCGATCTAATCGTAATGATAATCGACGTTTTTAACTATCAGCACTTGAAGGTCCTCGAGGACGAGCTCTACGATGCGGGCATTCGCATTAACCAGCGCCCTCCCGACGTCACCATCACGAAGCTCGTCAAGGGGGGCATAACGATAACCTCCACGGTAGAGCTAAGCCTGGACCACGAGACCATAAAGACCATCCTGGGCGAGTATAAGATCCATAACGCCCTCGTGAACATAAGGGAGGACATCACGGCGGACCAGCTCATCGACGTCATACGGGGTAACAGGGTGTACATCCCGGCCATTACCGTGGTAAACAAGATAGACCTGGTGGATAAGGAGCAGCTGAAGCTTTTCCCGAAGGACGCCCTGAAGATATCTGCTGACATGGAGCTAAACCTGGATGCGTTAAGGGAAGAGATATACAACAAGCTAGGGTTCATCAACATTTATTTGAAGCCTCAGGGCGGCCCTGCGGACATGGACGAGCCCCTCATCATGAGGAAAGGGTGCACGGTGGGGGACGTGTGCGACCGGCTCCATAAGGACTTCAGGCGAAAGTTCAGGTATGCCAGGGTATGGGGGAATTCGGCGAAGCACGCAGGGCAGCGCGTAGGGCTCGATCACCAATTAGAAGACGGCGACATACTCACAATAATAATACAGAAATGAGAGAATGTCCATGATCTTTTGTTGCAAATATTTTAAGGGCCTATTTTTATGCCAATCAAATTTTTCATCTTTTCATTAAAGTCTGATGCAACATTTATCACTTCATTTGCCGTATTTTCATCATACTTTAAGCCATAGTCCGCGTCCCACCTGAACTCCAAGGCGCCCTTATACCCGATAGCATACCTGGTCTCAAACTCCCCATTTCTCGCACATCTCTCGAGGTAAAGGTATGTACATTTATGATTGGTTATTATTAGCCCTTTTGACCTTACGTAAGCTTTTGCGGCATGAAGCATAGAATAATACGCTTTAACAATTGCCCATTTATAGTCTTTATTATGCATATCGCGCCTTGCGCTTTCCATGTCATGGTCCGAAGCGATGACCTCATTTTGTATAATTTCAGGATTCTTAGACTTATCAAATGAGGAAGTGATCTCTCTTTTAAACCGCTCCCTCTCACAATCAAATAAATCCTTTATTTCCACTAGAGCACCCTTATCTTATACCGTTCAATCGATTCATAAAAAGCCTTTTCGGTATTATACAAGTTAGCATAGCCTATTGGCGTGTATACTATGGGGTTTACCTCTCTCTCCATATTAGTTTTAAGCCGCTCAATAAGCTCATTTAGCACGCTTTTATCTGTATCAGCAATTATCAAAAGGTCTATATCGCTATTTTCAGTATCTTCGCCCCTGGCGGCAGAACCGAAAAGATATATTTCAATGTTCTTATCTGAGAAATCCCTGACTAATTCATAGAGCTTTGACAATATTATTAAAATTTTTAATTGTTTTAATACCGGATTCCCTTCTGAAATGGAATAAAACTTGCTGCCAGCCTTGACCTTCTCGTTTAAAAGCCCGTAACCTGACAATGAGTTTAGCAACCTTATAGCTCTCGTTTTAGGTATGCGGGTCACCCTTATGACTTCGGACTGGTACATCTCAATCCCTGGCTTATACAAAAACGGTTTAAGTAGCTGGATGCAGCCATCCGAGGCTATTAAATCGATCAGGCTTAAATCATGACTGGCCATATTAGATATCTAATTGGCTTTTTTGATATAAACTATTTGCTATATTTTAGCAAATGTATTCTAAGTTTTAGAAGATGTGTTCTAATTTTTAGCAGAGGGCAATTAGTAGAATCTTCTATGTATTGGTATTTATAAATTCCTGAAGCCATAGGGCAAGCATGCTGACATGCGACATACTCACCATCATAATACAAAAATGAAACAACGCCCAATAATATCATCGTTTACATACCAATCAATTTTTATGGGAAGAAAGCCCTTATATAGTTTGAAAATAAACCTTGTAGTGTTTATCTGGCTAAACCGCCTGGATGGATGTGGGTATGCTTGGTGATGACCGTGGGCAGTCGAACCTGGATTTCTTATTCGGGATAAGCGTATTCCTTTTAACATTTTTATATGCGGTCACATTTATACCGGGCATGTTTACCCCATATCAGCCAGGAGCCATAGACCTTAGCGCAGTCGCATATCGTACAAGCGCCATGCTCGCAGAGGATCCGGGATGGTGTAATAGTACAGCAGCAGGAGGCCTTCCTGGAAATAGCTCATGGGAGGATCATCAGGATTGCCTATTACGTATTGGCCTCGCCGGCGATAGGGGGCATCCAAATATCCTATCGCTTAATAAGATAAAAGCGCTGGAAAGCCTCGTCGCATCGGATTATACATTAGTTAGGGAAAAAATGGGGCTTAATGGCTCTATCATTTATGACATAAATGTCGCCGTTGAGATGAACGGCACTTCGCTTATAAATGCGCCATGGCCTAGCGCTAGCTCACAGAACATCGAATCAATAGAAAGAGTAGTCCTAATAGATACGGGGAAGGAGCTGTTCGTTGATTGCAACAACCCTGGGGAGCAATATAACAGTAATATGCTGAACGTGACCCTAAATAATCTGACTTCAAGGGACAGGGATATCACTATCAGGATATATAATTTAACTGCCGCATACCCGATAGGTCTGGCTCAGGATCCTATCAGAGTCGTCTCATTATCGGGGAATGCCATAAGCCTACCACCCGATGACTATATCATCAAATTGAATGGGGAAGTGAAAAATTCTACGGATTTCGGGTTTATGAAGGGCGACGTTCTAGAGATTACTATATTAAATACCGCGATAAGCGACCCCATTATCTCTGCAGTGAACATATGGGCTAACTCGAGCTGCATGCCAGGGAGACCCGTTGATTACGTCTATGACCCGGTCTTTAAGCAGAAAAGCGTATGCTACCCGGGTATCATGAGGGTTGAGGTGTGGTCCTATGCATTTTCCTGAAGGCGATAAAGGCCAGATATACACGATGGAGGGCATAGTGGCCTCAGTCATACTCCTGAGCGTTTTACTATTCATCATACAGGCGAACTCCATCGTTACTCCTCAGACGGAGCGCTTAGTGGATATGAAGCTATACGAAAGGGCCAGCGATACGTTGACGTGTATGGACAGGAATGATGCAGATAGTACCATATGGAGCACGATGAGCTCGCTTAAATCCTACGTTGCCGGGTGGAATGGCAGCACGGTAACGTATGGGGTTCAGGGTAACGTGACCGGGCTTGACAGCGCGATAAGGTCGATGCTCCCCGAGCACGTCCAGTATAGCGTGAGCTTCATTTATTATAATGGGACAGGCAGGCAGGAGTGCCCCGTAATAGTTCATGGCAAGCCTGCGGATAACTCCGTGGTCTCCAGCAGGCTTGTTACGCTAAATGAGGGCGACGCCATGTCGGATTACTGGAAAAATGTTAATAAACGTTTCCCGCAGGTCGTTGAAGTGAAGCTCACATGCTGGTACCTATAAGGCTGGTATTCATTTTTAGTTTAGCGTTACGCCTACGTTGTGCTCGATTATTATCAGCTTTGATATTTTGGTGAACCTTGCGGTAAAGCTGTGGTCGTCCAGGCCGCTGATGTAAGCACCGTTATCCTCCATGAACCTTGCCCATGCCTGCGGGTATGCCGTATTAAGCGTTATCTCTGCGTCGGAAGGGGAAGGCGCGCTATAAGGATATACATTCGTGCCCTGATCTTGAAGCGTTATGCTAACGGTCGCCGACCCGCCAATGGATGAGCCGGTGGCGTTCAGCCTTATAATGTTTAGCACCAGGGTATTTGTATCGCTAATGTTAAAAATGCGGGGCTTTAGCACCATGATACCGCTACCTGTGATATCATATTTTTCCCATAAGCCGCCATTTTCAATGGCGATGACGCCAGAGCTAGTGCTAGACCTGAAAGTGATGTTGCCAGTTTTATTATTATAAGTATTACCATTATATGTCACCTTGATCTCGTTAGTCGAGCTATTAGCCGTGATAGAGCCTCCCTCCAGGTGGATTTTCGTCGTCTTTAGAGGCGTACCCTCGAGCGCCACCTGCTTGAGGTCACTGCTCACCACCATGAAGCCCTGCTCGATGCCTTTAAAATTATTCTGGCTCTTGGCGTTATCAAGCACGCCATTCCCAATTACAAGGATGATGGCAATGCAGGAAACGACTATCATGAATATGAGTATATAGCCCAGGGTTTCGGATACGGCGCTATTATCGCTATACGGTTGACACATTCGAATTCTCCTCTTATTTATGATAATAGATTACATGGGTATCTGAAAGGCTTGATGTGCTGCCATTCACAGGAACGGTGGAGTTAACCCCGTTCAACGTTACATAGATGGATACACCGTTATACGGCGAATAAACGATTATTTCCTTATCCTCCGGGTTCGTTATGCTCCTATTGATGTCTACCCGATAGTCCTTACCGGCAACAGTCATGGGTATGTCAAAAGTGGTGGAGATTTCGCCTGACTGAGGGTATATCAGGTACGTGTCTACTATCTTAGTTGTAAGGTCGTTGCCGATGTCCGTGAACTGTATCCTTGATACCGTCCTCTGCGGCCCGTCGATAAATATGGTACTTGCCATGGCAAGCATTATCATGAAAAGTATTGATGCTATTATGAAGGTTATGATATAGTCGACCAGGGGGGTCACGCCCGACTCGTCGCGAAAGAATGTCGTCTTCATGCCTCTACACCTGCGGGATTTTTACCGTTATATTCTCAAAATAGCGGGTCTCGCCATTATTATAATAAATGTATATCGTGGCGTTGCTTATCGTGCTGTTATCGAGCGCAGGCACCGCTGTCAGGTTAACTGAGCACCCCTTCTCCTCAAAGAGGCGGGTGACGTTGCTTGCATACTGGTTGAATGAGGCATTAAACGTGTCCATCTTCATGCTTGCATTATGCAACGTGTTCTTATTCTCTCTTTCCCCTATCAGGTACGCCTCGCCTATCGTCTCATTCCTTATGTCCCGTATATCGTTCTTCGGAAAGCTCATTATGGAGTCGGCTGAAGAGTGGCCGGCGATGGATGACTGGTTAAGAAAAATTAGCAGTATGACCATCCCTATGGATATTATCACGCCTGTGAGAAGCAGGAATTGCCCCGAATCATCCCTTTTCATCATACTATCACCCTGTTCATCGCTATGACGTCGCCGCCCTTTGCATCTATCCTGACTATGTAGAAAGCGACATTGGTTTTACAATTTAAATCCCAGACGGCCTTGCCTGCCGCATTCAAAGTTAGGGTCGCTGATGCCGGCCCATCCATCCTGGCGCTTTCATTCTCCAATACATTGATGGCTATATCCCATGCTCCAGGGCTATCTATAAGGCTATCTATCGATTCTTTTGCATATGGGTACAGTCTCTCCGCCGTCTTTTCTATTGTAATGCCTTTTAAGGCCCCATCCTTAATATAAACTGATGCCTCCTCTGTATCTGACGAATAAGTTAAGTGCCATGTATCCGATAGCCCGCTATCGCAAAAATCCGACGATATCTGTGCAATCGACACATTTCTGGCGCTCTTCTTCCAGCCTCGAACCTGTGAGTCGTTTTCAGCAATGGAATAAGCCTGCAATGCGGTAATTATGCCGTTTGATTCATTCCTGGTATTATTTAAAGTATTAGCATTAGGGCTTTTATCGTTATCAAGATATACCGCCGCTCCGATGACTGCCAGCGAGAGTACCAGAGCGGCCCCAATTATTACATAAGCCATTTTTACCATAGGGATTCCATTTTTATTTTAGCGTTATCACGCCATTATCATACAGTCTCCTGAGGCATATATAATCGGATGACTGGTTTATGACCTGGTTGTTTGGCATGACCTCGTATGCTATGACGACGAATTTATACTCGCCTGGCGTGTCGCCTCCCTCCCACGTGTAGTTATCCCAGGGGTAGTTCGTTTTGATCGTGCTGGCGTCACCATCGATGTATATCGTCTGTGTGTATGAGTAGTTGCCGGTATAGTTTACCTTCCATTTGATGTTCTGTCCTGATGATGCCATGTTATATATGTGGCCCGCTGTAGAGGTATCTATCGGCGACTTGATGGTCACGTTAAGCGTTGTCGAGTTTATGCCGAAGTCGTTGCCAATGCTATTATTAACGAATAGCGAGTCGATTGCGAAGCTTGTCGTGTCCCTGCTGCCGTCCTCCCTGGTGAAGTTAATGTAGCTTTTGTTTGTGATGGGCTCTATAAGCCCCCCTCTTCTCACGATTAGCTGGTAGTTTAGTGTCCACGTATCGTTAAGCTTTATCACGCCCGGGTTCCATTGGAGGTCGTATGTCCCATCGGCGTTTATTGTCGGCTCCTGCTGGACTACGGTTCCATTTGGATACCGGACGTATGCGCTGTGCGGAACATATTCTGCATCCGGGTATAGGGTGCCATTTATCATCGTGCAGCTCGTGATGATGTGCATCTCCGTCTCGTTCGCCACTATCTTTCTTAGCTCGCCTGCGATATCCCCGTAGACGTGCTGTAGCTGGATGTCAGATACAACTTTAGTATAATAGCCTCCAGTGATATTCGCTATCATGCCCAGGTTATACTCGTCGGGCATGCCCATGCCAATCGTATAAATCGTAATACTCTTATTCTTTGCATTATATGCCTGCTCTATATCATTGCTAGGGGTCTGCGAATAGCCATCGGACAGCAAGATCGCCACTTTCTTATTTGAGCTATTAGAGTATGGGCCAGTTAGCTCTGATATCGCTTTAGCAATGCCATCCCCTATTTCAGTGCCGCCATTCGCATTCAGGCTATTTATCGCATTATATATACTAGATTTATTCTGGCTATTTACAAGTGTTAAATATTTTGCGACTTTTGAGCTACTGTTAAACCAAATGATGCTTACCTGGTTATCCGTCATGTTATCTACAAATTGGCGCCCTGCAACCTTTGCCGCGCTATCCGAATCGTTAGTATACCGATTATTCAACCCTAGCCTCTTCGGTTGCGTTAGGACCATTACATTATAAGGTGGCCATCCTCCAGCAGCTGTATGTTTAAATTTACCGGATATAGTATAATTTCCTATCGCAGCACTTGGAATTATAACACAATTTTCATTATCATAATTCGTACCATAATATGTTTTACCATCTGGCCCTTTAACTCTCAAAGAATAATAGTAGCTACCATTTGAAAAGTTACTGTATGATGATGATAGCATAAATTGTAAATCCTGCACCTTATGATTATAAAATGTCGTTATATTATATCTGGTATCTTCAGAAGCCATTGTACCTTGGAGAGGACTCCCGTTCTCCGGGAAAATAGTTGTGGAGAGCCAGTTCATGCTGCCCGAGCTGTCGAAGATGAGGGCGACATCATAGCTCTGCCCTTTTATCTTCCAGCCTATGCCTCTCACGGTGATGCTAACGTTAATCGTATCGTTAACCGAGACGTTGGTTTTTGGAGATACATCAGATTTAACGCTTAAGAATGAGTTTTCTGTGTATAATACGTTACAGGTTCCTGCCAGAGAGCCGCTCGTCGCCAGTATGGGAGCGCCTACGGCCAGGTCATTACCCCTGTTACTGCTGCTAAGCGTAAATTGCGTGGTGAATTCGCCGCTATCAGCCGTTATGCCGCTAGAAGGCCCTGTTATATTTCCCAGGGTGGTATTTAGGGAGGTGACGTTCACGGGTTGCCCGGCAATCGGATGGCCCCACTGGTCCGTTATCGTGGTGATTATATCAGTCGTATGGACATCATACCCTCCAGGAGGCGTGCTTACGTTTGCGTTGGCTACGGCGTTAGGGTTAGCGACGACTTTGATTATCGCCGGAGGCCCGGCTATATAGCCCAACATAATCGAGTTATTAACTTCTACTGTCGAATTATTCGCTAAATAATACACGAGCGCGGATACAGTGTATAAATCGTTATGCACAAACAATGAAGGAGATATATCAATGGATGCATATCCATAATTATTAGTAGTCACGTATTTTGTATAATTGGTATCATAATTTTTGACTATGGATAGCTGTTTGTTTTTTACCGGGTTACCGCCGGCGTCAACCGCCCATATGCTCAACGTATATTTCGAGGTTCCATCCGCGAGTATGGGCGATGAGGGGTTCGATGAGAGGATGATCCTGCTCACGTCGCCGCCCTCCCCATAGATGACCGTGCTCTTCAGCGTGCCCCCGAGGTCGCCATTGCTGACCTGTATGGTATTATTGCCTGTAATCTGACTCAAGTTAAAATAAAACTTAACAATGCCGTTAGCATCCGTCATGGCTGATAATGTACCCAGCACAGAGTAGTCGGGCCCATATGCGGTGAAGTTCAAGGGCACGCCAACGGCCGGGGTACTACTGCTTAAATCCTCATAAAATACGGCGTCAACCTCAACATACGAGCCTATGGGCATTGTAGCGTTAGGGTATCTGAAAAGAAAAAGGTTATTTCTATCCAGGAATCGCACCGAAGCGTTGTCGGCTAATCCATTAACGTTGGCCGATATATTTGCCGTATGCGTGCTACTATACGGTCCAACGGTCCTGGTGGCGATGCCCGAGCTACCGGTCATCGATGAACTCATCACTCCATCGATGGTGAAGTTTACCTGTAGATTATTGACGGCGTTGCCATACTGGTCTACGACTTTAGCGCTCGCCGTGGCAATACTCATGCCATTGGCCAGCCTGAACTCGTGGTCTACCGTAAGGTCTACCGAGTATGGCGGCCCGGGGTTCACGTATACGGGTATGCTATAGTTTATTCCAAGGTAGGTCGCCGTTATGTTGTTATAGCCCGCCGCTGTGCTCGTGTGGAATGTGGCAGCCGCGTATCCCGTCATGTTAGTCGTGACAGGCGATGTTATCGAGCTGTTAGGGGATGTCACTGACAGGGTTATCGTTTTGCCGCTTGAGCCATTACTCGAGTCGTTCAAGATGATATATATATTATAATCAGTATTTACCATGACATTTGGGGATATCTCTATATTTATCGTCGGCTGATCAGCATGTGCTGGCGCCGACAGCCATGCTGCCAGTAAAATGGCGCCACAAACAGTGATGAAGAACACGGGCGCATCATTTATTAGGGTTCGAGCGGCCATACTAGCATCCCTTATTACTTAATCGATTTTGGCTTATTAATACTTTTTGTAAGCGCTCTTTTCCCCGATAATAATTCTAAACCAGGATAAATTTGTGCTGTTTTTTCATGATATTTACTAATTTTGTAATTTATTATGAAATAGTACGAATAAACTCTGTGTTTTCCAAAATTTTTTATACCTGTCGGTGCTATATTTTCTACCGAAAATTTCGTTAGCTAGTGATATGCATGATGCTTAAGCCAGAGCAGGTGAAGGAAAAGTTCGGCCCGATGTTCTCGCAGCGCTTCCTGACGATGGTTGATGTGTCGAAGGGCGTTGCTGAGATCATCGAGACGTGCTCCGTGAGAGGAACGATTGAGTGGGACGCGGTGAACCGCTGCAGGGCCGGGGGCCTTATCGAGTGGTGCGAGGTTGAGGGCACCACCATGACGATGAGGGTCAGGCTTGGCGAGAGTCCCATAAAGTTCGGCCCCACCGACGTGGAGTATGGCGGCCAGGGCCTGGAGGCCGTGAAGGTCGAGGGCGATAAGGTTCGCACCAGGTGGGCGGGCTGCGGAGGGGCGGGGCTTGGAGTGGCCGCCTGCCTGACCCAGGCGCCTGGAGTGCTGCACGCCGTTTACCCTACCGAGGAAGACCTCAAGGTTGGAGGGGCCAGGGCTAACCGCGTGGAGCTCGTGACGCCTTTATACGAAAAGGTCACGTTTGGCATTGATGATACGGATAACAGGGAGGGGGGCGCCACCTGGGTGCTCGCCCTGAAGGCCAGCAAGGCCGCATCTTCAATAGAAGGCGTACAATCCCTCAACCTGCGCCTCATCCAGCTTTTCCCTAAGTCGCCGCATAAGACGACGAACTGCGTGTCGTCCGCGATTACCTTTGCGGTGAGGCCCGGAGCCGTTGAATCCCTTATAAATAGCGTGGTCTCGACCGTTAAGGCTGAGACAAGGTCTAATAAGACGGGCATAGCAGTGTACAGGGGCATCGGAATCCCGCACTCTCTTAACGAGCTTGGATGGGAGATAAAGAAGAGGCTCGTATCGCTAGGCCATGTGGAGGAGGCCGCAAGGGGCACTGGCGTGGAGTTTATAGAGCTTTTCGAGAACCGTGAGGGGCGTATAGGCGCACTGGCGGCTGTGGCGCTCTCCGAGGAGAGGACTGATGCGGCGGCGCTGTATAACGATTGCGCGCTCCCCCTTATAAAGAAGTGAGCCTATGGTGTGGGAGGCGATTAAGGCAAGGGCTGTGGCTAATTGCGCCCGGATCGCGGTGGGCGTAGGGCCTTCGTACGCCGATAAGACCATAGAGGGTGCGGAGAGGGCAGCCGAGAATGGTTACGCCAGGGTTACGCTGGTAGGCTCAAGGCCAATGGATACAGCCCTCGATACAGTAGTCTCGGAGACGCCCGAGTCAGCCATCATAGAGCTTTTAAAGGATGGAAAGGTGGATGGGGTGGTAAGAGGCTCTCTGGGAGCCAATTCCACCCTCAGGTCCTTGAGGCGCATCATGGGACTGGATAAAATACTTCGTGTATCCTTGCTCAGGGCACCTTCTGGCAGGTTCTTCTTTTTCGCCCCTGTCGGGGTGGATGAGGGCTGGACTGTGGAGGATAAGGTTGAGCTTGGGGAGAAGGGCGTCCAGCTTATAAGGAGGTTTGGCGTCGAGCCTAAAGTAGGCGTCCTCTCAGGAGGCAGGATGGAGGACAGGGGGAGGTCGCCTAGAGTGGACAAGACCATGGATGATGCCGAGGCGGTGGCAGAGAAGCTAAGGGAAAAAGGCATACAGGCCTGGCACGCCTCCATACTCTTCGAGGACGCCATAGGCGAGTATGAGTATATCCTCGCGCCGGACGGCGTCTGCGGTAACCTCATGTTCCGCGCTCTTTGCCTCGTGGGCGGCGGCGAGGGATATGGCGCACCGCTTGTGGGCACCGATATCGCCTACGTGGACACATCGAGGGCAGGCAGCGGATATGAAAACGCCATATGCATGGCAAGCGCATTGGTAAAAGGCACTAAAGCTTCGAGCCTTTAAGCGAAAAACTATATATGAATATCTAACCAGGTAAGTAGTCGTGGGTAAATGGACATCATCATATTTCTCTTAAGCTTCGCCGTAATACTGGCGGGCTGCGAGTTCTTCACGAATGGAGTTGAATGGACGGGGAAGCGGTTCAACCTCTCAGAGGGCGCGATTGGAAGCGTGCTCGCCGCCGTGGGCACGGCGCTGCCAGAGACTCTCGTACCGCTCATAGCGATATTGATGCTGGGGGGCGACGCAGGGGCGGAGATCGGCGTAGGGGCCATACTGGGGGCGCCATTCATGCTCTCCACGCTGGCGATCTTCATCTGTGGCCTCTCTGTGCTAATATTTGCCAGGCGCCGAAACACCCGCACTCTACACATCAACGGCCACATCATCCGCCGTGACCTCGTGTTCTTCCTGCTCGCCTATTCCCTCGCCGCCATCGCCGCCTTCGTGCCGCCATCGCTAGGCCTTTTCAAGACGCTCCTGGGCTTCACGCTGATACCCCTCTACATAGTATATACGATCTATACGCTAAAAACCGGCGAGGTGGGCAGCTCCGAAGGCCTTAAAGCCCTATACTTCGACAGCGTGATAAAGAGGTGCATCCCAAAGAAAAGCCTGGACAAGGACTGCCCCGACCCGAGGGAGCCTGCGACTGCCCTAATACTCATACAGGTTTTCGCATCCCTTGGGGCCATCATCCTGGGCGCCAACCTCTTCGTCAACCAGATCAACGAAATCGCCACTTTCATCGGCATCAACCCCCTCATTCTCTCTCTCATCATAAGCCCCATCGCCACGGAATTGCCGGAGAAGTTCAACAGCATGCTGTGGATAAGGGAGCGGAAGGATACCTTCGCCATCGGTAACATAACCGGGGCGATGGTCTTCCAGAGCTGCATACCGGTGACGATAGGAATCCTGCTGACTAACTGGCACCTAAACATCGCTAATAAGGTGGAGTTCCTGGAGGCGGTCACCATCGGCATCGCCCTATTCTCCGGCGCTGTATTATACTGGCGGTCCAGCCATAAGGAGCTGAAGATGTCCGGGCTCATGCTCGGAGGCGTGCTCTACCTGCTCTTCTTCGCGCTGGTAATAATAAGCATATAAAAATTTTTAGCCCCCAAACTTCTTCCAGGCCTCAGCCTCAGCCTTCCGCATGACCGTCTTAAGCGGCATGGCCATCTCCCGGGCCACCAGCCTGGCATCTTCATATTCCACGGACACGTCAATAACCCTGCCAGCGGTATCCGAGGACACCTTGAAGCGCATGTCATAGGGCTTACCGTCGATGCTTACGCTCACCACCACGACCTCCCTCTTCGCTATGAAGCGGTGCTTGATGGGCATGACCCGGACGCCCAGCGACCCGGTCTCATACATCATCCGGCGGGCGATGGCGGGGCCGTCCTCGGTTTTGGCTATAACCCTGATGATGTGGCCACTCCGGCCCTTCTTCATCGTGGCAGGTATAATGCTCACGTCCATTGCGCCCATCTCCATTAGTGACTCGAAGAGGCTGCCGAGAACCTCCCCGGTTACGTCGTCCACGTTCGTCTCGAGCAGCTCCATGCGGTCCATGATGAGGGCGTCGTCTACCTCACACAGGGCCGCCCGCAGCACGTTGGGCAGCGGGAGGTCTAGCGTGCCAGCGCCGTAGCCCACAGCGAGCGGCCTGTTATCCGGGTAATAGCGGCTCGATGATTTAGCGTAATAAGCGAGCGCAGCAGCAGCGCCAAAGGTAAGCAGCTCCCCGTCAAAGGGGCCGCCCTGCACGATAAGCCCCGACCCCTCCACGAGCTTTAGCGTCTCGGGCCTCGGCAAGGGCGTCAATTTGCCTCCAACGTCGGCCACGCCGCCGCCCATGGCAACCGGCGTCGAGTGGACGGGGGGCCTTCCAAGGGAGTCGTAGGCGGTGCAGATGCCCGCGATTAGCGCCATCGTGTATACGCTCATCTTTTGCCCCCGGCCATAAAGCGCCTCCATGGCGTCAAAAATGCTGCCCACTATCCCCATTGAATCAGAGCGGACCGGCTGCCTCTCATGCATTACATTAAGCTTCGACAGCGCCTCATCCCTTCCCAGGTCAGGGTGCCTCTTCCTGGCAGCGTTTGCGTTGATCCCCGCCACCTTCGCCGCCATGCCGTCCTGCCGGTCCTGCACGTCCAGGGGCGCGTCGCAGAGCCCTTCGACGATGCTGCGCACCCGCCACTCGTCCGCCCCGCACCCCAGCATGGCGCCCAGCAGCATCTCCTCGGTGGCTCCGCAAAACGGGTCAAGTATCAAGCACTTCAATTTTTCACTTCTCCATATCCGTTTTATATCGCCCCATTTATTTGAATATAAGGTCTATGTTTGCTCGAATGAGGCCTCATGCTTATACGCTCGTCAAGATGGCGGCCAGGATGGTGGCGATGACGCCGGTTAGCAGGATACCGTCGAAGGTGCCTGCGCCGCCGATGCTGACGAAGTCTGACCCGACCTTTCGGATGCTGCCCAGGTGCATGATGTCGGCGCCTATCAGCGTGCCGAAGACGCCAGAGGCGAAGGCCATGCGGGCCAGGCTTGCGAAGCCCGAGCCGTCGATGTACAGGGATGTTAAGGAAGCTCCTACGGCCAGAAGCGGGGGGATGAACATGGGCACCATGATGCCGACGCTCCTCACCGGCCTGGCGAAGTAGAACACGCCTAATGCCACTATCAAGGTGGTGAGCAGGAGGGGCGTGAAAGGCAGGTTTAGGGCAAAGTACACGCTAAGGGCGGCCGGCATGATGCACCCGCCCAGGTTTACCGCCACTATGGTCCGGTGCCCCTGCCATACGGGCAGCCTATAGCGGGACCCAAGGTATGGCACCGTCGGAGGCCGGGCCGAGCCAGGGCTCTTAAACTCGTAAATGGGTATGTTTACGACGCTGCCGAGCAGGATAGCCATGTATATCAGCAGCGCCTCCAGCGGCGATAGCCCCAGCGCCCTGCCCACGAGGTCCGCCGCCGTGAGGCTTAGCAACGCCACGCATGCCAGCAGGATGAACGGCAGCAGAAGCAATAAGATAAAAAGGGGTAAGGCAAGGGGAAATGTGACAAGTCTTCTCATTTTTAGGCGGTCGAGGCTTTCTTGTCGACTACGATATAGTCCTTGACGGCCCTGACTGCGGAGAACGGTATAAGCACGAAGCCGTCCTCGGTCCTGTAGTTCTCCACGTTGAGCGTCATGTCAGGCCTGACCATCAGATCGACTAGATCGCCCGTCCTCAAGTCACACGTGATATTATATAAAATGCCCATGTCTGAGCCATCGGTTCCCATTATCTTCTTATTGGACAGTTTTTTTGCCATCACTTTAACCATTATGAATACCTCACATCCATCTCCTACGCTTACCCTCTGGGGCAGCCCATAAATGTACTTATTATATAACCGTCGTACCCTCTAATAAAATTTCTCATCATAAAAGAAAAAACTGCCAGCACGGCTTTACACGTACTGGTCAGTTGTATATACCTTCTGTATCTCCTTAGAGATGCCGCCCTTGAAGTGGTCCCTTATGCCCTGGTAGTAGCTCTTCACCATGTCATTCATGGTGGGCTTCACCTTCTTAAGGGCCTCGCGGAAGTGCCGCATCTCAACCACCTTTGCCTCGAAGTTCTCCCGCAGGGCGAGCATGGCGGCCTCCCGGCATATGGCCTCGATGTCGCTCCCCACGTAATTCTCCGTGAGGTCCGCTAGCTCATGGAAGTCCACGTCGACGGAGAGCGGCATGACGCCCTGGTAGAATGGCTGGGCCTCTTCGGGCGTGCCATCGGGCTTCACCTTAGAGAGAAGCTCCGGATCAGCCTTCACCTTTTTGATGGCCTCCTTAAAGTGCTTAAGAGTCACATGGCCCGCGTCCTGCTCCTTCGAAGCCATCTCTGCCGCCACGCCACAGATGGCCTTCACCTGCAGGTTCGTATACGGCTTCAGGAGGTCGAACAGCTCGACCACATGCGTCTTCTTGTCCAGCGTCACGTTCAGGCCTTTCAGCATGCGGCCCAGCTTCTCTTCGAGCTCGCTATACCTCGTGTGTATCTTGAAGATGCTCACCCTGCCCTCGGCGGAAGGCGGGCCCACGTACACGAGCCTGTCGAACCTGCCCGGCCTCAGCAGCGCAGAATCGATGATGTCCGGCCTGTTCGTCGCGCCAATCACCACGACTCCCTCCAGCTCCACGAGGCCGTCCAGCTCGGTTAAAAGCTGGTTGACCACGCTGCGCTCCACGTTCTGCATGCCCCCTTCACTGGCTGCGCGGGCGGGAGTCAGGGCGTCCAGCTCGTCGAAGAAGATGATGGCCGGAGCAACCTGCCTCGCCTTGCGGAACGTCTCGCGCACCGCCTTCTCGGACTCGCCAACCCACTTGGAGAGCAATTCAGGGCCCCGAATGCTGATAAAGTTGGCCTCGGACTCGTTGGCCACCGCCTTTGCCAGCAGCGTCTTGCCCGTGCCAGGTGGGCCGTAGAGGACGATGCCCTTCGGGGGCTTAATGCCCATGTCCGCGAACTTCTTGGGGTTCTTGAGAGGCCACTCTATGGTCTCGATGATCTCCTGCTTGGCCTCCTCGAGGCCGCCCACGTCGCTCCACCTGGTTTGGGTCGGCTCTATGAATATCTCCCTCATGGCTGAGGGCTGCACGTCCTTGAGGGCGTCGAAGAAATCTGCATTAGTGACGCGCATCTGCTCCAGGAACTCCCTGGGTATCTCCTTGTCCAGGTCGATGTTGGGCAGGTACCTGCGAAGCGCTTTCATGGCCGCCTCCTTTGCCAGGCCTGCCAAATCCGCTCCCACAAAGCCATGGGTTATCGAGGCGAGCTTCTCCAGGTTGACGTTGTCAAGAGGCATGCCTCTCGTGTGAATCTGGAGTATTTCCAGCCTATCGTGGGCGTCGGGCACGCCTATCTCAATCTCACGGTCGAACCTGCCGCCACGGCGGAGAGCAGGGTCCACCGCGTCAACGCGGTTTGTGGCGCCGATGACCACGACCTGGCCCCTCTCCTCGAGGCCGTCCATCATGGTCAATAGCTGCGCCACAACCCTTCTCTCCACCTCCCCGGTGACCTCCTCGCGCCTCGGCGCTATCGAGTCCAGCTCGTCGATGAAGATTATGGAAGGCGCGTTATCGCGGGCGTTCTCGAATATCTCGCGCAGCCTCTGCTCCGACTCTCCATAGTACTTGGACATTATCTCCGGGCCTGCGATGGAGAAGAACTCCGCGCCGCACTCGTTGGCCACCGCCTTCGCAAGAAGTGTCTTGCCCGTGCCCGGCGGGCCGTGCAGCAGCACTCCCTTGGGCGGCTCAATGCCTAGCTGCTGGAAAAGCTCGGGGTGCTTCATGGGGAGCTCGATCATCTCGCGGACGCGCTGCACCTCGTCCTTGAGGCCGCCTATGTCCTCATAGGTAATCCCTGTCGTCTTCACCTGCTCGTAGCCCCTCACGGGCTTGTCCCTGAGCTCTATCTCGGTGCTCTCCCCGATTATCACGGCGCCGGCCGGCTCGACCTTCACGGCTATCAGCGGTATCGCCTGGTTCGACAGCGTCCTTCCCATGAACGGGTTCGGCATGCTGCTCATAAGCGGCACCACGTCCCCAAGCATGACCGGGCGCTTCAGAAGCTGGTGCTTTATCATCTCCACGGCGTTGCCGCTGAACTGTATGGCCGTGCCCTCTGGCGGGGCGAGCACGATGTGCGTCGCGTCCTTGACCGAGGCCTTTTTGACCTTGACCCGCTCACCGATGCCCACGTCGGCGTTCTGCCTGGTAAACCCATCGATGCGGATCATCTCCTGGCCCCAGTCCTGCTTCTCGGCCCGCCATACCTTGGCCACCGTGGCACGCTTCCCCTCTATCTCTATGATGTCCCCTGGAGACAGCTTAAGCTCCAGGAGCGTGTTAGGGTCAATTCGCGCGATGCCCCTTCCAAAGTCGCTGGGCAGCGCCTTTGCTACCTTCAGGTACAATTCCTTCATTCAACTCCTCTTATTATAATCGCCAGTATATTAGAATATGTTTTATCCCCCATCATAATATAATGTGGGACAGCAAGAAGGCTTTATCGGTTCATGATACAAAAATTTTCTCATCCCAAATAAGGCCCTAAGAATCCGTTTTTAGCCTAGGGCCTTATTTGAGATGCCCTACTCCACGTTTATCCTCTTCCTGCCCTTATTCTTCTCAACCTTGTTCAGCGTGATGTCCAGCACTCCGTTCTTGTAGGACGCCCTGGCCGTGTCGATATCGACGTCTGCAGGAAGCTCCACGAACTCGTGGTACTTGCGGTCGCCGCGCGACGCCTTTATCTCGAGCTCGCGGCCCTCCACGTTAAGCTCGACGTCCTCCTTCTCGATGCCAGGCATCTCGGCGACGATCTGCACCGTCTTATCGGTGTCGAACACGTCCACCAGCGGCTTCCGCTCGCCGATCTCGATCCTGCCCCTCTCAGGCCGGATGTTGCCGAACTCCCTTATCTCGGGCTCTTCGCCCGGGCGCTGGTTGATCGAGAAGCCGTAGAAGAACGGGCCGCTGATGTGCTCGCCAGGCCCCATCTTCTCGAACTCTCTCAGCATCTCCTCGAACATCTCCTCAAAGTCGCTGAATATGTCAAACGGGTTTCTCCTTCTTGCCATGCTATACCTCCTTATTTTCCTCGTCTATATCCGTGACCTGCCTGGCGAAGTTCTCGGCCAGGCGCTCGTACGCCTTCATGCTCTCCCTCGACGCGGACGGCTTTACCTTTCTAAGGGCCGCTTCGAAGTGCTTCATCGTTATTCGGATGTCTTTCGCCTTGCTCTTAGCCTCCTCCGGCGACATCGAGCCATTGATGTACTCCCTTATTGCCATCATGGACGCCTCGCGGCACACCGCCTCTATATCTGCCCCGACGTAGTCCTTCGTACGCTTGGCCAGCGCCTCGAAGTCCACGTCCGGGCCGAGCGGCTTGCCCCTGGTGTGGATCTTGAAGATCTCCGCCCTGGAACGCTCGTCCGGGGGCGGGATGTACAGGAGCCTGTCGAGCCTGCCGGGCCTAAGCAGGGCCGTATCGACCATGTCAGGCCGGTTCGTTGCCGCCATCACCACCACGCTGTGAAGCTCCTCAAGGCCATCTAACTCAGTCAAAAGCTGAGAGACCACCCGCTCGGTGACGTGCGAGTCGAAGCTCCCGCCCCTCGTCGGGGCGATGGCGTCTATCTCGTCGAAGAAGATTATAGTGGGGGCGCTCTGCCTCGCCTTGCGGAACGTCTCCCTTACCGCCTTCTCAGACTCCCCGACCCACTTCGACAGGACCTCGGGGCCCTTGACGCTGATAAAGTTGGCCTCGGACTCGTTGGCCACCGCCTTCGCAAGAAGTGTCTTGCCCGTGCCCGGCGGGCCGAACACGAGTATGCCCTTGGGCGCCCTCGTGTGGGTGACCTCAAACACGTCCTTGTACTTCAGCGGCCACTCCACGGTCTCCCTGAGCTCCTGCTTCACCTTCTCCAGGCCACCGATGTCGTCCCAGTGGACGTTCGGCACCTCTACGAACACTTCCCTCATGGCAGAGGGCTCGATGTTTTTCAGCGCATCCTCGAAGTCGGCCATCCTTATCTGGAGCTTGTCCAGGACCTCCTGGGGGATCTCCTTCTCTATGTCTATCTCGGGCATGATAGCCCTCAGGGCGTGCATCGCCGCCTCCTTGCATAGGGAGGCTATGTCGGCGCCCACGAAGCCGTGGGTGACTTCGGCTATCTTCTCCAGGTTGACGTCTTGCGCTAGCGGCATTCCTCTTGTATGGACGTGCAGTATTTCGAGGCGGCCGTTCTTGTCTGGGACGCCTATCTCTATCTCCCTGTCGAACCTGCCTCCACGGCGGAGCGCAGGGTCAACCGCGTTCGGCCTGTTCGTGGCCGCCACAACGATGACCTGGCCGCGGGCCTGCAGTCCGTCCATCAGGGCCAGCAGCTGCGCCACAACCCTTCTCTCCACCTCCCCCGTGACTTCCTCACGCCTCGGCGCAATCGAGTCTATCTCATCTATGAATATTATCGAAGGCGCGTTATCCTCGGCGTCCTTGAAGATGTCCCGAAGCTGCTTCTCGGACTCTCCGTAGTACTTGGACATTATCTCGGGGCCGCTAATGCTGATGAAGTTAGCGTCGGTCTCGCTGGCCACCGCCTTGGCTATCATGGTCTTGCCCGTGCCCGGCGGGCCGTACAGGAGCACGCCCTTGGGCGGGTCTATGCCCAGCTTCTGGAATAGCTCCGGGTGCCTCAGCGGGAGCTCGATCATCTCCCTTACCAGGCCTATCTCCCTTTTTAGGCCGCCTATATCCTCGTATGTTACCCTCGGCACCCTTTCCAGCTTCTCGGCTGCAGGCTTCTCGCTTATGGTGATCTCCGTCCGCCTGTCGGCGATGACCGGCCCTGCGGGCCTCGTCGAGGTCACCACGAACTCCATCGGGCTGCCCAGCATCTCCACCCTTATGTTCTGGCCCTTGGAGGTGGGCCGGCCTTCCAGCAGCTTCAACAGGTAGTACTCGCCGCCAGTAATCCGTATAGGCTGAGTAGGGGCCAGCGTGATCCGCTCGGCGGGCTTTGCCTGGATCTTTCTCACCTTAACCCTGTCGTCGATGCCGACCCTGGCGTTCGCTCTCGTGTTGCCATCTATGAGTATGACTCCCTTGCCCTCCTCGCTCGGGTACCCTGGCCACACGACGGCGTACGAGGTGGCGCCCTTGCCCTCTATCTCGATGATGTCGCCGCTCACCATGCCCAGCTTCTTCATCGTCTCCATGTCGATGCGGGCGATGCCCCTGCCCACGTCCCTGTGGTAGGCCTCCTGTACCCGCAGCGTCACTTCGTTCCTGTCTGCCATAATATGGTCACCTCTATTTTATGCTCCATAGTCCTTTCCTGTAGGTCACGATCCCTTTTTTCAAAAGCCTCGCCAGCTCGCCCTTCATCTCATCTTCCGGGATGTTGAGCTTGTCCGCCAGCTCCTCGTAGCTTGCGGGGCCGCGTATCAGCAGATAGAGTATCTCAGCCTCTATCTGGTCCGCGGCCAGCTGGTTTATAAGCTCGACGCACATGCCGGTGACCTCGGATATCATCGCCTGCAAGGAATTCTGGGTTTCCCTTAGCTCCATGGCAGAGCGGTTGAGGCGCTGGAGCTCGTCCGACATGTACTTCAGCGCATTCAAGGCCCCGCTCGTTGCCGCGTACCGCTCCCTGATCGTCTTCTGCTCCTCGGAGCGCACCTCCACGCGGCTCACGCTCACGTCGAACATGAGCGGGGATATCGATACCTCTATCCGCAGGTTATCGGCGATCTCGTAGTACTTGCGCCCCTGCTCGTCGTGGTAGCTGACCACGAGGCCGGCCGACTCTAAGATTTTGAGGTGGTCGATGATGGCCTTGGGGGCTACGCCAAGCTCCTCGGAGATTTCCGTGACATAGCAGGGGCGGTAGGATAGCAACGTGAGTATGTTGCGCCTGTTCTCGTTGCCCAGTATGTCCAGCAGGTATGGCATATCCATGTTATCGTTAACGTTAAGTAAATCTTACTAGTATATAAATTTTATCATCGATAAGCCCATAATAGTGCTTCTATTAGGTCCCTTAAAGATGGATAAAAGCGCCGCAGGAAAAAAATGTGATCATTTTTGGGCGGCACACGCATCACAGGGCACGTTCAGGCAATCGTAGGGCGTTTCGCACTGCCCGCCCGGGCAGGACTGCTCCTCGCATTTAACGGTCGCGTATGAGTAATGATCATAGCCGCAACAGCAGCAGCATCCGGCCACGGCTAGCATCGCCATTATGAGGCACGCCGCTATTATCCACTTTATCATGAGATATCTCCATTAGGCAGATGCCGTATAGGTACATAAACCTTGCATTTCTTGGCAATCTCTCACAGGGCGTTGAGCATGAGGCCGACGGCCATCGCCGCCAGGAGCAGCCCCGTCATGGCCTTTAGCGCCATGCGATGGCGCTCGCGGAACTCTTCGACCCTGGCCGGGCTAAGGCCGAGGGCCAGAAACGCTCCCAATGCCAGGACTGGCAGTACCACTCCGAGGTTATAGGCGGCCAGGTATGGCAGGCCTCCCCCGGCTTCGCCAGACTCAAGGATGGCGCCGAGGATGGCCAGGTATATGCCGCCGACGCAGGGCATCTTGATGAGGCCGAAAGCGATTCCAAGGCCGAAGCTTGCCGCCAGGCTGAACTTCCTGTATAATGGCTTATACCTGCCCACAAACGACTTGAATATCGACGGCCTTTCCGCGTTAGCCTTTACCTGGTAGGCCTCGTAGAAGGCGAAACCCGCCAGCCCAAAGGTAATCAATATGATGCCCGCCCTCATGGCTGCTGCGATAGACGGCACCTTCTCTATGAGCCTGAGAAAGCCGACGCCCATTGCCAGGTAAATGAAGAGAAGGCCTGCGCAAAAGGCCAGCAGGCTAAAGATGATGTCAGTGCGCCTGCCCTTAATCGACATGGCCATGGCGGACACGAACATCATGACGGCCAGCAGGCACGGGTTGATGCCTGCCAGCAGCCCTGCCAGGAATACGGCCGCCACCGAAAGCTCGCCGTCCACGTTAGGTATGCGGGTGGCCACCCTGACCGTCGCATTACTCTGGGTTTTAGATGCATCCGAGATGCTCTGCCTCAAAAGCGCCTCCAGTTTTCTCGTGTCCCCGTTGAAGTCCTCAAACCCTATGGCCCGGCCTTCCACGATGATGGCAGGCACCGAGCTCAGGCCGTAGCGCTCCATGTAGTCCATGCCTTCCTTCGAGCTGAAAGAATGCTCGCTATACCTTATGTCCAGGCCTCTGCAGTCATTTATGACGCTCCTTATGACCGGCGTCGAGCGCTCGCATGTGGAGCATAGGGGGCTATAGATATAGGCTATGTGGATGGCTTTATCGCACAGGCCGTATGGCATTAGCGTGATGAGCGCCAGCATGACTGTGGCGGCCAGAAGGGCGGCCCTTAAATAAGAACGGCAACCGCTAATGGCATCTCTGCGTCTGGAAGGCATCATTCTCTACTGAAACATCAATATATATAAAAGGACATATTTTTATGAGCGACGGGGCTGCCCCACGCTAAGGTCTAAATAAATTGAGCGATATGTAACGGGTATGCGCTGCATACTGGCCTGCGACCTGAAGGGCGGCATCGTGGTGAGAGGGGTAAGAGGGGAAAGGGATAAGTATCGCCCCATCGCCGAGTCGAGCCGTATCGTGCACACCTCGGACCCCGTTGAAGTGATCCGCAGGCTCAGGCCGTCCGAGGCCTACATAGCCGACCTCGACCGGATTACCGGGGCTGGAGATAACCTTGAGGTCATTAAAAGGCTGTCGGGCATGACGCGTACCATGGTCGATGCGGGCATATCGAGTCCCCTCGATTTCAAGGAGGCCATGGAGGCGGCAGGGTCGGTCATAATCGGCACCGAGACTGCCACGTTGAGCGCCATAGAGCAGTGCCAGGGGAGCCGGACCATCATAAGCCTTGATATGAGGCACGGGAGGACGATGTGCAGGGACCCTTCCTTGAATTTATCGCCTCTTGAGGTCATAGGGCTGCTCAACGGAATGGAGCTTGCCGCAGTAATTCTATTAGACGTGGCGAGGGTGGGAACGGGCGAGGGCGTCGATGCGAGCCTTGTGGCATCGGCAGCATCCGCCTCCAGGCACCGCATCATAGTGGGAGGCGGGGTGAAAGATGCCAGCGACCTTGAGCTACTGGAAAGGTGTGGGGCGTCCGGCGCCATAGTTGCGTCGGCGATTCATGACGGAAGGATACCGCTGAGCGTGCTGAGGGCTTGAATGGACGAGAACGAGTTCTACGGCCGAGTAAGGCAATATGATAACGTGTTGTTTCTGTGCCACAAGAACGCCGACGCCGACTCTTTTGGAAGCGCCTACGCCCTGATGCGCCTGTTCGGGGGCACTGTAGGAGTTGAGGACGGCCTTAGCGCGATCGCGGAGGCGCTCGCCGAGCGGCTAAGCGTCAGCGTGGCAATAAGGCCCGACCCGTCGAAATATGGCCTTACGGTCGTCGTGGACGCCTCCAGCATGGTACAGGCTGGCTATGAGAGGCTGGAGAGGTGTGCGGTCATCGACCACCATGAGCCGGGCGACCTGGTAGGCGCGTGCCTGTTCTCTTTCACGAGAAGGGCGTCGTCGACGGCCGAGCTTGTCTTCGGCGTCTACGAGAAAAATGGCGCCCATGTTGATGCAGAGGTGGCGTTCGCCCTGCTTCTCGCCATATTGACTGACACCGGGCACTTCCGGTACGCTCAGCCCGGCACGTTCGAGGCGGTGGCGAGAATTCTCAGGGACGGG
Organism: Methanocella conradii HZ254; assembly: GCF_000251105.1. Taxonomy (GTDB): domain Archaea; phylum Halobacteriota; class Methanocellia; order Methanocellales; family Methanocellaceae; genus Methanocella; species Methanocella conradii. The sequence continues at coordinate 218,172 of NC_017034.1, read as the reverse complement.
TGCATCGAGCTCTCCTCTGTGATGGACTTCCTGGCCCAGGCGCCAGCGGACATCTCGTCGAGGATAGCCATGCTCAAGGCCGCGTCGAGGCTGTCCCTCACCAGGGAGGGCGACTATTTGCTCGTCACCTCGAAGGTCAGCTCGTTCGGCGCCCAGGCCGCCGCTTCCCTGGTGGGGCTTGGGGCTGACGTGGCCTTCGTAGGATCGGAGCTCGACGGGGAAGTGCGGATATCTGGCCGGGTCAGGCGGGGGGTGGAGCTGGACCTGGCAGCGCTTTTAAATGAGATTGGAAAAACGTATGGGGGCAGCGGCGGGGGCCACACGGCTGCCGCAGGCCTGGTCATCAAATGCCCCGTCGACATCTACAAAGTATTAAAGGCGTGCGTCGAGGCTGCGGTTAGGCGCCTCACTGCTGCACAGGCTCCGCCTCGATCTCCCGGTCACTGTCCTTAGTGACCTCGTGCCACTCGTTCCCGTCGAACACGATGACGAAGTCGGCCACGTTCTTCAGCGCTATCGACAGGCCAGGCTCCGCGCCGAACACTATCGTCTCCTTGCCGTGCGCGTTAGCCTTCGCCAGCACTGGCTTGAAGTCCGCGTCCCGGGTCACGATGGCAATGGTATCGATGTTTGGGCTGAAAACCAGCTCTATGGCGTCGACGGCAAGCCGCACATCGACGTCCCCGGAGCCGATGATGGGCTCGAAGCCCTGGTTCTCGATGGCTTCCACAAGCTTATCCGAGGCATACTGGTTTAGAAAAACCTTGCCAACCTTGATGTCCCCATAGCGCTTCAGGATATCCCGGACCACCTCTAGGTCGATCTGGAACTCCTTGCGGAGCATGTTAGGGCCGTCCACAAGAAGGGCTATATTCTTCCTCTCCTTGCTCCTCTCCCTAAAAAACGGTATCTTGTCCAGCTTGAACGGGTTTTTAATCGGCGATATGATAGTATTCTTTATAGGTGGCATTATGTCTACTCCATATATATAATTGATATAATTATTCACTGTTCTGTCTTCGTGGATATAATACTGTCTGAAATTATGCACGGATTGGCCAAAGGGCAATCGGAGTGCTACTAGCTTTTATAATTATGGCATCCTGGCGATTTAATGGATGCCATATTTTTCCTTTATAGCCCATTAGTTAAAATACCTTCTCCTCTTGAGAAAAATGGGGGCATAAACCCCAATCATTTTTTCGATATTGTGGAAAGGCGGTTCATGGCATTTACCAGGGCCTCGACGGAAGCCCTCACGATGTCCTCCCGGGCCGCCCTCGCCGTGACCATGTGGCCTTTGTCGTCCTCGACGCCGACCATGACCTCCGCCAGCGCGTCGGAGCCGCCCGTTATCGCCTCCATCCTGAACTCCCGCAGGCGCATCCTGTTCGGGCCATTCACCAGGCTCTCCACGGCCTTGAGGGCGGCGTCGACGGGGCCCACCCCCGTCATGGCCCCCACGTACTGTTTGCCATCCACCGTCAGCCTCACTGTTGCCGTAGGGGTCACCATGTTGCCCGTCATCACCGAAAGCTCGTCCAGGACTATGCGCTTCTCTGCGTGGGCAACCTCCCCCATGACTGCCTCGGTGATCGCATAAAGGTCAACGTCGGTGACCTTCTTGCCCTTGTCCCCGAGGGCCTTCACCCTCTCCAGTATGGCGTTAAGCTCCGCCTCCGTCGGCTCAAGGCCGGAATCGTTGAGGATCTTCTTCACGGCGTGCTTCCCCGTGTGCTTGCCCAGCACGAGCCTGCGCTGGTGGCCCACCATCTCGGGCGTCATGATGCCAGGCTCGAAGGTCTTGCTCTCCTCTATGACGCCGTGGCTGTGTATCCCCGACTCGTGCGAGAAGGCGTTAGCCCCCACCACCGGCTGGGTGGGCGAGATGGGGATGCCCGAGAACCGCTCTATGACCCTCGCGGTCTCCACAAGATGCCTCGTCCTTATCGTCGTCCTGACGCCATATATAGAATGAAGGCTCATGACGACCTGAGCCAGGTCCGCGTTGCCCGCCCTCTCCCCCAGGCTGTTCATCGTGACCTGAACCTGCTTCGCCCCGGCCTCCACCGCGGCCAGGCTGTTGGCCACCGCCAGCCCGAAGTCGTTGTGGCAGTGCACTGCTATTGGTACCCTCACGTTCTTATAGACCTCCGCCGTCAAGCCCTTCATGGATACGGGAGACGCCACGCCCACGGTGTCGGGGATGTTCAGGATGTCAGCGCCCGCATCCTCGGCAGCCTTAAAGACCTTGATGAGGTAGTCCACGTCGGTCCTCGTGGCGTCCATGGCGGAGAACAGGCAGGGCAGGCCATGCCTCTTGATGTATTCTACGGCCTCTACAGCCATGGCCACCACCTCTTCCCTCGACTTCTTAATCGTGTGCTCCCTCTGGATGTCAGAGGTGGAGACGAAGGTGTGGACCATGCCCACGTCCGCGTCCAGGCAGGCGTCTATGTCGGCCTTGACAACTCTGGCCAGGCCGCATACGATACAATTCAATCCCAGGCGAGAGATGTCCTTTACGGCTTCCTTCTCGCCTGCCGATGAAATCGGAAAACCTGCCTCGATTATGTTCACGCCAAGCCTGTCGAGCTGGCGGGCGATCTCGAGTTTCTTTTCGTGCGTGAAAGACACGCCGGGCGTTTGCTCCCCATCGCGGAGAGTCGTATCAAAAATCTCTATGGTCTTATTCGGTATCTCTACAGAGTAAAAAACGATTCCCCATGTGAAATCACAATATCTGGTACGCCTCAAACTATAAGAAATTTTGGATTGGTCGAGATGGGCAAGAGTAAGTATATATACCAATTGCGCAAACAAATAGTAACGTAGGAACTTGGTGTTGAAGTCGCAAGCTATATACCCCCCAAACTGTTGCTACTAAAATTTTAAAAAATCCAAGTTCCTACGCTTTCTCTGTTTTGGGTATGTTTTTTAGCATTTTAATGGCTTCTTGCCAGAGCGTCGCCACAAGGGCTATGCACGCGATGAGAAATATTTGTGATGCGGTGAGGGGCGTTGCCTTTACCAGGGCGCCCAGAGGGGTGGCCAGGATGAGGAACAGGAAGGCGAACGCCGCTGCCGCCCACACGTCCATCGCCACATTCGTGAAAGGGCCGAGGGATATGAGCGGCTCCCGCTCCGAGCGGGACACGAATGCCAGGAAGATGTGCCCCATTATCCATGCGGTGAAGGCGAAGGTCCGCGCCCCTTCCAGGGGGAGGCCCCTCGATAAGGCGTAATAGTAGGGCCCGAACACGGCGGCGAACAGGCTTAGGCCGGACAGGCCGATGCCAGCTAGCATGCCCCTATCGAATAATTTTTTCTTTGTTATAGGCTCGTATATCGAGCGCTCTGCCGGCTCCGCCACGAACCCCGCGGAGGCCGCCAGGTCCATGAATAGCTCTAAAAGGATGATCTGGATGGGCGCCAGAGGGAGGGGCAAGCCCAGCAGTACCGGCACCAGGAATACGAGGATAAGCGCCGTCTTGACCGATAAATAATATTTGAGGCCCTTTTTCAGGTTATCGAAAAACTTCCTGCCCTGGAAGATGCCGTGCCCGATCGTGACGAAATTATCGTCGGCGAGCACCACGTCTGCGGCCTCCCTGGCCACGTCAGTGCCCCTTATGCCCATGGCGATCCCGATGTCCGCCGCCTTCAGGGCCAGCGTGTCGTTTATCCCGTCGCCTGTGACCGCCACGACCTCCCCGTTCTCCCGCATCGCCTTTACAAGACGGTACTTGTCCTCAGGCGTCACCCTGGCGAAGACCGAGACCCGCTCCACCTCCCTGCGCAGGCCATCGTCGGACATACTGGCCAGTTCGGCGCCCGTTATCACCCTTTCGCCTGGTATGCCCACCTCCCCGGCGATGTAAGCAGCAGTAAGTGGATGGTCACCCGTCACCATGATGGTCCGCACCCCGGCATCCCTGGCCCTCTTTATGGTCTCTTTTACGCCATTGCGCGGCGGGTCCTCTATGGCCACTATGCCCGCTACGTCCACGTCCCTCTCCAGCTCGTCGAAAGGCATTTCCTCCTGCCCCTCCAGCACGGCCTTCCTGGCCACCGCCACCACCCTGCGCCCCTTTGACGCCTCCTCCAGCATTGCCCGCTCAATGTCCGGCCTTGGCTCCAGTGAGCTTTTTAGCACCCTCTCGGGGGCGCCCGTCACGAAGAGCTCATTGCCGCTATCCAGCCTCCTGATCAGCGCCCTGGTCTTTTTAGTGGCATCGAAGCTGCGCTCCCTTAGCACCGCACCTTCAGCGCGGATGCCCATATCCCTCGCCTTTTCCATTATCGCCATATCCGTGGGCGATCGGGAAAGGCCGGTCATAGAGGCCATCGCTGCACTGAGAACCTCTTTTTCCTTATCCGGAGGGTACGCCCACACCACCCTCATCCTGTTCTCCGTGATGGTGCCCGTCTTGTCGGTGAGAATGACGGTCGCGTCTCCGAGGACCTCGGCCGCCTTCAGCTTTTTAACCAGGAAGCCCTCCCTGGATAGCTGGTATGCTCCAAGGCCGAGCACCATTGTAATAATGATCGGCAGCTCCTCGGGGATGATTGAGAAGGCCAGCGCCAGGCCGGTCAATACCATCTCCCTCAGCGGCTGGCCCCTAATGTACCCTAAAAACGGTATCAAGAAGCTAAAAAACAGGGCGACGAATACCAGGCCCTTCGCGAGCGACTTCATGGCCTTCTGCAATGGGGTCTTCGGCGGCTTTATCTCTCGTGCCGCGGCAGAGAGCCTGCCAAGCCTCGTGCCCCTTCCAGTCGCCACGGCCTCCGCCAGGCCCTCCCCGGAAACTACCACGGTGCCCGCGTACACCTCTTCTCCCTCCTTTTTCAGGACCGGGAAGGATTCGCCCGTCAGCGCCGACTCGTCCACCTGCAGGCTATACGATACGAGAAGCCTGGCGTCGGCCGCCACCCTGGTTCCCTGGCTTAACGCCAGGACGTCGCCCGGCACCACCTCCTCCGCCTTTACCTCTTTAATGGCGCCATCGCGCAGCACGCCTGCAACAGGCGCAGCAATTTTGGCGAGAGATGCGATGGCCTTCTTCGCCCTGTACTCGTTCCACACCTCGGCTAAGACCAGCAAAATTATTACGACGAATATGGTGAGGGCGTCCTCGAGCTTGCCCCAGAGCGAGTACACTGCGCCAACGAATAATAGCAGGAGGATCATCGGCTCGGTTATCTCTTCAGCCACGATGCCCAGGAAGCTTACCTCCCTGGGCTTTACGATTAGGTTTGGGCCGTGGATGGCCAGCCGTCCCCTGGCCTCTGCTTCGGTGAGGCCTCTTTCTATATGCTCCAAGTTGCACCCCGAACGCTAAGCATTATATGTGCGATTGCCATAGTCCAATGTGAATGGTTTCCATAAAAAGCCTCTGGCCCATGCTGGCGGCTCTCCTCATAGCCACGACGGCCGCGTTCGTCGGGTTTCCCCTGTACGTCCACCATGAGGTCGTCAAGGCTACCGGCGCATACGCCCCTTTATACTTGTATGAGCGCTCCCCTTATGATGAAATCGTGCTGGAGGTGCATTATCAGCAAGATGCAGCCCCTTCCGATGTGGCGCTGGAAGGCCTGAGGCAGATGCTGGTAAACTATACTGGCAAGCGCGTGGAGGTCCAAAAGTATGGGGACCTTCCGGCAAGCGTGGTAGAGGGCAGGGTGGACGACGGTAACGTGAGCGTGATCGGGGCTGGCATCATAGAGCGGTACGGGCACTGCCGGATGGGCTGGCTGGGCGGGAGCATTCCCATTTATATCATATACGTTAACGCCCAGGGCCCATCCTCTAACGAGAGCGAAAAGGTGGTGGGCATGTCGTATAGGGCTGACTCTTTCGTCATCCTTAAGAATTACATGGATAGCGAGCGCCTCGAAGAGGCGGTGCTCATCCACGAGGCGGGCCACCTGCTGGGACTGGAGCACTGCGAGGATAGGAAATGTGTAATGGCGTCGGTGCATCTGGAAAAAAGGTCCTGGAAGCTTTACGGCGGCGGGCCGCCGACTAAATTCTGCCCCGTGCACCAGAAGGAGCTTGAAGACCGGCGCCACGACCCATTTTATAACTCAGGACCGCTCTTTCAGAATACCATGTCGCCGCTCACGAAAGCCCTCGTGCGGGCATCGGCGGGGTCGTCGAGCATCTTCTGAATGCTGCCAGCCTCGACCAGCTCGCCGTCCATCATGAACGCCATCCGCCGGGCAAGCCTCCTGGCCTGCTGCAGGCTATGGGTGACCATGACCACAGTCGTGCCGTAGCGCTCGTTGATGTTCCTTATGGCTTTCTCTATTATGGCCACGTTATTCCTGTCCAGGTTGGCGGTGGGCTCGTCTAGTAATAGCAGCTTCGGCTTGAGCACGTAGGCACGGGCGAAGGCGACGCGCTGCGCCTCACCCCCGGAGAGGTGCCTTGCCGGCTCCCGTTCCCGGCCCGACATGTCGAGAAGGGCGAGCACCTCCTTCACCCGCTCATCCATCTCCGCCCTGGGCACCTTCCTGAGCCTCAGCCCGTACGCCACGTTATCGTACACGTTCATGGAAAAGACCACGGGCTTCTGGAAAACCATCGCCATGGACCGCCTCAGCATCGTCCCGCCCTCCCTGACGTTAATCCCGTTTATTAATACCTCGCCCTCATAGCAAGTGTCGAGCATGTTTATTATTCGTAGCAGCGTGGTCTTGCCTGCGCCGTTCGGCCCGACCAGCGCCAGGGCCTCGCCCTCCCCGACCTCAAGGCACACGTTCTTCAATATGGCCCTGCCGTTCACGCTCTTCGAAAGGCCCCTGACTGATATCATCATCGCTCCCCCTGCAGGAGGTTCAAAGCCATGTTAATTACAAAAGAGAGGGATAATAGAATGGTCCCCAGCGCTATGGCCATGGTGTAGTCGCCCATCCTCGTCTCTAGTACGATGGAGGTGGTAAGCACGCGGGTGCTCCACCGGATATCGCCCCCAACTATCATCACGGCGCCGACCTCTGCCACCGCCCGGCCGAACCCTGCCAGCACTGCGACTATCAGCGCCTGCCTCGCCTCGTTCAAGGTGATTAGTGCTGTGTGCAGCCGGCCCGCTCCCATGGATATGGCCGTATCGATGATGGCCCTGTCTACCGCCCTCGTTGCGGTAATCGTGAGACCCGTTATTATCGGAAGGATGAGCAGGACCTGGGCTATGACCATCGCCGTGGGCGTGAAAAGCAGCCCGTACGTGCCCAGCGGCCCGGCCCTCGACACCATTAAAAACACCAGGAGGCCCGCGACCACGGGCGGCAAGCCCATCAACGTATAGATTATATTCTTCAAAAGCCGCTTAAGAGGAAACTCGTTGAGAGCGATAAATGCGCCGAGCGGTATGCCCATCGCCGACGCCAGCAAAGTGGACGCCCCGGACACCTTAAGGGATAGCGAGGCTATGTCGATGATTTCAGGGTCGAGGCTTACTATAAGGAGCATGGCCTGTATGAAACCATCGATGATAACGCCCAACTTCGCCACTCCTCTTCAAATAAAATGTCCGCCCGCCTCTATAAAGCTTGGGGTGGCGGGCGTGGTTGCGGATGCATGGATAAGAGGCTCATTTCCCCGAACAAGCCGCGATATTAAGTAATAGTGCTTAATAAATAAACTTTTCGTAACTATTTTTAGTTACTACGCATCTTCTTCGCCCTTTTCAACCTTTAGCTCGATTATCCTCCAGGGCGTCTCAACGCTGTCCAGCGTCTCCACCATGCCGGCCACCCCGGAGCCCAGTATCTTCTGTACGAACCTGTTGAGCGGTATCCTGTTTCCATCCACGACTAGCTCTACTTTCATTTTATCACCAATTGCATATAGGCTGCCGCCAATATAAAGCCCACCGCCCTGCCACATCGTATCTTTTACCTGTCGAACTGCGTGGGCTTCGCGCCCCTCACCAGGGCCACCTTGCCCGTCCTGACCATCTCCTTGATGCCAAAGGGCCTCATAAGCTCCTCCAGGGCGTTGATCTTATCCGTGCTGCCAGTGACCTCTATTATCAGGCTCTTGGCGCTCACGTCCACGATCTTAGCCCTGAAGATGTTCACGATCTGGATGATCTCGCCCCTCGACTCCGGGCTGGCGCTCACCTTAATAAGGGCAAGCTCACGGTCCACTGACTCCTGGGGGGACAGGTCCACAACCTTGATTATGTCGATGAGCTTGTTAAGCTGCTTGGTGACCTGCTCGATGACGTGCTCGTCCCCATGAACCACGATGGTCATCCTCGATATCTCGGGGTTCTCGGTCACGCCCACAGTCAGGCTGTCGATGTTGTAGCCGCGCCTGCTAAACAGGCCGGAGACGTGCGTGAGCACGCCAGGCTTGTTCGCGACAAGCACCGAAAGGGTATGGGATTTCCCGTTGCCGTTGGCCATCACTTATACCCCCTCTGCTCGACGAACTCGTTGATGGAGGCGCCGGCAGGCACCATCGGGAAGACGTTCTCCTCCTTGCTAACCCTGAAGTCGATGAAGACCGGCTTATCGCTCTTCATCGCGGCGATTATGGCGTCCTTCACGTCCTCCTTGCGGTCGACCCTTATGCCCACAGCCCCATAAGCCTCGGCCACCTTGACGAAGTCGGGCTGGCCCTTCATGCTGGTATAGGAGTAACGCCTATTATAAAACAGCTCCTGCCACTGCCTGACCATGCCAAGGTACTCGTTGTTAAGGATGGCCACCCTGACGGGTACGTCGTTGCTCACAGCCGTAGCAAGCTCCTGGATGTTCATCTGGATGCTCCCGTCGCCCGCTATGTCCCAGACCTCGCTGTCCGGGCGGCCAATCTTGGCCCCGATGGCGGCTGGAAAGCCATACCCCATCGTGCCCAGGCCGCCCGAGGAAATGAAGGTCCTCGGCTTTTTGCACTTAATATAATGGGCGGCCCACATCTGGTTCTGGCCCACCTCGGTGACGAATATCCCATCCTTCACGATCTCGTTCAGCCGCTCCACGATGCACTGGGGCTTCAGCTCATTGCAATCCTTATCATAGTCGAGCGGGTACTCCTTCTTCCAGGCCTCAACCTTGCGGTTCCACTCCGCCGTCTTAGGCAGCTTAATTTTTAATGTGGATATGAGCTTCTTGAGGATTATCCTGGCATCCCCCACTATGGGCACGTCCACCCGGACGTTCTTACCAAGCTCGGCCGGGTCTATGTCTATGTGGATTATCTTCGCCCTCGGGGCGAAGCTCTCGATCTTGCCCGTCACCCGGTCATCGAAACGTGCCCCTATGGCTATCAAGAGGTCGCAGTCGATGACCGCGTAATTAGCGTACCTGGTGCCATGCATGCCCAGCATGCCCAGCGAAAGAGGGTGGTCTTCGGGGAAAGCCCCCTTGCCCATGAGCGTCGTGGTCACCGGCGCCATGAGCGTCTCGGCAAGCTGCCTCACCTCTTCGTGGGCGCCCGATATTATCGCCCCGCCCCCGACGAGCATCACGGGCCTCTCGGCCTTCTCGATGAGCTCGCAGGCCTTCTTTATCTGCAATGGGTGCCCGGAGTATGTCGGCTTGTAGCTTGGAAGCTGCACCTTCTCTACAGGGGTATAGTCTATCAGCCCTGCCGACACGTCCTTGGGTATGTCGATCAGCACCGGGCCGGGCCTGCCCGTGGAGGCGATGTAGAACGCCTCCTTGACGATCCTGGGGAGCTCCTTTGCGTCCTTGATGAGGTAGTTGTGCTTGGTGATGGGTATGGTAATGCCCGTGATGTCCGCTTCCTGGAAGGCGTCGTTACCTATAAGGCTGGTCACGACCTGCCCCGTCATGGCGACGATGGGCACCGAGTCCATGTAAGCGGTGGCGATGCCCGTTACAAGGTTCGTCGCCCCGGGGCCGCTGGTTGCCAGGCATACGCCTACGCGCCCCGTGGCCCTCGCATAGCCGTCCGCCGCGTGTGCAGCCGCTTGCTCATGCCTGACCAGTATATGGCGGATGCTCGAGTCGTAGAGCTCGTCATATATTGGCAGGACAACGCCACCTGGATACCCGAAGATGGTATCCACGCCCTCGGCCTCAAGGCACCTTATAAGCGCCCTGGCGCCGGGCATCCTCTGGGGTGCGTTCGCGCTCACTTCATGACCTCCTTTGGGTTGCCTAGTCTGTAAGAAATTGTAGATATTAATAGTTTATCATTATTTTTCATATTAGACACCGGGGCCTGCCTAAGGCTTTTTTACGATCCCATTCTTTTCCTGGATGAGCCGGTTCATGCCCTCCACGAACGCCTGCACCGAGGCCATGATGATGTCCGGGCCCGACCCACGGGCGCTTATCACCCTGCCATCACGAGACATCTTGACCCACACGTCCACAAGGGCGTCGGTGCCGCCGGTGATGGCCTCGACCCGGTACTCGTCAAGCTTTATGTCCGCGACCCCCGATACCGACTTTCTCAGGGCGTTCAGCGCAGCATCCACCGGCCCAACCCCCACGCCCGACTCGACTACCTCCTGCCCATCTATCGTTATCTTCACCGAGGAGGTCGGGGTCGCGTGGTTGCCCGATAAAATCGTACAGTCAATCAGCTTTATGCGCGCCTCAGTATTCCTGCCCAGCACGCTGTCCGCAATGGACATGAGGTCCGCGTCGGTGACGTGCTTGCCCTTATCTCCAAGGCACTTCACGCGCTTCGTGATCTCGTCAAGCTGTTGCCCGGTCGCGGTAAGCCCTAAGCCCTGTAGTGCCATCTCGACGGTTGAGCGCCCTGCATGCTTGCCCAGCACTATCTGCCGCTTCCTGCCGATGGTCTCCGGGGTTATAGGCTCGTATGTGGCTGTATTCGCCATCAGCCCATGGACGTGTATGCCGGACTCGTGCACGAAGGCGTTGTCCCCCACGAGCGACTTGTTGGGCGCCACGGGCACCCCCATGAGCCTGCTGACCAGCTTGGATGTAGGGTACAGGTTCTCCAGCACGATGCGAGTGTTAACATTGTAGAGGTACTTCAGGGCTATGGCCACCTCTTCGAGGGGCGTGTTGCCGGCACGCTCGCCCACGCCGTTCATGGTGACGTGCGCCTGGCTGGCCCCCGCCTTCAGGGCCGCTAGCGTGTTGGCCGTGGCCAGCCCGAAGTCGTCGTGGCAGTGTATGCTCACCGGCACCCTTAGCTCCGTGACCAGCCGCCTGAATATGTCATAAGTGCCCTCCGGCCGTAGCACTCCCACGGTGTCGCAGAAGCATAGCCTGTCGGCTCCCGCCTCCACGCCCGCCTTGAACACATCTATCACATAATCGAGGTCAGCACGGGACGCGTCCTCCCCTGAGAGCTCCACTATAAGCCCATGCTTCTTGGCGTACTCCACCATCTCGATGGCATTGCTCTTGACCGTCTCGCGGTCCTTCTTTAGCTTTTGCTCGATATGCAAATCAGAAACGGGCACCACCAAATGAACGGAGTCCACGCCGCAGTCGATGGCGTAGTCAATGTCGCCCTTAACAATTCTTGCAAAACTGCATATCTCGGCTTTCAAGTTTTCCTTCACGACGGCCCTTATCCCGTCGCGCTCGCCCTCGGACGTGACGGCCGAGCCGGCCTCGATGACGTCCACGCCCAACGCATCTAAATTCCTGGCAATCCAGACCTTTTTTTCCGGCTCCAGGCTTACGCCCGGCGTCTGCTCGCCATCCCTCAAAGTGGTGTCAAGGAACCTGACATCCGTGAATAAAAAGATCCCTTCTCGTATCCATAGCGATTCCTGAATTGTAATCGCGCTAAATATATTTGAACCTTTGGGTTTTAATGCTTTGTTGCTGAGATGTAAGATGTATCATGTTATAATATGGTGAATGGCTTTTGTCTCTATATTGAAGCTCGATGGCCGCCAATCCTGACGATCAATTTCAGGGCCTCGAACCAAAGTATACTGGCAATGCTGGCGACAACACACACAAACAAATCGACAAAATGCAGGGGGCCAAACTTAAAGATAGAGGCCAAAAAGGGCACGTAAAGGGCAAAGCCCAGGAAAAACAGGGCACCCAGGGTAACCCAAAGCAGCGCCTCATTACGAACGCCAACCATCTCAACTATAGTCCTGCTCCACGAGCGGTTAGTAAAGACTAGGCCCAGGTTCGCAAGGACAAGCGTTGTAAAGGCGAGAGCACGGGCCTGAGAGTCGCTCTCCCCAAGCAGGGGCGCAAGCCTATAAACTGTGGCGACGATACCCAGGACGACCAAGCCCTGCAAGACGCTCAGGGCCACCATCCTTTTATCGAATATGGGCTCGTCCAGCTTCCGCGGCGGCCTTTTCATGACGTCCTTCTCCTCGGGCTCCGCCTCGAACACCACCGAGCAGACCGGGTCAATTATCAGCTCCAAAAAGGCGATGTGCGCCGGGAAGAGCATGATAGGCCATCCAAGGAGCACGGGAAGCAGGGACATGCCCGCGATAGGAACGTGTATGGCAAAAATGTATGCCACGGCCTTCTTTATATTATCCAGTATCCTCCTTCCCGTTCTCACGGCATGCACGATGGAGGAGAAATCGTCGTCAAGCAGCACGAATGAGGAGGCCTCGCGCGCAACCTCGGTGCCCCTCACCCCCATGGCGATGCCGATGTCCGCGTTTTTCAGCGCTGGCGCATCGTTTACACCGTCCCCTGTCATCAGGACGACCTCCCCGTTCTCCTTCAAAGCCTTAATGATGCGCAGCTTTTGGTCCGGGACCACCCTTGCGAAAACGTTTACGCTCTTGACGCGCTCTTTCAGCTCATCGTCGCTTAGCATCTCAAGGCCGTGGCCCGTTATGATCTCATTACAGGCTATGCCCGCCTGTCTCGCTATGCTTTGCGCCGTGGCCGGGTAGTCGCCAGTAATCATCACGACCCGCAGCCCCGCCTCATAGCACTCCTTAACCGCCTCCGGCACCGTGGGGCGCAGCGGGTCAAAGAATCCAAGAAGCCCAATAAAATCATACTTAAAGTCATGCTGGTCGGGAGGAAGCCCGCCTTTCTTATACTTTGCCCGGGCAACCCCTATGACCCGCAGGCCTTCGCCTGCCATCCTCTCCACTATGGCGCCAAGCCTGGATTTCTCTTCCTCATCCATGTGGCAAAGGTCGAATATCGCCTCCGGGGCTCCTTTCGCGGCTATCACGTATTCGCCGTCATCGGGAGACTGCCAGACATGCGAGAGGGCGAGGAGCTTTCTCGATAGGGCGTATTCCTGGACGATGCTCCAGTCATCGTGTAAATGCTCAGTGCTCGAGAGCAATTTTCTCCTGACATCATTTATCGCTTTCTCCATAGGGTCGAACGGGCTGGATTGGCTGGCGAGCATTGAATACTCCAGCAGCTCGTGAAAAGGCTCAGGAAGCGACCGGCTCTCCTCGCCTATCCTGAAAAAGCTTCCATGCGAGTACAGCTCGCTTAGCGTCATCCTGCTCAAGGTCAGCGTGCCCGTCTTGTCCACCGCGAGCACCGTGGTAGAGCCGAGCGCCTGGATAGACCTGAGCCGCCTCGTAAGGACGCTCCTTTTCGACATCCTCCAGGCGCCCAGCGCCAGGAAGATGGTCAATACTACGGGGATCTCTTCGGGTATGAGCGCCATGGCCAGCGTAAGGCCGGCCAGCACCCCGCTGTGCCAGTTTCCACGGGTGAGCGAATAGGCCACGATGACGACGATACACGCCGCCATCCCTGCCACCGCAAACGCCTTTACCAGGCCCTCCGCCTCCCTTTGAAGCGGGGTCTTCTCCGGCCCTGGCGCTTGAAGCGCTTTGCCAATCTTTCCAATCTCTGTGCGCACCCCGGTCTCTTTTACCTCCGCGATGCCATGCCCCTGCACCACGAGGGTGCCAGAATACACAAAAGGAAGGTCGTCGCCGCCAGGCCTTCCAATCGCTGCGACCTTTTCTCCAGGGAGCTTTCTCACGGGCACAGACTCTCCCGTGAGCAATGACTCGTCTACGAGTAAGTTTCTACATGAAAGGACGACGGCGTCGGCAGGCACCCTGTCCCCCTCCGCCAGCACGACGACGTCCCCCCGCACCACCTCCCTGCCGGGTATTCGCCTCGCCTCCCCATCACGGATTACCAGGGCGCGCGGGCTTGACAGGCTTTTAAGCGCATCGAGCGCCCGCTCCACCTTCTCCTCTTGATAAACCGTTATCCCGATTACTACAAAGACGAACCCCAGCAGCATTAGGGCATCTTCGACGTCGCCTATCGTCAGGTAAATTGCCCCGCTGGCCATGAGGAGTAAAAACATAGGCTCCTTTAAGGCCTCCATCGCTATACCCAAAATGGTACGCTTCTTGCCGGCAGGTAGCTCGTTGTACCCTTCAGCGGCTAGCCTTAATGCTGCCTCTTCTTTAGTGAGGCCTTTAATGTGCCCGACGTCCAGGGCGCCCTCCGCCTTTTCCATGTGGAATCAAAAAAATGTTGTGAATATATTTAAAGGCGATGGCGCATTTCATGGGCAAATCTAGGGCTTCTTGACGCCGCCTGCTGGAGGCTCATCCTTCTTTTCGCCCCCGCTGGCCTCTCCCTTCTGGCGGGCCAGGCGTCGCCTCTCCATCCACTCGTAAATGCCTATCGAGCCTCCGATCGCGGTCACCAGGGCCGTGAGCGCACCCAGGCACATCTGCGGGTTGTATAAGAGCGATATCCAGGAGTCGATCGGGTTTACCGGGGTCGGCGAGGGGGCGGGAGTAGGCGTTTGCGCCGCGGCCAGCCGCTTTAATTGTATATTATCGAGCATGGTATCGCCGGTAATCTTTTCGGTAACCATCTGGGCTGGCTGGTAGCCGCTCGCAGTGATCTTTATCATGTACGAGTCCGGGTACATCTTTGGCGAGGTATACATGCCATCGCTGCCCGTCGTCACGGCCGGGTAGGCCTTTTCATATGTTATGGAGCGGAAGATGAGTGATGCGCCTACTATGGGGGTGCCGTTATCCGCATCCACGACCAGGCCGGACACGATCACGCTCTCTACGGGGGCGGGAGTAGGCGTCGGCCCCATCATGACGGTAATGGTTTTATTATACGAATTGATGAGCACACCGTTTTCATAGGCCTCAAACCCAAAGCTCACGATCTGGCCGTTCTCCGCCTGAATGGAGGGGGTCGTTACGACCATCGTCTCGCCAGCCCCAACGGCTATAGTAGCATTCTTTAATGGGCTGTCTATCCACGATACCACCACAATTGGAGCCCCCGCGTTTTTTACCGTGATGGCCACATGATCCGTCTCCCATTTCGGGGAGGAGAACACGTCACGGGCGGCCGGCGTAGGCACGGGCGTCACGGTGAGCGTAGGCTCCGCCATCGGAGTCGCGGTTGCTGTCGAATTGTCGGCCACAGCGATAGCAGATAACTCGCATATAAAGGCGAAAATAACTATAAATGTCAAGGCTATGAGCGTTTTATCGCGTTTTATCATTCAGACTCCACCGTCAGCCATGCCGCCAGGGCGCTACGGCTTTTTCCTGTCGCTCATAAGCATTTATACGACTATATAGTTTTTCATCAATGGGTTTTCATGCAAAATATAGCATGATGGGGGCTCACTTCTTCTCGAGCTTCCCCATCATTTCCTCGACTTCCCTGTAGCCTTTTTTATAAGACTTTTCCTCGTCCGGGGCAAGGTGTTTGAGTAGCCTCAGGAACTCGCCAGCATGGACGACCTCTTCTTCGGCCACGTCTCTTAGCACGGCCTGGGCGAGCTTATCGTCCGTAGAGTCGGCCAGCTGCGTGTATAGCTGAGCGGCCTCGTACTCGGCGGCCACGTCAAAGCGTATGGCCCGTATAAGCTCCTCTTTAGTCAGCTTCCTGGGGGCGTTCATCCCGGCGAACGGGTTAGCGAACTCTGGCAAATAACATCACCAAAATAATATAATTCAATAAGCATAAAAAATTATGCCGCCTATCCGGCATTAGCGCTTCCTGAGCTCACGCAGCATCTCCCGTTGAAGCTGCACGATCATGTCGCTCAGGTACCCGAAAATGAATATCTGGACGCCCGTGATGGTCAAAAGGGCGGTCAAAACGGTCAGCGGAAGGTGATTGATGCCCTTAAACCAGTCAATGGTGACGTAGCTGCCCACGACCAGCCCGGCGACGACGAAGGCGGCGCCTATAAGGCTTAAATACAGCATGGGGTTATAAGTCTTGCCGAGCTTATAAATTGTATAGCCAATCTTGAAGCCGTCCTCCAGGGGCTTAAGCTTCGTCGGGGCACCAGGTGCCCTTGCCCTATACGAGATGGGCACCTCTAAGATGCGCAGATCTTTCTTAATGCTCTCCACCGTGAGCTCTACCTCGATGCCGAAGCCCGACTGGTTGAGGTCCATCACCTTTATGGCCTTTTTATTAAAAGCCCTGTATCCGGTAAGAATGTCCTCCAGCCTCACCTTATAGTCGATGTTGAACAGCTTATTCAGGATCTTGTTGCCCAGAAGGTTGAGGCGGGTGAAGGCGCCCTTCTCATAGTTGGCGAAGCGGTTACCCATGACGTGGTCCGCCCTGCCGCTGGCGATGGGCTCGACGAGCTTATCCACCTCTTCTGGCAGGTAGGTCCCGTCGCCGTCGATCATCACCGTTATGTCTTTGTCAATGATGGCGAAGGCCTGCTGGATTGCCCTGCCCTTGCCACAGCCGTCCTGCATGACGACGCGGGCGCCTGCCGCCTTCGCCTCCTGCACGGTGTTATCCGAGCTATTGCCGTCTATCACGAGGACGTCCTCGTAGCCCAGCCTCTTGAAGCGGGCCACCAGGTCTCCTATGGTCTTCTCCTCGTTTAGGGTGGGGATGAGGATGCAAACGCCGTCTTTCATTTATGATACCTGGATGGTGGCACCGTTCATCACTGCGCTCTCCGGCACGGCCACGGACTTAGTGGTATTGCCATAGGTGATAGAGTACTCGCCCTGGGGCATGATGCCATACGAGTAGCCGTCGCCCTTCATCTGCTCCGTGGGGTACGGCACCACGAAGGAGTAGGTGCCGTTATGGGCAACTGTGGTCGCCGTGTAGTTGAACGTCCTGTCCCAGTCGGTCTTAAGCGTTAGCGTGGCGGTCACGCTGGCGCCATCCGGGGCGCTTCCGGTCAGAGTAGCCCCCTCGACCTTCTCGAATATCTTGACCCATTTTGCAGGCGGCCTGGCGCTATATATATAGAACGTCCCCTGATTGTTCTGCGACAGCGCGAACCTGCTAGCCGCGTCGTAGTAGCTGTAGGCGTCCGTATAGTTATCAAACCTTAGCGGTATTTCTAGCATGCCATAAGAGACCTGGCCCTGGTCGCCAAACTGCATATACATGAAGTTAAGCGCATATGAGCCGGCCGACTCGTAGACCAGGCGGTAGTGGCTCATGCCACTGGCGTCCCCATAATAGAGCCGGTTCATGATGGAGCTGTTCCACTTATCAGTATCCGCGATGATGGGCACCTGCTCGCCTGTATCGTATATTATTCCCTCCGTCATGTTCGCAAAGGTGAGATTGGCCCTGGCCTCCGTCTTCCACCCTTCGGTGTCGCCTATCCACGACTGGATGGCGTAGAACTTGGTCGAGGCCATCTCGTTATCGATTATGACGTAGCGCGAGCCCAGGGCGTCGAGCATCTGGACGCTCCTGTTCTCGTCGGTTGAGCAGAAGAACGGCGATGCACCGGTCGTCCCGTTCTCCTCGATGATGCCCGCCTGGAACGGGTTAGCGTTGGGTATCCTGTTCGCGATATAGGTGATCATGTGGCCATAGTCCCACCAGGACATCACGCCATAAGCGCTCGCCGGGTAATCATATGTTTTATTGGACGGAGACTTATAGTACTGCCCGCTCCAATAGTCCAGTGACGCGTTTACCGGCGACCCCTGGGGGTCCGGGGTGTGGTTTCGCATCCACATAAGGGCGTCGTACCACTCATATGGCATTCCCGGCGATGACCTGGAGCACTGGAACAGCGCCCCTTCCTTGCCTTGCGTGGTGAGGTCACTCATGGGCAGCGTCGGGTATACTGCAATGAAGCCGAACACGAGCAGGACGAAGGCCACGGCCAGGCAGCTTCCCATGTTTTTCTTTACGAACCTCTGGAAGCTCTCCATGCTGTCCACCTTCTTCCTGAAGCTTGCCCACAGGTCGTCGAGTCTTATGGCGTTGAACATCTCGGCCGCGAGGTAAGCCGTGAGGAGAGAGGCGTTCAGGGCGAAGTAATAGGTGTACCTGTTCTGCGCTATGAGCGCCCAGAACATGACCAGGTTCCACACCAGGAACATGATGTCGGAGGGGCGCTGCTTTTTAGCCGCCCTGAAGGCGAACAGGAGCAGCCCGAGGATGGATGCAGGGAACGTCAAGAAGAAGTAATACCAGACCGTCTTGAAACTAAATATACCGCCCGCATCCTGGTCCCGGAACGTCGGGTATGCCTCTCTAATGGTCAAGGTCCCGCCGCTCGGCCACAGCTGGCCGATACCATAGTTGAGGATGCCAAACAGGCCGGGGATGGCCAGGTAAATGAGGAGTAAGCCTATTACGCTTATGCCCAGGATTGAGACCGGGTACGCCCACCTCTCAACCTTGCTCTGCTGCATCGTCCTCGATATAAGATACTCGGCGCATATAGCAATAAAGGCGAAGATGAGTATGACTGGCTGGGTCAGGGAGTAGTAGACCGCCTGGAAGGACGGGTTGCCCAGCGAGTAGGGCAGCACCATGATTGTCGGGATGAGGAACACGAAGGCCGCCAGTATAGGTATATAGTCCAGCGGGCGGCCCTTGAGGTGGTCGACGAAGGCCTGCAGCGTGAAGTAGGCGAAGAGTATGAAGGCGAGCAGCATTGCGCCGACCCAGTTCAGCAGGTAGCAGCCGAAGAATAGGCCGGTTAGAGCTGCGTAGATGAGCGGCATCTTAGCGGACTTCCAATCCTTGTTTTTAAGGTGCTCGAGGCTGAGCTTTGAGCCTTTGGCCGCGTCGAGGGCGTACACGAGGCAGGCGACCGTGGAGGCCATGAAGAGCACCTCAGCTATGTGGTGGTCGGTCGAGCCCAGCATGGAGCGCCAGAAGAACGCCCCGGGCAAGAACGCCAGGATGATGGCGGCGACCAGCCCCGCCCGCCGGCCGAACAGCTTTTTACCAGTATAGTACACCGGTATGACGACCAGTATGCCCAGGAACGCCGGGTAGTATGCGGCCACCGTATCGATGAGCGACTGGGCAGGGTGCCCAAGGCCTATGATAAGCAGGAAAGCCGCCGGTATAAGCTCAAATAGTGGCCCGAAGTGTATGGTATTCCCATACGGGAAATGCGTGAACGGGTCATACATGATCCTGAACGGGAAGTGCTGAAGCGTATTGTAGAGAAGCCTCATGTGATAGACGCCATCGTCCTCTGCCACGTTTACATAAGTAGAGCCGTTAATCCAGGGCCAGTTTGTGAACACCGCATCATGCGCTGGCACCGTCCTCATGTAGAACATGAACGCCATTATAATGACCAGCGCGACCGTGTACCACGTCACGCTTGACCTGAAGAAATTAATCGATTTCTCTACAATGCTTGCCTGTTTTGTCGGCTCCACCTTTTCAGGAGCGGCCGCAGGCTTACTTTTTTGAATTTCTGCCTGGACAGCCTTTGGAGGCTGCTGTCCCGACTGTCCCTTTTGTGCCGCCTTATCACGGCTTGCGGCCTTCTGCTCTGGCTTCAATGACTTCTTCCCTTTCGATGGTTTCGCCATCCGCTCACCTTCGTTGTGTGGGTGAATGGGCACTATTTTTACATATACCTTTCGTACTTATTGGTCTCTACTTAAGGGTTGAGATGACTTCTTCGTACTTTTTTCCTATGATATCCCACCCAAGCCTGGGTGGATTAAAGGCCTGGGGGCGGTCGACATAGAGCTTTATTATGGCATCCCTGATGGCGGAAATGTCTCCTGGCGGGATGAAGTACGTTCCTTCATAGCCTGCCATCGATTCTTCCAGGCCCCCCACCCTGGAGACCACGATGGGCTTGCCGAATGACATTGCAATATGGGCGACGCCGCTCTGCGACGCCCGCAGGTATGGCAATACTACAACGTCGGAGGCGTTAAAGTATATGGGGATGAGGCTATCCGGTATGTAAGAGTTGACCAGAGTGATCCTATCCTTGTATCTACAGTCGTTTATGGCCTTCATTACAGCCTCTCCGTCCTCCCATACTTCACCAGCTATTAAAAGCCTGGATTTTTCTGCCATCTCGTGCGGCAGGTCGCCAAAGGCTTTAATGAGGTTGGGCACGCCCTTATACGGCCTGATAAGCCCGAATGACAGTATGACATACTCCCCATCAAGCCCTAATTGCTCCCGGGCCTCCTTTTGAGGCACACGCTCGTACTGGTCATAGAGGCCATGGGGGATGACGCGTATGCGCTCCTCGCTTAAGTGATACTTGGAGGCTATGAGCCTTCTGTCGGATTCGGAGTGGGTCACGTATAGCGAAGCCCTTTTGACCAGCAGGCGCCCCATGATTCGAGAGTATATGCGGAGGGGCAGGATGGACTCCTCCAGCGGGTCCACCACCTCGTGAAACTCTATGATGACCCTCGCCTTCGTGGACATGGCGGCGATAAAGCTTATCAGGAGGTGCATGTGCGCCACCGAGGAGGTCCACCATTGTAGGATGACCACGTCGGGCTTCTCGTCCTTTAAAAATTTATAGGCACGATACCACGTCAAAGGGTTATTATAGTCCATGCCATTGAAGGCCTTCACCTTTTTAGCGTAATCAAGGCTTGCCAGGTCCTTGCCCACGTGCTTGCTCCCCGGGAACATGAATTTGGGTAGCAGGTTCCTGAAGCAGAGCACCGATACTTCATGGTACTCTGCCAGCGAGTTGGCCAGCCTTATCGTATAATAGCTGATGCCGCTCAGGAACTTTTTGGAGGGCCCCACGATGCAAACCTTCGTCTTTTTCATAGGAGACTCAAGGCGTCTATCGTCATTGCCGGTATAATTATTTTATGGGCAGGGGCTGGCGACGAAATATATTTATGAGAGTGGTGTAATGGTTAGCCTTGGCCGAGGTGTACGATGAGGATAGCTGAGGTGTGCCCGCGGTATAGGCCCTATATTGGCGGCGTCGAGACCCATGTGGAGGAGATCAGCAAGAGATTGGCGCGCATGGGGCACGACGTGACGGTGCTCTCCACGGACCCATCGGGAAAATTGCCTAAAAGTGAGATTATCGATGGCGTAAGAGTCTTAAGGTTCGCCGCCTTTGCGCCTGGCGATGCCTACTATTTTTCCACAGGGCTACGCTCCTACATGAAAAAAGTTGACGGATACGATGTAGTCCACGCCCACGGATACCACGCCTTTCCAGCCTACTATGCCGCATCGGCGAAAACTCCAAGGCTCATTTTTACCCCGCATTACCACGGTCACGGCCATACTCCCCTGAGGAACCTCCTGTTAAAGCCCTACGCTTACCTGGGAAGGCGAATCTTCGAGAGGGCTAGCCGCATAATATGCGTCTCGGAGTTCGAGAAAAGCCTCGTATGCAGGGATTTTAATTGCGATGATAAAGCCGAGGTCATCCCGAACGGCGTGAACAAGGCCGAGTTTAAAGGCTTAGAGCCGTATCCTAAAGGCTTGAAAGTCATACTATACGTGGGCAGGCTTGAAGAGTATAAAGGCGTGCAGTATGCCATAAGGGCTTTACCATACCTGCCATGGCACCGGCTACATATCATAGGGAAAGGGCCCTATAAGGAATCCTTGATAAAAGAAGCGCTGGCGATAGGGGTCAAGGATAGGGTGGCATTCATGGAAGACCAGAGCAGAGAAGACCTGCTGAGATGGTACGCCACAGCAGACGTGCTCGTGATGCTGTCCAGGTTTGAGGCGTACGGGATAACCGTGGCGGAAGCGCTGACCGCGGGCGTGCCATGCGTCGTGGCAAAAGGGTCGGCGCTGGACGAGTTCATAGGCGAGTCCTGCACGGGGGTGGAGCTGCCCATAGAAGGGGAGAAGCTCGCTGAGGCTATAAGGAATGCAAGGTTTAGAGGAATGCCGCGCAACGTGCTAGACTGGGATGAGGTGGCGGGACGAGCCATCAAGGTTTATGAGGGCAGACAATGAGCCGAAGGCTTTCAGTCTTATACGTGGCACCAGACATACCCGTGCCTCACGCGGGCGTCTTCCTCGGAGGGTCAACACACGTGATGGAAGTATCACGTGTGCTCGTTAGAAATGGATTCGAGGTCCACGTACTGTGCAGGCGTATGTCGAAAGCACAACCGGCATATGAGAAGCTTAGCGAAGGCATACACGTCCACCGCGCATATAGGGGCATTTTCTTTCCTATAATGGGAAAGGCGGCGGGAAAGCCGTCCGGCGGCCCATCACCATGGTCCCGCATATTCAAGTTTGGCGAAAAGGCCTATTTTGCCACAGCGTATCGCCTCGCCCTGGCGACGATGGCCGCCCGCCTCATCACAAGATATGGCATCGACGCAGTCCTGGAGCGCAACTCGGCAAAGGGAATAGGCGCATTTCCCGCCCGCTTGCTTAAAAAGCCTGTCATCGAGGAGGTCATAGACCCGGACTATAGCCGCGCTGCCCTGAAATGCGCAGACATAGTGTTCGCCTACACACAAAAGGTCTTGGAGGGGATTGTCCCGGCCGGGCGGGTGCGCATTACCACGGCGGGCGTCGACGTCCACGAGTTCAGGCCAGTGGAAGGCTCGACCATCAGAAAAGAGCACGGGCTTGAGGGAAAAAAAGTAGTAGTATATATAGGCGAGATGAGCGCCTGGCACGGCATAGAAGTCCTCATTAAGGCTATGGCGTTGCTGGGCGACGACTATAGGGCTCTCATCCTGGGCAAGAATGCCGAGATATTGAAGCCCCTTGCTACTAGCCTGGGGGCCATGGACAAGCTGGTATTTACGGGCCCAATCAAGCACGAGGAAGTGCCAGAATATATTGCGGCCGCAGACATAGGCGTCGCCCCCTATGACCCTTCAGGCGTGAAGGACATGGAGCGTTTTGGCTTCTACTTCTCGCCCATCAAGATTTTCGAGTACATGGCATGCGGCAAGCCCGTAGTAGCCTCAGACATTGATATAGTGAGAGATGTGATCAACGAAAACGGCTGTGGCGTGCTCGCAAGGCCTGGCGACCCGGAAAGCCTTGCATCGGCCATTAAATCTCTCATAGAGTCGCCGGACAGAGCATCCATGGGCGCCGCCGGCAGGAGGGCATGCGTCGAAAAATATGGCTGGGACAGGGTAGGCGGCGACATAGCCAGCGTAATTGCCTCTCTGGCCAAAAGATGAGCGCTCATCTCTCCGCTGCCGACCTATAAACGGCGAGCATGTCTTTTGCAACCTTCTCCCATGAGAATTGCGTTTCCATGCGTTCCCTAAGCCGGCCGGATAAAGAGCATCCTAAATTGAGCGCTTCCACGATGCCCTCTGCCAGGGCCGCCGGGTCGCCTGCCGGAACGTATATGCCAAGGTCGCCGAGCACGTCCCTGGCGCCCCCCACGTCAGTCGATACCACCTGCTTTCCGCAGGCCGCTGCCTCAAGGATGTTAAGGCTGCAGCCCTCGGTGTAGCTGGCCGACACGAACGCCGAGCAGGCGTTATAGAGGCCGAGCAGATCCTCCTGGGGCACCTGTCCGATGAAGCGTATGCGATCGGAGGCCCCGGAGCTCATCTTTTTCAGGTAGCTCCTGCCAAGCCTCGGGCAGGCGCCTGCGAACACGAACAATACGTCCTCGTGAGCTTTTAAGACTTCTTTCGCCGCCTCGACGACGAGATGCGCGCCCTTGCGGGGCGTAATCGTGCCTACAGACAGGACGATGCGAGAGGCCGGGTCCAGGCCATACTTCCCGTATATCGCATTAGCGGGCTTCTGAGGCTTGAATTCGGACGTATCGACCCCGTTGGGCACCATTGATATGAGGCCCGCAGGCACGCCCATCGCCCTCAGCTCATCCGCTGTCATCGATGACACTGCATGGAACCTATCAAAATATCGCAGCGCGTGGCGCTCGAACCGGTATTGAGAGTAAATTAGCGAACAAAGGAATGCCTTATAAGGCAATGATACGGGGTACTTCAACAGGTTTGGCACGTCGCGCATGTAGGTGCCATGCACTGTTACGAGGGATGGCACGCCTTTCGGCGGCACAATGGCCGGCGTATGCACGTGGACCAGGTCGGGCCGGACCTTATCAACCGCCTTGCGGAACGCCCCCATCGCCCTTAGCGGTACTTCTAGGATTTCTATGATTGGAAGGCCGCTCGCCACTGGCAAAGGAATGTGCTCTTTCATCCACGGGAACTCACGTGTACGATAAGATAAAACGTGAAACTCAACGCCCAGAGGTGCCATGTGCTTTGCCAGCTCGATGGCAACGTTATTGACGCCCCCATAGCCTGACAGGTCCTTGACGGCGAGCAATACCTTCATGGTCACACCAGCCTGGCGATGTCTAGGGTACGGCTCTTCACGTCTTGATCGACGAATACCCGGCTCCACATCTCAACCATGAACGCCAGCCACGTGGCATATTTGGCTTTGCCTCTTGACAAACCCTGGCTTCTCGATAGCTGCCTGACGGCATCGGCATTAAAATATCCTCGCCTCTCAAACCTCGAGCTGTCAAGCACGCTTGCTATCACCTCTTTTAGGTCTTTTTCCATCCACGTGTCGATGGGTATGTTGAAGCCCTTCTTGGGGCGCCGTATTATGGTGGATGGGAGCAGGTCTTCTACCGCCTTCTTGAGAATGTATTTATGTACCCCCCCATTGAGCTTTACCCAGGATGGCAAGGACATGGAATATTCGACGAGCTTGTGGTCCAGGAATGGCACCCTTGCCTCTATAGAGTGAGCCATCGAAATCTTATCGACCCGTAAAAGCTGGTGGCTAGGCAGCATCTGCTTAACGTCAAATCTTAGCGTCCTATAGAGGATGTCGCCCTCGCCTGCTGATAGCAAAGAATCCATTTCTCGTGAAGCGTCGATGCCACTCTTGATCGCTGCACCGAAATAGCGGCGCTTATCCCGTGCTGTCAGAGGTATGCGCCTGAACTCAAAGTACTTTTTCCTCAGCCATTCAGGTATAAAGCTATAAGATAGCGGATGGTACTCGTCATAACCCGCATACAACTCGTCGGAGCCTTCGCCCAGGAGCGCCACGGTAACGTATTTCTTAAGCTCTCTGCTGGTAACGTAAAATGGAATGGCGGCAGGGTCGCTCAAAGGCACCTCAGCGTGCCATATGGATACGGGTATGAACTGAGTCATTCTATCCATGCTTATCTTAATCTCGTGGTGATTGGCGCCACAGTGGTCGGCCACCATCCGGGCATACTCGAACTCGTCGGAGGACTCGCCATAGCCCACGGTAAAAGTGTTAACCGGCTCATCAGAATGCCGGCTCATCATGGCGACGATGGCGCTTGAATCAAGGCCACCTGAGAGGTATGCGCCCAGAGGCACCTCGCTCATGAGCCTTATGCGCACGGATTCCTCGAGAAGCTCTCTTAGCCTGGCCACATAGGCGCCCTCAACAGCCACCGGCGCCTCCGAGTCAGGCATATCCCAATACCTGGCGATCACTGGCTTGCCACCCTCATGGACTAGCATGTGCCCGGGCAGCAGCCTATAGACGCCCCTAAACATGGTGTCCGTGCCAGGAATGGTGCGGTACGTGAACATGCGGTCTACGGCCTCAGCATTCATTTCGGGCTTGAAGCCCTCGTGAGCGAAGAACTGCTTGGCCTCAGAAGCGAATAAAAACGCTCCATCAATAGTAGTATAGTAAAGCGGCTTGATGCCCAGGCGGTCTCTAACCAAGACGAGCCGCTTTTTGCTTGAATCCCACAGGGATATGGCGAACATCCCCCTCAAATGCTCCGGGAAGGCGTCCCCATACTCCTCGTACAGGTGTGGGATAACCTCGGTGTCACAAGAGGTATAAAATCTATGGCCCTTCGCCTCCAGGTCTGCCCTCAATGCCAAAAAATTATAAATTTCCCCATTATAGACGACCTGTATCGTGCCATCCTCGTTGCGTATGGGCTGATGGCCGCTTGCAATGCCTATAATGGCCAGGCGTCGCATGCCCATACAAAAATTTTCATCGCTATAATAGCCATCGTCATCAGGACCTCTATGCCTTATTAGGTCGCACATCCTACGGACAAGGCCCTCATCGTTCATGCCCAAAACGCCACATATGCCGCACATGTCACTTACCCTTATTGATTACGCGCTCGTATACTTTTTCCACCTGCTCAGCTATGCTATCCCAGGAAAATCGAGCGGCGAAAGCCCTGGCTGCGGCGCCCATTTCCGCCCTCCTTTTATCATCAGACATAAGCTCCGCCACTGCGTCCGCCATTTCCTCATACGTATTAACCAGCAGGCCGGACCGCCCGTTATCCACGGCCTCCCTTATGCCGCTATTATTAAAGGCGACTACGGGCAAGCCACAGCATTGTGCCTCCAGTAGAACGATGCCGAAACCCTCTTCCTTAGATGCCAGCAAGAACAGGTCGCTAGAATTATAGCGTTGGCGCAGTTCGTCAAATGGCACCGCTCCTAAAAATTTTACGTTATTTGACAGGCCCTTATCGACGACGCTGCGTTTCAACCGCTCAGTGTACTCCCGGTAATTGCTGAATTCATCTCCTACTATGTCGATTTTTATACCTGGCACCCGTTTTACAAGCATCGGCGCAACGTGCTCGACGAATTCCATGTAGCCCTTCCTTGGGTCTATGCGGCCTACCATGAGCACGGCCCTCCCATCTTTCCTGCAAGGGCCATCATCCTTGAAACGGCTTGAATCTATGCCGTTCGGGATGACCGTGATGCGCTCTCGCCCCAGGAAATAGTGCCTGGAAGCCGCTCCTGCAGTATACTCGCTGACAGCGATGACCGCGCTCGCTAGATGGCATGAAAGCGCTTCCTCCAGGTAAAATGTAGCATAATACTTCTTATCCCAAAACGTCCTCTGGCTCACCTTATACTCGCTCACCGCCGTGGAATGAAGGGTCAGGACGAAAGGCACGCCCTGGAATATCCTGTTAAGCATGACGTTAAAGCCTGCACAGCCCTGGGCGTGGACGATGTCCAGCTCGCCTTCTCGATAAAGCCGTCTGATCCTGCTGAAAACGCCCATAGTGAACGGTTTTTCGATGACGTCCACCATAACGCCGGCGGGTATGGGCATCCGTGAGCCCATGCACAATATGCGCACCTCGTGACCCCTCGCGGCGAGCGCCCTGGATAGCTCCACCGATTGAGTCTGGATGCCACCCGTCTCCAGATATCCGCCCAATACAATGCAGACCTTCATAGCGCCTCACGCTGACATATGATTAAATTGCTAAATAAATTTCCATTTATAGGGCTCAAGTTGTTGCCCCTTCGTAGACAGCCCGGAGAATCAGCTTTGCCTGATCTAGCTTTAGCTGGATGAGCGCAACGGCGAGCTTTAGCACAACATACCTTAATACGTAGTATGGTAAAAATACGGCGAATTGAAACCGACTGGCATATCTCCTCATGAAGATAAGCCGGTTCCGCGTAAAATAGAAGAGCTGGAGATCATTGACCTTACCGGCCGAGCTGGCTACCTTATGCCAAATCTTGGCTTCTGGAACGTAGACGATTCGATATCCTCGCTTGCGTGCACGGGCGCAGAGGTCGTTATCCTCAAAATAGAAGCCCATCCGCTCATCCAAGAGGCCTATCTCTTCCAGCGCCTTTCTTTTTATAAGGAGGGCACAGCCTGTGATGAAGTCTGTATCCTTTATAACGTCATAGCGTCCATCATCCAACTCGTTCTGGCCGACGTGGGATGTTTCACCTAGCCAGTGGTTAACGTGGCCGCCGGCGAACCAGATGCGTTTCGGGTCATCATAATAATAGATCTTTGGCCCCACGATGCCTATGGCCGGATCCGCATCGGCAGTCGCGACCATCGCGCGCAGGAAACAAGGGTCCACCACTGTATCATTGTTCAGCAGCAAAACATAATCGTAGGCACCCTTAAGCGCCAGCCGGATGCCAACGTTGTTACCTGCGGCAAAGCCCAGGTTCTTCCCGTTCTCCACCAGCGTCACGTTGGGGAAAGCTTCACTGATGGCGACCACCGAGCCATCAGAAGAGCCGTTATCAGCGACGATGATATGATAGTCAGGATAATTAATCGCCTCCAGCGAGCGAATGCAATCCATAGTATCGGCATAGTTATTCCAATTCAATAAAATAATGGCTACACTCGACATGACAATACTTTCCGAACGTCGATTAATAGATAATGCCCCAGTATAAATCTTTTCAGCGCTCTCTAAGGCATAAAATATCGAAATATATATGAGCGAACTGAGAGTATATTGCTGGGGTTTTATCAGTAGCCATGAGCGTTGCAAAGAAGATCGCAAAGAACACACTATTGCTCGTATCGGCGAACTTGTTCAGCATGGGCCTCGGCTTCTTCATTAACATATATATCGCCAGGTACCTGTCGACGCCCGATTATGGCATGGTCAACGCGGTGCTAAACCTGTCTACGCTGATGACGCTGATGACGGACCTTGGCATAAGCACCTATATGACGATGGAGTTGGCCCGCCATCCTGAGGAATTGAAGGCCTACATAGGCAACTCGCTCTCAATTAAGCTTGTGCTTGTCGCCTTATCGTTCGCAGGCGTGCTGGTGGCCACGTTCATCGGTGGCATCAGGGGTAACGACCTGGTCATCGTCAGCCTGCTTGCGTTCTATGTCATGCTCACCGCAGTTACCCAGATCTTCCAGGCCGTTTTTCAGGCATTCCAGTCCATGGAGCACATGGCCTCAGGCCAGGTGTTGAACGCCATCGTCATGCTCGCGGGCGCGGCATTCGTGGCAACCCAAGGGCTCGGCGTCATCGCTCTCTCGATGGTCTACGTTGTCTCAGGCGCCATCGTTTTGCTCTACAACATCGTCGTCATGCTACTGTCGCCTTACCCGCGCACTGTGCCAGGATTCGACCTGGGCATCTGGAAGCGTATCATCAGAGGGGGCATTCCCTTCAGCCTGAACGCCCTCTTCTCCTACATATTATACAAAGTGGATGTCCAGATCATCTGGATGCTTATGGGCAGGGATGCCGTGGCCAGCTACACAGCGGCCTTCAAGCTCATCGAGGCGCTCATCTGTATACCGGTTATGTACAGCACGGCCGCTTTTCCCCTCATCTCCTCGTTCTTCGGCAATAGGGACGCCAATATTCACTTCCTGATGAAAAAGTCCGTCAAATATTTGATGATATTGGGGATGCCAATAGTCGTCGGGATAATCCTGACCGCCGGCAGGATCATGGAGCTGATATACGCCGGCAAGTACGATGCCGTAGCAGATGTGCAGGTGCTGCAGGCCCTAGCGTTTGGGCTCCTAGTCATCTTTTTCAACATCATCCCCCAGCAGATGCTGACGGGCACGAACTTGCAAAGGGCGAGCGTCAGGATCAACATCGTGGGGGCAACTGTCAACATCGGGCTGAATTTCCTGACCATCCCCGCTTACGGCATCGTGGGCTCTGCCATCTCCATGGCGTTGACCCAGCTGACGATCAGCATCCTCACATATTACGTACTAAAGAGGGCGGGCTACAAGTATATGGATGCCATGGACGCCCTGAAGATCATGGGCTGCGCTTTACTGATGGGAGTATACGTATTCTTCATGTCGGGCATGAACCTGTTCCTCGTCATCGGCTCCGCGGCCGTCATATACTTTGTGCTCGTACTTGCGAGCGGAGCGTTCTCGAAGGAGGACATAGACCTGGCTATGGGCATCATTAAAAGGCAATCACCCAGGCCTGATCACTAATCGAGGATATGGTCTTTCACGTAGCCCACGACGTTCAGAGGGCTCCATATGCCTGAGCGCAGGCAATACCCTATCTGGTTGTCTCTCCAGTTCCAATATTTCTCGTCACCATAAAGGACGTGTTCCTGGTCCCACCGGTATCCACCGTTGGGATAGCTAAAGGCCCCGAGGAACTGGATGAAGACGGAGTAGGCGACCAGGAGGGTGATGATGGCGATGGCCAGCCATTCTGCCTTTTTCATGCCCGACAGGCCGTCGAGGAATAGGCTGATCATTACGGCGGCATACGGAAGGATGCATGTGAGGTAGCGGGGGCCGAAACATCCACCGCCATGCCAATCCGAAAAGCTGCCATAAAGCAAGACCTCGGCCAGGATTGCCAATCCCGAGAGGTATAAAAGCCGCCTAAGCCGCCAGTCGGCGATCGTCCGGATCTTTAGGTAACCTGGAACGGCCAGGAGGATGATGGGCGTGAAAATCAAAATTCCCCGGCTCGGGCTGACGAGCAGCCCGAGCACGCCCATGGGCATGCCGCCCAGGCTCAGCATGGAGGACATGCGGTTAAAGCCGCCGATAGGGCTACCGAAATAATATAGGTTATACGCCAAGAAGGGTAGCGCCGTGATGGCCAGGGCGAGGCAATAATAGAATAATACCTGTCTGTCCTTGAGCGTCTCTATGTAGTAGATAATGGGGATGAGCAGGAAGCTGTCGGATGGCCTATTAAAGAAAAAGAGGGCGGATACTGCTCCCATGCAAATGGCCCATCCGCGGCTCTTTTGCCCTCCTTCGACGGCTTGAAAGATAAGTATGGAAAGTAGCAGCCCGCTCATGCCATGCTGCCAGAGGGCCTGGCTATTGATGGCCCATACGTTCGTGGCGAGGGCGAAGATCAGGGCGCTCAATATGGCAGTCTTCTCTTTCGTCAGCCGCCGCAGGGCCAGGTATATGAATACGCCGGAGAGGGCGGCTATGAGCGATGCGCCCAGCTTTTCCATACCCATAACGACCAGCCTGAACGTTGGGTCATAAAGGTCGAACGGGACGTCGAGAAGCTTCAGCGCGAGGCAGGGTAAAACGTACAGGGGCGTCAATACGAGCGGTATGACGATCGGGTATACGGATAGGTAATGGCCGCCTCTCTCATATAAAAATCCTATCGGCGGGGACCATATGCTGGTGAAGTATTCCATAAATTCGTCCAAGTACAGGCCATGGCCTTGGAGGATGCTGAACGGGAGTAGCGACGCGGGGATGGTATCCACCGAGGCATTCGCCCGCATGTTGAGGTTGAATACGATGAAGAGCGTTAAAAAGAGGCACAGTGCCATGTGTTTTCTTATGAAGCTTACGACCCCACCCGCAGCGCCCATAACGATACTACTAATGAGGATTGTTTCTAAAAATGTTTTGTTCTCTTATGCCTTCAACTTATAGATGTAAAACATTTCTCTGGAGATCGTATTGCCGAACTCGGCCGCCAGGCTGTATCGTTCGGCGAACTCAGGGTCGTCGATGGGCGTATTCAGGATGAGTAATACGCTGGCGTAATGCTTGCCCGCCGTTGCGTAGTCCACCCTCTGCATGATCTGGCCGGGTGTGAGGTTTGCCTGGCAGAATGTATCATTCCAAATAATATAGCTTCGATAATCCTGGTCCTCGATAGAGTAGAACTTCGAGTAGGGCTGGGGTATGTAGGGCAATATAGGGTTCGTGCCTATCTTATAGGTGGCGATGAACGTCCGGTCATTGACGTATCCGTTATCGATGAGGAAGCCGGCGGCCGCCCTGCCCGGCGAAAAGTCGTCGTTGATCGTATAATAGAATGCTATGGTTCCCCCCAGCAGCTGTATGGCGAGGAGGATGGTCAGCATGAGCCCGAGGCTCTTTTTATTGAAAATGCGGTCGGCAGCAGCGGATTGTATCAGCGGCCGATCCCCATAAGAAGTAGATATCCAAAGCGAGAATATGAAGGCAATGTATATGATGCCGTGGTGCCTGATCGAGCCGGGGTTGATGAAGAAGAATAGGCCGAGCAAGCCCAGTGCCGAGATGAGGTAGATGGCCATTGGGACGGGCTTCCTGAGGAAGAAGGCCAGGGATAGCAGGAAGATGGGCAGCCCCAGGATGGCCATGGCCGTGGTCGGATAATAGAGGAACTTAGTGCCCCAGAACTGGTGCGTGAGCTGTGGGACAGGGACGAATGCCTCGACGACAGCGTTGAGCACCTGGCCGATATGATACGGGCTAAAGTCAAAAGACAGGACGCTCTGGTTGTTCGATAGCCGACGGTCTGGGGGTGGGTAGACCTGCCATGCGGCCAGGAGTATGCCGATGGCCGCTATGGCCAGCCCAGCCATTAAATACTTCGATGCGGGGAGTTTTTTTTCATTATACGCCTCGTAAAGATAGACGATGAAGATCGCTATCGCGACGACCGTACTATACAGGTTGGCGTTCGCCAGTAAAAATAGCAGGGCACCGTATACGAGCGGGTGCTCGAACCGTTTCCCGTACATGGCGGCTATGATGAACAGGAACAGGACAGTCAGCACGTAGCTCCTGGCTATGGCGTTATATTCAAACAGGATGAAGTACCCGAAAATGAAGAGAGATTTCTGAAGCGTCGAGAAGGGCGCGTACCTAATGAATATGACGACGCCCGTCATGGCGAATAAAAAATGAATGGCGGTCATCGAGAAGTAAGGCATGCCCATCTTTGCCAGCGCGAACAGGATGGTGTGCCACAGGCCGGGGCTGCCTTCGTAGCACATGAGATGCCAGACGGAAAGCAGGTCAGGGCAGTCTCTGGCGATGAGCCACGCCTGCGCCTCATCCCCCCAGGGCACATGGCGGAATATCATCAAAAGCGATAGGATGATGAAGAGACCTATTGCCGCATATTCGACGAGCTCATTCAAACGTTTATGGTCGATCATGCCTTTGTCCATCACCAATCGATGTCGCTTGATAAAACTCGCGGCTTTCAATTATATCCTTTTCGCCTTAATACGTGAGCGTGAAATTTTCCAACTTGAACGCCCTCGAATCGGTGGACTCCGGGCCGTAATAGGTAAATTTTACGATATGGCGGCCATGTGGCACCACGAACGTCTTCTCGAACGGCGTGTGGCCGTCTATCACAATACTATTGTTGAACAGGTCGCTATCCATGTGTAACTCCGCCGGGCCGTTCAGCGCGGTAAGCCACATTCTCATGGTCACATTGATGTCTTCCCTGGAGGGGTTGACGACATATAGCTCTCCCTCCTGCGGGCACCAGCGCCAATTATCACTAAGGTTCCCTTCCAGCACCGCGAACCCGCTCCGCCATTCAAGCGTCAGGGGCCGCGAAATGACCTGTACTCTGGCCGCCGGGTCGAAGGCCGCTTTTTGCATGGACGCCAGCGCCTCCGCCGTATAGTTGGCCTTCAGCCGTTCATTGTAGCCTTTCATGCTGAAGAAGTATAGTCTGCCATCCGGGCTAACGATAGGACCCGTTTTTAATATTTTCGACAGGTCGTCGGTGAGTGTCGTATCGTTCTTGGGATACCCGTAGCTGTCCACGTAGATCCCGTCGAAGCCGGCGAGCGAGAGCATTTTCACCATGTCTTCCAGGGGCATAGACGATATGTTCTTCTCCCATTCGTCGCCACCACGCCCTTTTATGGCCCCAAAGCTCCAATGCAGGCTCGTCGAATGGAGGTATCCTTTGAAGAGGTCGTAATCCTGAATGCCATATAGCTGTGGGAAGTATTCGCTGTATTCCGGGAACTCAATATATGGCATCTGGAATATCATTGAGCCTGGTGGCACGGCCGCCTCCACCTCCTTTATGAAAGCATCGTCGCTCCAGTACTGAGCCTTTATAGAGCTGTATTGCGGCACGAACTCAGGGGAGGTCTGATCCCACACGCCGACGGCGAGTACCAGGATCAGGGTGCCGGCGAAAATGAGCCTGCCATGGTCGGCTTTTAAATACATATTGGATAAGAGCTGGATCGCTATGAGTAGGGCTAGCAGAGAGAAGAAAGCGATGAACACGCTAATGCGGTTTATCGCCCTAAACTGGGGATAGATGACGGCAAAGAGCGCTCCGAAGCCGCCAACAGTGGCCAGCAGCACGGCCGAAAGGTTCATGGCGGACAGGACATCGAGCATGTCAGTAAATGCGCTGCCAAAGCGGCCTCCGAGCAGCCGATAGAACGCCCATCCCATCAACAATATAAAGCCGATGCTCCCTATGGCGCCGAGCGCCACATAGGCGTTCTCGTTAACCAGAGGGGCAGTAGCATCGTATTTATCCTTGATGCTGGCCAGGAATCCTATACGATGGCCGCTAATGGGCATTAAGAGCTGGTCTATTTTGAGCCCATATACCTCGGTCTCAAAGGCACTTCTGACGCCCACATATGGGTTAATGCCATTAGCGAGCTGGTACAGGAGCGAGGGCATCATGGTGGCGCAGTACACCAGTACGATCATGGCGATGAGAATAGCACAGGCCAGCAGCGGATAGCGGCTCCGCCTAGTGACCGATGCCGCTATGCCCGCTACCAGTAAAAAGAAACAAGAGAAAAAGACGTAGTAGGCCATGGTCAGCGATGCCATGAGGCAAATCCCCAGTGCCGCCAACGTAATCGGATCGCCGAGCGATAGCCGCACCTTTCCGTCTTCCGATGGCCGGAAAAATATCGCTCCCTTGTACAACCATAGGCAGACGAGCACGACCAGGGGCACGATGAAGTAGGAGGACAGGAAGAGGTGGGCCTCGCCACGATAGAAATGGTAGGGGAGGAATGTGAATAGGAGGCCTCCAACGATGGAAAGTGCGTAGGATAGCTTGAGCTGCCGGAAGGCGAGCATGGCGGTGAGAGTGGTCAACGGAAAGGTGAGCAAAAAGAACAGGTTCGTGACGACGGCATAGTTCCCGGTGAAGAGGACGATGAGCTTCATGATGAGGAGGTCAAGGGTATCCCCCATGGGGAAATCGTAAAGGTCCTGGCCCATGGGGGCACCTAAAAATCCATTATGCAAGTACCAACCGTTCTCGATGAGGCCTTTGACCGCCATCTGAGCCAGCAGGGCATCACCCGAATAGTCGAAGGGCACTGAGAGGTCGGCTTGCCACAGGCTCATCGTGAGCGTCAGCAGCACGCAGCATAGTGAGATAGCCAAAACATAGGCCACGACGTGTTTCCACCGCTCGTCTGACATCATCCACTCTCGGAAGGATTATTAATCTAATACCGTGTAATGAAATATAGTTTTGCCTCATAGCTTTGCTTCACTGGAACTCAACAAATTTTTATATACGATTATTCGTTATTTTAACCTCAATGTCGCAGGCGTTGGGAATGCCGCTGCTTAAAAAGGCCATTGCCTTGATCCGGAAGCACGAGGCCCTCGTGGTCTTCGTGGCACTTTTCGTCGTGTACCTCTCGAACTGCACCTATTATCTAAGCTCTACGGATACCATCCCGGCCATTTTGCTTCCGTTCAACATACTGGACGGCCGTGGGCTGTTCCTCGACGGGTTCTATAACGATTACTATAAGGATACTACGAATTGGTGGGGCAACTATTATTTTACGTTCACCAGGGGCCACGTCCTCTCGATGTACCCGATCGTGGTGCCTCTACTCGTCCTCCCCTTGTATGTCTTGCCATTCATCTTTATAAAGCTAGCTGGCATCCCCATCGACATGCATGACCATGTTTTCTTTTTAACGGTCTATGGCATGGAAAAGCTCAGCGCCGGCGTCATCGCCGCTCTCTCCGGCGTCTTTATGTATATGTTGCTTAGGGAGTTGTTCGGCCGGAAGGTTTCTCTCGCAGGAACGCTGTTCTTCGCCCTGGGCACCAGCACGTGGACCATAGGAAGCCAGGGCCTATGGCAGCACGGGGCCTCGGAGCTTTTGCTCCTGGCGGCGCTCCTTGTGCTCGTCCGGAACGTGAAGTCCAGGAAGCAACTCAACTTTGTGCTGCTGGGCGTGCTGACGGCCTTGCTGGTCTTCAACAGGCCGACGAACGCCCTCCTTGCGATTCCTCTCATACTTTATGCGCTAAGCGACTTCTTCGTGGCGAAAAGGCTCGACGGCGTCGTGGCATACGTCGCCTCAGCGGCGGCCGTATCGCTCCCCTTCCTGGCGTATAACCTCTACTATTTTGGGGGCATGTTCGGAGCCTATAGCGGCTTCGGCTACGCCTTTGGCGCGGGCGACGTGTCCACGAGGCTGGCGGGCCTTCTGGTCAGCCCAAGCCGGGGCCTGCTGATTTACACGCCCGCCGTGCTGCTGGCCATCCCTGGATATTCCTTAGTAAAAAATCTCAAGCCTCCAGCCCTAAGGAACGTTTTCTACGTGTACGGCTTCTCCGTCGTCGCCACCATGCTTATCTACAGCCTTTACGAGTGCTGGTGGGGCGGGGGATGCTACGGCCCCAGGTTTTTCACAGACATGATGCCTATTATGGCCATATTTGTAACCTTCAGCATCGACTGGGCCTTAAAGTTAAAAGGCTCGGGCCGTATGATGGCGCTCGCCGCAATAGCCGTGCTGATCGTCGCCTCCATCGCTGTGCAGGCCATTGGCGCCTACCTCTACCCGGTCTATGGCTTCCAGTGGGGCCATGGGCAAACCATAACGGTTGAGGATCAGAGCAAGCTCTGGGACTGGAGCGATACCCAGATTGGCGAGAGCCTGAACGGCATCTTCAACCGGTCTGCCGGCTATAAGTATATCATTGAGAACGGCAACGTCAAGGTGGTGCCCGCAGGCTGAGCCTTATCCGCCTCTCACTATGATTATAAGCCCGGTGAGCACGAGGGCCGCCCCGAATACGCGATCTAAACCGAAGTTCTCCTTGAGCACGAAGTAGGATAGCAAAAGCACCAGTATGTAGGTTCCAGCGACGAACGGGTATACGTATGAGAGGTCCTTTTTGGAGAGGGCGCTCAGCCAGAAAAGGGTGCTCAAGCCATAAAGGACGAGCCCGAGGTCGACCTGCCAGTTGGTGAAGACATGAAGCAGCGTATTGAGGTCGTAGGAGTCGAAAGTTCCGGCGCTTTTCATGCCCAGCCTCCATGCGACCTGCCCTGCGGCCGCGAGCAACGATGATATGGCCAATTCGACTACAACGTTCATGTGCATCCCCTAAATCCGCTTGAGCTTCTCGTCTATCTTATTCAACTTATTCACTATGAAATCCATCATCAAGCTAAAGCTCATCAGCTGCATCGCAACCAGGAGCATGATGACAGAGATGAGCGGATAATACTGGTGCACCAGAGTTCCGTGCGCCAGCTTATCGTAGATGGAATAGATGCCGAAAGCGAGGCCTATGATGAAGAGCAAAGCATTAATGATTATAACGCTCTTGAACAGAGCGGTGCTCTCATCCCAGATGATGGACGGGATGGACTTGAGCATGTTGTAGCCATCCTTGAATGGATGCAGTTTAGACTTGCCCACCCGCTTGCGGTACTCGATGGGTATTTCCACGATGTTGTAGCCCATCTTAGCCGCTCTCATGGTCATCTTCGTCTCGTACTCTAAGCCCCTGGCCTGCACGTCTAGCCTCGGGAATACGTCCTTACGCATGACTCTGAATCCTGTCTGTGCATCGTGTATCTTAGTATAGCACAAATAGGTTATGAGCATGGAAAAAATCGTGTTGCCCACCTTGTTCAACAGCCGTATGTTATGCTTATTAAAAAGCCGTGCGCCCATTACCATGTCAGCGCCTTTTTGGATGTAGCCTATGGCCTCAGGAATATACGATGCAGGGTAAGTACAGTCGGCATCGGTAAAAATGAGTACGTCTCCCGTGGCGTTCTTCACCCCCGTGCGGATGGCCTCCGGCTTTCCCCTGTTCTTCTCATGTTTTATGTATTTGATCTTTGGATTTTTCGAGGCGTACTCAGAGGCTACGATTTCTGTCCTGTCCTTTGAGCCGTCGTTGACCACTATTACCTCGTCCACGTAGCCCACATACTCGTCCAGCGTCTTGGGGAGCGCTTCTTCTTCGTTATAGGCTGGCAAGATTAGCGTTGTTTTCATAAGCAAAGTGATAAAGTGGCTATTCTATGATAACCTTTGCGGAGCTTCTATCATTATTGGTAGCGTCCGGCTCGCTTATACCCCTATTAGATAAGCTTTATATTTGTTTATGCCAGTTAGCTTCTTGGTTGGTTGTAATGCCTCAGAAGCTTATTGATGGAGTCGTGGTTAAGCCGCTTCGCCTTAACGTTGACGAGCGTGGTTTTTTAATGGAGGTCATGCGCCCTGATTGGGAAACCTTTAAAAAGTTCGGCCAGGTGTACGTTACCTCGGCGTATCCTGGCGTGGTGAAGGGGTGGCACTATCACAAGAAGCAGTGGGATAATTTCGTGTGCGTTAGGGGCATGATGAAGGTCGTGCTCTATGACCCCAGGAATGATTCGCCTACTAGAGGCGTGGTAAATGAGTTTTTCATTGGCGAGAGGAACCCGGTGCAGGTGAGCATACCTCCTTACGTTTACCATGGGTTCAAGTGTATAAGCACCGAAGAAGCTTTAATTGTGAACGTGCCCACCGAGATGTATAACTATGAAAAGCCTGACGAGTACAGGCTGCCCCCGGACACGAAGGAGATACCTTATGACTGGGGCCTCGCTCCAGGGCTAAAGCATGGGTGATCGTGTGACGCTAATGGTTACTGGCGCCGCGGGCTTTATAGGCTCGAACTTCGTCCACTACATGCTAAAAAAACATCCTGGCATCGATATCCTCGTATATGATAAGCTCACCTACGCGGGCAACCTTGATAACCTCAAGGATGTTCGGGATAAAATTAAATTTATCAGGGGTGACATATGCGATGCCCGCGCTGTTGGCGAGACTATAAGGCAGTTCGGCGTGGACGAGATCATCAATTTTGCGGCGGAAACGCACGTCGATAGAAGCATAAGCAGCGCTGCAGACTTTTTGGAGTCCAACATAAGGGGGGTGTACACGCTTCTCGAGGCGACGCGGCAATATGATATAAGGAAATTCCTTCAGATATCAACGGACGAGGTCTATGGAAGCATACAAAACGGCTCTTTCTATGAGACTTCCAACGTAAACCCGTCGAATCCTTATTCTGCTGCGAAGGCGGCGGGGGACCTGCTCGCCAAATCTTATCATAACACATACGGGGTGCCGGTACTCATAACGCGGAGCAGCAACAACTTCGGGCCATACCAGTACCCGGAGAAGCTCATACCCCTCATGATCATCAAAGCTTTGAACAGCGAGCCACTGCCGGTCTATGGTACGGGCATGAACGTCAGGGACTGGCTCTACGTGGAGGACAACTGCGCGGGGATTGACACAGTATTCCGAAAGGGCAGGCTTGGAGAGGTCTACAACATCGGCGGGGGCAACGAGAAGGCGAACCTCGAAGTGGTAAAGTTAATATTAAGGCAGCTCGGCAAGCCCGAGTCGCTTATAACATTTGTAAAGGACCGCCCTGGCCACGACCTCCGCTACTCGCTAAACAGCGACAAAACCAGGGCGCTGGGCTGGAAGCCCGCCCACGCCTTTGAGGATGCCATGCGAAAGACGATCGAATGGTACGTCAAAAACGAGTGGTGGTGGCGTCCGCTTTTAAGTAGAAACTAGATCTTCAGGTAGGAGTTCTCGCCCACGATGAGCCTGGTGCCCTTTGGCACCTCGTGGTTGGCGGAGAGGATGGTCGCGTTCTTGCCTATTAAGCTATCTACGATGCGGCTGTCGCATTCCACCCGGCAGCCCCCCATGAGCACGGACGACTCGATGTAGGCGCCCTTTATGATGCAGTCGTTGCCTATGGAGGTGTATGGGCCTATGTACGTGCCAGCCTCTATGGTACAGCCATCGCCGATGACCACTGGGCCACGCACCACGCACCCCTTCTTTACTATGGAGTTGCTTCCAAGCGAGACGCGCCCCGCCACGCTCGCCCCATCCTCGATGACGCCCCTCACGGTGGGCTTAAGCTCGTCCAGCACGAGTCGGTTAACTTCCAGAATGTCCTCTGGCTTACCGGTATCCTTCCACCAGCCGGTCACGATGTGAGACCTTACCTTATAGTGATTATCGAGAAGCTTCTGGATGGCGTCCGTGATCTCGAGCTCGTTCCGCCAGGAGGGCTTTATCTGCTTTATCATGTCGAAGATGACGGGCGTGAACAGGTAGACGCCGACCAGCGCATAATTGCTCTTAGGCACCTTCGGCTTCTCCTCCAGGCTTATAACCCTGCCATCCTTATCGAGCTCGGCCACGCCGAACTGCTGCGGGTTCGGGACCGCCTGAAGCGATATGGCCGCATCGTAGTCGCCCTCCATGAAGTCGTCTACGAGGCCCTTGACCCCGTCTTTGAGCATGTTATCGCCCAAATAAACAATAAAATCATCGTCGCCCATGAAATCGCGGGCGCACTGGACGGCGTGGGCGATGCCCAGGGGCGCCCCCTGCTCAATATACGTTATCTTAACGCCGTACTGGCTCCCATCTTTCAGCTCGGCGATAACCTGCTCCTTGCCATTGTTTCCGAGTATGACGCCTATGTCGGTGATGCCAGCCTCCTTCAAGTCCTCGATGACGTACTGCAGCACTGGCTTATTGGCCACGGGTATAAGCTGCTTCGGCCCTGTGTGGGTGAGCGGCCTCAGCCTGGTGCCGCTGCCCCCCGACAACACAAGTCCCTTCATTTCACTTCCTCCATCTTCCTCAACCCCTCCATTATGTTAAGCATCCTGTGATAGGCGCTTATCCTGGTGACGTCCAGCGACGAGTCCATCGGCCGCCTCGCCTTCTGGCTGAGCGCCGACGTGGGCACTGGCTCGATAAGCCCTAAATCCAGGCCATAGAAAAGGGCTATCTTCCTGGCGAACTCATAGCGGCTTATCCTCTCGCTCCCCGCCGTATGGTATATGCCCGAAGCCCCGCTCCTTATAAGGGCGGCGACGGCCTCGGCGCAGTCGTAGGAAAGGGTCGGCGAGTTAAACTGGTCGGTGACCACTTTTATCCTCTGGCCCTTCGCCAGCGAGTCCTTCACCCAGCTCACGAAGTTTTGGCGGGCGTTGCCGTACACTACGCTGGTCCGTGCGATGATGAAATCCTCCATCTCTTCAACGTGTAGCTCCCCCATGAGCTTAGAGCGTGCATAGGCGGAGATAGGGCACACGTCGTCATCCTCCCTATACATGCCCCTGGAGCCATCGAAAACGTAATCTGTCGATACGTAAACCACCTTAGAGCCTGCTGCTCTTGCGGCATCCACCACGTTCTTAGTGCCCTGGCCGTTGACCGCCATGGCCTCAGCCTCGTGGTCCTCGCAATAGTCGACGTTTGTCAGGGCAGCGGTATGCACGACATACTCGGGCTTAAGCTCCCTTATTGCGCGAATCGTGCCCTCCCTGTCCGTTATGTCCAGGCGTATTGTGCCTTCCTTCGGCGTTTTATTATAGGTGCCAACGACTTCGTGCTCCCTTCTCAGCACCCTTATCATGTCCGAGCCCAGGAGGCCGCTGCCAGTGACCAGTATCATGGCCCTCGCCCCTTTTTATTCATACGCTCCCTGAACCATGCTATAGTGCGCTTCAGGCCATCTTCGAGGCTCACTTCAGGCTCCCAGCCTAATAGGGCTTTAGCCCTGGCGATGTCGGGCCTCCGCTGAAGGGGGTCATTCTCGGGAAGGGGCTTAAAGACTATCTCAGACGGGCTTCCCGTCATATCCTTTATCTTCCTGGCAAGCTCAAGCACCGTCATCTCGTCAGGATTCCCCAGGTTTACTACCATGCCCTTCGCGTTGGAGTGCATCATCAGGTATATGCCCCTCACAAGGTCGGAGACGTAGCAAAAGCTACGCGTCTGAGAGCCGTCGCCGTACACCGTGAGCGGCTTGCCCGAGAGAGCCTGCGTTATGAAGTTCGGCACCACCCGGCCGTCGTCCGGCCTCATCCTCGGGCCATACGTATTAAAAATACGGATGACCCGGCCATCCAGGCCCTGGCGCCTTATGAAAGCCATGGTGAGCGCCTCGGCGAACCGCTTGCTCTCGTCGTAGCAGCTCCTCGGGCCTACAGGGTTTACGTGGCCCCAGTAGGTCTCCGGCTGGGGGCTTACGTCCGGGTCGCCGTAAGATTCCGAGGTCGAGGCCAGCAGAAACCTGGCCTTATTCTCCAACGCTACGTTTATTACATTATAGGTCCCCACGCTATTTGTCATCATTATCTCTATCGGATAGCGGCCGAAGTCAGAGGGCGAGGCCCGCGAGGCCAGGTGATAGAAAAAGTCCACCCTTTCGCCAATCTTGAGCGGCTCACGGACGTCGTGCTCTATAAAAGAAAAATTATCGTCATCGAGCATGCCTTTAACGTTATCCATGTTGCCGCTGCCCAGGTTATCGACTGCGATCACCCTCTCCCCCTTGCTCAGCAGGTATTCGCACAGGTGCGAGCCTATGAAGCCCGCCCCGCCTGTCACGACTGAAGTGTACATGATAACCCTCAAAACTCTATAGTGGACGAGTCCCCTATGTTCAACGCGTTAGACTTGCCTATTAGTATGGCGTGGTCGCCGATTATAGAGGAGCGAAGCATCATATATTTTACCTCGGCGTTATTGCCCACGATGCTGTCTTCGATGATTGAGTTATTCACGATTGCGCCCTCGGAGATTGACACGTAGGGCCCTATGATGGAGTTCTCGACCCTGGCGTTCCTGCCGATGGACACCGGCTGGATTATTATGGAGTTGGTGGCGCCGTTCTCTGAAATGCCCATCTCGGAGAGCAGTATCCTGTTAACGTCGAGGAGCGACCTGGGGCGGCCGCAGTCGTACCAGCTGTTCACCTCAAACGTCTTATAGACCGAGCCTTCCTCAACGGCCCTCTGCAGGGCGTCGGTGAGCTGGACCTCGCCCGAGTGGTTTGAGCGGACCACGTAGTCCAGCGCATCGAAGAGCCTTGGCGTGTCCTCGATGAAGTATACGCCCGCTATCCCCAGGTTAGAGGTGGAATGCCTTGGCTTTTCGACGAGCCGATTTATCGTGTTATCGGGGTTCAGGTACACTATGCCGTAGTGCTCGGGGTTGTCTATCGTCTTGACGCCGATGGAGCCGGAGCACTTGCCGTTGCGCAGGTGCTGCTTCAGGAATTCGCTATAGCCATCCTTGAAGATCATGTCGCCGAGCGCTATGAGGATTGGGCTGTCGCCAACCGCTTTCCTGGTGACATATATGGAGTGCCCGAGGCCAAGCTGCTGTTCCTGGTCGACGAAGGTGACCTTTTTGAAAGCGCCAGCGTAGTGCGTGTTTATGTACGAGATGAGCTTGTCTCTCATGTATCCGACGACCACGATGACCTCTTCAGGCTCGAGGTCGAGCATCTTGTCCAGGATGTGGCCTATGATGGGCTTTCCCGCGACGGATACCATTGGCTTCGGTTTCGTATAAGTGTGGGGGTATAGCCGTTTTCCAGCGCCCGCTGCCGGTATGACCACCTTCATCATATTCTCCTCTTGCTTCTTTATCGGTTCCTGCGGCATAAATTTGCCGTTAGAAGGATGGCGGCGGCGCATATAATGGGCTCCAGGAATGGCGTTGAAGCCTGCTCGCTGGTCGAGGATGGAGGCGTAGTGGGAGTATCGG
This sequence comes from Methanocella conradii HZ254, assembly GCF_000251105.1. Lineage (GTDB taxonomy): Archaea > Halobacteriota > Methanocellia > Methanocellales > Methanocellaceae > Methanocella > Methanocella conradii. The sequence goes on along the minus strand of NC_017034.1, from coordinate 174,652 downwards.
CAGACTCCTTGAACGCTACGATGTCGCCTCCAAGCGTGGCCATGTACAGCCTGCCGCCGTCTACTGCCGGGGATGCGAACGCCCCAGACTTGAGGCTATACGTCCAGAGCCCTGAGCCGTTCGCCCCGTCGAGGGCGAAGAGCTTGCCATCCTGGGTGGCCCCATACAAACAGCCCGATACGGCCACGCTCTGGTATATCGGCCCGTAGAAATCCGACACCCATCTTAAGCTTCCATTAGTGGCGTCAAGCGCGAATATCCTGCCACCATACGTCCCTATGTATAGCGTCTCCGTGGCCAGGTTGATGGAGGGCGTTGCATCGGTATTATACCCTAAGTCATATGTCCATCGTATGCTTCCGCTTATCGTGTCGAAGGCGTACAGCATCCCATTGCGGGTTGCCACGTATACGGTATTATTATGAATTAGCGGCGATGAATGGATGGAGTCCTTCGTGTCATAAGACCATACTTCGTGGCCCGATTCTGCGTCAAGGGCATAGAAGGTGCCGTCGTATGTGCCTACGAAGACTTTGCCATTATCAGCCGCAGGGGACGATTGGGTGGCCTTCGGGAGCGACCAGGCTATAAGCCCACTATCCAGGTTCAGGGCATAGAAGCTCCCGTCATCTGTGCCCACGAAGACCTTGTTATCGTATATAAGCGGCGAGGAGTAGATGCCGCTCTTAGCGTAATACTTCCAGAGCTGCCTGCCGCTAGAGGCGTCTAGCCTGTATACGTAGCCGTCGTATGAGCAAACGACTACTGAGCCGTTCGCGGCCGCAGGTGTGGACTCTACCGAGCCGCCCGTCGTGAACTTCCAGAGCTGCCTGCCGCTGGCCGCGTCGAGGGCGTATACCTCCTTGCCATCGCCATTCCCTGCAAAAAGCGTGCCATTATAAACTATGGGAGATGAAATGGCCTTTCCTCCTATATTGGTTTGCCAGTCCACGGCCAGCGGGGGCTTAAGCGCAGAGTCCGCCACCGAGGTGTGCTGTGCGTCGTGCCTCGCCTGGGGCCAATCAGCCAAAGCTATTGCAGGGGCCAGCACTGCAAGGACAAAGAGCGCTATAAGGAGCCTTTTCATTGCATACCACCTGCGACCACGGTTTCTCCATTGTCAACGGCGCTGGCAGAGACCTGAACCTGGATAGAGGATGAGCCCGACTTAATGGTATACGCATCACCGGTCTTAACGATGCCCACAGTGCTGGAGGTCGGGTAGGGCACCGTGAACGAGTATGCGCCATCTATGCCAGCTGTCGTCGTGCTATAATATGCATGATCGCCATCGGGCGCCGTGACGTTCAGCCATAGCTCCAGCTTTGAGCCTGGCGCAGCTTTACCATTGATAGTAGCCCCTTTCACATACTCGAACACCTTGACCGGATCTTTGCCCTGAGTCATATATATCAACCTGTAGTGTTCCAGCCCATTCGTGGGATAGCCCAGGCCATCCCTGCCTCCGAGGCCGTCGCCGTTGAAGAGGCGGGAGTACATCGAGCCATAATACTTTGCGCTGCCATCGAGCTTCCGCTCGCTGCCGTACGGGACGGGCATGAGATAGCTCATATGATAGCTATTCGAATCCTCGCCCGCCAGGTATGGCATGTTCTCGAATATGCCGTTACTCACCCCTGCCCATGGCGAGCCCATGCGATAGTCCACCATGACATACTTTGCGTTTCGCTTCTCCATTATGGCGTTTGCGGACGCCTCATCCTGGGCTATGAAGAAGTGTGCCGCATCCTCGACGCCGGTCTGGAAGTTGTTGGCCACGGCCGGGCGCTCGGCCTCGTATAAGATATAATTGCCGTAGTCCCACCAGCACATTATGCCATACTCGGGATGGGTGCCATTGTCCGCGGAATAAGCATAAGAGGTCTTAGGCGTATTTTCATCAACCCACCGGCACGCCTCATTCCAGTTCCGCGCATATGGCTCCATACTGCCGGCGATGGATATGGCGCTCATTAATATGGGGATGAGCAGGATGGCCGATACGATGGCCACCGCCACCATGGGGGGAGTTATTGAGGCGCCCCTCTGGCGGGAGGCTTTCTTTCCGCGGCTCTCTGGCAAATGTTCATAAAAGCCCGCGAGCTTCAGCGCCTCATACATGGCGAAGCCCGCGAACAATGCCACGTTCACCGCAAGAACGTAGACGAAGCGCTTCTGCAATAATCCAAGCAGGAGTACCATGACGGTCCACACGAGCAGGAAAACCTCAGATTCCTTGAGGCTCTTCCAGTTCCTCGTGAAGAGGAAGGCTGCAAATCCCAGTATCGCCAGCAGGCCCCCGGTAGAAAAGTAAGCCCATGGCACGTCAAAGGAGAACTGGCCGTTATTGCTGAATAGCGGCTCCACCTCCACAATGGTCACCAGGACGTTGCCGCTGCCCATGAGGAACTGTATGCCCGCCTCGAGTGCGTTGAACATCTGGGGGAGGGCGAATCTCGCCGATGCCACGAGCACGGCAATTCCTATGAGCGCTGCGAGCGGCGCCGTGAACCACGGGGCCTTCACGTTCGAGCATAGCCTAAACAGGCCCCACATGGCTATGAAGAACATGGCGATTGCTGCGAGATAAAGGATATGGAACCATGAGAGGTATAGTGCGGAAACCACGAAACCCCGCCCGGCAGGGCAGGCCATGATGAATGGCGTAACGATGGTCACGGCGATGAGCGATGCGATGAAGCCTGTGACGGTTAAATGTTCTGTATCCTCGCCTCTGAAGGCGTCATACGCATACTGGATGAACGAGTAGGCCACGATGACGCCTATAAAGATGGGCGCGCCATCCCACGAGAATACCATGCCGGCCATGCCAATGCCCGCCAGGGCGGCATATACCAGAGGCCGCTTTTTAAGGCTCTTGAAGCTTAGCTTTTCCTTCCTTGCAGAGGCAGCGGCCCTCATGAAGCAGAGGTACATCGCGAGGGACACGCATACCTCGAGGGCATGGTGGTCGGTGTAAGCGAAAGCGGTCCTGAAGATGGAGGCGGGCAGCACCGCCATGAAAAACGCAGCGACGAGCGCCGCTTCCCTGCCGATAGCGTCCTTTACAATGTAATAGAGAAGCCCGATTGAGAGCAGGCCGAGCAGGACCGGGACGGCTGCAGATACCGCCTCAATGGTGCCCCTTCCGGGGCTTCCCAGGCCGACGATGAGCGATAGCGAGGCGGCGATGAGGTCAAACAGTGGAGGCCAGCTTATCCCATACCCGTAGGGGTAGTTCACGTAAGAGTCGAACGAGTTGAGGAGCGGGAAATGGTCTACTGCATAGACTATCCTTCGCATATGGTAGTACGGGTCAAACTCTGAGAACATGATGCCTTCATTCGATAGGCAGAAGGCGATGGGAAGCAGCCTCAGCGCGAGCGCCACTACAAAGATGGATAAAAGCAGTATCACATTGCTGTCCACCCTGATGGGTGCGCGCGGCGACTTGGCCATGCCTCCGCCAATTTCAAGGGGCCTTCCGGCATCCGCCTTTCGCGCCTCACGGTTAGGCGCCTTCCGTTTAGAGCCCATAATGAAAACCCATAATAGATTCAACTTCGTAATTAAATTCTTATCGCTAAGCACGCCTGCGGACCAAAAGCAAAGGCTACCTTGGGCTAGTTAATTAAAAGCGCCTATTGGGCCTGTATCACGTGTCCATCCTTTATGGCGCTCTCCGGCACCTCGGCCTCCGATGACGTGGAGCCGGATGTGATGGTATATGCTGCGCCAGTCTTTATGAATGAAGAGGATGAAGTCGGGTAGGGCACGACGAAGGCGTATTGCCCGTCCGGCCCGGCCATCGTCTGGCTATAATACGTTCTCTGGCCATAAGGTGAGGCGAGCTTTAGCCTGAGCTCAACCGTCGAGCCTGGGGCCGCCCTGCCCGTTATCGTGGCCCCCTTCACGTACTCGAATACCATCACCGGGTCCACCCCGGCGGTGATGTATAGCAGGCGATAGTGTTTAAGCGAGTCGATAAAGTGGCCGTTGACGCTCCCGCCGCAGCCATCCAGGTTGAATAATTTATAATATACTGTATTATAATATTTTATATCAGGCATGGCCTTATTTGTAGCCGTATTGTCATGGTAGCTCATCGGATCTTCGCCGGCCAGGTAAGCCATGTTTTCGAATATCCCGCTGTGCACTCCCGAAGCCGGGGAGCCCATGCGATAATCGACCATGACGTACCTCGCGTTCCGCTTATCCATTATCGCGTTCGCCGTCTCCTCATCCTGGGCCACGAAGAAGCGGGCAGCGTCCTCGACCCCCGTCTGGAAGTTGTTGGCCACGGCCGGGCGCTCAGCCCTGTATAAGATATAATTGCCGTAGTCCCACCAGCACATTACGCCATACTCAGGATGAGTGCCAATGTCCGCAGAATAAGCATAAGAAGTCTTAGGCGTATTATAATTAACCCACTGACACGCCTCATTCCAGTCCAGGGCATATATCGGTGGCGAGCCTGCCATCGCCACACTGCTAAGCAATACGGGTATCAGGAGGAGCACAATGGCCGCGCACGCGCCGAGAAGCGTGGCGGGCATAGAGCCGGACCTGGACGCGGAGATTTTTTTCAAATTGGAGAAGTATTGCTCAAGGCCTGCCAGCTCTAAAGCCCCATAGATGGCGAACCCCGCGAAAATCGCCACGTTCACCGCGAGCAGGTTCATGAATCGTTTTTGCATTAATCCCAGGATGATCATGATGATGGTCCACACGAGGAGGAAAAGCTCTGCGTTTTTAAGCTTTTTATCCTTTAGCGAAAAGAGATATGCGATCAGCCCGAGAACGGCGATGGGGCCGGCTATAGAGAAAAACGACCAGGGGACAGTCAATGATAATTGGTCGCTCACGATGAAAAGGGGCTCCGCCTCGGCTATGGTGCTCATCACCTTTATCGAGCCCCCCAGGTAGGCTATGCCTAATTCTATGCCCGTGAGGAAATCAGGCAATGCAAGCTTGAGGGCTGTCGCCGCGGTCGCGGCCATTGCGATGATGATGGCCGGCATCGTGTACCAGCGCGCCTTACATTTATAAAGGACTATGGAGATGACGCCCGTGGCGATGAAAAAGAATACGATGGATAGCAAGTAAATGATATGGAACCACGATAGGCTAAAGGCGCTAAAGGCTATTTTCGGGTTCTTGGCGCCCGTGGCTACTATTGGGGCCACGATGATTAGAGCCATCGAGGAGAGGATGACGCCGGCTATGGCCAGATAGTCAGAGCGTTCTTTGTGGAGGGCATCATAGGCATACTGGGCGATAGCATAGGCGACGATGATGCTTATAAAAATGGGCGCCCCGTCCCATGAGAACACCATGCAAGCCGTTGCCACGCCCGCAGCGATGGCATATACAAGTGCAGGTCTTAGGCTCGAAATGCTAAGGCCCGATTTTTTAGCTGAGGATACTGAGCGTAAAAATAATAGGTACATCGTAAGCGAGACTAGCACTTCAAGGGCATGATGGTCGACTATGGTGAACAGCGAGCGGAAAATGGCCCCAGGCATTATGGCCATGAGCAATGCGGCGAGCAGGGCTGCCTTCTCGTTCATGACATCCTTAACAATAAAATAGGTGAGGGCGATTGTGGCAACGCCCATCAGGACTGGCATGACAGAAGCCGCAATCTCGATGGTGAGGGCATCCGGGCGGCCGAGCCCGGCCAGGAGCCCTGCAGCGGCCGTGATGATGTCGAATAGCGGAGGCCAGCCTATGTAGAACCCATACGGGTAATCGACGTATGAGTCGAAGTTGTTCACGGCCGGGAAATGGTGTAGAGCATATATGGTCCGCCTCATGTGATAATATGCATCCAGGTCGAGGAATATGACTTTTCCCCCGACTATGCAATACAGTGCAGGTAATGACCTGATGACAAGGCCCAGAAGCATGATGCCCGCCAGCAAGAACGTGGGGCTGCTTATTCTCATCGCTTTTTCCGATACTTCTACGCCACCTTTCCTGGATGACTTACACCGTGACTTATGGCTCTTGCTCATCAATAGGACCAAAAATAAATTTTTTAATTAACAATTTAATAATTTATTGCTTATTTTACTTGGATTTGTGGGCTAATGGCGTGTTTAGCGCGCATTCCTATTTCCGCTAAAATATGCCATCACGTTTATCCTTGCCCGCCCTATACCATCATTTGGCGTGAGCATGGCGCATGACCTTTTAAAGTTTGGACTTACATTGGCCGTTCTTGCCATGGTGGCCATAGCCATTGCGCTCCTTGTCTCCAGCTATTTGACTGCGTATAAGACGGGGGACCATGGCATGAAAAACCATACGTCTGTGGCTTTAGGCGGTAAAGGCGCCCGGAAAGCCGTCCCTTCACCCACGCCGGAGCCATATAACATGACGTTGCCGGGGCCTTATTACCCCCGGCCTTCGCAGTATCCGCCTATTGTGGCCGTGCAGCCGCCGGTCCAGATGCAGCAGGCCATGCCTCAGCGGTGGGAGCGCACGGCTGAACGGCCAACCCCGACGCCTGAGCCTTCCGCCACTCCAGAGCCTCGCATCCCACCAGTGCCAAACGCGCCCTACATGGAAGGCTGGCATTTCATACAACAGCTATACTGGATAATAGCAATTATCTCAAGACAATGCTACGCCTTCCCGCCATGGCCGATATTCTGGTGGCCCTGAGACCGGCGCTCGAATATCTATATATACTTCGAAGTTACTATGTCGTCTCAACTACCTGAGGCAATCAAAATCAAAATTTCCGGAGTTATCTAGATGGCGAAGATCAAAGGAGAATCCCGAGCCAGGAAGAAGGGCAGCAACCTGAAGGCATGCAGGGAGTGCCACAGCCTCGTCGAGGGGGAGGTATGCCCATCCTGCCAGTCGGGCGCGCTGAGCGAGGACTGGAGCGGTTACCTGGTCATAGTAGACCCTCTGAAGTCGGAGATAGCGAAAATAATGGGTATTAAGAGGCCCGGCAAGTTCGCGCTGAAGGTGCGGTAAAGTTGGCATATAGGCTGACGCCGGCATTGCGTGAGCGGCTTAAGGCGCCGTTCGGAGAGCTGTACCGCTGCAAAGGCGAAGAGTGCCTCAGGGGAATCTTGAAGGGCTTTAAGAGCCCCCCGAAGGTCATTTCCATCGGGGACGTGACCACGTACTTCCTGCTAAAATCAGGAAGGGTGCCTGACATGTGTATCGTGGACGACCTTACCATGCGGCTTCCCGTCGACATAGAGGTGAAGAAGGGCACGGCCCACGAGTCGTTCATGGACGTGAGGGTGAAGAACCCCGCAGGCGTTGTCACCGAGGAGCTTATCGGCGCCATAAGGGATAACATGTACTCTGAAAGGCCTGTCCGCATCTATGTGGAAGGGGAAGAGGACCTGGCTGTCATACCTGCGTGCGTTTACGCGCCCGTTGGCTCGGTCATCCTCTACGGGCAGCCGAGCGAGGGCGTGGTGGCCGTGAGGGTGACTGAAGATAAAAAACGTGAAACGTGCTCCTTAATGGAGCAAATGATAAAAGAATGACCTCAAAGGTGATAGAATGGACATAAAAGTACTTGAGGAGAAGAAGAATCCGCTGTTACAGAGGCGTGAGGTGAAGTTTAGCGTTTCCCATAACCTTGGGACGCCCTCTCGCGAGGAGATCAAGGCGAAGATAGCCGCCTACTTGAACTCCAGGCCGGAGCTCGTCATCATCGAGCGCATGAGGTCCGAGTTCGGCAAGCGCGAGACCAGGGGCTACGCGAAGATATACGAGACCGTGGAGCGCCTGAAGAGCGTCGAAGCCGAGCACATCGTGCAGCGGAACGAGAAGAAGAAGGAAGCTAAGAAGGAGGGCGAGGCCGCCGCGGAAGCCCCTAAGGCCGAAGCGAAGCCGGCGGAGCCTAAGAAGTAATTGAGGGGTCGTAATGGCTGAGAAGAAGGCAGCAAAGGGCGTGAGCCTGAAGTCCCGCATGTATGAAGTGAAAGATGGCAAGGTCGTGCGCAAGGGCCAGTCGTGCCCGAGGTGCGGCGACGGCGTATTCCTGGCGAGCCACGCAGACCGTTTATCGTGCGGCAAGTGCGGGTACACCGAGTATAAGAAAAAGTAAAGCATTATGGCCATAACTATCGCCGGCGAGGACGCTCCCCCTGGCCAGGTGATGATTATAGGTATGCCGTCGCGCAGGCATGAAAAGTATTACACTGCGAGGACGGCGTACGAGACATTTTTATAAAATGCTTTTAAAGTAGTCCACGACCTCTTTGCCCTCTACGTAGACGAGGCCGTTCCTCTTGCCATAGGCGATGGCATCTTTTTTGCCGAGCGCCCTGCCCGTCTCGCCGTCGAGCATCTCGCACATGACCATGGCAGGGGTGATCCCAGCCGCCCTCGCCAATACGATGGAAAGCTCAGTCTGGCCCCTCCTATCTTTAAGCAGGTTCGGGGCGGCCCTTAGGAGGGGCACGTGGCCGGGCGAGCGAAACTCGGCGCCGAAGTTGACATGGCCGCCATTCATGGCCTTCCTGGTGGCCTCAGCCAGCTTCGTGATCGTTAAAGAGCGGTCATTGTCCGTTATGCCCGTAAAAGTCTTCCTGTGGTTCACCCATAATGAGAAAGACGACTTAGAGTCATACGGGATGTCGCCGGCCCTCTCGTAGATGGACTCGATGGCCTTGAAGCCGTTGCCGGAGTTGCCCGCATACCTCAACACGTCAGCCATATACGGTATGCCCAGCTTCTCGCAGGCCACGGGATCGATGGCCGTACAGATGAGGCCTCCTGCGTCCCGCCGCAGGCGATAGACCTCTTTAGGCGTCGTAAACTCGGCGCCAATCACGATATCGGTCTCGGCCTCACGGTCGTCAAAATCGTATAAGAGTATCGGCTGCCCATCCTGTAAAGCCTTGATCGCATCCTGTATCATTCCAGTATCACCTCCACCTCGTCCCCGTCCTTGAGCCCCAGCTTCTCCCTTAAGTTGACGGGCGCGATGACCTCCACCATGTTCAGGGGATAGCTGGAGCGGTCCGGCCGGATTATTGCGGCCTCTATTCCATCGATTTTCACCGGGTAGCACTTGCCGCCCCCGAACGTCCTCGCTGAATCCTTGAAGCCTTCTATCTTTATGGCTGACGTATCGTGCACCGCAAACGGCTCTTTAAGCTGTAGGTTTAAGGTCCCCGGATAAGGCTCGAAGCCGAGCTTCTCGACGAACTGCCTCCTGTAGCCTTCCAGCGATATGTAGTACTGGCCTTCGCCGAGGCCCGTCGTGACCCTCCCCTTGAGCCGCTGTCTCTGTCCTTCCTCGAATATCTTCTTATAGTCCAGATATTCGGCCTTGAGCTTTGAGATTCCCTTATCTGTGATGCGCACGTCCTGTCCTTCTGTTGTGAGTACCCTCGTGATGTACCCCTGCTTTTCCAGGCGAATCAGCCGCCTCGCCGCCGTTTGGGAGCTCATGCCTATTGTGGAGCCCAGCTTGGCGGAGGAGAGGCTTACCCGCCCTTTCATGGCTCCCATGAGGGCGAGCTTCTTAAGGATATCGACGTCCATGTAGTCCCTCAAATTTAAGATGCATATCATGTATGATAAGCCTGTATATATCATTTCTGATTAAAAGAGTAGGCTTTATGAGTGGCAGGACCGGAGCACAGCCTCTATGTCCACGATGGGGGGCATGTTACGCTTATGCTCGTTATCCCTGACACGCTCCATTATGCGGGTAAAGGTGGCATCATCCACTCCTGTCGCCTTCTCGACCTCTTCATAGGTAAGCCCAAGGTCGAAAACGCCGTAAAGCACCTTATCTAGAAGCTCATAGCGTATGCCCATCTCCTCCTCATCGGTCTGGCCCTTCCACAGCCCGGCAGATGGAGGCTTTTTAATGATTTTTTCGGGTACGCCCACATGCCTGGCCATCTGCCACACCCTGGTCTTGTAAAGGTCACCGATAGGGAGCATGTCCACGCCGCCATCCCCATACTTCGTAAAATAGCCCATGAGGAGCTCGGTCTTATTACCCGTGCCCAGCACCACCCGGCCGTCGAGGTTAGCTGCAAAATAGTTCATGACCATGCGCACCCTGGGCTTGACGTTAGCGTAGGCGATCTTACACTCCCTGGGCCCGAGCTTCGGCCTGGCCGCATAGATCGCCTTCAATATGCCCCCGATATCTATTACCTCGTAGTCGATGCCCAGGCTATTCGCCAGGTCCTCCGCGTCCCGCACGTCACCAGGATCGCTCGTTGAGGGGTCCGGGAGTATGAGCCCGTACACGTCGACCACCCTCGTGGCTAGCGTGGCGACCAGCGAGGAGTCTATCCCCCCGCTCAGCGCTACAATGGCCCCGTTAGTCTTGCTCATCTCCACTATCTTTACGATGGCCTCCTCTATCGCGTTCTCGCACTTCACCAGCTCATCCTTGGATAGCATGAGGCCTTTCATGGTCACCATCCCTAATATGCGCTGCCTGATTTAAAAGGTTTTTATCATGGGATGTCGTATTTTCATTCAATGATATATTCTCGGGCACGCCCCTTATTATTTGCAATCGTGGGGGCCATACTTTTTGGGGCTAGCGCGCCCCTCGCAAAAGTGTTGCTGGGGGAAGCCCACCCTGTGCTGCTAGCAGGGCTCTTATACCTGGGCTGCGGAGCAGGGCTTCTGGCCTTTAGCCTGGCGCGCAGCGCATTCGGGGTTAAAGTTGGGGTGCAGCTCACATGTAAGGATACGCCGTGGCTGGCTGGCGCAGTCCTGGCTGGAGGGGTGGCCGCGCCCATAATGCTTCTGCTCGGGCTACAGAGCACGCCTGCAGCGACCGCGTCCTTGCTGTTGAACTTCGAATGCGTTGCCACTACGCTTATTGCCGCCTTCATGTTCCAGGAGTACGTCGGGGAGAGAGCCTGGGCGGCCATCGGCCTCATCACGGCGTCGAGCGTCGTGCTATCCTTCGACGGCGCACAGTTTGGGGCCTCGCTTGGCGCCGTCAGCATCATCGTGGCATGCGTCCTCTGGGGCCTGGATAATAACCTCACGAGGAGCATCTCTTCTAAAGACCCCGTGTCGATAGGCATCGTGAAAGGCACGGTATCGGGCGCCTTTTCCCTAGCCTTAGCGCTGCTTTTAGGCGCCCCCCTCCCCGGCCCCTTCATCATCATGGCGGCGATGCTGGTCGGCAGCCTTTGCTATGGCCTTAGCATCGCGCTCTTCATACTTTCAATGCGCCACATCGGCGCTGCCCGTGCCAGCGCCCTGATGGGCACAGCGCCCTTCGCTGGCGTCATCGTATCATTCCTCATATTCAGGGGCGCCCCCGATACCTCTTTTTACATCTCAGCCCCCCTAATGGTCCTTGGCGCTCTCCTCCTATTCGGTGAGGAGCATGCGCACACCCACATCCACGTCCATGGCACCATCACGCACGAGCACATCCACCGGCACGACGACCAGCATCGCCACCACTGAAGGCCTCAATGTCTAGCCACTATAAAGGCTAGTAAGTCGTGTGAAGCTCTTCGTGCCCTTAATAGTCTTCATAGTGAGCTTCTTAGGCTTAGAGAACTTACAGTTTAAATTTGCCCGCGATGATGTCCTTATTGACCTTCTCGAGGTCCTTGTGGGTTCCCACGTCGCTCCAGTATATGCCGGTAGAGTCGTAGCCACAAAGCTTACCCAGCGCAGCGAGCTTCGGGAAAACGTCAGTCTCTATAGAGCCAACGTCGGGCATGAAGTCCACCACTTCAGGCTCAAGGACATACAAGCCCGCATTCATCTTATAGGGCAAAACCGGCTTCTCCCTGAACTGCACTATCCTGCTGCCATCCAGGTCTATGATGCCATAAGGCGAGGGCATATTAATCATGTTAATGGTGCCCCAGCACCCCATGCCCACGTGAAAAGAGACAATGCCCGCTATATTAGCATTAGAAATGATATCGCCGTTCATCACGATAAACGTGCCATCCACCTTATCCCTGGCAGCCTTAATGGGACCCGCCGTGCCAAGCCTATTATCAGGGTCTTCATAGGAGTACTCGATGTGCATACCCAGCCTGCTGCCGTCCCCGAAGTATCGCTCGATGGCCTCCCCATGCCACCCGACCAGCAGGACGGCATCTTCGATGCCATGCTTCCTCAATAAGTCTAGCTGGTACTCCAGGATGGGCTTTCCCCCCACCTTGACCATGGGCTTAGGCATGCTATCCGTCAGTGGCCTCAGGCGCTCCCCACGCCCCCCGCAGAGTATGAAAGCCTTCACGCAACTACCTCACATTATAATAGTCCTTGATCCGCACCGTATCCTCTAAGTATGGCGTCGACACCTCATGCAAGATTGTATTCTCGGTGGCCACGATAGTGTGGGGCACGTTGGGCTCTATCCTGATAGTGTCATTCTTGCCGAAGTGCTCCTTATGGTCCTCGAACTCGATGTAGCCCACGCCCTCGAGGATGTACATGGTCTCGTCCTTACGGGGGTGCTTATGGAAAGAGGTCTGGTAGCCAGCCCTTATAAATAATTCCTTGGTGAGGTACTTATCGGTGCTTATCAAAACCTTCTCGTAGCCCCAGGGCTTATCCGTCTTATTCTTATACTCTTTTCTGACCTCCTCAAGCTCCCTCACCGTGTCCACCGTCGCCCAGAACACCCCGTCCTCCCTGTAATACCCGAGCTGGTTGGCCTCGGCCAGCCTTGGGAACAATGCGTGCTCAAGGCTTCCCCCCTCGAACTGAGAGACCGGCACATCCTTGTTTATACAGTATATGCCGCCGTTAATGTAATACTCCAGGAGAGGCTTCTCCTTAAATGACCTCACCCTGTCCTCGCCAAGCTCAACGATGCCAAAGGGGCTACGCATGCGGGTGACGAACATGGTGATGGGATAAGGGCTGTTCACGTGCCTCATCATCATCTTTTTAATGTTCACGTCGGTGACCACGTCGCCGTTCCTCACAACGACGTCCCGGCCACGGGCCATTTCCATGCCCGCCTTCAGGGCGTTTAGCGTACCGAGGGGCTTCTCCTCATTATGATACAAGAGCTTCACGCCCTTATACTCCTTGCCATACCGGGCCTCTATCATGTCGCCCTTATAGCCAGTTAAAAGTATTACCTCCTTTATCCCGGCCGATGCGAAGTCGAATAGCTGCTTATCAAGAATGGTGCAGTTATCCTTGATCTCGATGAGGGGGGTGGGAGTATTATCCGTGTAAGGCTTCAGCCGCTTGCCAGAGCCGCCGCACAGCACCATCCCGATCATCACGACCACCCAGCGTATAACCAATGATTCATTGGACTCTCTCCTATCTAGCTTGCTCCCCTTACTTAAAAACTTTTTCCGGCATGGAGACAGGTTTATGTTAGTATAGGGGCTATTTAATTTTATGACCGTTCATTTAGTTCCGTGGGATACGTCCTGTAACCTTCTAGAGATGGCGGAACGCCTTTACGACGCTGCGGGGACTTTTGACTGCGTGTCGAAGGGCGACCTGGTGGCCATAAAGCTTCACGTGGGCGAGATGGGCAACCCTTACTACGTTCAGCCCTTCTTCGTGCACCAGATCGTGAAAAAGGTCGAGGAGGCTGGCGGAAAGCCCTTCCTCACGGATTCTAACACGTATTACCTGGCGCAGCGCAACAACGCAGTAGACCACTGTGGGACTGCCAGGATGAACGGCTTCGGCTTCGCCCCGTTTATAGCAGCGGACGGGCTGAGGAGCGAGAACGAGAGGCTGGTAAAGACGAAGGGCATCCTCAAGGAGGTCGAGGTGGCGGGCGCCATCGCCGAGGCGGACGCCATGATAGTGGTGTCGCACGATAAGGGCCACGCACTCACCGGCTTCGGGGGAGCCATTAAAAACCTGGGCATGGGCTGTGCCACAAGGAAGGGCAAGCTCAGGCAGCACCGGACCGTTGGGCTGGAGATAGACGAGTCGAAGTGCGTGGGCTGCGGCCTTTGCAAGAAAGTGTGCGAGATGGGCCTGCCCGACATCGTCGAGGGAAAGGCGAGGAACATCTCCCCGGAGTGCATGCGCTGCCCTGTCTGCATGGAGGCATGCCCGAAGGGGGCCATCAAGCTCATCGATAAGGAGAACCTGGGGAAGGCGCTTGCCTCAACCGCATATGCTGTGCTCTCAACGTTTAAGAAGGGCAAGGTCTCCTACGTGTCTTTCGCCGAGAACATATCCCAGTTCTGCGATTGCGTGCCCGCTCCAGGCAGCCGGGTGATGAATGACATCGGCATATTCGCCTCGGACTCGCCTGTATCCGTAGACGCCGCCTTCCTCCAGAGGGCCGACTATAAGATATTCAACGATGCATATGGCGTAGACTGCTGGACCCAGGTCAGGGAGCTTAAAAGCCTTGGCGTCAGGGGCGACCTAAACCCGAAAATAAAAGAAATTAAGTGAACTCAGCGGACGGCCCGGTTTTTGTCGCTTAGCGCCGCCTCCCAGAGCCAGCCATAGTCCTGAGGCCGGTTCAGGTAGGCGAGCTTCTCGACGTCCCTTACAAGGCCATACATCTCCTTGCCCTTGCTCAGCCCTAGCTTGGCGATGTTGGTGGGCTTAAGGAACCTTATATCCGGGATATGGTCGCATCTCCCATTCCTGATAAGCCTCCCGTCTGCAAGCTCGAAGTATGCGGCCCCTCCACACTTCTTATAAGGCTCGTAGATGGAGGAGAAGTCGCGGGAGACCCAGTTGGCCATCTTAAGCTCCCTATTTGATGGGTTGATGGTGACGTGGCCATAGCCTGGCGGTATTATGGCCTTGTCGCCCTCCTTCGCCTCTATCATGACGACGTCCGTGATGCGTCCCCCTTCGCACTTTTGCAACAAGTAGTGCGCAGTGCCCCTGAGTACCTCGTATACTTCGGGGTAGGTATACGATGTGCCCTCGACAAAGGGGTGATAGTGGCCCGCCGTTTTCACGTACTCTGCGCCCAGCCTGTTGGGCGGGATGACCGTAATATCGTAGCGCAGGCGGTGGTCTAATATAATAGAGCGATCGCCCTTGCTCACGGCAAGGTCCCTGTACATGTAATAAAGCTCCATATCGGGCGCGCCCTTCAGCCACTCGATATCGTAGATGACCTCTCTCATGTCGCTGAGCCTGCGCACGTCAGGCTTCACCCGGCTGGAGCCGAATTCGAGCACCTTCTCCATAATTCACCAACGATATATTCGACGCTCGCCTTTATAACGTTTGAGGATAATTTTAATGTGGCCGACCGAATCCTTTATAATGCTTCGAGTTGGTGCCTTTATTATGGAAGAGGTCGATCAGAGTAAGGTCTTTTTCATCTGTAAGACGTGTGGCTTCGTGTTCGAGGCGGACCCGTACTTTTTTCCCATCGTGTGCCCTCAGTGTGGCAGCGAGGACACCACGAGGACGTGATTTCATAGGGCTGCTTTCAGCGTAATACGCTAAATATTTATGCTTTTGCCACGTTTAAAGTAGCGGCGAGCCAGCGATGGATGACTTCGTTTCAATTTTTGGGAAGAGCGTGAGGGAGATGGGCAGCAGCCCCATCCTATTGATGGCCGGGCTCGCTGTGGGCGTGCTATCGCTACCAGTGCTGGCGGGCTACGGCAAGTTCGACGAGATAACAAAAAGCATAGCTGTCAATTATTCTCAGCTGGTCCTGCCCCTGCTTATCATGCCGTTCATCACGGGCGGCGCCCTGGGGTATGCAGTCGAGGTCAGAAACAAGGGGACGTCAAGCATGGCCACATTCATGGATACAGCCATGAAAAACTACGTTAAAATGGTCATGGCTGGAGTGATATCGTTCGCAGTCTTTTACTTCTTAATAACGGGGGTGGCGCTCCTGCTGCTAACAGGGGTAGCCGCCAGCCCGTTCATGGGGTCGATCCTGGGCTTCCTGGCGCTGGGACTGGCCTTTTTATGCCTGCTCTCCATAGAGTTCTACGACATTTGCATAGTTGCCGATGGGTCGGGAGCCATCGCATCTTTCAAGAACAGCATCGAGTTCGTCAAGCGCAACCTGCCAGCGGCCGCGGGGTTCTTCATAATTGCGGTCGTCCTGAAGGCGCTCGTGCAGCTTCCTATCTCATTCGGCCTGGCGGGGGCGATGATGGCGAACGAGAGCTATATGGCCCTAGTGGGGGCGAATGCCTCTATGAACGTCACGGAGGCCCTGAGCCTGGCGCCCGTCACGCTGGGCATGGGCGCATTGCTCACCGTGGCCGTCTTTCAAATCCTAATCCAGGGATTCGTGTTCTCCTTCCTGGCCCTCTTTAAGGCCGAGCTCTACCTGGCCCTTAAAAATAGAAAGAAAATCACGGACTTCGACTACGATTTCTCGGCCGATAACGTGGTCTGACCAGCGAGATGTTATGGCTGCGCTTTAACGAGTATGCCATAATTTGTTTAACAAAAATATGCTAAATGCCCGATGAGTATAGCAATGGTTATATACGATGGTTAATGTTATGACTTATATCTGCGGAGTCCCGCATCATGACGGCCGACATTTCACGTGCTATGGAGCTTAAGCCCGTTGGGGTCGTCCGCTCGCCCATAAAAGATCGAGACGCTATGCCCATATGGGGCGTGGACGCCCAGCTAGACATATTCGAGGAGTACGAGGAGGCCTTGACGGGAATCGACGGAAACTCGCACCTCATCCTCTGCTGCTGGCTCCACGAGGCGGACAGGAAAGTATTGAAAGCCGTGCCCAGAAAAATATCGACGAGCCTCCCCGAGCAGGGCGTCTTTTCGCTCCGGTCGCCCTCCCGCCCCAACCCGATATCAGTGACTATAGTGAAGCTATTAAGGCGATACGGCCGGCATTTATTCGTTTCAGGCGCAGATGCCATAGACGGCACGCCGATAGTGGACATAAAGCCTTATCAGGCGGGCATGGATTGCGTGTTTTCCGCAAAAAATCCTGACAGGACTCAAAAGGTCAGAAAAATGCTCCCCGCGGAGTATAAGGAAAGCCTGATCCACGAAGGGTACAATTTCCACGGCGAGCGCTGCATCGGCCTGGCCCTCGCAGTGCGCATGGCCATGGTGGCCAACCTGCTGCTGGGCTGCGACCTCAGGAGCGACGACGTGTGCATCGTAATCGGCAAAAACCATTGCGTCTCCGACTCCCTCATAGGAATCACGGGGGCCAGGCTTGGCAGCGGCAGGCTGCTATACAACCTGAGGCCAAAGCTAAAGCAGTCAAGCGCCGACTCATACTCGATATTCAGCCAGGATAAGGCCATCGTTTTTAGGTTTAAAAAGTTCATGAAGGACTTCGATGGGGTCATCGAGTGCGACGTGAACGACATTTTTGATATTGAAGTGATCTAATATTCTGGCATGCCGGTGATGCGCTCAGGCCTGCTGTATATTAGCATATGGGGCGGCCTGGCGAAGCAGACCAGCGTCATGCCAGCCCTCAGCGCAAGCTCGATGCCCGCGCTAAAGGGAGCCGTATTGCTTACCAGAATGGGTATGCCCACCCTGTATGCCTTCGCCACCATTCCCGCCGCCATCCTCCCCGTACAGGCCATGAAGCACTTAGAGAGGTCGCGGCCGCCTACGAGGGCTTTTCCGACCGCCTTATCGACCGAGTTGTGCCTGCCGATGTCCTCGGCGTATGCCACGATGCCGCCAACCTCGTCGAAGATTATCGTGCAATGGGTGCCGCCCGTCCTCCTCCATGTTTTAGCGAGGTCGTTAACGAAGCCCATGGCATAGAAAATGGTATCCTTGCTAACGCTCAGGCCATCTGGAAGCGGCCTCTCCACATCTACCCAGGATGAGCGCACGCCGACGCACCCCGAGCTGCGGACCTCCATCCATAGCCCCAGGTCGTCGCCTTCTATTCCTGGCGCGGAGACGTGAACGTCCGGCCACTTTACCTCCACGGAGCTTACCTCTTTCAAAGACCTGATGAAGCCCTCGCACTTTAGGTACCCCAGGGCGAAGGCTTCGAGGTCGTCGGGGGACATTATAATGGTAGCAACCCTGGACCCGTTTACCAGCAGGTTGACGCTCTCCTCGACGCACACGTCGGGCCGGACCCGCCGCGCATAGTCCCCGACGACCTCGACCGCCTCATACATCGAGGTAGTCTCTAAGGGGCTGGCGTAAGTGTTTTTGATCATCGCTTCCCCGCTCTTAATGGCCGGCCTGCGCAGTATTCCTGTCCAGGTACTTACGGGTGCCCTCTCTACCTTTAAGGTAGTACTCCTTCATAAGCTCCTGGGGGCCCAGCACCGGCCCGTCGCACTTCTCTATCTTCACGGGCAGGTTCTTGTAGCGTGGGCTGCCGGTGCTCTCGGTCTCGGGAGTCACGACCACGTTCGCCCATATCCCGCGAGGGATGAATATCTCGCCTTTTTGCTGCGTATTCGTTTTCCTCGCCCTTACCACGACGCTATCCCCGTACTCGTTGGTAACGCGGACATACCACGGCCTGCCCAGCGCCTCGAAGTCCTCGGGGCTAATGTTACAGTATGCCGCCTCTCTTTCGTAATTCTCGCTAAACTTATTTCCGCCTTTTATGACTGCTCCCTGGTACACTGTAGACCCTGTGTTAAGTATGACGTCCATGCGTATCACCTCACTTCGGCTTTTTCTCCTTTATAATTTTAAGAAGCTGCTTAAGGGTATGCTCGTTTGAAGTGGTGAAGTCGAAGGGCGGCTTACAGAAGCTTCTAGCGTAGATGGGCACGTTGTCCATGCGATAGAAAGTGCCCTCACACTCCATCCCGTCAAGTACGCCGGGCAATATGACGTCGCTCACGAAAGCCTGCGGCCCCGGGGCTATCTCAATCGAGATGACTGGTATGTCCATCATACGCTCCACCGCTTTCTTTGGCAGGTGCGCTCCCAGGTCGGCGCACATGACGAGCATGGCATCGACCTCGCCCCTCCGCAGGGCGTCCACACACGAGTACTCGCCGGGCTGGTACCTCGGGACGCCCCTGGAGTAGTCAACGGCGAAGGGGAAGCCGCACGTCCATGATAGCACCTGGTTGAAGCCCGCCACGTTACAGTGTCCCCGGTTCGCAAGTATGACGAACTTGGTGTAGTCGTTTGCCAGCTGAGTCAGCCTCATTGCCATGGAGGCGTTATGGTGCTTTCCATGCGTGCTGGCGATGCCCAGCCCGACCCATATCACCCCAAACTTGCACTCCTTTATCATTTCAGCCATCTTTTTTATCGTGTCAACGCTCACGCCGGTGACTTTCTCGGTATCAGGATGGAGCTCCATGCCCCTCAGGGCCACCATAACTGCATTCAGGAGCTCGAAGTCCCTTCCTGGCTTAACCTGTACGTGCAGGTCCGCCTGGGCAGCCGTGGGCGATCGCCTCGGGTCCACGACGATCATCTTCCTGCCCTGGTAGCCCTGCTCGACGAAGAAGCCCCGCATGTACATAGAGTGGCGGCTCATGTGCCTGGGGTGGGAGTCTGCCGGGTTGCAGCCCCAGTATATCGCTAAATCCGAGCGGTTCCGGCACTCACCCAGGGTGCACCCCGCCATTCCCACGTCCTGGAACGCCATCACCGTCGGGCCGTGGCAAATCGTGGCGTTGCCATCCACAAGGCCTCCCAGGTACTCGGCAATCTCGATGCCTGCGGCCATGGCCTCGTTTGACGTCTCGCTGCCTATGAAGAAGAATGGCCGCTTAGCCTTCACGAGTATGTCGGCGGCCGCGTTTAGCGCCTCCTCCCATGTCACCCTCTCCCCGTTCACGGTCGGGTATACGAATCGATGCGGGCTTCGAAGCTCCTGGAACTTCGCGTCGCCCATCAGGCAAGCGTTCTTCGTGGTGACCGAGGTGGGCGTCAGCTCGACCTCGACGTCGTCGCATGACATGCCACACACCGGGCAGGTCACATCCGTGCACCTGATCACTTCCTGCTCCTGCTTGACCAGATCAGTTTTTACCATGTTGCTCAAGTGTCGCACCTCCATTAAAAAGGAGCTAATACGCCTCGGCTCCCTCTAAAAAATTTAATGCGTGATGCGCTTTATAAAGATATCTGTATCGATTAACATATCACTCATCATTAAATACATGTGATTACAGCGAGGGCCTATATTTATATAATATTTAACATATGTGAACACTTTAACGGCATAATTCAAGCATATTATTTTTATAAAACTCATCACTGCGTCCTCTCATGTCACAAACTATATGGGATGGTATTTAACAAAAATACTAAACAATGGAGGGGACATATGAAGACAGGCGAAAAGAACCTGTTCCTGACCGACAAGCAGATAGAGATATTAAGGATGAAGAAGAAAGGCATGTCGCAGGCGGACATCGCAAGGGCATTAAAGACCACCCGCGGCAACATCTGCATAATCGAGAACACGGCGCTAAAAAACATAGAGAAGGCCAAGAACACCATAAAGTTCTACAGGGCGATGGAAGCGCCCATATGGCTCACCATCCCGGGCGGCACCGACCTCTACGATATTCCTGAGATAATCTTTAAGGCGGCGGACAAGAAGCGCATCAAGATAGCGATGGACTCGGCCATGGTCATCGTGAAGCTTAAGACCGAGGCGGCGGACCGCATCCGCGGGCGGCTGACGAATGACGATATCGACATATCCGTGGACGAGCACGGGAACCTGACTATCAATTGAGAAGCTGCCCTGACGCTTTCATTTCCCTCTCGTAGTAAGCCATGCTGCCGCATGCCCTGCACACGCCGTTCTCTAGCCTGTTCTCCGGCACCATCTCGCCGCATGAAGGGCATTTCACCGACCTCCACTTCTCCTTGGGCGTAAACCGCACGTTCACGTACTCCCAGGACAGGACGCTCCTCCCCGCCCTCAGGATTTCCTCGAGGAGCGCTTTCCCATCGGCTCCGCCATTATAGTCATTAGTATACCAGGCGTACAGCGTAGGATAAGCGGCCACCTTTTTAGCGTCGATGAACACGCGAACGCCCGGCGCAGTGCTGCCCTCCGAGAAGCGGTTAAGGGCTATGGAAAACCTCCCCGTGTCGATGACTCGAAGCCGGTGGTTACCGTAAGTGCAATGGGTGATAACCTGCACCGCGTCCGGCAGGCACTTGGGCGACTCCGAGACGGCGTAGAGCCGGTCGCCCGGCTTTGCCCCCAGCTTTTCAAGGGCGAGGTCGACCATGAACACGCCCAGTATCAGCCCGGCCGCCGGAAACGTATGAAACCTCACACAATCCATGATATAGCCCTTGAGCCTCTCGCCAATGCGGCTTGTCTCCATTAGCCCGTAAATATCAACAGAGCGTTCAT
The DNA here is from genome assembly GCF_000251105.1 of Methanocella conradii HZ254. Taxonomy (GTDB): domain Archaea; phylum Halobacteriota; class Methanocellia; order Methanocellales; family Methanocellaceae; genus Methanocella; species Methanocella conradii. The sequence continues at coordinate 153,417 of NC_017034.1, read as the reverse complement.
CTCTCATAGGACATCGTTATATTAAGCTACTTTAATGGATAAATATGTTATCGTAAACAATTACATAATGTATAAATAGTTAGATAAACTAGTTTAATAAAAACAATAAATGATCACCGGGGTTACTCACATAACCACCATAGTATCCGCGCCAAAACGACGGTCGAGAGGCGTGGACGCCTTGACTTGCGCCACCAGATCATGAGCATGCTAGCGTCCACGCCTGTCGACTATCGTTGGCCCTCCATACCTGTCGACGAGGCGCCCGGCCATCGTAAGGTCCGCGAAGGCGATTCCGTACCTCTTTTTTAAGGCCTCGCCAAGGGCAGTGCGGTACGACCGCATCGGGTCTGCACAGTCATCCACGATGCAGCAGCGGCGCTCCATGATGAGACAATACAGGTCTTCAAGCTCCCTGTCCATGCCAATCAGGTAGCCTTCATAGGACTCGACAGGGTCATCTCTATCGAAGAAGGGGTTCCCAAATACCTTTAGCCATCGATAATCGACGCAGCGTCCATGCAGGTCGCTCAGGCGCCTCAGGGCGCCCTCCAGGTCCACGCCCCTCGTCAGCCTAATATCGACGACGCAGCCGACCTCGTTCTCCATCAGCGCTTCATACAGCTCTTCAACGCCCCCCTCATCAAGCTCGGCAAGGAAAAACACAGGCATCATACGCGTCAGCTAGACTCTTTATTTCTATCATTTTAAGGCTTTACGCTGAGGTCACCACATAACATATATCGGTTGCATTATAAGCAAAAATAATTAATTTTGACGTCTCATCTAAGGGTATACCATTAAAGTGAGTTGCATGGAAGTATCGCTAAAAGTCATCGGGGTGATACGCTCGCCCTTCAGGCAAAAGGACGAGACGCCCATACAGAGCGTCTACAGTGACGCGCCCGGCGCGGTGGAGGTGTACCCGGAGTACGCCGAAGGCCTTGAGGGCCTGGAGGGGTTTTCGCACGTCTACCTGGTATATTACTTTGACAGGGCTGAAGCCAGGGCTTTAAGGCAAAAGCCGTTCCTGGACGGGTCAAGGGAGCGGGGCATCTTCGCCACCAGGCACTTCAACCGCCCAAACCCGATCGGCCTGTCCATCGTAAAGCTATGTGGCGTGAAGGATAACCTGCTCGACGTATCGGGCATCGACGTCCTTGACGGCACGCCGCTCCTCGACATAAAGCCCTACGTAAGGGAGTTCGACCGGCTTGATGACATAAGGTGCGGATGGTACGATGAGCTAGGCGACCATAGCGGGCGCGAGCACACCCCCGCAGGGCTGAGGCGCCAGTAGTCTTATTTCATTATCATGACCGAGGTGGCTTTTACCACCGCTGTCACCTTGTCGCCAGCCTTCAGCTTTAGCTCTTCGGCGGCCTCCCTGGTGATGGCGGACTCGATAACGCTATCGCCTACCTGTACCTTTACGATGGCCATAACCGCTCCCAGCTTGACATCCTTGACGGTCCCGGGCAGCCTGTTGCGTGCGCTAAACTGCATAAGCGCTCCTCGTATAATATTCTAATACATCCCGACTTATACGTGATACCCGGACTTTATCGGATTGCCTGGCCTTTGCCCGAAAAAACGCCGGCCTTATGCCCAAGGCTATTTAAAGAAGCGCAAGGATATCTGGAATAAGCATGGAGAGGGAATATGCAGGATTTCAGCGATTTTCAGTCCGTGGTGAGGTTCCACGGCCACACCTGTCCCGGCCTTATCATCGGTTACAGGATGGCGAAGAGGGCGATGGAGGAGCTGGGCGTCAAAAGGTCGGGCGACGAGGAGCTTGTCGCCATCGTGATGAACGATACGTGCGCCGTTGACGCGGTCCAGCAGGTGACGGGGTGCACTTTCGGCAAGGGGAACCTCATCTTCAAGGATTATGGCAAGCATACGTTCATATTCATGAACCGGAAGACTGGCGAGGCTGTCAGGATAAGCGAAAGCCCCTCCTTCGAGGTAAGGAAGGTGGACCCGGCGTTCTACGACCTCAGGGGCAAGGTACTATTCGGAGAGCCTACGCCGGAAGATGTGGCCGAATTGCAGCGAAGGGCGCCTTTAGTATATGATGCGATGCTTCGCCTGCCCGACGAAGAAATCATGATCGTCAGGAAGGCCAGGTGTGAGCTGCCCCATAAGGCCCGCCTGTTCAAGAGCCTCGTATGCGAGTCATGTGGCGAGAAGATGGCCGAGCCGAGGGCGAGGGTGGCCGATGGGAAGATAGTCTGCATGGAGTGCTTCGAGGAGAAATATGGGGGCGCATGAGGCCCATGTAGTTTAATTATATTATTAAACATTTACAAATTGTTTAACAAAAAGTATAAATACAATGGCTACATCTAGTGATTAGTGATTTATAGAAGCCGGCGTAAACGCACCAGTATATGATGGGTCAGTTCCCTTATTAAAAATGTCAGGCGTGCATGGGCTGGAGGGCCTGACCCATATACAAGCATAGAGTCAAATCCTCCTGCCCATGCAAAAAATAATTTATTCCAGGTATACTGTTTCCACTTCTTCCCCTTCCTCATACTTCTCGATGCTTTCCGGCACTATGGCATACACGTAGTCGCCGGGCCTCGGCGCTCCACCCATGAGGGGCACGGGAGTCGCCATGCCGCCCTCGATGTAAAGCTTATGGAACGCATTGGCGCCGGGGAAGCCGGGCAGGCCTCTCGTGAGCCTGGCCTTCTCCCTTCGCGGGTGAAGCGGAGGATAGTGCCCCAGCTTTCGGATGGCGGGGACCACGAATGTGAGCATGGTCGAGGCGCAGGCCTCGGTCAGCCCTGGCAGAAACACGATTGGAGTTCGCCTGTCGCCGCTTTCGACGTAGCCTATTCCCATCGGCCTTCCGGGCTTAAGCGCCACCCCGTGAACGAGCACTTTGCCCATCCTGGATACGACTTCCTCCATGCGGTCTCTCACGCCCACCGAGGTGCCCCCGGTCGTCACTATAAGGTCATAGCGGCTGCCCATCTTCAGCGCTTCTGCTATCATCGAGGGGTCGTCTCGCACGATGTCGTATAGCGCTGGCTTGCCGCCGTACCTCTTTATAAAGAGAAAGCACATGATGCCGTTGCTCTCGTTTACGGTGCCCGGGCCCGGCTCCTTGCCGCGCTCGACCAGCTCGTCGCCGGTGGGCACGATGAGGACGCGTGGCCTTTCGAACACTTCGACGCCGGTAAGCCCCAGCTTTGCCAGCAGAGCGATGTCCGTGGGCTTGAGCTGGACGCCCGCTGCGCAGGCGACGTCGCCTTTTCGCAGGATGCTGCCCCTTGCGAGGACGTTTTCCCCTGCCTTCACCTCATTATAGAAGAGCCTGCCTCCATCCGCCGGGTCCGTGTCTTCCATCCTGACTACGGCGTCGGCTCCTTCGGGCAGCGCCCCGCCCGTGTGCACCTGCACGTACGTGCCAGGGCCTACCTGGCCGCCAGCGGCAGGCCTCAGGACCCTTCCGCCCTGGCAGCCCGCCGTATCGCACGCCCTGACCGCGTACCCGTCCACCTGGCAGACGTCGTAGTGCGGGTTATCCCTCGGCGCTATTACATCCCTGGAGACCACCCTGCCGTCAGCGTATTCCAGGTCAACTTTCACGGTCCGCCCTATGGGGCTACATAAATTGAGGAGCGCCTGCAATGCGCTCTCAACGCTGGTAAGTTTAGCAAATTTGTTTATACCAGGCATAGGTGTTAATTACTTTTATTTAGCTATAAGCATTTTGATGAGTTATGTACAATAATAAACATTAACATTATACCAATGTTTAACAATAATTATAAATAGAATTTAGTTGCTTAATGCATTAATGGTGATATCTATGGCTAGATACTATTTTAGCACCAGGGATTTGCTGTTCATAGCGATACTAAGCTGCCTTGGAGGGGTGGCATCGACGTACGTCGGATACCTGGCAAGCACCTTTGGAGGCCTGACCGGCATACCTTTTGCGGGCCAGTTCCTCTCCGGGCTGCACATATTCTGGATTATGCTGATAATGGCGATCGTGGATAAGAAGGGCTCGGGAGCCCTGGCTGGCCTCCTGAAAGGCTTCGTGGAGTTCGTCTCGGGCAGCCACCTGGGGGCGGGCGTGCTCCTCGTCTCGCTGGCGGAGGGAATATTCGCCGAGCTCGGGTTCTGGCCGCTAAAAAGGCTCAACAAGACGATTGGGTTTATAGTCGCCGGCGCCCTGGGCTCCTGGGCGAACATACTCATAAACCAGTTGCTATATAACCGCTTTGGGGGCAACTATTATCTGCTCGGCACCGTAAGCGTTTTCTCCCTGCTATCGGGCGCCATATTCGCCGGCTACATGGGCCTGGGCATATACAGGCTTCTCGTCGATTCTGGCGCCCTCAAAAAGCCCGCAGAGCCTAAAAAGTCGGGCATTTTCAGCGTGCCTGGCATGGTGGCAATCGTCCTCATAGCTTTCCTGGCCGTGCTGGCCGGGGCGTACTGCGTGAGCCTGGCGCAGCCGTCAGGAGGCTCGACGGCACCTCCCGCTACGAACGGCACGGATATGCACGCTAAACTATACGTGGAATGCGCGACGGGCGATAATAACACGTACGACCTGGCAGACTACGCCTCCAGGTTTATCACGGTGTACGCCGCGAAGGAGACGAGGTCGGGCGTTGAGCCCGCCAGAAACTATACGGGGCTGCCCCTGAGCGCCATAGTGGAAATGCAGTGTGCCGGCGGCAACCCCGGGCATATTGACGTCATCGCAAGCGACGGGTACCAGCAGACGTTTTCGGCGTCAGAGGTTAACGATGGCATCATCCTCGTGCCGAATGGCAAAGGCCTGTGCGACGTCGTGGCAAAGGGCAGGCCTGGCTCAATGTGGGTGAGGGACGTCGTGAAAATAAAGCTTTACTAGGGCAGGATGCGCGTAAAATACCAGGAGGGGAACTCGGCGCTTCACCGCCTTGACCCGGTGGCGAAGCTCGTGGCCCTTTCGGCCTTCAGCGTTTGCATTTTTTTATTCGACAGCCTCGCCTTCGAGGCGTTGAGCCTGGCGGCCATCCTCCTGGCCGCCCATCTCATAAAGGCCGGGCCGGCCATATCCATCGTCCGATCCAGGTACGCCCTTACGCTCACAATCTGGCTCGTCGTCATCCAGGCCATATCCAGGGTTGACTGCCTCGTCGTCTCGATGGAGGGCAGGGCTTTCGGCTACAGGCCCCGCCGTACTTTCCTGCACATGAAAAAACCCACGTTTGCAGATATGTCCATTATTGCCACGTCTATAGCCATAACTGCGTTTCTTTTTCTCGACCGCTGGGCAGGATGGATCCCCCTGCCTCGCCTCCGCGTCTAGCTACCTGAAAAAGCTGTTTATGAACGTGTGGGACCCGTTTTTAAGCATCTCGTCAGCCCTGCCGCTGGCCGCCACCCTTCCTCTGTCCATGATGAATACCATGTCGCCGAGCTCTATGGCGTCGGCGAGGCTATGCGTGACTATGATGGCGGGCATGTGCCCGTCCCTGATGTGCTGCTTTATACAAGACCTCGTCCATGCCTGCGTCTCGGCGTCGAGGGCGCTGAGCGGCTCGTCCATCAGGAGAAGCGATGGCCTTGCGGCGAGGCACCTGGCCAGCGCCACTTTCTGCTTCTGGCCCCCCGAAAGCCTTGAGGCCTTAGCATCTCTCAGCCCCCACATTCCCAGCGCTTCCAGCTCGTGCTTAACCCTTTCCTCGACCTCGCCCGGCGGTGCCCCCCTCATGCGGGGGCCGAAGGCCACGTTATCGTACACGGACATGTGGGGGAACAGGGCATAATTCTGGAATACGTAGCCCACGTTACGGTCCTCGATCGGGACGTCTATCCCTGCTTCCGAGTCGAAAAACGTCTTCTCTTTAACCTTTATGACGCCCGCGTCAGGCCTGGCGATGCCGGCCACCATGTTCAGCACCGTCGTCTTGCCCGAGCCGTTATTGCCCATCAGCACCACCGTGCCATTGTCCGACTCGATGTCCACGTCAAGCGTGAAGTCCCGGAGCGCCCTCGTGACCCTAATCCTGAGCAATGATGAGCCCCCTCCTCGTCAGCATCTTCACCGCCACTATGACGATGAAAGAGATGGCCACGAGTATGATGGATAGTAATATGGAGGCGTCTATGTCGCCCTGCATGGCCGTGTAGATGGCCAGGGGCATCGTCTGGGTGCGCCCTTCGAAGTTGCCGGCGAACATGATGGTGGCCCCGAACTCGCCCAGGGCCCGTGCCCATGATAGTATTGCGCCGGATACGAGGCCGTTCATGGCGATGGGCACCGTTACGTACATGAAAGTCTTCAAGGGAGAGGCTCCCAGCGTCCGCGCGGCGTGCTCATACGCCCGGTCCACGTCCTCGAAGCTGGTGCGGGCCTGCCTTATGAAGAACGGCGAGGATACGAAGACCTGGGCCATTATCACGGCCATGGTGGTGAACGCCAGGTCGATGCCGAGGGCGTTCAAATGCTGCCCGAGCACGCCCCGCCTTCCGAAGGCCATCAGGAGCGCCAGTCCCGCCACCGCGGGCGGTATGACCACCGGCAGGTCTATCATGGTATCGATCGCATCCTTTGCCGGGTACTCGAAGCGGGCGTTGACGTATGCCACCGGGGTGCCCGTGATGACCACGATGAGAGTCGATACGGCAGAGGTCAGGAAGCTTAGCCTCAGGGCATCCACGACTAGCGGGGCGCTTAAATATCCTTGCAGGCCGCCCCACTCCATCTTTATGAATAGCGATGCCAGGGGCAGGACGATAAAGGCGACTACGAGCAAGAAGAATAAGATGGCTAAGGCCTGTATGCCTTTACCATCTTTTGTCCTCCGCATCCGCGCCATGCACCATTACACCGGGGTGAAGCCGTACTTTGCCAGGATGGCCTTGCCTTCATCTGACCTGACGAAATCTATGAACTTTTGGGCCTCTTCAGGGTGCTTTGACTCCTTCAGCACGCCTATCGGGTATACTGCCACCACGTTCAGGCTGTCCGGGATTGCGACCACCGACACCTTGTCCCTGTACTCCGCGGGGACGTCCGAGACGTATACGAAGCCCGCGTCTGCCTCGCCCAGCGCCACCTTGGCCACGACGTAGTTTACGGTAGTCTCCTGCGATATGACGTTCGCCATCACCTTGCTCCTGTAATCCGGCCCGTACGAGGAGTTGTTTGCCATCTTATCAAGTATTTGTAGAGTGTAGCTGCCCACTGGCACGTCCTTCGTCCCCATTACTATCTTCACTCCCGGGTTCGCCAAATCGTGCAGGCTGCCTATCTTTGCCGGGTTATCCTTTGGCACTATCACGGCGAGCTTGTTGTTGGCAAAGTTAGCCACAGTGGAGTTATTCATGTAGCCCTCGCCCTTGAGGGCGTTCATGTGCGACGCCGAGGCCGAGGCGAACACGTCCGCATAGGCGCCCTGCTCGACCTGGGTCCGCAGGCTCTGGGTGCCATCGAAATTATATATGATGTTGACGTTCGGGTGGCTTGCCTCGTAGGCGGCCTTCGTCTCATTGAAGGCGCCGCTCAGCGAGGCGGCCGCGAACACGGTCAGGTCGGCCTTCGGCGTGGCAGCCGGCGTCGCCGACGGGCCGCCACACCCCGCCACCAATACTGCCAGCATCAATGCCATAATAAAAATGCCGCTTACAAGCTTAACGTTCTTTTCCATAATATTCCTCCCATGAAGGTTAAATAAAGCAGTGGGTTATACATATATTTTACTAAACAACATATTTCAGTTTAATTTTATTTATATACACATCTTCACTGTTGTGCTTTTTTGGCGATCTTGACCCTGTATTCGTTCTTGCCCAGGCGCTCGGCCTCAAGGAGATATCCGCTCCCCATCGCTTCAACCTCGATCCACGGAGGGACATGGCCACAAATGATGACAAGCGTGACAAAGTCGCCCCTACGGATGAACTTCTGCAGGACCTGCTTGCTGCTAACATCCGCCCCATTTCCCTGTAACTCCTTAATGTTAATATAAAAATTGCCCGGGGTCTTTTCCTCGGGGACAGGCATGGCCGCCGGCGGGGCTTGCATCCTGATCAGAGCCCGCTCCTTTTCCTCCTGTTTCCAGACGTCCTCGAGAAAATCAGCAGGCTCGCCGGCGACCTCCCAGACGCCACACCCGGCCTTTTCCAGCTCAAAGTATGGGACGCCGCTCACCGCTCTCGCCACGAAGATCGTGCACCCATCCATGAACCGGATTATTTCAGCCATCTTCAGGCGCAGCTCATGCATTCCTTTCACCCCGCCCATTGATAGCCCCATTTCCCTGTCAATTTTCCATGACCCCTGTGCCCGGCGAAAAACGGTGACCCTTCCTGGCTCGTCCAGCGAGGCGCTTAAGCCATCCGCCCCCAGGAATACTGCGATTTCCTTGGCCATCACCCCTCCTCCTTTATTAGCAGCTCTTCTTTTTTCGACTGCCGATACGTCGCAAGCTTCTTTTCAAGCAGCGCGTTAGTGAAGCGATCCAGGAATGCAAGCGAGCCGGCGTAGCCTACGGATAATATCCGCTGGCCGCCCATCCGGTCATGAATGGGGAACCCGACCCGCACGACGGGGATGCCGAGGCGCTCTGTCAGGAGCTTACCCCCGGAGTGGCCGACTGCCACGTTGGCGCTCATTTTAGCGGCAGCCTCGAGGATGGAGGCGAAATCGGCCTCTTCGAGGAGCGTGGGCGGCTCATCCGCTTCAGCCAGCAATAGCTTGAGCCTGGCGATGAGCCGGCCGTTCCGCGTCCCGGTGGCAATTACCACGGGAACGGCCCCATTTTCCGCGCACATGCTGGCGAAGGCGTAAACCAGCTCGGGCTCGCCATAAACGACCGGCCGGCCTTCGGCATTATGCTTATGGGAGTCGGCCATGGCGTCGAGAAGCCACCCTCTCTCCAGGGCAAGGGCTTCAGGCATAGGCCGTCCACCGAGCATTTTTAGGGCTTCCAGGAAACGGTCAGTGTTCTCCAGGCCGATGGGCAGCGGCAGGCTTATCAGGGGCACGCCATACTCCTGCTGCAGGAACAGCCCAGGAGATAGCTCATCCGGGCATGTCAGGCCGAACTGGATGGTGGCCCTGGCCCCCGTCATGCGGGAAATATCAGGCGTGCGCGTCCCGCCGGGCGGGACCTTATGATACCGCTCCTCATATGGGCGGTCCAGCGTCATCGAGTAGTCGGGCATCAAGGTATATTCGATCCCCATTAGCCCGAGGATGCGCTTTATCTCCCGGATGTCTGCGGTGCTTACGTGAGGTATGATCACGTTTATGCCCGCATGCTTTTCTGCAGGCCTGGCATAATATGCGATCATCTCCTTCGTGGCCGCCCAAAATCCTTCTGTATGGCTTCCCCCATAGCTTGGCGTGGACACCGGTATAATATCTATATCCTTTATATTGCGGTCTTTCACGTAGGCCTCGACTATCCGCTCCACGTCCTCTCCTATGGTTTCCGCGAGGCAGGTTGTCAGGACGCCTATGACCTTCGGCCGGTAGACCCGTATGACGTTGTCCAGCGCCTTTCGCAGGCTCGCCTCGCCGCCATAGATGGTCTGCTTCTCGTTCAGGGCTGACGAGGCAATGTCCAGGGGCTCGTTGTAATGCTCCACGTTCGTGAGGCGCATGTACGTGCTGCAGCCCTGTGAGCCGTGGACGAGCGGCATGGCGTTTTCGACTCCCTTGACGGCGACGACGCCGCCGAGCGGCATGCACATCTGGCACTGGTTCTCGTTGACCTGCTTTACCCGGCTCATGGCTTCACACCTTTCTTGACGTGCTTCCAGACCGGAGAGCAGGCCGTACGGTAAATTTCCCGGGCAAAATTGACTGCCCCGTCGAACCCGGCCAGGCACTCTTTGCGGTCATGGTTGTGGTCCACGAAGCCGACGCCCAGCTTATAGGCCAGGAATCGCTCCTTGACGCCGCCTACCATGACGTCGACTTTCTTTTCCCGCAGGAACATTTCAATTTCGGCAGGGTTAGCGTCGTCGATTATGACCGCCCCATCGCTCAGCATGCCATCAAGCTTTTCGTATTCTTCCTTTTTGCCCGTCTGCGTCCCTGTGAGGACGACTTCCATCCCGAGCTCTTTCATCTGGCGGATGATGGCTGATGCCTTGAATGCCCCGCCCACGTAGATTGCGGCACGCTTGCCGGCAAGCTTTTCCCGATACTTCCTGAGGGATGGCCCTATTCGCGCCATCTCCCGCCCGATGAGCGCTTCGGCCCTATTCTTAGCATCCTCGCCGTAAAATTCCGCTATCTTCCGCAGCGACTCCGCCGTGTTATCGGCTCCGAAAAAGTTCACGTCTATGTACGGGATGCCGAACGCCTCTTCCATCCTCCTCGCCACATAGTGCATTGAGCCCGTGCATTGCACAAGGTTCAGGCATGCCCGGGGCGCTTGCTTTAGCCTGGCCACCGTCGAGTCGCCAGTAAAGGCCACGTTGACCTCGACGCCTATATCCCTCATGTATCTTTCGACCACCCATTTTTCGCCGCCCAGGTTGTACTCTCCCAGAAAGTTGACCTTACGGGTGGGCTTAACGGCCTCCTCTCCGGGTTGAATGAGCTTCAGGAGGGCGTCGGCGGCTGCCCGATATCCGATGATCTTGTTACCGGACCTAAATCCTGTCGACTCGACGGGTATGACGTCGATGCCATGCCTCTGCGAGGCTTCCCTGCAGACAGAGCCTATGTCGTCGCCTATAACCCCGATGACGCACGTCGAATATACGAATATCGCCGGCGGCCTGTGCATGGCCACTATCTCGTCAATACAGGCGGCAAGCTTCCGCTCTCCCCCGAAGATGACGTCGCGCTCGCCCAGGTCAGTGGAGAAGCTGTTACGATACATTTCAGGGCCGCTCGACAGGCTTCCCCGGATGTCCCAGGTGTACGCGGCACAGCCGATGGGCCCGTGTACGAGGTGTGCCGCGTCTGTCACCGGGTTAAGGACAACCCTGGCCCCACAATAAACGCAAGCCCTCTGGCTTACGGCCCCGGCAATGCTATCGCTGGTGCAGCTTATATGGCCTTTGCTTTTCCCCTTGGTCACGATTGAGCTCTGCCGCTCGTCGATCAAGGCTTCCTGTACTGGCTGCGAGCAATACGCGTCCATATTTACGTCACAGGATAAGCTCATAGTCTTCGTCCTTGCAGTCGCGGTCCCGCCGCTCCAGGAGAGCGTTACTGATCTGCTCGATCAGGCGCAAGCACCCCCTGTAGCCTACGACGGGCATAAGGTAGTGTACGGCCCTGTCGAATATCGGGAACCCGAACCTGACCAGGGGTACGTCCTCCGCCCGGGCGATGTACTTACAGTGGGTGTTGCCGATCAGAAGGTCGACGGGGTTATCCTTAACCCACTTGTGAAGCTCGAACAGGTCGCCCTCGGCTTTAGCCACGCCGTCCTTGATGCCCGCCTCGTCAAGCATTTGCTGGATTTCCGACTCGAATCGCTGCCCAGGCGTCCCTGTCATGACGTACGCCGGGACCATGCCCATGGTCAGCAGGAACTCGGTCAGCGGTATCACGAGGTCAGGATCGCCGACCACGGCGACCTTCTTGCCCTGGTAGTGGAAATGCGTGTCGATCAGCGTATCGACCACCTGCCCCCTTTCAATCGTGAGCGAGCGGGGCACGGGCACGCCAAATCCGTCCTTTAGCGCCATGATGAACTCATCGGTCGCCTTAAGGCCTATCGGGATTTTCAGCGGCACGCATGGGACCCCGCATTTTTCCTGTAGCAGGGCCCCGGCCGCCTCGGATGACCAGGCGCCGAGGGCTAGCGTTAGCTTAGAGTTGCCCGAGTCGCGGATCTCCGCCACGGTCGCCCCGCCCTCCGGGTACATCTCGTACCTACCGGTTAGCGGCGCGTCGACCACGTTGGATGTGTCCGGGAACACGGTCATCTCGACGCCAAGCTCACGGACCAGGCGCTTGATTTCCCTCATGTCGCCGGGGTTGACGAAGCCTGGCAGGATATTCACCCGCTCCTTCTTTGCCCTGCCGTCCGACTCGGCTAGATAAGATACCATAGCCTTGCACATGTTCGAGAAGCCGGTGACGTGGGACCCTACATAGCTGGGGGTGTTAGCATGAATTACGATCTTCCCCTCCGGGACCTCCGACTGCTTTATTATAGTCGGAACATCGTCCCCTATCGTCTCACTCAGGCAGGTCGTATGCACCGCCATTATCTCCGGGTTATATATCTTGAACACGTTTTTTATCGAGGCCTTCAGGTTCGCCGCGCCTCCGAAGACCGAGGCGCCCTCGGTGAAGGAGCTCGAGGAGGCCATTATCGGGTCACGGAAGTGGCGAGTCAGGGCCATCCGATGGTATGCACAGCAGCCCTGTGAGCCGTGGCTGTGAGGCAGACAGCCATGTATGCCGAGCGCGGCGTACATGGCCCCTAAAGGCTGGCACGCTTTCGCCGGGTTGATCTTACCTGCGGTGTGCTCCACTTTTCTCGTTGGGATACATTCAAGCATCTTATCACTCCTTTTGTGCTTCCCATGGTGCGGTGACCAGTCTCCAGGCGGGCGTCGTCACAGCGTTCGCAACCTCCCTGGCGAATATCATTGCCCCGTTAAAGCCGGCATACGGCCCGGTATAGTCATATGAATGAAGCTGTCTCGAGGGGACTCCCATCTTATGGGAAATATACTTGTCTCGCACCCCTGTGAAGACGATATCCGGCTTTAGCATCCTGACTATCTCCTCAAACTCATGATGGTTGACGTCGTCGATGATGAGCTGGCCGTCCTCCATGCTCTTGATCATCCCCTCGTAATATCCGAGAGGTATCCTCTTACGAAGCTCATCGTATTTCTCTTTGGGCATGTTCAGGTAAACGTGCCCTTCCTGGTAAAACTCGTCGTCAGGCTCGAAGTGGAGGTCCGGGATGTTCTTTGAGTCAGCGTCCGCCTTAATCGTCGGGAGAACCTCGCGGCCTTCGTAGTCATCGCGGTGGGCGAACTCGTACCCTGCGACGACCGTTTCCATGCCCAGGTCTCGGAGCAGGTACTGGTAATGGTGGCTTCTCGACCCTCCGACGAAAACGAATGCGGTCTTGCCCTGGCAGATCTTGCGGTAGTGCTCGATCACTGGCATGACCCTGGCAGTTTCCCGCGCAATGACCTCCTCGGTACGCTGAATGAGCGATTCGTCGCCGAAGCACTGCGCCACCTCGCGCAGGGACCTGGCGCATGCGCTTACGCCTATGAAGTTGACCTTCAGCCATGGCATGCCATACCTGGCCTCCATCATCCCGGCGATGTAGTTTATGGAACGGTGGCACTGTACCAGGTTAAGGTCGGCCAGGTGTAGGTTCCTTATGTTGAGAATGCTGCCATCCCCGGGCAATATGCAGTTAATGGTATAGCCACATTCTTTTAGAATGCGCTCTATCTCCCATCCGTCACCGCCAATGTTATACTCGCCAAGTATGTTGATGACGTATTTGCCGGATTTCCTCACGGTGCCTTTGCCGACAGCGTTCACCATTAAGCCATTGTTGGCAATGTGGTGGCCCGCCGACTGGCTTACGCCCTTATATCCCTCGCAGTTGAAGGCCAGCACCTGGATCCCGTGGCGTTCCTGGGCAGCCCTGGCCACGGCGTTGATGTCGTCTCCTATGAGGCCGACCGGGCAGGTAGCGCAGATCGATATGGCCCGTGGGTGGAATATCTCGACTACTTCGTCGATCATTTTGGCCAGCTTTTTTTCCCCGCCAAACACGATGTCGCTTTCCTGCATGTCCGTCGTAAAGCAGAGCGGTAAGTATACGTTTTCCGGAGGAGTCGTTTCATCTGCCCTTGCCTTATTGCGGCGCGTTCCCCAGGAGTAGTATGCGCAGCCGACCGGGCCGTGAACGATGTGTATCATGTCCTTGATAGGCCCGATTACGACGCCTTTACACCCGGCGAAGCAGCAGCCACGCTGCGATATTATGCCGGGTATCGTCCTGGTGTTGGCCTCGATCTGCTGGCAGGCTTCAGCCGAATTTTTAATGAGCAGATGCTTCTTCCTGTTTTTCTTGACGTTATCGGGATAAGTTACGAGCACTTCCTCCAGCCTTTCATCGGTAATCGCCATCTTTTACCCTCACCTCACCAGATTGCCGCGTCGCCCGACTCGCCGGTTCGCACGCGCACGGCGTCAAGCATGGGCAGTACGAATATCTTGCCATCGCCCACCTTACAATCTGTCCTGTTCGCCTGCATTATGGCCTCCACGATCCTGGGCACGTCTTCGTCATGCGCCAGTATGGTGAATAAGCGCCTTGGAAAAAGGCGTGTCCCATCCAGGAAATCGGTGACGAGCTTTTCAGTCGCCCCGGATTCGGTGACGTCGTCAAAGCTCATGGACATGAGCTGGGCTTTGCGCTTAGCGATGACCTCGGGGTCGGTGACCAGCCTGCCCCTGCCGAGCACCTTGACCGCGGTGAAACCGGCAACGCCCGCATTGATTAACGCCTTTTTAGTGGCGCCAGCCTTATTCATCCGTACTATCGCCATTATCTCCTTCATCGCAGCACTCTCTTTTACAAGCCTTTGGTACCGCTCGAGATGGTATAGGCCTCTTCGACGGGGCTTATGAAGATCTTACCATCGCCAAACGCGCCTTTTTCGCCGGTTTTTGCCGTACGCATGATCACGTCGACCACCCTGTCCCTATCCTTATCCTCGACTACCATTAAGATGAGGGCCTTGGGGATCTCGTCATAGACCATGCTGCCTACCTTGATGCCCTTCTGCTTGCCACGGCCCACGACGTCCACCACGGTGGCCGCATGGAACCCAGCCTTCGACAGCTCAGCAAGTACCGCATCTTTCTTCTCCGGCCTTATTATCGACCTGATCAGTAACACTGCTTACACTCCCATGTTATTCTAGTATGCCGTGCTTCATCATCAGCTCTTCAAGTCGCTCCTGCCTCATGGGCCTGGGTATGACGAACATCTCGTTCTCGTCGATGGCCCTGGCCAGCTTCCTGTACTCGTTGGCCTGGCTGGCTGTGGGATCGAAATCGATGACGGTCTTCTTGTTGATCTCGGCCCGCTGCACGATGCTGTCACGAGGGATGAAATGGATGAGCTGGGACCCGATCTCCTCGGCGAATGCCTTCAACAGCGCCAGCTCGTTATCCACTTTACGGCTGTTACAGATGATGCCACCTAGCCTTACCCCGCCGGTCTCCGCATACTTTCTTATGCCCTTGCAAATGTTGTTCGCGGCGTACAGCGCCATGAGCTCACCTGAGGCCACGATGTAGATTTCCCGGGCTTTTCCTTCCCGGATGGGCATGGCGAACCCGCCGCAGACCACGTCGCCTAATACGTCATAAAAGACGTAGTCCAGATCGTCTGTATAGGCTCCAAGCTGCTCCAGGAGGTTGATGGACGTGATGATCCCCCTGCCAGCGCAGCCCACGCCTGGTTCTGGTCCGCCGGATTCTACGCACTTCGTCCCGCAGAACCCCGTCTTAAGCACTGCGTCGAGGTCAACGTCGTCGCCTTCGTCCCTCAGGGTATCCAGTACCGTTTTTTGGTGTAGCCCGTGGAGCAGTAGCCTGGTGGAGTCTGCCTTGGGGTCGCATCCTACCACCATGACCTTTTTTCCTGCTTCGGCCAACGCTGCCACCGTGTTCTGGGTTGTAGTGGATTTTCCTATACCGCCTTTTCCATATATTGCTACCTGTCTCATTCGATCACCAGGTTATTTGGCGGAAGTATACTTCCCACTAATTGTATAAATAGTTTATGGTTATAAAAGTTTATTTATCATGTCATACTGCCCTAAAATTCACAACCGACGTCATGGTATCTTTCGTGGCATCCGGCGGTGCAGGGGGCATCGACCACGTCGGGTACAGCCTCAACGGCATGAACTGGACCACTGGCAATTTCTTCAATATAACTGGCGAAGGATGGAACCGAGTTGACTACAGGGCGGTGGACAAGCCCGGCATTAGGGTTTTGTCCATTCAACTCGTGTTATTCCCTAAGATCAAAAAATTAAGGTTTAAAAAAAGAGGGCAAATAGCATGCTCTATTCACGATGATTTACTCAAGAGGTCTGGGTAAAACAGCGGCACCCCATAATCCTTCACCCCATACTCGCCTATCTTCTGCTGGACCGGCTGGCTGGCAAGGTAGTCTACCAGTTTTTTCGCCAGGTCATACTTAACGTAAGGGTGCTGCGTCTGGTTCACGGCGATGACGTCATACTTGTTAAGCATGTCAGTGCTGTTGTCAGCCAGGATGACCAGTGAAAGGTCCTTCTGGAACTTCAGGTATGTGCCCTTGTCGCTCAGCGCGTAGCCCTGAAGCTGGTCGGCCATCCTGAGGGTATCGGCCATGCCCGCCCCTGTAGACTTATACCAGGCATAAGTCTTGTTATCGGGCTGCTTGATGCCCGTCTTATTCCATAGGTCCTTCTCCTTGGATGCGGTGCCCGAGTTGTCTCCCCTCGATACGAACGTGGCGTTTGCCGCATAGATCTTCTTGAACGCCTCGGTCGCATTTAGGCCCTTAATGCCAGCGGGGTCGCTCGCGGGTCCCACTATCACGAAGTAGTTGTGCGCTATCTGGGTGCGGTTCCAGCCGTGGCCCGCCGCCATGAAGGCGTCCTCCGCGGCGGGGCTGTGGACGATGAGCACGTCTACGTCGCCCGTCTCGCCCAGCTTCAAGGCTTCGCCAGACCCCTTTGCTATGACCTGCACTTTTACGTTATTCTCCTTCTCGAACTCTGGCAGCAGGTAGGCGAGCAGCCCCGTGTCCTGCACGCTCGTCGTGGTCGCGAGCCTCAGCGTCTGCACCTCGGGCGCCACCGTCGGCGACACGGATGGGCTCGTGCTCGTACACCCGGAAAGCGGCACGAGCAAAACGACAACTAATATCGATATCATCAACACTTTCATACAATTATTATTTACCATAATAACCTCCCGAATAAAGATGATATGCTTAATAAATAAACGTAACGTAATCGATATGGGTTGCTAAGCCGGCCTGGTATACCCTGGTGTCCTTAATTTTGATTGGAGGACGCCTGGCATGGAAGCACGAAAGAGAAATTAAAATGCTAAAACTTTATTCGCTAAGGCTCTAAATACTCCAGGGCATTACAAACGCTCAAAGACGCCTCTAACGTCAACGTACTAAGGCGCGAAGGCTCTAACACTAAAGGCATGAAAACTTTTTATATAGGAGCGGACTCGCCGCGATTTGAACGCGGGTCGCCGGGTCTCTTCCTGGAAGTCCGAAGCCCGGTAGGATATCCTGGCTACCCCACGAGTCCAAAGCCATGCATAAAACGCGTACAACCATATATAAGCTTTCTCCGGCATAATAGCTACGGTTTAGCTCGCGCCCAAAGCCATCCTTAAATAACCAAAAAGGCTAATATAAAAATCATGAAAGGCCACAGCGGGTTAAAAAAGGGAAGCATCGCGCTGGCGATGCTCGCAGCAGTATCGCTCGTTATTTTATCAGGATGCACTGGCCTGATGGGTGGCAAGAGCCAGCCTTCTTATGAAGGCGTAGTGCCCACCTCACCATACGATAGCTCTAAGTCTTCATTCGCGGCGCCCGTTGCTACTGCCCAGCCGGGCAACGTTTATACTAATTTGAGCGACCGCAAGGTCATAATGACTGCGTCGGTCCAGCTCGAGGCCACGGAGCACGACAAGGCCGTCAACAGCATTAGGGGCATAGCGGCGGGGGCGGGAGGCTACGTCGAGTCATCGAGCACCTGGCTCACGGCACAGGACAAGAAGCAGACGACCATTACCATCAAAGTGCCGGCAGCCCGGTACGAGCACTGCCTCTCGCAGATAAAGGCCCTGGGCAAGGTCAAGTCGGAAAGCAGTTCGGGGCAGGACGTCACAAGGCAGTACATAGACCTGAGCGCCCGCCTCAAGAACCTCCAGGCCGAGGAGAAGCAGCTCAGCGATATCATGGGCATGTCGAAGAACGTGACGGAGGTGCTCATGGTCGAGAAGGAGCTTTACCGTGTCCGTGGCGAGATAGAGTCGACGCAGGCACAGCTAAACTATCTGGGGAGCCAGGTCGACTTCTCGACGATTACGGTAACTGTAATGGAGCCGCAGCCGGTTGTTGAGTATGATTGGGGCCTGGACACGGCGTTCAAGGAGGGCGTAAGGGCGTTCATTGGCATGATAGGGGCTCTGATAGTAGTGACGGGCTACATAATACCCCTGCTCCTCTACTTCATCATAGCCGCTGCCATCGTATACCTCATAGCAAGGGCTGTCTGGGGCTTCTATAGGAAGAAAAAAGAGGGTAAATAAAATAGGGGAGATAAAAAATATAAATTTACATTTCCTCGGGCGCCGCGATGCCTAGCAGGTCCAGCGAGTTGGCAAGCGTGACACGGGCCGCGTCCACCAGCGCCAGCCTGGCCTCCCTAAGCTCAGGCTCGGCGCCCAGCACCGGGACGTATCGGTAAAACTGGTTAAACGTTTCGGCAAGCTCCCTGGCATAGCCCGCCACCAGGTGGGGCTTGAGGTCGCGGGCGGCGATCTCTACTACGTAGGGAAGCATAGCCATCTTTTTTATCAGCGCCACTTCCTCTTTTTCTTTTAGCACCGCTGTATCAAATCTGCCCGGCTTCGCCTTCTCCAGGATGCTACACGTCCTGGCGTGGGCATACTGGATGAATGGGGCGCCCTGCTTCTCGAAGTCCAGGGCCTGCTCCCACTTAAAGGTAATCGACTTCTCAGGGGCCACCCTGACGATGTCATATCGGACTGCGCCTATCCCCACAAGGTTTGCAATCTCTCTTTTCCTGTCCTCCGGGAGGTCCTTGCGGCGCTTGTCCACCTCGACGTACGCCCTCGCTACAGCCTCGTCGAGCAAATCGTCGAGGTTCACGACCACACCCTTACGAGTTGACATGCGGCCCTCGGGCAATGAGACGAACGAGTAGAACACTATACGAGGAAGCTTCTTCTCCCCGAGCATCCTCAGCGTGGCCTCAAGGCGCTGCATGGCGAGCTTCTGGTCCTCCCCCAGCACGTTCACCGCCTCATCACAATTGGCGAGCTTCCAGATGTGGTAGGCGATATCCCTCGTCGTATAAAGAGAAGTCCCATCTGCACGGGTCAGGACGAACTCCTTGTCCATGCCAAAGGAAGACAGGTTTAACACGAGCGCCCCATCCTTGCGCTCTGCATAGGGCGTCTTTGCCAGCGCCTCCAATATCCTGTTAACCGATCCATCCTTGACGAACTCGGACTCCCACACGAAGAGGTCGTAGAAAACGTTCATCCTGGACAGGGTCATCTTCTGGCCCTCAAGGCACTTATCCACCGCCCGCCTGAACTTTTCAGTGATGGCCGGATCGAGGCGCTCATACCTGCTCAGGATGTCGGATACCTCCCTTTCCACGGCCTCGTCCGCCTTCCTGCGCTCGGTCGCGGCACGGTATACCTCAACGACCTCGTGGTCGGGCTTGTCCACCTCTGGCGCAGGCAGCTTTTCGAGGTCAAGGTGGTCGTATCCCCAGACGATGGTCGCCTCCTGCTTGCCCATGTCGTCCACGTAGTACTGCACCTGCACGTCGTATCCGGCGCAGCGCATCACCCTGGCGAGCGTGTCCCCTATTACGGGATTCCTGCCCCTGCCGACGTGCAGGGGCCCGGTCGGGTTGGCAGACGTGTGCTCAAGTATCACCTTAACGCCTTTAGGCGGCAGCAGGACGGCGGTCCTGCCCTTCTTCAATATCTCTTCTAGCGAGTCCTTGAGATACCTCTCGCCCGCATAAAAATTGATGTACGGGCCAGCGGCCACGGCTTTTTCAATGTACACGCCCTTGCCCATGTTCTCCACAATTTTCCTGGCTATCTCGGCAGGGTTTTTCTTCAGCTCCTTGCCCATCCTGAAGGGCAGAGAAGAGCTAACGTCGGCGTATTGGGACTCGCCAAGCCACATGTCGCCCGCGGAGAAGCCAGCCTTCCTGACCGCCTCCTCCATGAGCAGCCTGGATTCTTCAAGAAGCTTCAAGTACACTGTCCCCTCACACCCCCGTCCTATACCTCAAAATCGCGGCAATGCCTCCGAAAGCGTTGAGAAGCTGCTCTCCCTCCTCGAACTCGGTGGATATGAACTCGACCTCGGTGTTCATCTGCTCCGCTATCACCGAAAGCTCGTCCACCACGTCGACCTGCTCCGAAATGCTCAGCGCGGACTGGCACTTCGGGCACTTACCGAACTCCAGCGTGGCCTTCTCGCCCGCCCGATGCTTAACCGTGGTTGTAGACGTATAGTCGCAGTTCTGGCACTTCAACGTGATCCGGCTCCTTCGCAGGTCCTCGGACAGCAGCAGGACCTCAACAGCCCCCATGTTGAGGTTCTGGCGCACCGAGTCCTCCCCGTAGGCGGCAAGCCCTCTATCGCTCACCAATTCCTTCATGAAGCGCTCCATCAGCTTCTTCTCCTTGACCACCTCCAGGGCGGACAGGGTCTCCGCCGCCGCATCCATGAGCTCTTCAAGGCCCGACTCATCCGTATATGCCACATCAAAAAGCCCCAATATCTTTTGCTGCAGCTCATGGTGGAGGTACTCGCCCTTGACGAACTCCTCCTTCGTGGGGGTGGGGCCGCCTATCAATATTCCCTGAAAGTCATTCCTGTCAATATTCAAAAAAATATCGTTTGCAGCCTCTGCTATCCTATTGTTGAAGTCGTTTATGGCGATGAGCCGTAGCTGCTGGAAACGGTGGGACGACTGGCCGCCCTTCCTCTGCTTCCCGGGGACCGTGCTTGTGAGGTGCCTCATCGGGGTGACCCTCTTGCCCTTGAGCAATCCTATCGTGGCCTCCCTGCGGTCTAGCACTATGAGCCCGAACGTCTTGCGGTCTATGAGCATTTCTTCCAGCTTCTCGGTCTCGAAGTTGCTGCCGCACCTGTATGAGAACGAGGTGATTGGCTGGGGCGGCACTATGGTGATCGTCTCCATTGACGTGCGGTCGCCGCCTATGCTTATCGCCCCGCAGAAGATTGCCATGCCGTTCTCCGGCGGCTCCTTGTAGTACTTCAGGCGGGACATGATGGACTCCAGGGCGCTCTGCACGTTGGTCCTGGTTGACTTTGACTTGATGTTCGCCGCCGACCCGTGCTCGTCCCTTAGATAGGCTACCACGTCCGATATCCTCTTATCATGCGGAATGTATAGCGATATGAGCTCGGTTCCCTGTCCCTGCTTGCTTTTCAGCTCTTCTAGCTGCCTTTTGAACTCGTACTTGTGCCTTGCTTCTTCGGTCATGTGAGATTTATCCCTTGAAATTTTTAAAATATTGCTATGTTCGATGCCTTCGCCTTCCTTTGGCAGGCTATCATATGAAAATCATGGCTGTTTGCTAATCGTATGCGTACCCGCCGGGGCAGGCTATGCCTGATAAAACGCGCCTCTGGCCGCCCTTATAATTATGGTATACGCTCACGCTCAACCAGATGGCAAGGACGAATATATAAATGTTCCGCATTTTTACCACAGAGGGCACGAAGAAAATATTCACCACAGAGGTTCACAGAGGGCACAGAGGCTTTTTATTTACTCAAGGGGGCTTCGCCCCCTGAGAGACCCCCTCTACCTATTATAAATGAGATTCTTTTTTATTATGGGTCTTCCATTTATTATACCAAATTCCATTTATTATACCAAATAATTGTATCCTGCGTTCTCGGGTTTTAGGCACATAAAAATTGATATTATGTCCCTCCTACGCCGAATTTTTCTTTTTATACAAAAATACTACGTGCCTAATTAGGCACATATTCATGTTCATGGGTGTTCGGTTAAGGTGGTTTAGGGCGTGTTAGGCGTTTAATTCTCTAGAATACTATAATAATATATATTATATAATTTTGATTGGATTGTTGTATGAGCGATTCTTGTGAGATTGTTGATTCTTGTGTATCGTGCCTGACCGGGTTGTTTCCCGAGGATTTTCTCCGGGAGACGGCTGTTGAGACTGGTTTTGTTGCTCGAATTCGACATCAGTCGAAAAGCGTAACAGGAAGATCGATCCGGTGATCATGTTCTGGGTCGTAGTACTGGGTTTCGGGGCCAGTTTTATGAGGAGTATACGTGGCTTGAAAAGGGGGGGTATGAGACCGTGAGCGGCGTGAATATTTGAGCATTAGCAGTTTTTGCGCCAGGTTCACCCCGGAGATGGAAGGGTTCCTTCACCGGTGCGTTCTTTATGCTTTCGAACAGCAGGCAAAAGAACCCTGCCTCAAACTTGGTGACAAGTTGAAGGGGTTCAAGGACCTGTTCATCCAGGATAGCACGATCATACGATTGCACGCTTCCCTCGCGGACTTGTGGCCTGCCGCTCGCAGTAGAAGGGTGGCCGCCGGCCTGAAGCCTAGTTTTATCGTTAGCGTGGTGGCGGACGGCGTGAAAACGGTGAGGCTCTATCCGGAGAGGAGTGCCGAAGTGAAGACCCTCCGACTCGGACCGTGGCTAAAGGACCGGGTCCTCTTAACTCGGGTTTTTCGATTACAATTAGCTTCGATAGGATAGAGCGTTACGGCGGATACTTCGTGAGCCGTTTGAAGGGAAGCGCCAATCCGGTCATCGTGAAAGCGAGCCAGGCGTGTAGGGGCAACGCGGTCGACGTCCTGGGCAAAAAGCTCGGAGAAGTGCTCCCGTTGTTGAAACGGCAACTCCTAGCGTGGAGGTCGAAGTAACGGTGAGAAGGCGTAGGTACAAGGGCAAAACCACGAGGACGAAGAGGAGTTTCCGACTGGTCCTGGTTCTAGATGAAGAAACTAAAAAGTATCACTCGTACCTGACTAACATTCCCATAGGCGTGCTAGACGGGGAGGACATCGCAAGCCTTTACAGTGCAAGGATGGGAGATCGAACCGGTATTTAAAGAACTCGGAGACGTGTACCAGTTAGACCAGATACAAAGCAAGAACCCGGATGTGATTAAATGCCTCATATGGGTGAGCATCCTCACTTTCATATGCAGCCGCCAACTACTACGATTGGCAAGAAAGAAAATACAACCCGGAAAAAGCCCACCTCCTCACACATCTACAATGGGCAAAAGCCTTAGCAGCGAACGCATACGGAATACTAAAAGCCGTCCTCAACAGCATGAACCTGGAAATGGACCTGATAACATACACCAGCACACTGATAAGCCAAGGACAAACCCCAAACATCAACAGAAACAGACTAATGCAACCATGGATAACTTAACCGAACACACATGAACATGATATTCATCAAAAATGGATGCATGTCATTATCGTGTCGAAATTAGTCGATATTGACCTGAATAGTATAAATTAAAATACGTTATGTGCCTAAAATCCCAGAAGTTAGGCTTTATACACTCAAGGGTGCTTCGCCCTCTGAGAGGACCCCAACAATTTTTTAGATGATTTTTTTATCCTGTGGGGCCATGGGGCCGGGAAGTCCCCATCCTTCAGGGTGGGGATGAACCGGCCCCTTGCGTCTGCTACGAGCAAAGATATAAGGTCACACATTATATATAATGCGTATGCTACGAGTGCAGAAGAACCGGGTGAGAGGATTGACCAAGAAGGAGTTCTCCATACTCCGGTCGCTCTGTCACTATAGCAAGAACCTGTATAACGTCACGTTGTACACGGTACGGCAATACTATTTCCTGAACGGTACATTCCTCAAGTACGAGTCCGCATACCACTACGTCAAGGACAACGAGAACTACAATATGCTTTTGACGGCGAGCGGCCAGCAAACCATGAAGGTCGTGGACAGGACTATGAAGAGCTTCTTCGGAATACTCCGCCAGAGGAAAGAAGGAAACTACAACCGTCCGGCGAGCCTTCCACACTACCTCGACAAAGACGGACTGTTCGTCGTGCTATTCCCCGAAACTGGATTCAGGATTAGGAACGGAAAGGTGTACATCGGTCTTTCCAAGAAGTTCAGGGAAGAGAACCACGTAGACCAACGGGACATAGTGCTGGACGTGCCGAAGAACATTCGAGGTAAGCACGTCAAGGAAGTGAGGCTGATACCGAAGTACGGCGGCCTATACTACGACCTAGAATACGTGTACAACGACCGACAGGAAAACATCGCCCTCGATAAGTCAAAATACCTTAGCATCGACCTCGGTCTCGATAACTTCGCTACTCTTGTGGATTCCACCGGGTCTGCCGTCATCATTGACGGTAAGGGTTTGAAATCAATCAACCAGTGGTACAACAAGGAGAACGCTAGACTACAATCGATAAAGGATAAGCAAAAGATTAAGGGCATAACCAAAAGACAGTCGAGGCTCCTGTACAGGCGGAACAACAAGATTAAAGAAGGACTGAATCAAGCGGTCAATATCGTGGTGAAACGGTGTCTCGATAACGGGATAGGCAACGTCGTGGTCGGAGAACTCCGTGACATCAAGCAGAAAATCAACCACGGGCACGTCAACAACCAGAAGTTCGTGCAGATACCATATGGCACCTTCAAGCTGAAACTAAAGAGCAAGTGCGAGCAGTATGGCATAGAGTACCATGAGGTTGATGAAGCATATACGTCGAGGACTGACGCTCTAGCCTTCGACGAGATAAAACTACAACCGTACGGCGAGTCCCGAAGAATAGAGAGAGGACTATACCGGAGCATAACCGGCAACGTCATCAACGCCGATGTTAACGGTGCACTGAACATATTGAGAAAAGTATCCGGCGACTCCCCCGTAAGGGGGATAGTTGGTAGAGGTCTCGTCAACAGACCACGGAGAGTAAGGCTATACAGCAGACCTCCCCCTAATCAAATTGCCAATGCTACGGCAGCGGCAAGCCCCGTCCTTTAGGACGGGGTAGTTGACATTATTAAAACGCTTGATTTGTTATAGATTAGGGGTCTCCGAGGGGGTGTAAGTCTCCCCCTTCAGGAAATAAAAAGCCTCTGTGCCCTCTGTGTACCTCTGTGGTTTAAATTAACCTTCCCCTCCCTCTGTGGTAAAACTAGCCTCTATGCCCTTTGTGGTAAAAACCAAATAGGACATTATGGGTATGGTAAATTAAAGTCTCCCCCTTCAGGAAATAAACAGCCTCTGTGCCCTCTGTGTACCTCTGTGGTTTAAATTCACCTTCCCCTCCCTCTGTGGTAAAACTAGCCTCTATGCCCTTTGTGGTAAAAACCAAATAGGACATTATGGGTATGGTAAATTAAAGTCTCCCCCTTCAGGAAATAAACAGCCTCTGTGCCCTCTGTGTACCTCTGTGGTTTAAATTCACCTTCCCCTCCCTCTGTGGTAAAACTAGCCTCTATGCCCTTTGTGGTAAAAACCAAATAGGACATTATGGGTATGGTAAATTAAAGTCTCCCCCTTCAGGAAATAAACAGCCTCTGTGCCCTCTGTGTACCTCTGTGGTTTAAATTCACCTTCCCCTCCCTCTGTGGTAAAACTAGCCTCTATGCCCTTTGTGGTAAAAACCAAATAGGACATTATGGGTATGGTAAATTAAAGTCTCCCCCTTCAGGAAATAAACAGCCTCTGTGCCCTCTGTGTACCTCTGTGGTTTAAATTCACCTTCCCCTCCCTCTGTGGTAAAACTAGCCTCTATGCCCTTTGTGGTAAAAACCAAATAGGACATTATGGGTATGGTAAATTAAAGTCTCCCCCTTCAGGAAATAAACAGCCTCTGTGCCCTCTGTGTACCTCTGTGGTTTAAATTCACCTTCCCCTCCCTCTGTGGTAAAACTAGCCTCTATGCCCTTTGTGGTAAAAACCAAATAGGACATTATGGGATTACTATGGTAAATTAAAAAAAGAAGTGGACGGGTAGTCCACTTTACTTGATG
This sequence comes from Methanocella conradii HZ254, assembly GCF_000251105.1. Classification (GTDB taxonomy): domain Archaea; phylum Halobacteriota; class Methanocellia; order Methanocellales; family Methanocellaceae; genus Methanocella; species Methanocella conradii. The sequence continues at coordinate 127,566 of NC_017034.1, read as the reverse complement.
ACGTACTTGCCGATAAGGCGGATAGAGTTGTACCTGTCCGGGCCAATCGGGGAGCCGACGACAATCTGGGTGACGCCCAGCGCGGTCAGGCCATCGATCTTGGCGTTGATGTCGTCGGGCGTGCCATAGATGGAGAAGGCCTCGATCATGGCGTCGTCGACCGTGCCGAACGCGGTCTTGAAGTCGCCCTTGTTAAGGGCCGCCTTAATCGTGCCAACCTTTGCTGCATCCAGGCCATGCCTCTGCAGGATGGGCGGCGGGGAGCCGGCGGCGATGAAAGCGACCACTGGCTTAACTGCGCCCTTCGCCTTCTTGGCGTCCTGGTCGATCGAGATGGACACGCATGCCGCGACGTCGAACTTCTTATCGCCAGCGGCCTTCTTGATGATGGGCACGGCGATCTGGAAGTCCTTCGGGTTGGAAGCGTTGATCAGCGAGCCGTCGCCGATCTTGCCGGCGGTCTCGATCATCTTCTCGCCCTGTGCGCCTATGTAGACCGGAATCGACTTCTGCTTTGGCTTATAGGCCAGCGCAGCTCCATCGAACTTGAATATCTTGTTGTTCGGGGTGCTGACAGGCTGTCCCGACCAGAACTGGCGCATGATGCCGACGGCCTCGATGAGCCTCGCGATCGGCGTCTCAACGTTAATGCCGATCTTGGGCAGCGTGCTCAGGTCGCCGGGGCCGATGCCGCAGGTTGCCCTGCCATCCGATATCTCGTCAAGCGTGGCAATAGCGGTAGCCGTGTCGGCCGGGCTGTGGGTGAACGTGTTGGTGATACCCGTGCCCAGCCTTATCCTCGTCGTCTTGTCCGCTATTAAGGCGAGCATCTCGAAGACGTGCCTGTTGTTGTAGTGGTCTGTAATCCACAGGTAGTTTACTCCGTTGTCTTCAGCAAACTTACAATAGTTGATTAAATCCTTGGGTGGATAGTTCGGAACGAACTCCATACCGAAAGTTGGCATAAATCATACCTCACTTAGGTCTTTTTAAACCTTAACTATATTGTAATGAAACTACTTGCTTAAAAGTATATCGGTTTTTTAGCCCTATATTTTTAGCGTTTTTTATGGGTATGAAATTTTTTTTTATTTTTATTATGTATTTTTTGATATTTTTATTGCTTATTTAGGGGCTTGGAGTGCTTTAAGCTCCTCCATTATCTTCACGGCAGAGCTTGTGCCTATGCGGGTAGCCCCCGCGTCGAGGAGCCTTTTCGCATCTTCATAGGTGCGGATGCCGCCGGAGGCCTTTATCATTATGCCCGGGACTTCTTTTTTGATAAGCCTTACGTCCTCGACCGTGGCCCCCATCGAGCCGTAGCCCGTCGACGTTTTCACGTACGGCGCCCCGGCGTCCCTCGCCAGCCTGGCGGCCTCGACCTTCTCGGCGTCCGTCAGGTAGCACGTCTCAATGATTACCTTCACAGTCGCCCCCTTCGAGGCCGCGATGATCTCCTCTAGTTCCATGCGGACATAGTCCGTGCGCCCGGACTTGAAATACCCTATGTTCATGACGACGTCGATCTCTTCCGCCCCTGCATGGACGGCTTCCCGTGCCTCGAATGCCTTGGCATGGTAGATCTCCGAGCCTAGCGGGAACCCCACGACGCAGCAGGCCTTAACGTTGCTGCCCCGGAGCCTATCCCTGGCCAGCCCGACCCAGCATGACGCGACGCAGGCCGATGCGAACCCATACAGCTTCGCCTCCTCGCACAGCCGCAGGATATCCTTTTCGGTTGCGTCCGGCCTCAAAAGCGTGTGGTCTATGTGGCGGGCGAACTCTCTAGCGTTCATCAATTAACTAAAAGCATTCTGAAGATAAAAGGCTATTTTTAATTATACGCGTTAGGGTCGAAGCCCGGGTCTATCTCAATAGTTCGCGAGATACACCTGGCCGCCTCCTCGCTATCGCCCAGGATGCTTGAGAACAGGCCCTTGTGGTACCACGCTGCGGCGAATTTTGGGTTTATGTCGATCGCCTTATCGAAGCACTGGATTGCGCCCTCATAGTCTTCCATGCGGCCGAGAAGGACGCCGCGCATGAACCATGCGGCATGGCTCTTAGGCTCGGCCTCCGTCACGCGGGTATAGCTATCCAGGGCTTCCTTTATCTTTCCCATGGCTTCCAGGATGCAGCCCCGATAGAACCACGCGTCCGCATGGCCCGGCTGGATCTCGACAACCTTGTCGAGCATGCGCATGGCATCCTCATAGCATTTTTTCTTAATCAGGATCATGCCTTTGCCGTACCACGCGTTGGCGATTCCGCAGTTTAAGGCGATCGAGCGGTCGAAGCACTTCAATGCTTCCTCATCCTCTCCTGCCAGGGCAAGCGCCTCGCCTTTTCCCAGCCAGGCGGCGGCATTCTCAGGGTCTATGGCCAGGGCCTTCCCGAAGGACTTTACTGCGTCATCCAGCATGCCAAGGCTGGACTGGTAGAAGCCCATGTAGGACCAGAGGTTGGCGTCCATCGGCGTGGCCTCGAGCGCCTTTTCCATGCACGATAGCGCCTCCGCGCTCTCGCCGATCCTGGCGAGCGCCCTGGCACAGCTATGCCACACGTGTGCGGACCCGGGGTCGTATTTCAAGGACATGAGGCATGCCTGTGCCTCGTCCTCGAACATGCCCAGCTCCCTGAACAGCATGCTTTTGTTGTACCAGAACTTTGGGTTCTCAGGCTCTAGCTTGATGGCGTGCTCGAAGCACTCGAACGCCTTGTCATACCTCTTTAGCTGTAGCAGTACCAGGCCTTTACAGTTATAGGCTTCCGCGCACGCAGGGTCCAGCCTTATCGCCTCGTCGAACGACGCGATTGAGTCTATCATCCTGCCCATGTTAGCCATCTCCAGCCCATTTTTGAGGGCTTCGGCGGCCTTGCCCCTCATATCCTCTGCATCGCAGGGCACGCTCTCACCGATACGAAATAAGATGCTCAATGCCTAAAGACTTTCTTCATCAAAAATCATAAGAGTTATATGCTTGAGTGGCCATTATTCAAAAGGTGTCTGTATGGCCGAATATGTCTATATAGATGGCAAGTTCTACACGAAAGATGACGCTAAGATATCAGTTTATGATCATGGCTTATTATACGGAGACGGGGTTTTTGAGGGCATCAGGGCGTATAATGGGAAGGTTTTCAGGCTGGACGAGCACATCGACAGGATGTACGATGGCGCGAAGGCTATAATGCTCACGCCCCCCGTCACCAAGGAGGAGATGAAGGAAATCATCCTCGAAACGCTCAGGAAGAACAACCTGAGGGATGCCTATATACGGCCCATCATAACCAGGGGTAAGGGAGACCTCGGGCTGGACCCAAATAAATGCCCGAAGCCTACGGTCATATGTATTGCCGAGACGTGGGGGGCAATGTATGGGGACCTTTATGAAAAAGGGCTGTCGGCGGTCACGGTGAGCGTACGGAGAAATGCTCCGGAGGCGCTTCCTACTAATATTAAGTCTTTGAATTATCTGAATAACATACTTGCGAAGCTCGAGGCCAACGTTAAGGGAGGCAACGAGGCAATCATATTCGACGTGCGGGGCAACCTTGCCGAAGGGTCAGGAGATAACATTTTCGTGGTTAAGGGTGGCGCCATAAGGACGCCGTTCGTGCAGATTAACCTGAATGGGGTGACGAGGGGCGCCGTGTTCGAGCTTTGCGGTAAGCTTGGCATCCCCATATCGGAGGCCAACATGGGCTACTTCGACATGTATACTGCGGATGAGATGTTCGTCACCGGCACGGCTGCGGAGATCTGCCCCGTGACGAAGGTGGATGGCAGGCCCATTGGCACCGGTAAGCCCGGCCCCATAACGAAAAAGCTTATGGCGGCCTACAGGGAGCTTACCATGACCACCGGCACCCCGATATATGATGATTGATAGGATACGTACTATTGCGGACTACCAGTTCGGGAGGGGTGCAGGAGTTGCCCTGTTCCCGGATGGCGTGAGGCTCATGGTGGGCAGGACCGGCAGGGTGAGGCAGGTACTGGAGGACGATAGGCGGATTGCCACCCTGCGGGCTAGCGACGGCTTTTTAACGCTAAGCGCCTATGGCGGCCAAAGGCTCAAAGAAGCCCTTCCTTTCCCCAAAAAACGAGTCATAATGGACGACGAGGCCGCCCCGTTCGTTGCGAAGGGCAAGACGGCTTTCTGCAAGTTCGTCCTGGACTGCGACCCGGAGATAAGGGCGCTCGAAGAGGTCATCCTCGTAGATAAAAACGACAACCTGCTGGCCACCGGCCAGGCGCTGCTATGCGCCGCCGAGATGAAGGCCTTCAAGAGGGGCATTGCGGTCAACGTGCGGTATGGCGTCAAAGGAAAAGACATGCCGGCAGAGCCTGGCGAGTGAACATTAGCAAATTGTGAGAGAAGCTATATTTATGCCACCATCAACTGTACCTACTAGTGGTATAAATGAAAAAGTCGATGGTGTTCGAGGGAGCCATCGTAACGCTGCTATTACTATTAACCTTCCTCATGCTGGCGATGCTATTCTCCCCGGAAAATACTGAACAGGTGGGCCGCCTGGAGAACGTGCGCTGCATCATGCCGGGGACGGATGGCACGCTGTACGTATTCATGGATGGGCGCATTCAGGCCATCGATAGAGCGGGAAACGAGCTATGGGACTACCGGATACCTGACGGGTGGAGCGTTTGCTATGGGTGGAGCTATCAGCCGGATGTCATGTGGAGCGTGGCAGGGGGCGAATACGTGTCGCCGGCCGTGTGCAACGTCACCGCAGCGGCAGGCGACCCGATCGCTTTTAGCGACGGCGGCGTGCTTTACGTTTACCTTAAGCCGTCTGGCTCCAGAAACTCCAGCGAGCCGATAAGAGGCGAGCTTATCGCCATATCTTCCGATGGCAGGCGGCAGTGGGCGCTGCCGCTGGACAGCCTCAGGGCCAGCTTATCCGAGAACGCATATCGAGACCGCGAGAAAGGCCCAGACTTTAGCGACGCCAGGGTATACGCCGCAAATGGCCGGGTTTACGTGTTCCATTACTATAATGAGACCGTCATTGACAGGGAAGGGCGCGTTTTATGGTCCATCGCGAACGTCTCCGACCCGGCGGCCATCGATGAGGAGGGCTACGTCTATTGCGTTCCGTCGAGGGAGCCGACCCCATCATACCCGCAGCCTTTCGCGCCTTACGTCGACAGGGCTGGCGTACCGTATGTCAACATGACCGACTACCGGGTCCCCTCAGCAATTATCCAGGCGTACTACCCGAATGGCTCGCTATATTGGACCGCCTATCCGGGGGAATTGCTTTACAGGCAGTATTGCGGGCGCTGCACAATGCCCCTGTATCATAATGGTACCCTTTATGCGCCGCTGTCGAGCGGCATAGCTGCCCTCGACCGTGATGGGACGATTAGATGGTCCGCTCGCCTCGATAGCATCCCTCCCTTCACATACTTGACAATATTCAATGAGACGCGGGAATCTAAAGGCGATTTCAGGATTTATGGGCCGATGCCGTTCGACTCGAAGGGCAACGTTTACATGGAGTATGTAAGCAGGGACCTTATACCATATGGCAACTTTACCGGGCAGGCTAGCAAGCTATACCTCATAACGCTTAGCCCTGAGGGCAGGGAAGTGTCCAGGACGTGCTTCTTCGCAGATAGGTACGTGTGCGCATGCGATGGCATCGGCTATGCCACGAATAGCTCCCTCAACGACCATTCTCCGTATAGCACCGCCCCAAGCCTGACGGCCCTGGCCAGCGAGACCCTCATGGCTTTTAACATAAGCGATAGCAGCTTGTTATGGGACTACACGTTCCCCGTCGATGACCCGGTGCTGGTTACCGTGAACGAGAGTAGCGCGCCCGAGGTTTGCTACATTTCCGCTAATGGAGGCGATGGCAAATATGGGAGCGTCATCATTTCCGACGCATCGGTGCCAGAGGTCATCAATGGAAATGGCATGGTCTACGCGTACTTCCGCAGCGTGAACTACGAGTCGCCCGTTGTGTTTAACAAGACGAGGTGCGCATACGTTTCCGGGATATACGCCTTCGACCGGAACGGGACGCTGTGCTGGAGCAGGAGGATAGGCCCCGACGTAAGCCACCTGAGCGTGGCCGGTAATGGCACCGTCTATTACGTGAGCGGAGGGAGGGTTCTCGTCATAGGCATGGGCGCGGTGGCAGGCTTCGCTTTCTCGGCTCTAGTTTACCTCTTTTTACGTTTCATCTGCGTGGGCACGGTGGCCAGGGCGAAGGCCCGCATGAGCAAGAACGGGAACCGTGACCGGATAATGGATTTCATCTCCAGGAACCCGGGCTCCTCGCTCTACGAGATAGTCAGGGGGACTGGCATCAACCTGGGAACGGCGCGTTATCATTTATCCATCCTGGGGATGAGCCACAAGATAGTGGCGAGCAGGATTGACGGAAAGTACGTCCGATACTTCACTAACTCTGATTCTTACAGCGAGGAGGCGCAGCTCATCTTCTCGCTAATGCGCCGCAAGGTCACGGGCGGGATGCTGCGCCTCATCCTGGAGAAGCCTGGCATCTCCAACGCGGAGGCCGCCAGGGAGCTTGGCATAAAGGAGAGCGTGGTGTGCCGCTGCATGAAAGAGCTTTCCGATAAGGGCGTAATCGATAAAGGGCCGGATGGGGGCTATTTCGTTAAGGAGGCAAAAAGGGAGCAAGTCGCAGCGGCGATGAGGCGCATTTAGGCGTCTTTACCGCCGACCATACTTCCTGTATATCAGGAAAAGGCCCGCTGCAACCACGACGATGATGGCCCCGCCAATGTAGGGGATGTACGACTCCGTCTGCACCGTGATCCGGAAGTCCTTCTGGCTCTCGGCCTGGTCGCACTTCACCTTGGCGATCACCTCATAGTCGCTGGCCACGATGTTCCCCGGCGGCTGTATGCTGAGGGTGAAGACCTGCGAGCCCCCGGCCTTGATGCTATTCACCTTTTCGGGCGAAGCCTGCACCATCCACCCCTCAGGAGCCGTGGTCTCTACATAAACATTTGTCAACGCAGCGCCCTGGCCGCCGTTGGACACGTACAGGTCGATCTTGAACGTCTCGCCAGGCCTGGCGTTATAGGCCAGCCTCGAAGCGGTCACGCTCATGCCGCCGCTGCTCTTAAGCGTCAGCGTGAGGTTCCTGTAGACGTTAAGCCCGTCAGGCCCGGTCACCACCGCCGTAAAGTTATAGTCCCCTGGAGCCACGCTGTATGGCGGCACGACTTCGAGCACCAGGTCCTTTACCGACGACGCGGGCACCACGACCTCGTCGACCTCCTCCGCGCTGGAGGCGCTCTCCTTGAACCTGGCGTACCAGTTATCCGGCAGCCCTGCAACCGCTAGCTTATAGTGGTTTTCGCCCGCCTGCAGGTTATGTATGCTCATGTCATAGGAGATCCTGTCGCCTATGTAGGCGATCTTCGAGGTCACCTTCGCGGACACGTCGGCGGTCTTGTTGGCGCTCGTGATATCGACGAAAACCTCGACCCTGATATCGCCCACATACGCCCATACCTTCTTCTCGCCAACCGGCGTGTTGCTCCACGTCTGAACCATGAGGTTTACCGTCCTCGGCTGCGAGGCGGGCACGCTAATCTTGTACACGCCCTTGTTCTCATACTCGAACCAGGTCTTCCAGCCTATGTCATTGTAAGACTCGAGGGTGTAAACGTGGTCGGACTCATCGTTGTTCTGTATGATGATGGGGAAAGATACGACGTCCCCTCCTAGCGCGGTCTGGCCCGGCACGTCGCACCGCACGCTGGTGCCACCGGTCGACCGGGACGCCTTTTCCACGCTCACGAATGCTCTGCTTCCGTTTATAGAGTCCACGTAAACGCGCAGGATGCCATAATAGTAGTACGTATAGCCTGCCGGTATGTTCGCGTCCTCCGATGGGTAGTCGGGGCCGCTCACATGGGCGGTCAGGCTGCCGTTCACTATCCTGAAGCTTACGAAAAGGCCATTAGACTCCACTGTGTACCCATTCTCGACCTGGCCCGAGTACACTGACTCATAGCTCTCCGCCATGGCGGGGGCCGCCCAGGCCCCCGCGAGGAGGAATATGGCCAATAATGCCGATACGGTGCGAGCGCTCATCTTATGTCCGTCCTCATGAACGCCACGTATGACACCGCAAACGATGCGACGGCCATCACGATGAGGGCGACCAGGTTGCCCCACTTATACCCTAGCGAGTCCCATATGGATATCTTCGTCAGCCACCATGGGCGGCCCGAAGAAGAAGCCTCAGTATAATCGTATGGCCTTTGATTGCTCAAGATGACGCCCGAAAGCTCATTATAATTGCCCACCGGGGATAAGAGATTAATCATGCTTGTAAGGTCCCGGCTCTTCTTCCAGTAGGCGTTCGACTCGTTCTGGGCTATCTGCGAGAGCATCTGGTACTGCTTTTGGTTCTCCTCGTTGATCTTCGCCGCCTCCTCGGCCGTGATGGTGCGCCCATCAATGGTCACGGTACCGTTCGGCGGCACGCTAATCCAGCCCGGGCTTACCGGCCACTGGGGCGAGGGGCCAAGGATAATGCTGGATATTTGATAGGACATGCCCGGCAATGAATACGCTATCAAGAAGATGCCCAACACACACAGGATAGACATGGTGGAGCTCTTGACCAGGGTTGAGACCATGACAGCGATGCCCAGGAACACTATGCAATATAGCAGCGTCACCCCGAAGAAGACAAGCATCCTTGCAAGGTCGTCCCCCGCAGGCACCACGCCGGAAAAGAGCATGATGGCGATGACGACCAGGAACGTCATTGCAATGGCGACGGTCAGCACCGCAACGGCGGCGATAGCCTTACCGTTTATCACGCTGTCCCTGAATATGGGGTGCGATAATAAAGACTTTAAGGTGCCCTCCTCCTTTTCCTTTGAGATGAGGTCGAAGCCCACCGCGACGGCGAGCGCCATGCCCACCAGGGATAGGGAGCTCATGATGCTGTAGAATATGGTGATCATCGAGGGCATCTGGTACTGATTGCTCATCATTTCCAGGCCTGCCTCCATGCTATCTATCTGATCCTGCGGGGCGCCATTAGCCTTCATCTCCTCAAGCCGCTTCTCCATCTCCTGAATCTGTAGCCGGTACCCTATGTCCGTCTCATGCTGTTTTTGCGAGGCTTTATACTGGTCGAGCTGCGAATTGTAGCTTTCCAGGCCCCCGATCATGCCAATGGCGCACAGGATGAACAGTATCGCCAGTAAGGCGATGAAGCGCTTACCCGTGATATACTCCCTGAACTCCTTCTCCGCCACCACTAGCTCCTTCATCATGTCATGCGCCTCCATAAACCGTTTCAAGGAACACGTCCTCGAGAGTCTCTTCCTCTATGGCGAGCTCCCGTATCGCGAGGCCTTCTCTTATAAGCTCCCTGGAGATGTCATCCCTTATGTCGGCGCTCGCCTTGATCGACGCGCTGCCATCGCTATACGAGGCCTCGATGATGCGGGGGTCTGACAGGTGGGGCATGGCCCCTGACACTTTCACGCGTATCCTGACGGCGCTCCTGTCGCGAGACCTCCTTATCTCGTCGGGCGTCCCCAGGGCGATTAGCCTGCCATTCAACAGTATGCCGATGGTGCTGCACACGTGTTGCACTTCCTCCAGGATATGGGATGAGAAAAAAATCGTCCTCCCCTCTTTCACCTGCTCCTTTACGATCTCGCGGAACCTGATCACGCCCTGCGGGTCCAGGCCATTCGTGGGCTCGTCCAGGAATATGACTTCAGGGTCGTTCAAGAGCGCCTGGGCCAGGCCCAGCCGCTGCTTCATGCCCCTCGAAAACGTGCCCGCCGGCTTCTCCACCCCGCCAAGCCCAACGTACTCGAGCAATTCGGATATCCGGGCGTCCGCGTCCTTCATCTCGTACAGCTTAGCAAAGTACTTCAGGTTCTGGCGGGCCGTCAGGCCGCTGTAAAAGCCTACGCCGTCGGGCAGGTAGCCCGTGACGCGCTTTACCTCCATAGGATTTCGAACGACGTCCATGCCGTTTATAAAGCATTTTCCGGCCGTCGGCTCTATCAGCCCAACCATCATGCCGATGGTCGTGGTCTTGCCCGACCCGTTGGGGCCGAGGAAGCCGAAGACCTGCCCCTTGTCCACTGAAAGGTCGAGAGAATCGACGGCCTTCACGCCGTCATAAACCTTAGTCAGGCCTTCCGTCCTTATCGGATAATCAACCATACTATATTCCCCATGGGGTAGTAGAGCCGTCTCAACTATCCCATGCTAGAGAAGCTATAATATATGGTTTATAAAAGGCTTCTCTCACAATCTGATAACTGTGGCGTCTCAGTTGACAGATCGTGAGAGAAAGCTTAAATAGGTGGACAGTGGGAAGCCTATTTTCTTGGCTTGATGAAAGCAATAAGTACGCACGCGATGGCGACGACTCCCAGGCCTGCCAGCCCTATGTACATCATGGCCCTGCGCCCCTCCTCGGCCTTTTGCCTGGCCATCTCGGCCTCAAGGGCGGACCCGTTCAGCGTTATGTTCATGAAGAGCGACTGGTTCCTGACCAGCGTGATCGTCTCGTTGAACCCCTCGTACCCTGGCTTTTCAGATATCACCCTGATAGAGCCATAGGTGACCTTTACCTCGTACTGTCCGGTATCGTTCGTTACGGCTTTATACGCCGTGCCCTGAACGGGCGAATCGCTCCTTAAGGCTATAAACGATACGGTCTCGTTGGGCATGGGACGGCCATGGTGGTCCACCACGTAGCCATATACGGCCTGCTCGAGTATCTTGCCATCTCTACGGTCCAATTCTGCCTTGAGGCCTCTCTGCCACTCATCGTTGGCCTGGTCCGGGGTCTCGCCCAGGATCGCCAGGAAGGCCCGGTCCAGGTCGGCGGCCGGCCCGAACCTTTCTAGTATCATGAGAAGCGACTCGTTGCCGTGCCGATCGGCTATGTACTTTAAAAGAAGGCCTGATTGCGTATAGGCCTGGCCCACCTCCTCCGATGACACATCGCCCGTGGCAGACAGCCGGTGAACCCTTTCAAGCTCTTCGATAGACATTAAATCGCCATTCCTGCACTTATCCTCTATCACGCCTATCTTGGCAGCGGGCAGGTCGCCAGACACGTAGACGGCCAGGCCCTCGCTAAACCACTCTGGCAGGGCATACTTATAGCCCTTTATATAGCTCCTGGTCGCCACGTGTGTCATCTCGTGCTCAAGGGCGGTCTCGAAGTTAGGGAACAGGTCGGGCTCCTTGATGACTATGGCGCTCCTTCCGCCATCCCCCCATCCGCTGCTCACGCTATATTCGGGCAGGCTGTCAGCATCCAGTATTTTCTCATATTCCTCGTGGCTGGAGACGACTATGATGGTCGGGCGAAAGGGCACGCCATTAAAGAATTTTGAGACGTGGGCGTATGCGCGGCTCGCGGCATCCGCCACCTCGCCCACGTACATGCTGCTCTCGGGCCCATAGCTTATGTCGAAATCCTGGCCAGAAATCGTGCTAAACCCATCCGGGCTCTGCGGGATGAACCCCTCCGAATATCCAATGCCGCCAGCGACTGCGTGGAGCGGCAGAAGCATGCACAACATCGTAAGGACGATGGCCATCCTCAAACTAGCGCTCATAGTATCGTCATATAAAGCATACACTATAAAGGGGTTATGTCACGAATGGTGAACTCTCGATATATGCCATCAAAGGTTAACGGATTATGACAGAAACTATATCTGCCCCATGGCTTCAAATTGTTAAAGGCTGGTACGCATGGGGTGCAGGCGCGCGCTTTTCGAATCGCTGCTGGCGATAGCCGCTATATTGCTCATATTCCTGATATACCTCATGGTGTCAGGCTACGCTTTTACTACGACGGAGACGAGAGCGACCGTAAAATGGGATGCCCCGGGCAATGGCACCATATACCATCTGCTCGCATGCGAGGACGGCACGCTCCGCGCGCTCATGGACGGCAGGATAAGCGCTATAAGCAGTGACGGCTCCATCTTATGGTACGTGGACGTACCCGACAGGTGGTGGATGGGGAGCAGGTACTTCGAGCCCGCTGCGGACGTCGGCCCCGACGGCACGCTGTACGTGTACCTGAGGGCGAACGTGACCCGCGCTGCGATGGAGCGCGGGATGCCATACGCCTACGCGGGCGAGTATTACGTGGACATGGACGAGCACAATAAGCGCCTTATGGACGCCTATAAGGGCACCGAGTTCGCCTATTCGCTTGACGAGCGGGTGCTCGCCATCTCGCGGTCAGGCAAAATGCTGTGGAGCCTGCCGCTCGCCACGGGGCTGTACGATGCGGACATCTGCGTTCGAAACGGCACGGTGTACGTTTATCATGGCCAGCATGAGACAGCCATCGACGAGAACGGCGGCATCATATGGGACGTGGGCGATGTAGGGGCCGCCCCCACCGTGGACGATGAGGGCTACGTATACTCACTCGTGCCAATTAATGGCTCAAGGACGAATGGCAGGGTGCTCACCGGCATCGTCCAGGCGTATTATCCTAACGGGACCGCCTGGTGGCGCCGTGACGTTGGCGAGCTCGCATATCTACAGCCAATCCAGGGCTGGGAAGGCCACATGCCCCTCTATGATCATGGCACCCTTTACCTGGCCCTGTCGAGCGGGGTGGCGGCCCTGGACAGGACTGGCTCGGTTAAATGGCTAAAGCACTATAACTCGAGCACGGCACTGTTCGAGCTCGGGCCGTTTGATGGCGAGGGCAACGTGTATTTACGGTGTTTTGACGGCGCCATGACGCTGAACGAGGGCGCTGTCCTTTGGGATACGTATTATCCGGTTGATGGCTCAAGGCTTATCATATTAAGGCCAGACGGGGCCGAGCTTGCCAGCGTCGCCAGCTCGACAGTTTACACGTATGCAAAGGACGGGATCGCCTACAGGGTCGATCCGGTCCCAGGTGGCCGTAATCTAACCGAGCTTGGGTCAGCCGTGCTGACGGCCATGGACCTCAAGGGCAACCGTACCCTCTGGAGCTACAACTTTACGCCGGGGGAGATAAGCATGGCCATGCTAAATATGTCCAACGTCAAGGGCCTCTTCCTGGCAGACGACGTGCAGAGCGCGCAGTGGTTCAACGGCATGAACGCTCGAGGATTTAACGTAACCCCCCGCAGCGTATCCGGAAACGTCGGCATCAAGGTGGTCCAGGGCAGGGATGTGACATACGTCGGGTTCTGGACTTACTGCTACGATTCCCCGGCCATCTACAACGTCTCTAGCGTCGCCTACTCGGGAGGCTTATACGCCTTTAACAGGGCGGGCGACCTGCTCTGGTCCCGTCCCATCGACGCGCAGATAGGCTCCATGTATGAGAAGGACGGCGCCATCTACTACAGCACTGGAAGCGGCAGGCTGGCGGCGGCACAGGTCGACATCGTCACAGGCCTGGCAATAGCCGCCGCCATGTACCTCTTCATCAGGTTCATCATGGTGGGCGCCATATCCAGGGCGAGGGGCGTCATCAACAAGAACGATAACCGAAATGCAATCTTAAAGTATATCGTGGAAAACCCCGGCTCCACCATGTACGAGATATCACGCAGCCTCGGATTGAACAAGGGGACCGTGCGCTACCACTTATTCATCCTGGGCATCAACCACCGTATAGCCGTCCAGCGGGCGGATAAGAAGTTCGTCCGATACTTCCCTAACTCTAACTCTTACAGCGATGAGGAGCAGATGCTTATGGCGCTCTTGAGGCGTGAGAGCATCCGGAGGGTGATGGAGGCGTTGATGAAGAGGCCAGGACTCTCGAACGTCGAGCTGTCCAGGGAGCTTGGCATGCCGGAGAGCGCCATGAGTAAGCATATGAAGGAGCTATGCTCGAGGGGCATCGTGGATAAGCGGAGGATGCCGGGCGGCGTATCCTACCACATAAAGGAAGAGCTCCGCGGGCTAATCGCCCGGGCGCTGGATCAGAGCGGACAATGAGAAACATTTATACCATGTGCGTCACCAGCGGAATATTGCTTTTCATCGGAGGCTTCATCGCGGGGGCGCAGATGGCCGCCCTCATGTTCTTCATCGTCATGCTGCTGGGGCACTAAAGAGAAGCGGTTCTATGAATAGATGATGGTTTGGCATCGCATGTAGCACCATAAAGCAGATAAATCCAGCTATCCAATGTTCACATTGATATGAGGCTCGATAAGGAGCGATGCGGCTTACGCATGCTAACGGAGATAGTGATCAACAGGAGTGGCGTGAACTATGATGACGTACTGCTGGCCTGCACCTGCCGTAATTGTAATAAGCTAATGCTAGGTGGCACGTTAACTGCCATACCGGAGGACAGCAGCTTCCGCATCATCATCAAGGCCCCTGATGGCGTGCCGAGCACGCTTAAAGGCACCGAACTGCTATCGGTCACCTGTAATTGTGGGGCTTCCTATAACATCATCTTCTATGGGCCTTCATACTATAATGGCGCAGGCATCGTCGCGTACACTATAATACAGCTGGATGGCGTTGAGGAGGGATTGTCCGATGCCCTCGACTATATGAGGAGACGCGAGGCCGAGCCCGCCGACCTTGACCGCTGGCTCGTCGAGACGCTGGCCGACGAGTTCAACAGCGCCATCAAGATCGTCAACGAGAAGGGAGTCACCCTGGTCGCAGAGGACTGGACCGAGTCTAAGTATAGCACCGGCTGGATAGAGGAATAAAATCGGTTTTTGGTGAGCATGCCATAATAGGCAGGAAAACCTTTTGAAAAAGGTTTTCCGCCAGCCTTTCCAAAACTTTTTATTTACCGGCTCCTTCGGAGCCACAATTGGTCAAGTAGCGGGGAATGGATTTGAACCATTGGTCTACGGGTTATGAGCCCGTCGGGATCTCCTGACTACCCCACCCCGCTTCAACGATATTAAAAGTCTCCGCACCCCTATAATGCCATCAGCACTATAAATAACTTACTAAAAACGGTTAGGGCTCGAACGCCCTGTGGCTCACGATGCGAGCGGCTTATCTCTTAAGGGCGGCTTCCTGCTCGGCCAGCTTCTTCTCGATCTCGGCGAGAAGCTGCTCGTCGGTCTTGCCCTTTATGTCTATCCCGAGGTTCTTAGCCATCCGCTGCGCGCGGGTCAGGGCGATGTCGTCGGGAGTCTGGCTTATAGGCTGGTTCTTAAGGGCCTCATACCTACGCTCTGCCTCCATCTGGCCCACCTTGAACTCGCCCATCGACTGGCCCAGCGAGCGGGCAAGCTCCGGAAGCTTGGTTGCACCGAAAAGTATGATAATAATCCCAAAAATTAATAAAAGCTCCTGGGGTCCAAATAAGGACATAGATATCCTCCGTTATCTAACATTAACTTTGTAACGCCATTCTAGATAATACTTTTGGTAGATATGCTGTGGTCTCTATAATAAAGCCATATGGCCGGTATGAGCAGCGCTACGGCGACAAGGCCGACCGCCGAGGCCTCAGGGCCGAAAGCGCCGCCGGTCAGGATGTCAGGCCCTATCTTTGTAACGCTTATGGCGCCCTCAAGTGGTCCCATGTTGAAAATGTTGTACTCTATAAAATTCCATGTGAAGTGGAACGCTATGGCGTTCAACAGGCCGCCATAGGCGTATAATAGGGCGAGCGCGACGCCCGCAAGGAAAATGGTGCAAAGGGCGACGAGGCCAGACTCAACGCCAACGCCCAGAAGGCTCATGGAGGGCAGATGCAGCACGGCAAAGCCCGCCGCGGAGAGCATGGCGGCAGGCCAGAAGCCCGCCTCATCGAAAATGCACTGAAAAATCGAGGCCCGAAAAGACATCTCCTCGCCAAGCCCAACAAGCAGCTGTATGGCGATGCCAATGCCCAGAAAATAAACGTATCCATTCCTCAACGGCCCGATAAGGATAGCGCCAATAATCGCTAGAAAGGCGATGACCAGCCCCATGCACAGGGCGGCGGCCACAGACCCGGCCAAAAAGCCTCCCATGCGAACCCTTAAACGCAAAGCTAATATGAAAAGCGCCGAAGCCAAAATTACCAGGGGATAGGTAAAAATGCCCGCCCACGGCGAAAAAAAGACGACCATCAAGCCGATGAACAGGTAAAACAGAAGGGCGGCCCAAACCTTAGGCCAAAGCCTCATCCAAGGCTCACCACGAACTCACAATACGTATCGCCGGCACAGCGCCTCTTGACCACCCTCACCCGCGACTTCTCGTTCACCGCACGGGTAAGCCCCGTCGAGTAGCTGGCACAGGCATTAGTCTTAAAATCGGCGCCCACGTTCATGCCGTCAAAAAGGGTGGCGTATATACAGTCATCCACCCGGAGGCAGATAGAGCCTGGGCCATAGTTGCTCTCCACCAGAATATCCGAATCGACGCCTGCAAGGAGCGATATCGCCTCTATCGGTATGAGCATGGCGCGCAGCGACCCGGAATCCAGGTTAAGGTTATCGCATATCTTCTTGCCATCCTCATACCCCACGGTAAGCCCGGTCTCGGAGATGACTTCCATGGCCTTATCCCCGTACCGGTCGATAAACCGGATAAGCAAGTATTTGTTGAACCTGCCCAGGGAGTTATTCTGCTGCCATCTGAGCCGGGATGTGACGCCGACCATCTTCCAGGTTTTCGCAAAGTTCACGTACCTATCCATAGATACCACGCAGCCTCGTCTAAGACGCATATGGGTTTAAGGCCGAGTACAGCAGCGAGATGATGCCGCCCAGCTGTATCAGCAGCGCCGCCGTCCTTGCTACAGTCCCGTCGACCGCGAACGCGCTGCCGACCATCGTCGGCAGCAATGCGTTCAACGTGTTAAGGTTGCCTCCGAATATGATCAAGAAGAACCCGAACGCCATGTACATCAAGTTTTTTTGTTTAGTGCGCGCGTACGACTCGTAGATAAATAACACCAGCGCTCCACCGAGCAGGTACATCAGGAAGGCGGCAATGGCTTCTACTACCATGGATACCATCATCATTGATCACCTAATACGCAGGTCCTCTCCTTATGCCTTATCGTGGTGATGATGCTGCTCGAGCTGATCACTCCGTCAGTGTTGTCCAGCACCCTCAAGACGGAGTCCTTCAGCTCGCTCATGTCGCTTGTCCTTACCTTAATAAAGATGTCGTAGGGCTGCAGTATCTCGTAGACCTCCAGCACGTTCTTGAGGGATTTCAGCTTCGCGATGATCTCCGCCTTATAGTTCTCGTCCACGTTTATCCCTATAAACGTGGTCAATGGCATGCCAGTCTTCTTGGGGTCAAGGATGATGGTGAACTGCTCGATGACGCCATCGTTGTACAGCTGGTTAACCCGCTTGTGTACCGTCGACGTCGCAACGCCGAGCTCGCTGGCTATCTCGGTGCAATGGGTCCGGCTATCCCTGGAAAGCTTTTCGATGATCGTTTGGTCAATGCTATCCATGAGGAATCGATTATTATTAGACCTGCTAATGGATAAATATTTCGATAAATGCGGATTTAGGGAATACTATTTGTTTTTATGAATAAAAATCGCTTTTAGCTTTTTCATCCACCCGTTGGCCATCTGGAATGCATATATGTGTAATGGCGTTTTTTCAACGTCTATTGAGGTTTTTCCCTGTTTTATGGATTCTAATACGCTATTGACGGTTTTATCGGCTTTTATCAAAGTTATTGCGCTGCCGACCAGCGAGGCCTGGTGCGCATCGCTACCGGCCACGCCGGGCAGGCCGAGGTCGCGCGCCCTCCTGAGGGCTATCCGGTTATGCAGCCCGAGGATGTGCCTGGAATTATACACCTCCGCTGCGTCGGCGCCCTCGGGGATGGGCATGCCGTGCCTGGGCCGGTTATACGGGTGGGGCACGACGATGGTGCCGCCGAGCCTTTTCGCCTCCTTTATCGTCTCCTGTACGGACATGCGGGCAGGAATATCACGGGTGACTCCCAGCACTATCAGGTGGCCGGACCTTGTGGACACTTCGATGCCGGGTATGACGAGCAGGCCCGGCGCTATCCTGTCTACGATTTCCAGGGCATGTATCGCCCCCGCCGTCGTATCGTGGTCGGTTATGGCTACGCCGTCCAGGCCCGCCGCCGCGGCGGCCTTTAGCACTTCCTCCACGGAGCTCAGGCCGTCCTGGGAGTAACTCGTGTGGACATGCAGGTCGAAGCGAAGCATAACAATCAATATCCATCAGTCCGTTATAACTCTTCTGTATGCGGATATTGCTCGTGACGGGCCGCCTCGCCTACCCGGTCGTAAAGGAGGTGGCGGAGGATAAGGCCGACGTGTTGATGCTCGACGTGGGGATAGCCGCCTTTACGACTCCAAAGATGCTGGAGAAGGCCCTCGCTGATAAAAAGGGCTATGACCTGATACTCGTCTCAGGCCTCGTCGCCTCTGACTTTTCAGGCCTGGAGGAGAAGCTGGGGGTCAAGGTCAGGCTGGGCCCCAGGCACGCTTACGACATCCCGCTGGCGCTGGCCATGGCCGACAGGGTGGAGTTTTCCCATGAGGTCCCGGCGGACCTGCTTCTGGAAAAGGCGAAAAAAGAGAGCGCCCTTAAAGAGCTTGAGAAAATGGAAGGAGAGGCTTCATTCTCCTTTATGCTGAAGGGGGTGAAGATTGGGGGCACGTCGAGCATGAAGGTCCTTGCCGAGGTCGTGGAGGCCACGAGGCTGTCAGATATCGAGTTGATAAAGAAGATTGAGAGCTACGGGGATGCGGACATAATAGACCTCGGGATACCGCTGGAGTCAAGCGAGGATGAGGTGAGGCGCGTTGTGCGCGTGGCCAGGTCTGTGACGCGCAAGCCGGTAAGCGTCGATACGCTCATACCTGAATATATCAGGGCAGGCATAGATGAGGGCGCAAGCCTCGTCCTAAACTTGAATGGGACGAACATGGACGAGGTCGGGCCGCTTGTGGCGGAAAAGGGCGTCGCGGCCGTGGTCATACCCGACGGGGACTCGCTCGGCGAGTTGCTAGAGAACGTCGAGAAGGCCCGCTCCATGGGCATTAAAAACATCATAGCCTGCCCCATATTGCAGCCCGTCGGGTACGGCTTCATGGACGCCCTGGAGAGGCACATGGAGTTCAGGCGCCGCATGCCCGAGATCCCCATGTTCTTCGGCGCAGGCAACGTCACAGAGCTTATGGACGCCGACTCTATAGGCATTAACGCCCTGCTCGCAGGGATGGCCATGGAGCTTGGGGCGAGCGTCCTGTTCACGACGGAGGCGAGCCACAAGACGGTCAACAGCGTCCACGAGCTAAAGGCCGCCTGCATGATGATGGCGCTCGCAAAGCGGAGGAAAAGCTCCCCTAAGGACCTGGGGCTGGACCTACTTGTTATAAAGGAGAAGCGGGCACGCAGGGACATAGTCGAGCCGAGCGGGATAGTCGAGGCGAGGCGGCGCCAGCTCAGGCTCGACCCCGCGGGGAGCTTTAGCATCTTCGTCAAAGATGGCAAGATTTACGCCAGGAATGGGGACACGACGGTGGTTGGGGATGACCCCGCCGCCATCATCGACACGCTGGTTGACAGGGGCCTGGTCTCTACGCTCGAGCACGCTGGGTACCTGGGCAGGGAGCTTGAGAAGGCGCGGCTGGCCATCCGCTTCAAGCGGTCATATCTGCAGGACGATGAGTTTTAGAGGAGATGGCATGGATTTCTTCCCAAAAGTCGTGGCATCGGTGGCCTCCCTCGACGATGCGAGGGAGGCGGTAAGGCTCGGGGCAGACATGATAGAGGTCAGGGTGGACCTGGCGTCGGAAGACCCCCCGGTCCTCGTCGAAAAAATCTTCCGCCTGGGCAAGCCCATAATCGTTACGATAAGGCCGGCATGGGAGGGGGGATCCTTCAGGGGAGACGACGCGGAGCGTTTAGAGCTCTTTAGAAAGCTCATACCCTTGGCCGATTACGTCGACGTGGAGCTGCGCGCAGGAAACGTCGATGAAATCGTATCGCTGACTGAAGGGTCGGACGCGATGGCCATCGTATCTTACCACGACTTTGAGAGGACGCCCTCGAACGGCGAGATGCTGGACATCATATCGCGGTGCCTTGAAAAGGGAGATATCGCGAAGCTAGCAGTCATGCCAGGCAGCCTGGGGGACGCGTTACGGCTCTTTGAGGTCACGCTGGCCTCAAAGCGCCCCGTATGTACGATGGCCATGGGCGATATCGGCGCCCACTCGCGCATAGTGGCCCCCCTCTATGGCTCGGTTTTTTCATATGGCTACGTGCGGGAGCCCGTGGCCCCGGGCCAGATGCGCGTCGACAGAATAATTGAAGGGCTAAGGCTCCTCGGGCTGAGATAAGCTAGTATATCGATTCCATTATAACATAACAATATTTGTAGTATGGTATTTGTTAGCAAGCGTCCTAAATTAAGAGTGTTGAGGAGATCAAGTACACAAAGCAAACACAAACTACACATTTTTTTTTAATAAAAGAGATTGTGTACCTAGTGTTTTTTGTGTACCTTGTGGTGAAAAGCCTGGTGTTTTTTGTGTACCTCGTGGTAAAACTAGGATAAATGCCCGGCAAAATAGAATCATTGTAACGCCAATAAAGAATCACACTACTAGCCTCTGACCAGCACCATGAGACAATCCTCGTCGAAGACGCCAGGATGGCAAATGGCACAGGAATGCTTATCAGCCCAACGCTTATACCTCCGGACCTCCCGGCCACACCTGGCACACCTGTAGACGGATATCTTCGGCTTCACGCGCGCCCTGAACTCGTTAAGCGGCATGCTGAGCTGGTCTTTCGTGACCTTCACGAGCATGGTCTCGTCAGACGGCTCGGCGCAATCGCAGTACTCCACCCTGGTGAGAGGCCTATACGTGTAGATGGACTCCCCACACCTGCGGCAGCGGTAATACCACTTCTCACGCTCCACGAAAAGGTCATTCGTCCTGGCGCTGGGCGAGACGCCCATCCGCTGGCACGCGTCCAAAAAGTGCTCGCCACGGTGGCCGCGCTCCCCATAAAAGTGGAATGCATAGACGTGGGCGATCTCGTGCTTGAAGACGTCATCCATCACGTCCCACCCATACTTATCCAGATAGCGGTACGAGAGCACAATGCCGAGGGGGTTGCTATGGGCATAGCCGATGCGGCTGTACAGGCGGTCGCTAATGCGAAGCATGATGTCTGGCAGGCGGTTTTCAAAATAATTCTCGTTAATCGACCAGTAGCGCCGCCTCGTATCGCTAAGATATTCGTTTATGGCCTGCATCTTCAGCATATGGTCGTTTTCCATCGGCTCACCTTTTTTCGCGGTTTAAACGAATATTTTGCCAAACATGGCATTGAGCTTGATAAATCGCACATGTCTTATTAACTTTCTTGTCCATAGCCCACAATCTTTTTATAATTTAGCCTTATTGTACGGGCATGAGAAATTTACTTCCGATGAAATTATGTGGCATTTTGACGCGAACAAAATTATTCTATCACAGCCTAAGATATCGCCTGCAATCTATATATAATCATAAATGAATCACCGTTAAGCCGCATAAACGAGAAATATTTTTCTCCAGATAAGGATAGCTTTATATCCTATCACATGGAGAATTAATTCTTATCCAGACGGCTATTATTATCGAATAGCAAGGGATGAGGATGGGACCCCCCAATGGTAAAAATTGTAGTTGATACCAACGTGTGCATTGGCTGCGGCCTATGCGTCCACGACTGCCCCATGCACGTCTACGAGCTTAAAGATGGACGCTCGAGGGTGGCAAATCCCGATGATTGCATGATGTGCCTCTCGTGCCACGAGATCTGCCCGGCGAACGCCATAGAGCACCAGGACATATACCTGTCCAGGCGGCTATACATAGACCTCGAGGTGTGCTCTATGCTCAGGAGGTTCGTATAATGGTGCAGGAACACGTCGTAAAGCCCGAGGAGCTGCCCCTGCATTGCGAGGGCAACATCCACGACTATGAGGAGGCGCTGCACGGCCTGATGGTCTTAAACGCCATGATCATCCGCTCGCTGGAGGAGATCGCCAGGGGCGGCGCGAACGCTGTCGTATACAGGGCAGGCATGAAGCTGGGCCATGAGACGGGGAAGTATTTCCCCAAGACCGACAACATCGAGAAGGCCCTTAAGGAGCTGTCCGAAATCCTGGGCAAGCAGTACAACTTTGAGCTGTGGAAGCCCAAGGGCAAGGATTCTTATATTATCACTGAGAATGGGGAGACTTTTATCTATCTAGTGTTCAGGGATTGCCTCGTCCGGCAGACCCTTCGCAGGGAAGGCATGCCGCAGAAAGGCCCGCTCTGCCAGAGCCTCTACGGCTACATGGTGGGCGCAGTGGAGGAGATAACCGGCAAGAGGGGTAAGCTGGAAATCGTACACGTCGGGCCTAACACCTGCCTGAAGAAGCTCATCTTGAGGTGACACCGATGCTCAAGCTCGCAACTGAACCATTGGCGTCATGCGCCGGCTGCCACATGGCATTATTAGACATACACGAGGACATCTTGCAATTGCTTGGCAAGGCCGAGCTCGTGTACTCTCCTATATTGATGGACGTCAAGGAGCCGCCTGACGGCATCGACATCGCCATAGTGGGCGGAGCCATCCGCAACAAGGAGAACATGGAGCGGGTGAAAAAGCTGAGACAGAAGGCCAGGACGGTCATCGCATTCGGCACCTGTGCGTGCTTCGGCGGCATATCTGGATTATCTATAATCCACAGCAAGGACGACATCCTGAACGGGGTGTTCATGGAGTCCCCGTCCACCGTGAGCAAGGCCATACCGAAGGATGACGTCCCAGAATTGCTTTACAGGGGCTACGCGGTGGGCGACATCATCAAGGTGGACTACTACATTACGGGCTGTCCGCCGAAAGAAGCGTTCCTGCGTAAGGCGCTGCTTCCCCTCATCGAGGGCAATGTGCCCGAGCTGCCGAAGAAGTCCGTGTGTGCCGAGTGTAACCGGAACATGGAGATCGTCAAGAACTGGAAGCTTAAGCGGAGGTATGAGGGCATACCTGAGGAAGGTAAGTGCCTGCTAGGGCAGGGCTACCTGTGCCTGGGCTCGGTGACGTTCGGGAGATGCGGGGCATTGTGCCCGAACCATGGCATACCGTGCCATGGCTGTGGCGGCCCGTCGCTCGACGTGCTGAGGGAGCCGTGCAGGGACCTTTATAACATACTCGTCATGCGCATACAGCACCTGACCGAGCTTCCGCAGGCCGAGATAGAAAAAGAGATCTATGACGTGCCCCACACGATATACCCGTTCGTCATGGGCAGCAAGATCATGGAGAACAAGTCCGTGTCCAGGATTCCGGATATAATCAAGGAGAGACACCTATGAAGAAGCTCACGATTTCGCCTTTAACCAGGATAGAAGGCCACGCCAGCGTGACAATAAATTTAAATGATAAGGGCGAGGTGGCCGACGCCCACTTCCACGCTACTGAGCTGAGAGGATTCGAGAAGTTCCTGGAGGGGGCCGCAGTGGAGGAGGCCCCGAGGATAACTCCGAGGATATGCGGCATCTGCCCTACGGCGCACCACCTGGCCTCGGCGAAGGCGGTTGACGAGATATTCGGGGCGCAGATACCTGAGACGGCGGTGAAGCTGAGAAGGCTGCTCGCCATGGGCCAGCTTATACACTCGCACGCCCTGCACCTATTCATGCTGTCCCTGCCCGACTACATTCTGGGACCGGACTATAACCCCGCCTTGCGGAACGTGGTCGGGCTTGTGCAGGCCAACCCGGAGCTGGCCAGGATGGCCATCGAGGGCAGGAAGATCGGCCAGCGCATCACCGAGGGGGTCGGGGGCAAGCCGATACATGCCGTATCGGCGGTGCCTGGCGGCATGGCGTTCTCGCTTACAGGCGAGAAGCGGGCAGAGCTAGAGGCCATGGCAAAGCGCTCGGTTGAGATAGCTAGGCTGGCGTGGCCCCTGGTCATGCAGCAGATGGATAAGTACGCAGACCTGGTGAACGGGATAGGGACCATGCAGTCTGACTTCGTCGGGCTGACCAGGAATGGAAAGATGGAGTTCTACGACGGCAACGTCAGGGCTGTGGATGCCAATGCGGCCCAGCTTGCCGATTTCCCCGGCAGGGATTACCTTGGATATATCGAGGAGACCGCCGAGGCATACTCATATATGAAGTTCACGAAGCTTAAGAAGGGTAATGGCTTTTACAGAGTTGGCCCGCTGGCCAGGGTTAACGTGGTCGACTCCATCGGGACGCCCGAGGCCGATAAGATGCTCGCCGAGTTCCGCCAGAAGTATGGGCGGGTGCCCCAGCAGTCGCTGCTCTACCATGCCGCCAGGGCTATAGAGTATATGGCCGCGAGCGAGGCCGCGCTGGCGCTTTTACAGGACCCCTCCATCACGGATAAAAATGTCAGGACACCGGTTACGGGCGTTAAAAACACCAGGGGAGTAGGCGTGGTCGAGGCCACGAGAGGCACGCTGATACACGATTACACGGTGGACGAAAAGGGCTTCATCACGAAGGCGAACCTGATAGTGGCGACCGGCCATAACAATAGGGCCATTGACAGGGGAGTATTACAGGCCTCACAGAAGCTAATACATGGTGATAACGTAAGCGAAGGCACCCTTAACCGCATCGAGATGGTAGTGCGGGCGTACGATCCGTGCGTGTCTTGCGCCACCCACGCGATCGGCCGGATGCCCATGATACTTACGGTCATGGATTCAGAGGGTAGAATCGTTCGCGAGGTCAGAAGATGTTAAAGAGAATTTTGGGCGACCTGGCAAAGGTCGAGGGCGTCAACGCCGCTGCAATCGTGGGCCGTGACGGCTTCATCATCGAGCACGTGGCGAACATCCAGGTGGACATGGACGCGCTGGGGGCGATGGCTTCCACGAGCGTGGGCACGTCCGAGGCAATGGGCATCGAGCTGGGCAAAGGGAACTTCGAGCAGGTGCTGGTAGAGCTCGAGAAGGGCCCCATCATGCTCTCGCTGATAAGCCAGAACGAGATTTTGGCGATCGTCGCTGAGCATGGCGCCAACATCGGCAGGATCAGGTATGAGGTGAAGAAGAACAAGGATAGGCTGGCTGCGGCACTATAGAAGGGCGTCTTCAGTGAAAATACCTGACGGCAGCTTTGTGGCCGAGACGGAACGGCCATTATCCGAGGCCCTGGTGGACTACGGGCACGATTTCCGTGGATGCATCCGAGTAATTTGCGACGATGGCAGGCAGAGCGAGGGCTTCGTCATCGTAGAGGGCGGCAAGGTGCTCGCCTCCGCCTTCACGACTATGGGCATTACCCTGTACCAGACGAGCGCGCTGGAGCGGATGACGGCCCTTAAGGGCGCCAGGCTCAAGGTGTACTCTTATAGCGAGGATGAAAAGCTGCGGGCATTCGCCTCATATCCCGACTCAGTCATCGAAGATTCATCCCCGGGCGAGGCCGATGAGCATCCCGCCGAGCCTGAACGGATATCGTATGACGCGCTGCTGGCCACGGTGACACGGCTCCCTGGAGTGATCGCTGCCGCCCTGGTCATTGACGGCCTCCCCATCTACCAGCAGGGACAGCAGGTCGATTTCGAGCACATCGCGGTGGCCACGGAGGACATGGTCAGGAGCGGCACCAAGATAGCCACCGAGCTACAGCTTGGCAGCGCCGAGCAGATCATCCTGGAGACCCCCAGCCATAAGGCCGTCATAGCGCCGATCAGCGACATGTTCCTGTGCGTGCTGACCGCGGCCGACGCTAACCTGGGCCTGGTAAGGCTGAGCATCAAGAACGCGCAGACTAACGTGAGGGACCGATAATGGAGCTACCGCATGGCGTGCTGGTAAAAAGCTTCAAGGGGCCGACACAGCTTGCCGGCATGAACTCCAGCTTTATGAAGGAGGCGTTCACGGGCTTCATGCGCGTCTCCATCGTTAAAGGCTCTTTCGCAGAGGGCGTGATAGTCTACGAGGGCGGGAAGCCGGTCATAGCGTACACGTCAGACGGAAAGAATGACCGCCCCGACGAAGAGCAAAAGGGCATCTCGCAGCTCACCGAGAACGAGGATAGCGTGATCGAGCTATTTTCTCTCACCGAAACGCAGGTAAGGCTCATCCTGGACTTCAGCAAGGACTTAATGATAAGGCGACAGCCAGCGCCTCCTCCAAAGCCTCCGGTTGAGACGCCAAGGCCGATGCCCGTACAAAAGCCGAAGCCACAGGAAAAACCCGTGGACCTGCCCCAGGTGAGGGGCACGTTCGTGAGGTCGGAGAGCTTTACGAGCCTGAGGTCGTACATAGATTCGAGGAAAGACGAGACTGGCCACGCCACAATCGCCATGCAGGATGGCGCGGTATGGGCCGAATACCACCTGCTCTTCCTGCATGGTAAGCTGGTCGCAGCATACTCCTCATCGCCAAAAGAAAAAGCCGGCACCGCGCTCCTGAACAACATCATTTACAGTGGCGGCGTGGCCGAGTTCTATCGCGTCGAGGATGCGATCATTAACTCCATATTAAGGATGTATCCCAACGTGGCTATAACGTCTGAGAAGGCGCAGGCAAGCGACGCTACCCCAAAGGCGGAGCCGAGGCCCATGCAGGTCTTGAGGCCGGAGCAAATAGCCAGGCCCGATCCCGCCATGTACGGCCCGACGATCAAGCCACCTGGGAAGCTAGAGCCCGCCGCTCCTAAGGCCGCAAACGCCCTATCCGAAAAGGCTGACCGCCACGTGTATAGCGTCGAGGGGGGGATGGGCACTCCAGCGCCTGCGCCCAGGTCTACCGGCACGCTAAAAGGAGACATGGACGACGACGCGGACTTTGTGAAAAAGGTGGAAAAGGAGTTCATGGGCAACGTTGACGACCTTCTCAATCGACTCGACCTGTCCCACCTGAAGGTGGTGCCGGATAAGAAAAAACGCATATAAAAAAGAGGAGCGCTAATGGACGGTTTTTTGACTATACTCCAAAACGCGATTTTACACGCAGCGGGTAGCGAAGGGCTGGAGAAATTTCGGAAGGCAGGGCACGAGGAGGAGGCCAGAAGGATGGCGAGCTCTGACGGCTCGCTCGACCTGCAGATGCTCATGAGCGCGCTGCTCGACGTGTTCCCGGAGGAGCAGGCTTCGACGATAGCCGACGACGTCCTGGCCAGATACGTGGGGATGCCGCCTGAAGGCTCCAGGAGAGAGTATATAGAAAATGGCGGGGCGCAGGAAGATTCAGGAGACGTCTCGTATGCTGATAGCCTGGCGAAGTACCTGGAAGCCGAGGCGAGCGACGTGCGGGGCCTCATTAACGAGGCACGAAGGATCAGGATTGCGATGGGCAAGGCACCCCAGGCAACACTACAGGCGGCCACACCCGAGCCCATAGTGCACGTCACGCGTGTGCCTTCAACCACCGAGCCACGCGTAGAAGGTCTAAACGAGATGACGCTTGATGACGAAGTAAAAAGGTTCGTCGACGCGAGGAGGGCGCCTACAAGCGTCGACATCATGGATTTCATCAGATATTTAAAGGATAAGGGATATTCTTTTCAAGAGAATGTAGTATTAGAGAAAGTATATGCGGGGATCGAGGAGCTTAAAAGCCGTGAGCGGGCGGAGCTCAGGGCTGACATACAGGCGTTCCTCAAAGGCGTTCCCTGGCCTAGCGAGGGGGAAGTGTCGGCCTATATCGAGCGGAAAAAGAGCGAGGGCGTCCTATGCGAAAGCGCAGAGATCAAGCGCATGATCCTGGTGGAAATGATCCAGAAGTATTGATGTTGATGTCATCGTGGGGCAAAGGTAAAACCATGACGGGTGTGTGAATGACCAAAGTATTTACGATAGCCTCGGGAAAGGGCGGTACCGGCAAGACCATGACGACCGCTAACCTTGGTACCGCCCTCGCGCTGTTAGGCAAGCGCACGATAATACTGGACGCGGACATAGGGATGGCCAATCTAGGATTGGTGCTGGGCCTTGAAAAGAGCAAGATCACGCTACACGAAGTGCTCGCGGGCAAGGCGGATATATCACAGGCCATATATGAGCTGCCGACGGGTCTCAAGGTTGTGCCGAGCGGCATATCGCTCCAGGGCTTCCAGAACGCCGACCCGGACAGGCTGCAGTTCGTCATGAGCAAGCTCGTGACCGGGGCCGAGTATATCCTGATCGACGCCCCCGCGGGCATCAGCAAGGATGGCGTCATCCCCCTTGCCATTGCCGACGAGGTGCTGCTCGTCGTGAACCCGGAACTATCGTCGCTTGCGGACGCCGTGAAGATAAAGGTCCTCACTGAGATGGTCGGGGGCGCCGTGGGTGGCATCATCTTGAACCGGGCATCCGCAGAGAAGACGATGCTTACAAGCCAGAAGATCGGCCAGATCATGGGCGTCGAGGTGATCGAGGTGATCCCCGAGGATGCCAGCGTGCGCAGGGCCGCCGCCTTTAAGACGCCGGTAGTGGTCATGTATCCGGACAGCCCGGCTTCGAAGGCCTTTAAGAGGCTGGCCGCGAGGATAGCAGGCGCCAAGGTTTCGGAGACGACAGATAGCAAGAAGGAGACGTTCATCGACCGCCTGGCTCGGTCGATATTTGGAGGAGTGTAAAATGCAGGAGATGTTGCTCGAAGTAGTCATAGGGGTATTGTCGCTGGGCATCGTGCTCTGCTTCATCATAATGTACATCATGTACACAAGGATTAAGCAGCTCACGGCGGAGTTGAGGGTTTTGAAGAATCGCGTGGAGATCACTGACGAGGAGCTGGGCCGGCTGGCGTACGATATCGAGGAGTTTAAGAAGCTTAAGTTTTGAAACGGGCTGCTCCTCCATCATCTTTTTTTATATCGCCAGCCTTCTGCCTACTTCAAAGTATGTCTCACAACGTTTATGCCCTTGAGCGACCTCGTAATATTAAGCCGGAGGCATGTCTTTGAAGATAACCGCATTCACAGTGGATGGCGTTCCAATGATAAAGGAGGGCGACGACCTCGCAGAAATCCTGGCGGGCCTCGTGAAGCTAGAGGACGACGACATAGTGGTTTTTGCGCACACCATAGTGTCAAAGGCGGAGGGGCGCAGATACTTTTTAGGGGACATCGTGCCCACGCCGCGGGCCGAGGAGCTGGCCAGGCTGAACAACGAAGACCCGAGGTTCATCCAGCACGTGCTCAATAATAGCACGAAGATACTCATGAGGCACCCCCTCCTGGTCGAGACAGTGTGGGGCAACGTGTGCATAAATGCCGGGACTGACCGCTCGAACACGGAATCAGGGTACATACTATCGCTTCCGGAGGACCCGGACAGGTCGGCCAGGAGGCTGAGGGACAGGCTCTTCGAGCTGACCGGCAAGCGCGTCGCCGTCATTATAACCGACACTAACGGCCGCTCCTTCCGGGTGGGACAGATAGGCGTCGCCGTGGGCTGTGCCGGCATCGCGGCGCTGCGCGACAGGCGGGGTGACAAAGACCTGTTTGGCCACGAGCTTAAAATCACCATCCAGGCCATCGCGGACGAGGCCGCCGCCTGTGCGAACATGCTCATGGGCGAGGCCGACGAGGGGACGCCCATAGCGATCATCAGGGGCTATCAATATTTGAAGGACGATAGGGGCATAAAGCCTTCTTTCAGGACTGACGAGGAGGACATCGTAAAGAAGGCCTTGCTGGAAATGGTAGAGAGGGAGGAGCGGGCTCAGAAGGCTATAGCGCACGGGGAAAGGCCTTCTGGCGTAGCGAGGCCCTAAAGCCGATTCCAGCCGAGGCAATATAAGGCTCTATTTGCCTCGTAGGCGACATTTGGGTCCTTATCATTAAGGCCGAGGATGAGCGGGTCAATGGCCCGAAGGTCGCCTATCTTGCCCAGGGCCCATGCCGCTTTCCCGCGTATGGATGGGTCAGGATCATTTAGGCAATCGATTAAGCGTTCAACCGCTTCATGGTCGCTGAGCTTGTCGAGCGAGACTATGGCGGCTTTGCGGACTCCATCGTCATCGTCCTAAGGCGCATGATGAGGGGTGTGACCGCCTTATAGCAGCCCGCTTCGCCCAGCGCTATGGCGGCACATCTACGAGCGTCCCTTTCATTATCTCGTAATGCATAAATGAGGCTATCCATGGCCATGGCGCTTTTGCCCCCGATTCTCCCGAGCGCCAGGGCAGCGTCAAGCCTGAGTTCACCGCTCATGCCGCATAAGATTTCAGCGAGGCCCCCGACGTCCTCCTCCTTCTCCAGTTTTGCGATATTTCTTTTCGAGAGCCATAAAATTAAGCGCTTTATAGGCGAAATGATTATTTGAGATATATCCGCTTGCATGCATTACCCTATAGAAGGAGTCATCAGCTTTACAAGCGGTTAAAGGCGGACTCCATCGCCAATTGATGCTCATTCTAAAACGTTATTGATATATTTTTTGCGTGCCAGACGATTACAAAACATATAAATAATTCAAGCTTTAATGGATAAGGAGGTGATGAAGCTCACCCTGCTTTTATGCAAAACCGCCGCGCCTTGCGGCTGATGGCTTCTAGGCCGACAAGAGGTCCATACACGTATGAAGGCCGGGCGCCAAGCCGTATCATCGTATATAGATAGCATATCTAAAAAGTCGCCCTCCTACAGAGTCATAAGGGTCCCAATGTCAAAAATATACCTGGGCGTGTTTGACGTAATCGTAATATGGGCGCTCGGCCTCAAAGACATATATGTGACAACGCTCGAGCTATCGTCCCTCGCTCTGCTCATGGCAATTGGCGGGATACTTTTCTACGCGGGCAGGAATTATTATATAAGCCTTGATGAGGAGCCACGGCGGGGATATAGTATAAGCACTTGGCAAGGAAGGTGAAAGACATGAGCTTGAAGACAAACGCGAAGTTTAATGGCATGCTGGCCGCGAAAAGCGCAGCCCTGGTTTTCGTCCTCATGCTGGGCACCGTGAGCCTTTTCGCGGATATGACCTACGAAGGCGCGAGAAGCATCACCGGCCCCTACCTGGCCATACTGGGGGCGAGCGCGACCGCCGTAGGGCTAGTGGCAGGGCTGGGGGAACTCATAGGCTACGGCCTCAGGCTGGTAACAGGATATATAAGCGATAAGACGAGGCAATACTGGGCTATCACCATCATCGGCTACGCCGTGAACCTCCTCGCGGTGCCCCTTCTTGCGCTGGCAGGCCGCTGGGAGATAGCGGCCGTTTTAATGATAATGGAAAGGCTTGGAAAGGCCATCAGGACCCCGGCGAGGGACGTGATGGTCTCGCACGCAACCGTGCAGATGGGGAGGGGCTGGGGTTTTGGCGTCTACGAGGCGCTTGACCAGATAGGGGCGCTGACGGGGCCGCTCGTCGTGGCCGCAGTCTTATACCTAAAAGGCAATTACCAGGCTGGCTTTGCCGTCCTGCTTATACCCGCCGTCATGGCCCTCGTCGTCCTCATAGCGGCCAGGCTAAAATATCCCAGGCCTGCGGATTTCGAGCCGGCTGCGGTGAAGCTCGAGACAAAAGGCTTTACGGGCGCGTTCTGGGTATACCTCGCGGGCGTGGCGCTGGTTGCGGCAGCCTACGCAGATTTCCCGCTGATAGCCTTCCACTTCGAAAAGGCGTCTGTCGTCTCCTCTGGCTGGATACCCGTCTTTTACGCCCTCGCCATGGGCGTTGATGCCGTGGCCGCCATGGGTTTCGGGCGGCTTTTCGATAAGATAGGCATCAAGACGCTAGCCATTGTTGCCCTGATTTCAGCCTTCTTCGCCCCCTTCGTGTTTATGGGCGGCTTCGCTTTTGCGCTACTGGGCATGGCGCTGTGGGGCATAGGCATGGGCGCCCAGGAATCCATCATGAAGGCGGCGGTGGCTAACATGGTACCCGTGGAGAAAAGGGGCACCGCTTACGGCATCTTTAACACTGGATATGGGGTGTTTTGGTTCCTCGGCAGCGCCGCCATGGGTATGCTATACGACGTCTCCATACCATGCCTCGTCGCCTTCTCTGTGTTGCTTCAAATGGCGTCAATACCCATATTCCTGAGGGCAGGAAAGGAGAAAAAGTGAATGGCTCTTCGCGAGGTGAATCCTTGTGGGCGAGCGCCATGAAAGGTCTGTCCGCTCGGCGGCTTTGACCATGCTTGGCTACATAAAGGAGATAAGGTCGTTGATGTCAGCCGGGGACGAGTTCCACTCCAGCGTGAATGGCAGGCCAACGGCCATGGAAAAGGAGGAGATGGAAAAGGCCCTGCGGGGCATGGAGCGGGCCATTGAGGACTACTGGGACGCCGCACGCCTGCCCTACGATGAGAAGGACGTGAAGTGGCGCATCTACGTGCTCGCGCAGTTCATGGAAGGCCTTGTCTATGACATGCGGCCAGAGCAGATGGGCAGGACCCATGGCAGGATCGGGTCGGAGGAGCAGGCCGAAAGGCTTGAAAGGCTATGCGAGCGGCTGGAAGAGCACATCAGGCGCCTGAAAGAGCTATCCTCGAAGTAAAACGTAACCTATATTTTTTATAGCGTATTATAGTGTTGCAGGCGATGAAGCTCGCCGTTGCCCATGGCAAAACCGCCGCAAGGCTGATAGCTTCTATTCTATAGGCGGTGAAAACCTTATGCAAAATTATAGCGAGCTAAAAAACCTTATACGTCGGGAGCTTAACTCGTTGAGGGGACTCATTTCTGGCGAAGCGGCCACACAAGAGATGGATGCGCTGCTTGAAAAGCTGGACTCGGATAGCTTCAACCTGGCCGTGCTCGGCCAGTTCAAAAGGGGGAAGACGACTTTCATCAATGCTTTGCTGGGAGACAATGTGCTGCCGACGGCGGTCGTCCCGCTCACCTCAATAATCACTGCCATAAGGTATGGCAGCGCCCCGAAGACGACGGTAATATACCTGGACGGCAGGTCTGAGGCTATAGAGCCTTCGCAGCTTGGCGATTACGTCACGGAGAGGGGCAACCCGAAAAATGCCAGGCGCGTCGGGCACGTGGAGATTGAGTACCCGTCCGATTACCTGAAGGAGGGCGTCACGATCATCGATACTCCTGGCATCGGCTCCACCTTCCTGCATAACACGGAGGTCACCTATAACTTCCTCTCGAAGGTTGACGCTGCCGTGTTCATGCTATCGGTGGACCCGCCCGTCAGCGAGGTCGAGCTGAAATTCCTTGAGGACGTCAGGAAGCACGTGAAAAAGCTCTTTTTCGTGTTGAACAAGGTGGATAATGCAAGCGCCGCCGAGGTGAGCGAGTCTATTGCATTTAATGGCGGCGTCATCGGGGAAAAGATGGGCGCAGAGCCTAAGGTATGCCCATTGTCGGCAAGGCAGGCGCTCGAGGCGAAGCTAAAAGGCGACCCGGAGCTTTTGAGAAAGAGCGGGTATACCGATTTTGAATTTGAGCTGGAGTATTTTCTTACAAGGGAAAAGGGAAATGTTTTACTGCGCACCATCGTGGATAGGGCGTTGGGCTTCGTCGAGGCGAGGCGCCTTTCCCTGGCCATCGAGAAGAAGACCAGGGAGCTATCGGCAAGGGCACTGGAAGAGAAGGCTGCGCTCTTTAACGCGGAGCTTGAGAGGTTCCTTAGGGATAAGGAGGCGAACGTGCACCTCGTCGAGTGGGACGTCGACTCGATAATAAAAACGCTTGACGAGGACAGCGGAAAGTTCAAGAAGGAGATGGCGCCGGTTGTCGCCCGGCAGGTTGAGGAATTCATCGATGGCTACCCCCGATCGGGCAACCGCGAGTTTTTGAATGCGGTAAAGGGCAGGCTTTATCAGGCCGTCTCGGATGCGTGCGACGCCTGGCGGGTCAGAGAAGAGGAGAAGATCGCACGCCTGTACGCGGAGAAGGCGAAGGCGCACGCGGAGAGGCTGGACGAGTTCGTCCGCAGGATTGAGAAGGCCTCCTTTGACATTTTCAACGTGGAGGTAAAGCATTATTCCCTGGGCTGCACGGTTGACCTGCATACGCCATTATTCTATGGCATCGACGCATTCATGGAGGAGGGCATGCTCCTCGACACCACGGCGACGGCGCTCAACCTGCTATTGCCTCCGCCGCTATTCAGGGCACAGGTGAGGGGCGCGATGCGGGAGAAGGTGGAGCGCTCGCTCGACATGAACTTGGGCAAGATCCGCTACGCTTTCCTCGAGAGCCTCCTGAAGTCCTCGAAGGGCATGAAGGCCTCCTACGAGTCCGTGGCCGATACGCTCATAGCCTCGGTACGGTCTGCAATAGAGAGGGCTCAGGCCAAAAAATCCATGTCAGTAGACGTGGGGAAGCGGTCGGCAGAGATAGGCCGGCTGCTGGCCGCCCTGGACGAGCAAAGGAAACGGCTGGAGGCCATCGAGCTTAGCTACCTGCAGCCTTAGATGCCAGTGTATGTGGCCGCTTTCCCCAGGCTCTCCTCAATCCTGAGTAATTGGTTATACTTTGAGGTGCGCTCGCCCCTGGCAGGTGCGCCCGTCTTGATTATCTGGGCGCCGAGCGCTACGGCCACGTCCGCTATGGTGGAGTCGCACGTCTCGCCCGAGCGGTGGCTCACCGCAATTTTATACTTATTCCTGAAGGCCAGCGTGGCGGCGTCGAATGCCTCCGATACCGTGCCTATCTGGTTTAGCTTTAGCAGCAGGGCGTTGGCGGCGCCCATGCTGATGCCCCTCTGGAGGCGCTTGACATTCGTTACGAATATATCGTCCCCGATGATGGTCACGTCTTTTCCAACCTCTTTTGTTATTGCAATGAAGCCCTCCCAGTCCTCCTCGGCGAAGGGGTCCTCCAGCACTATTATCGGGTAGTCTTTCACGATGTCCGCATAATACTTAACGAGCTGGTCACGCGACAGGCTCTTGCCGTCTATGTGGTACTTTCCGTCCTTGAGGAACTCGCTGGCCGCGGCGTCCATGCCGAGCTTGACGCTGCCCTCGTAGCCCGCCTTTTTTATCGCGTCCATCATGGCGTCAAGCGCTTCCCTTGTGGTGCCAATTGCGGGCGCATAGCCCCCCTCGTCGCCCACGTTGGTCGCCGTCTTTCCGTACTTGTCCTTCAGGATTTTTCCGAGCGTATGATAGGTCTCAACGCCCATGCGCAATGCCTCGTGGTACGTGTCGGCGCCCACCGGCAGGAGCAGGAACTCCTGTATGGCCAGCCCGCTGCCCGCGTGCTTGCCCCCGTTGATGACGTTCATCATGGGGATGGGCAGCCTGTAAGCGTTTACGCCGCCCAGGTACCGGTACAGCGGGAGCTCCAGCGCGCTGGCGGCTGCCCTGGCAGCGGCCATCGAAACGCCAAGAATTGCGTTCGCCCCCAGCTTCGACTTATTCTCGGTGCCATCCAACTCTAGCATGAGCATGTCAAGCTCACGCTGTCTAGCGGCGTCCATGCCCTTGAGCTTTGGGGCTATTACATCGTTGACGTTGCGCACGGCCTTCAGCACGCCCTTTCCGCCATAGCGCTTATCCTTGTCCCGCAGCTCGAGCGCCTCGTGGGTGCCCGTGGAGGCGCCGGAGGGCACGCATGCCGCCCCTATACTAAAAGGCGTA
Organism: Methanocella conradii HZ254; assembly: GCF_000251105.1. Lineage (GTDB taxonomy): Archaea > Halobacteriota > Methanocellia > Methanocellales > Methanocellaceae > Methanocella > Methanocella conradii. The sequence goes on along the minus strand of NC_017034.1, from coordinate 92,083 downwards.
TGCACTTCCACCTCGACGGTGGGGTTGCCACGCGAGTCGAGTACCTCCCTCGCGTGTATCTTTTCTATTGGTACTGGCAAGATGAACACATCCATTCAACATTATTTTTACGCATTCTAAACGTTTATCAGCGCCCTCAACGACTCCACCGCATAGTAGGAGGTGTCGAAGCCGGAGATGCCCGACGCCCTCGCCCTCCTGAAGCCGCCGTTCTCGTTCTGGCAGGCCGCTATGAACCCTATTGTCTCCCGTATATTATCCGGCTTTTCGCCGAGCGCCTCCAGAATCTTAACGGCATAGTACGTCTCGTCCATGAACGCCAGCCCAGTCTCAGGCCTTTTCGAGAATCCGCCCGATTTTACGGCCCGCGCTCTGACATAATTCGCGACTTTCTCGCCATCAGCCGGGGCGGTGCCGGCCAGGCCCAGTATCGCCAATGCGAAGTAAGTGGACATCAAGGAAGAGCCGCCGGGCTGGCCGAAGCTTCCATCGCCTCGCTCATACCTCAAGACGTCACCGGCGATATCCTTACAAAGCTCCCGCCTGCCCGTCATGGCGAGCATGTCTGCGAGGTAAAATGAAGACTCAAAGATGCTCAGGCTTTCTATGTATACGTCGTCGCGTATGCGGTGTGACCTGAAGCGCTGTAATAGGTATTCGCCTGGGTCGTGGCGTGGCGAGGCGCCCAGCGCTTTGAGGGCCTTCAGAGTACACCATGCCGAGTAAACGCTAATAAATCCCCCATCGTCATTTTGGAAGGATCGGACGTATTCCACGGTCCGATCATCGGTGGGCAATCGTCCAAGCAAATCGAGGACCATGACAGCGTAGAAGGCGTCATTCAGGCTGGACTCGTCCAGGCCATAGAAGCAGAACCCGCCGTCCGGGTTTCTGCGCTTCAGGATGTAGCTGGCCAGGGCCTCCACGTTAATGTACCTGTCGTATGATGATGGCGCCATCATGGCATCACCTGCATAGTGTATTCGCCTTCACCGCCGCCCCCGCGAAGTCGAAAGACACTGAGGGGAACGATTTGTATGCGCACAGGTCAGACACAGCGTTAAACACCTGGGGCGGAACGAGGCCCCCTGCTGACAGGCGTTCGAACCTGTCCACGCTGACCCATTCGGCTGCATCAACGCCATCGCCTTTTTTCGGCTCGCCCTCTAAATACTTACATAGATAAAAGACCAGCACGACCTGCTTTTCGAAGGCAGAGTCGGGGCTATATGGCGATATGGCGTTTAATTGCTTAACCGCTTTAACCCGGCAATGTGTCTCCTCATACGTCTCCCGTTCAACGCACTTCTCTAAGCTCTCGCCCGGCTCCAGCTTGCCGCCGGGCGATGTCCACTTGCCTGCCCAGTAGCCAGAGCGCTGCCTGGCCATTAGCAGGCTATCGCTATCGAAAGTGAGGCCATAGCAGCCCACGATGAACTTTTCAGCCATGTCAAATCACCTTTCGCCCCTTAAAGGGCATTGATGGCCAGAAGCTATCAGTCGCGCTGCATGGCGGCGGTTTAGCATAAAAGCAAGGCGAGCTTCATCGCCATTATCCTTAAAGGGGGCATTAATTTAAACATTTTGTAGGCCGTAGATAATGCTTTAACGTGTGGCGCCCATATGTTGGGATGTATGGAATACGGTCATGTCATGGTACGATACGGCGAGATCGGCATCAAGAGTGAGCAGGTGCGCAGAAAATACGAAAGGCTGCTCGTAAAGAATATAGAGGCGATGCTCTCCGAGAATGGCGTAGGTTTCAACGGGGTGTCGCGGGAGAGAGGGCGCATTTTCGTAGAGAGCAGGGACGCACGGGCCGCGGAGGTGGTCTCCCGCGTGTTCGGGGTCGTGTCGGCCAGCCCGGTAGCCGTGACGGGCACAGACATAAAAGAGGTATGTGGCATGGCCGCCGAGATGGGCAGGGACATCATAGGAGAAGGCCAGTCGTTCGCCATAAGGGCCCGCAGGGCCGGTGAATACCCCTATACTTCCCAGGAGATAGGGCGCATCTGCGGCGACGCGGTCTTCGAGGCAGTAAAGGACAGGAATCCCCGGGTTGACCTTAAAAGCCCTGACCACGAGATATTCGTGGAGGTTAGGGACCGGTCATACGTGTTCTCTGAGGTGGTGAAGGGCGTCGGCGGCATGCCGCTCGGCTCCCAGGGGAGGATGGTGGCGCTGGTATCGGGCGGCATCGACTCCCCCGTTGCTGCCTGGCTGATGATGCGCAGGGGCTGCAACATTATCCCCGTCTTCTTCAACAACGGGGAGTTCTCGGACAAGGCGTATACCGAGCGGGCTATGGACGCCATAAAGAAGCTAAAGGAGTGGGCGCCCGGCCATAATTTTAAGGTCTATGAGGTGCCCCATGGCGACACGCTGAGGGAGTTCATCGGGCGGGGGAACGTCAAGTATACCTGCGTCTTCTGCAAGCACATGATGTACAGGACGGCAGTCGAGATAGCTAAAAGGGAGGGCGCACATGGCATCATAACCGGCTCGTCGCTCGGCCAGGTGGCCTCCCAGACCTCTGATAACCTCATGATAGAGCACTACATGATTGATTTTCCCATCTATCATCCTCTAATTGGGTTTGATAAGGACGAGATTGTGGCGCTTGCCCGGAGGATTGGGACTTATGATATTTCGGTGAGGCCCGCCTCGTGCTGCAGGGCCGTCCCAGCCCACCCATCCATTCATGGAAGGCTTGAGGAGGTCAAGCGTATTGAGGGCGAGTTTGATGTTGATGGGCTGGTGGAAAAAGAGCTCGCGGGCACGGCCGTGACGATGCTGTAGGTGTCATGCTTGAAGGCCATTGCGGTCGACATATCGGGTAGGCATCGGCTGGATGACGGCCGGTATCACCTGGTCTGCGTCGCCGTGTTAGCCGCGCTATCCCCCTTCGATATGGAAAAGATAGAGGACATGCGAATTTATAAAGAGGCGGCCGACGACGTTTCCATGGATACCATCGCAGACCTTGTAAAGAAGGCATGCTCCAGGTATAAGGGCATTATACTGGCGGAGCGCGGGGAGTTCTACAGCTCCCCGGAGTGGCGGGTCGAGGCAATCCTGGGGAGAAAGTTCAAATACGCGGAGAGCGTGGGCGAAAGAAAGGCCATCGAGGTGGCGCACCACGTCTCGCTGGCAGTGCACAGGATGCTGCATGAAAGGGGCAATACTGGTCAAGAGGATTGATAAGGGAACGGAAGGCGGCATGGAGGAGCTGGAGGAGCTGGCGCGCTCCGCGGGCTATGAGGTCCTGGCTAAGGTGACGCAGGCGAGGACGCCCGATAAGGCCTACGCAATCGGGAGGGGCAAGGCAGAGGAGGTCGCGGCCCTCGTGGAGGAGCTAAAGCCCGAAAAGGTCATTTTTGATGAGCGGCTGAGCGCCGTCCAGGTATATAACCTTTCGAAGCTGTGCAAGGTCGAGGTCATCGACCGCTTTAACTTAATTCTGGAGATCTTCGCCAATCGTGCCAGGACGAGGGAGGCAAAGCTACAGGTGGAGCTGGCCCGGCTAATCTATGAGAGGCCCAAGGCCCGGATGAAGGTCACGCTCGCGAAGAGGGGCGAGCAGCCTGGCTTCAGGGGCCTGGGCAGGTACCAGGCAGACGTCTATGAGAGCGAGATAACGGGACGCATCGCGAAGATACAGGCAGAGCTCGAGGTGATAAGAAAACGGCAGCACGAGACGAGGAAGCAGAGGAAGGAGAAAGGCTTCGACCTGGTGGCCCTGGCCGGGTACACGAACGCGGGCAAGAGCACCCTTATGAACGCCCTGGTGGGCGAGTCGGTGGCCGCGAAGGACCAGCTTTTCACCACGCTGGTGCCAACTACGAGACTACTCGAGATAGGGCAGCGTAGGGCGCTTCTCACCGACACGGTTGGCTTTATAAAGGATTTGCCGCACTTCATGGTGGAGGCGTTCCGGTCTACCCTTGAGGAGATCTATCTGGCGGATTTAATCATACTCGTGGTGGACGCGAGCGAGCCGCCTGAGGCGCTCGTTGAGAAGCTGGTGACATGCCACGACACGCTGTGGGATGAGATGGGGCCGGTGCCGGTCATCACCGCCTTGAATAAGTGCGACTTGATATCGAGAGAAGAGCTTGAGGAGCGTAAGCGTGCCATCGTGCACCTCGCGCCTCATCCTGTGGCCATATCGGCGAAGACTGGCGAAGGGCTTGACGAGCTTAAGAAGAAGGTGGGCAAGTATTTGCCGAAGTGGACGTTTGCCGAGGTCGTGCTGCCCCACACCGAGGAGGGCCTGTCCACGCTTTCGTGGCTGCACGACAACGCCGTCGTCCATCATGTTAAATACGATGGGGGCCACATTAAGGTGAGCGTGGAGGCGAGGGAAAGCGTCCTTGAGAGGCTGGCGAAACGCTTTGAGGCCATTAAAGATGCCGTAAAGCCTTAATATTGCCCAGGCTTACTTTATAGGTATGAGGATTTCGGTCATTGGCGCGGGCGCGCTTGGAACCTTTTACAGCGCCATGCTCTCGTCATCGGGGCAGGACGTCACGCTGGTGTGCCGCGAGAGAGACGTAGAGGCATTGGGCAGGGGCGTCCATGTGACGGGCCTGCTCGAAAGGACTGCTCATCCCAGGATAGCGGCCAGGCCTCCACCATCCGACCTTATTTTCGTCACTGTAAAAACTTATGATATTGGCTCCGCTGCCAGAGGCATCCATGTAGAGCCCGACACGCTGGTCGTCGTCATCCACAACGGGCTGGGCGGCGACGAGATGGCCGCATCCATACTGGGGAAGGGCCATGTGGCGGCAGGAGTGTCGTATAGCGGAGTTACCTTCCTGGAGCCTGGAAAGGTGAGGCTGTCGGGCTACACCGAGACCGTGCTGGGCTCCGTCGAGCCGGAAGTGCAGAAAAGGCTGGACGTGGCAAAGGAAGCCCTCGAGAAGGCCGGATTGATGGCGCGCATCACGCCGGACATAAGAGCTGCCCAATGGGAAAAATTGTACGCCAACATCGCCATAAACCCCATAACGGCCCTCACCGGCCTTAACAATGGAGCCATACTCGAGATACCCGAGCTAGAGGCCCTTGCGGCGGAAATCGTGGACGAGGCGAGCATGGTATCAAAGGCCCTCGGCATAAAAACCAGCATCGACCCGGTGGAGAACGCCTTCAAGGTCATGAGGGATACCTACAACAACCGCTCCTCCATGCTCCAGGACGTCACGAGGGGCAAGAGGACTGAGATAGACGCCTTGAATGGTAAGGTTTGCGAGCTTGGCCGGGCTGCCGGAATCCCTACGCCGCGCAACGATACCATAACGGCGCTGATTAAAGGCATAGAAAAAAGGCATTCAAGCTAAAACAATATAAAAAGAAAAGCGGCCCCGCCTTAGTGAAGCCTCTGCGAAGCCAGCTTGATGTCCTCTTCCTTGACGGTCTTACGGCCAGCATGCTTACACAGCTTTATCGCCTCAACCGAGACCTTCATGCCGTAGTCCTCGAGTATGGCGGCCAGCGCCTCCTTGGCGTCCTCGCTGACCCTGTCAGCGCCCGCATTCCTTATAATCCTGTCAACTGAAGCAACGGGAAGCTCTTTCATCATATTCCACCTCCTATCTCGAAAATAGGGGATTATTTGATTACATATTAGTTAAAAACCGCTCTATATATAAGTTATGCTAAATGAAGGGCTTTTTGAGGCTATAGATGTTTTTTATGGCAATGCGGGCTTTGCAAAAGGCATCGGGAAGGTTTATGCCATATGGCTTATTAACTAGGATAGAAAGTGGGTGGGAACATGGCTAAGGAGAAAAAGTCGGCAAAGGCAGAGAAGGCGCCGGCCAGGAAGAAGGCCGCGCAGGGCAAGGCGGATCTGGATGAGATGTTCAGGGCGGCGGTGTCTAAGAACGAGTCGTTCGAGATAGGCGAGTCCGAGGACTATGGGAGGGCTATTGAACATTTTAATGAGGTCATACGCTTGCTCGACGCCATTCTGGCGATAGATCCTGAGTACAGGGATGCGATAAACTATAAGGGCATAATGTTCGTGGGCTGTGGCAGGAACGAGGATGCCATCAAGTGCTTTGACCAGGTTTTGAAGCTTAACCCGGTGGACAAGGAGGCCTTGAATAATAAGGGAATAGCGTTGTATGGCCTGGGCCGGGACGAGGAGGCGCTGAAGTGCATCGAGGCGGCAATCGCTATAGATAACAGGTACGCCGATGCCTACGTCAATAAGGCGGTCATCCTTCACGCCCTCGGGCGCTACGAGGAGGCGGACGTGTTCCTGCGTAAGGCGAGGGCTTTCGAGACACTGATGAGCTAGGCATAGCTGTGCAGCCCTGGTATGATGTATGATACTCCAAGGTACGTGAACAGCATGGCCATGAAGCCCAATAAGGAGAGGAAAGCGGCGTCCTCTGCACTTATTCCTGTTTTTCTTACGATGAGGTATGCTGCGTATATGGCCGCCGTGATGAGAGACCAGGTCTCCTTGGGGTCCCAGGACCAATAGGAACCCCACGCGGCCTTAGCCCATAGGGCGCCCATGATGATGCCGGCCATCAGGAGCGCCAGGCCGACGGCTATGCATGCATGGGATACTGAATCAAGCTTTTTTAGGGCCTGCTCATCTTTGCCATTAAGGATACAGAGAGCTATGAGGGCTATAGATGCAACGCATGATATGGCGAACATGCCGTACGAAAGGATGGCCAACGGCACGTGTATTAGGAGCCATCCGCTGTCTAGCGCTGGCGATATGGCCATGCCATCTTTCCACGAGGCGGCCGAGAATGCGGTGATTAGCACGGTGATAGCCGCCAGGGGCGTGTATAGCGCCCGAGTCTCTCCTTTCATGTACCAGTATGCGGCAGCTATCCCGGTAACCAGGGCCAATATAGCCGCCGTCTCATACAGCGTCGCCCACGGCGGCCTGCCCAGCATGTACCACCTCATGCCCAGCGACGCAAATAAGAGCAAGCATCCTGCGAAGGAGAAATACCTGGGCAACCGCCCTTTACCTGCGGCAAGCATGAACGCGAGAAACGCCCCGGCACATCCCAGCATTAAAGCATCCATTGGCGACCCCTCAAAAGCTTTATATTCTCTTCCTGGATTATAACCGATTACATAAAAAATCATTGTTAACTAAAATAAATTACGGTGTAGCATGGCTCCGAAGTACTATTTCACGACCAGGGACCTTTTGACGATAGCCATCCTGGCATCGCTTGGGGGCGTGATGTCAACCTACGTAGGCTATCTTGCCAACGTCATCAACCGGCTTGTGGGCGTGCCATATGGGGCGGGGCAGGTCGTCGCAGGCCTCCACATACTCTGGCTCATCCTCATCCTGGCCCTTACCGGTAAAAAGGGCTCGGGCATCCTGGGAGGGGCGCTCAAGGGCTTTGTAGAGTTCATCTCGGGGAGCCACCTGGGCCTGTTCGTGGCATTCTTCTCGCTGGTCGAGGGCATCTTTACCGAGATAGGCTTCTGGCCCTTTAAGAAGTATAGGGGCCTTTCTTACATGGCTGGCGGGGCTATGGGGGCTTTCGCATACGTGCTTGCCCAGCAATTGGCTAACCAGGTGTTTGATAACGTCTTCTTATTTGGGGCGGTCAGCCTTCTCTCGATCTTTTCCGGGGCGGTATTCGCAGGGTATTTCGGCATCGGTATAGTAGACAGCCTCGAGGACGCAGGGATTGTGCGTAGGGAGATAAAACAAAAAAAGGCCTCCAGGTTCACCCTGGCCAGGGCGCTGGCGGTACTGTTTGTGCTTGCCATCGCCTTCTCAGCGATATACTATTTTGCATTGGTACGCCTCAAGGGTGACCCGCTTCAGTTCACGGTGATGGGCGACGTTGCGTACGCTAAGGACTATTACCAGCCCGCATACTCCCCCTACTTTGTGACGATAAACGCCAGGCTTGATGGGGCGGTCACGCACCTGCCAGCGCAGAACTACACGGGCCTGCCAGTACGATATGTGCTAGAGGATGCCCGAATAGGGCCGGATGCCACAATGGTAGACTTCGTAGGCTCCGACGGCTATACGCAGACGCTAAACGTATCGGAGGCCATGGAGGATGACGACCTGATTATAGCGCAGGAGGACGGCTCCCTCCGGCTCGTCGCCAGGGGATACCCGGGACAGCTATGGGTGAGCGGGCTGAAAATGATAAAGGTGTATTGAGGTGCGATGATGAAAAGAGCTGGCATAATGCTCGCGTTGATAGTGATATCGGCTGCGGCCCTGGGCTGCGCCTCACAGAAGGGGCTGACGTTTGAGGTTAAGGGGCAGGTAGAAAGGCCCGGGACCTATGATTTGAACGATTATAAGGATAAGATGGTGACGATAAACGCCAGGCTGGACGGCGAGGTCACTCACCTGCCGGCCAGGGATTATACCGGCGTGCCGCTCAGGGCGGTGCTTAAGGATGCGGGCGTCAAAGGCGGCGCCACCCAGATAACCATCTCAGCGTCAGATGGGTACAGGCAGGCGTTCGAGCTGTCCAACATAACAGCATCCGACGACGTCATCCTCATTAACGATAATGATACGGTGAGGGTCGTGGCGAAGGGGTACCCCGGCGGGAAGTGGGTGGAAATGGTCACTTCGATCGAGGTCACCTGATAGTGCATGATATCAGTAAAAGGCCTGTCCTTCTCATTTTTCAGCTCCGAAAGGAAGGCGCTTGACAGGGTTAGCCTGGACATAGGGGATGGGGAGTTTGTCGCCATAACAGGCCCCTCCGGGTGCGGCAAGTCCACTCTGGCGCTGGCGATGGGCGGATACATCCCCCACGTTTTCCAGGGACGGATGCAGGGCTCGGTGACCGTGGACGGCCGGTCGACTGCTGAGGCCAGCCTTTCAGAGCTGGCCTCTACGATTTGTATCGTGCAGCAGGACCCTGAGTCACAGCTATGCACGCTGAACGTGAGCGACGAGGTGTCCTTCGGCCCCGAGAACCTGGGGTTAGGCGTCGAAGAGGTGCTAAAAAGGGTAGATGAGTCATTAGCCCTTGTCGGGGCCATCCACCTCAAGGACAGGCAGGTATACGAGCTTTCAGGCGGCGAGAAGCAGCGGGTGGCCATTGCCTCGATGCTTGCCATGCGCCCTAAGGCGCTCATCCTGGATGAGCCCACGTCGAGCCTCGACCCGTCCTGCGCCTCCTCGGTCCTGTCGGCCATCGAGCGCTTGAGGGCTGAGACGGGGATGACTATCATAGTGATCGAGCATAAGCTGAATAGGCTCATGAGGCTGGCAGACAGGCTTGTAGTCATGGACTCTGGCCGGGTCGTCGCCGACGGCGTGCCCGATGACGCCATTTGCCGTAATTACGGGCGGCCGATGCATGCCAGGCCTAAGCCTGCGGGAGATAGAAAGCCGGCAGTCGAGGTGTCCGGCCTTCGAGCCTCATACGGCGGAGTCGAGGTGCTCCACGGCGTCGACCTGAAGGCATACCCTTCGGAGGTCCTGGGCATCATAGGCCCTAACGGGTCGGGGAAGACGACGCTCCTCAGAATCCTCATGGGGCTTCACGGGTACGACTCCGGGAAGGTTACCGTGCTCGGCCTTGACCCCGCGAGGGCGAGGGCTTCGGGGATGGCGAGGCGCTGCGGGCTGGTGTTCCAGAACCCGAACCACCAGATCTTCGAGAAAACGGTGTATGATGAGGCCGCGTTCGCCTCAAGGAACCTGGGATTGGGCGGGCATGAGACGCTGGTGATGGGGGCGCTTGAGCGCTACGGGCTGGCCTGCTATGCGAAGGCACATCCTCTGGGCCTGAGCTTCGGCGAGAAGCGCAGGCTGAACCTGTGCTCGATCCTGCCGCATGGCCCTGCGCTTATCCTGCTCGACGAGCCTTTCGTGGGGCAGGACTACGCCAACGTGGCCCGCATGCGCGCCGAGCTTTTACGCCTGAAAGAGGATGGCAAGGCCATCATCCTGGTCTCGCATGACATCGATTCAGTCTACAAATACTGCGACAGGATCGTACTGCTTAAGGATGGCAAAGTGCTCGTTGACGATACGCCCGAGGAGGCAGCCGTGCAAATCAGGGCGATGGGCCTTACCGACTATGTGCCGGAGGGCGGCCTTGATGAGAATTAGGTATGAGCAGGGCTCCTCTCTACTTCACAGGCTCAACCCGCTTACCAAGCTTATCGCGCTCATCGCCTACAGCGTTTCCATCTTTCTTGTAAATAGCCTGGAGGCCGAAGCATCAATTTTCATCGTAATGCTCCTTTTAATGGTATCGCTTAAATCGAGGGCGCTTTTATCCCTCGTGACGTCTAAGTATTTCGTGCTTTTCGCCGCCCTTATCGTCGCCGTCCAGGCCGTGTTCACGAAGGGCGGCGAGGCCATCTTAAGCGTCCCTCTAATCTTTTTCAGCATTGAAGTCACGACGGGAGGCGTATATAGCGGGCTCATCATAGCTTTACGCTTTCTCACAGTTATCATGGGAAGCGCGCTCTTCATCTTTACCACAGACCCTAATGAGCTTGCATACGCCCTTATGAGGGCGGGCCTGCCTTACCGCTTCGGGTTCATGCTCGTGACAGCCATAAGGTTTATGCCGGTGTTCGAGGAGGAGGCGAGCACGGTGAGGGATGCCCAGGCGGCGAGGGGGCTTGAAGTTGACAGGGCAGGGCTAAATGGTCTTTTTAAGACGGCGAGGTATACTCTCATGCCGCTCATCGTCTCGGCCCTTTCCAAGGTGGACGCCCTGGTCATATCGATGGAGGGCAGGGCCTTCGGCCGTATGCGCCACAGGACGTTCACGAGGGCGGCGCGCTTTAGCCTGGCGGACACACTCATCTCGCTCGCAAGCATTTTCGCGCTGGGGGCTCTGGTCCTTTGCCACCTCGTGCTGTAATCACATGTGATTGCATCACATTTATTATGAAACAACAACATGTTACATTGCTTATTACCATATTAGCGATTATGGGGAGATAGGTAAATGAGGCGATGTGAACTAGGTATTATATCGATCGTTGTGCTGGTCATGCTCGCCGTGGCGATGAGCGGATGCACGGCAGGTAGCACGGATAACTCGGGGCTTAAGTCTGGCCTCGCAGATAACCCGAACTATAAGATAGAGATCATAGGGGGCAAAAGCCCGACGACGGTCACTTTTGCGGACATTAAGGCGATGGGCTTCGTCGAGAAGAAGGGCGTCGTCATGGTCAACTCCGCCGGGACGGAGAAGACGGGCGATTACGTTGGCGTGCCGCTCATGGACGTCATAAATAAGGCGGGCATGCCGGACGGCGAGTATAACTTCAAGATATCCGCATCGGATGGATACAGCAAGGTGTACACCAGGGAACAGGTTGAGAAGGCCATCCTCGCCCTCAAGGAGAACGGGACGGCGCTGACCGATAACGTCAACAAGAACTCAATCAAGCTGGTCTTACCAGGCGAGCCGGGGGAGATGTGGATGAAGGTGCCGGTAAAGATAGAGCTCACCACGGCGGCAAGCTCAAGCTCTGAGCAAGTCGTCCTGAACATCACCGGCGTCGGGGATAAGCCCATAGGGCTGAAGATGTCTAAGCTTCAGTCCTACCCTGTCAAGTCGCTCTCCCTGCCCTACAAGAATAACACGACGCTAAACGTCTCCGGCATATTGCTGAATAAGCTGCTGGACGACTATTCCAATAAGAATGCCACGAAGATAAAATTCGTCGCGTCAGACGGCTACAACAAGACGCTTAGCCTGGCAGACGTGCGGGCGGACCAGGACGCCATCATAGCCATCGACCAGAAGAATGGCACGCTCAGGGCCGTAGTGCCAACGCAGCCGTACAGCGCCTGGGTCAGCAAGCTTGCAACAATAGAGCTTGTATAAGCGGGGCGGTGCATGGAGCGAGCGTATAAGTTCCTGCTGGCCGGGCTTACGATGGGGCTCATCGTGGCGGCGGCGGGCACCTTCGCCCTGTCCTCCGCTTTGAATCCGCAGCTCGATTGCAAGCAGTGCCACGAGGGCCACGGCAGCGTAGTGGCCCCCAACGTGAACGTGAACGGCACGATACTGCTGACGGGGGACACGCCGCAGGACGAATACGTCGTCGTGGATGACATCTTCAAGCTCAAGCAGGTAGATATAATCACGCTGAAGCAGCAGGATGGCGTGGGCGTGCCTTCCAGGGGGGTGCCAGTCTTCGATTTCCTGAAGGCGCACGGGGTGAGCGACTTCGACAGCTTAGTTTTTTACGCCGACGATTACGAGATGACGCTTAATAGGAGCGAAATGACGGGGGAGACCATCTTCGTGCCCATGGAGTACTCGATACGCGTCCTCGGGCCAAACATGCCAGTCAACGTCTGGGCCAAGAACATCCGGGCAATAGTGGTCGTGGGCGGCGACGCGGGCGACTCCATAACGCTGAACGGCAAAGAGATCTCATACGGAGAGATGCTTGACGACGGCATGGGCAATATGGTCTATAGCCGTAAGACGACCGGGTACTCGGGCCAGGACCGGGACTACCAGTTCGAGTCGGCGTTCGTGGCCCCGGGCATAAGCCTTAAAGACCTCCTATTCAAGGAAGGATACGTCGACTTTTCAAAGGTCATCATAAAGGGCGCCGCGTCCGAGAAGAGCTATAGCCGCCATGAAATATTAAGCGGAAGCTTCTTCGTCACCCGCGACCAGGGCAAGATTAAAATAGCCACGAGCGATAAGAGCCGGCAGAACTGGATGGACGTGGAGTCGATCATTGTGGAGTGAATGGCCTTGCCGAAAAAGCCCGTTGCTTTCCTTATTTTATTGGCCGTCGTTTTATTAGTCGTGGCCATTTCCTTCTTTGTATTCGATGGAAGCAGCTGGTCTTTCACGATCAACGGCGACGCCTCAAAAAACGTAAACAGCTCGCTCTACGCTAAACTGGAAAATTGTGAAAGGACATATGACGGCGTGACGGGAATACCCCTGGAGTTCTTCTTGTATTATTACGGTGTCTATCCGGTTGAGTCAGTGTCATATGGGGGAGCGACTTTGAACTGGAGCGCGGCGGCCTATAGCGCTGATAAGGATATTCCACTGCTGGTAGGGCCTGACGGCGCCATCCACTATAAGGGCGCTACAGCGGTCGTTAAGAACGTGGAAATTGCCGTTTCGGAGAAGCCGAGCGCCTCGACGCTTGACATCGCGCCGTCCATACTGTATGCGCTCAATGAGGGCGGCAGGGAAGGCTTGATTCATGGCAAGGCAGGCAGAGTCGTGCTCATATACATAGACGCCCTGGGATATTACCGGTACGAGGACGCCCTATCGAGGGGGCTGGTCGACAACATGTCATCGCTCGGCGAGCCTATAAAGGCCGTTTGCGTCTACCCTTCCATCACCCAGAATAATGCGAAGTCAATGGCCACGGGCCTGGCCCCAAACCTGTCGAAGGGCGATTTCCGGTCATACGAGCCGGCGGGCAAGACGATCGTCGACGTGCTCAACGAAAATGGCAAGAGCGCCGTATGGGTGGACGGCCCGTCGCCCCCGGTCAACATATCAGCCACCATATCCAGGGTGGACTCTAACGGCGACGGCACTCCCGACGATGAGGTAGCGGACGCGGCCATATGGGAATATAGGACGGGGGCTAACTTGACCATCGTCCACTTCAAGAGTACGGATACGGTGATGCACGCCTATGGCCCCTACTTGGAGGAGGGCAGAGGCTCGCTAAAGGCTATTGACTCTTACGTTGGAAAGATATTGAAGGCCCTTGATAATGGCACGGTTGTGGTCATCTGCTCCGACCACGGCTGCCATGCCATCGAGAATGGCGGCAACCACGGGACGCTGCTCCCGGACGACATGTACATACCCATCATCGTCGGCAGCGTGTGAAGGGCCTGGATTCCTCGATCTCCGCAGCTTTTCTCATCAATAGCCCACGCTGGGCGGGGCGGAAGCCGGCGGCTTCCCTCAGTGAGCGGGCCACAAAAGCATCCACGCCTTTAAGGCCAATCCCCGAGCCTCGCTCATAGCGCTCGATGAACGCCTGGCAAAGGCCGAGCTTATCGTCGGCGAACATGGGGCGGGTGTCCAGCAGGTATGCCAGCGCCTCGCCCACGTCCTCCTCAGGGCGCCCGATGCGGGATAGCTCAAAATCTATGCCATACAAGCTGTCCGAGACGATGAAGTTCTTTAAAATGGCGTCCGACTTTAAAAGCACGCTGTCGCCGGAGCGGAATGCCTTATGGAATCCTGCGAGCCAATCGGCCACGCCCAACGCTATCTCTTCAATGCGGCAGGTCTCCAGGTAATCGTTTGCGAGCCTGCCCGGGATGAACTCCATGAGCAGGGCGCTTTCGCCTTCCTCTATTATTTCCGGCACCCGGATGCCAGCCTTTAGGGCTGACCTGAGCACGTCCGCCTCGTTCTTGCGCCTGTCATTTCCATATACTTTCAACACGAGCCGCCAGCCACCCCTCTCCACAAGATATACGGCGTTTTTCCTGCTCGGGAATTTTTTTATGATCGTGAGGCCTTCGAAAGGCATTATCATTTAATGCCCCCCTTTGCCAGCAACACGTATATATCCGATACGCGTTCGGAGCATGTCCTGGACAGGTTGAGGTAGCAGAACGGGCAATACGTGACCACGCTGCCCAGGTTCTCCTCGAATATCCTATTAGCCCTGTGGCCTGCGAGCGCCCTGTCGAACGACATCACGCCTCCACCGGCGCCACAGCATGCGCCTGTGCCATCCTCTCTAGCGCCTACGAGCACGCTCCTGGCCAGCTCCCGCTTATCCCTGGCATGGCAGGGGTCGTGTACCGTCACGCCTTTCGCCGGGACGCGCATCTCCTTCAACAGGTCCAGTGCCAACACGACCTCCGGGTCGAACCCGCCGCGGCCTTTGTAATACCTGTTAAAGGCGGCGTAGCATCCCGGGCATACCGTGATGATGCGCCTCACGCCCGCCGCCTTAAAAGCGGCAATATTCCTGTCAACGGCTTTAAGTCCCGCATCCAGGTCGCCGAGGTTGATCAGCGTGTACCCGCAGCATGACTCGTCAATTAGCCCGTATTTTATGCCCTTCTTATCCAGAAGGAGCTGCGCTGCGCTCAGTATCTCCGGCGCCTTAAGCCTCGCCGTGCACCCCCGAAAAAGCAGCGTATCCGCCTTTCCATTAATGGCATTTCCGCCATCAGCCTCCAGGGCGGTCCCATAAGGGTTCCCATACTTTTCCATCGATCCTCTTATGGAGGCAAGATGGGATGGGACGATGCCCTTTTTAACGGCCATCGCCCTGGTGTGGCGGTTAAACCAGGAGAGCCAGCATCCATTGCACAGCGTGCACATGTAAAGCCGGCGCACGTCCTCATCGCTCAATCTACCTGTTAGTGCTATCTTCAGGTAGCGTAATATCGCGCGGTCCGGAGCATATGAAGCGTCCATCTCTTTTTCCAGCACAGGGCAGCGGCAGCGCATTATTATCAAAAATGGGCAGACGATGAAGCCCATAGATGCTGCCAGGGCGAGGGCCAATAAGAATAAGGTGCTTAAAGGGGCGAGCGGGTCGAGGGTGCTCATCCCCAGCAAGTCCCGGTAGCCTGTACGTATGGGCAGCATCGTCATAATGGCCAGCGCCACAAGCGCCGCTACAGCCAGCACGCGGTACTGTGGCCCCCATCGCTCGAACTTTATCTTAAAAGTTGTCAGGAATATTAGGATGGCGGCGCCGACCAGGATGAGTGTGCTGAAGGGTGCGAAGGAGCATAAGGAGTTATAGCCCATGTAGTTTATCCTGTAGAGTAGGTGGCTCGCCGGGTACTGCGCCTCGTGGCAGGTATGGCAGGCCGCCTGCGGCCCGAGGAGCCATTCATCGGGAACCATCGTCAAGATTCCGGCGAGAAAGAGCAGGAGGGCGGCGAAGAGTGCCAGCTTTCTCTGGATGCCTGACATAGGATTCCTATTACTCCGGCATCCTATTAAATATTTACCACATGTCATTACTAAAATATAACGTATAAATTAATATAAATTACCAACATTGAAAGAAGTAAAGTTTTATATACAAAAAGTAATGTATACTTTACATATGCGGAACCGCTTGAAGGAGTTCAGGGCCAGACATAATATGACCCAGGAAGAGCTGGCGGCAAAGGTAGGCGTCTCGAGGCAGACGATAAACGCAATAGAGAATGAAAAGTACGACCCATCCCTATCGCTTGCATTCAGGCTAGCCAGGTGCTTCGGGACAGCAATCGAGGAGCTATTCATGGAGGAATGAAAATGCTACGAACAGAGGAGTCGAAAATATCTTTGGTAATATTATTGACGTTCGCCTTGCTATTGGTAACTGGAGTATTTCCACTCTACGTGCTGTTTACGACTATAGCCTTTATCATAGTGCTCGTTGGCTTTGTCATTTATTGTTATATGGCAAAGAGAGAGCCCGGGGAAGTGCAAGACGAGAGGTCTATGAAGTGCTCGCTGGCCGCATCACGTAACGGGTTCATGGTGGCCGTCACGTTGATAGCGTTGCTTGCGGCGGCGACGAGCCTGGGCGCCCCATACAACGTCATCACGGCCGCTCAGATAGTCTGGGGGTTGAGCATAGCCTCTTACCTCCTGTCATATGAATATTACAAGCGGATAGGCTAAAGGGCGCAAAACGTAATATCATGAAGGTTTTATTATTTTTTGGTGGATTTATGAGTATTACCGTTAGTAAAGGCCTGACGCTTAGAAGCGATTCGTTTGAGCCTGGCAAGGAGATCCCTGTGAAGTATACGTGTGATGGAGACGATATCTCGCCACAGCTTTCATGGGACGGGGCGCCCGAAGGGACCGAGACTTTTGCATTGATCATGGACGACCCCGACGCGCCGGGGCGGGTTTTCACGCACTGGGTGCTCTATAATATACCGGCATCCAGGAACGAGCTGCCCGAAGGCGTAAACGCCGAGAAGTTCATAAAAAAGGGCTGCTCCCAGGGAGTGAACGATTTCCGCATGATGGGCTACGGCGGCCCATGCCCACCGCCGGGCAAGCCGCACCGCTACAGGTTCCACCTCTACGCGCTTGACACCACGCTGGACCTGCCCTCAGGCGTCACGAAGAGCGCCGTCCTGGAGGCCATGAAGGGGCACATCCTGGCAGAGGCCGAGATAATAGGGCTCTACAAAAGGAGAAAATAAAAAGGAGTCCCGGTCAATAGCCGGGCACAAGCTCGTTGCCTTTCTTATAGTAGGGCAGGTACACCATCTTTCGGGCGAGCACCTTTAGTTCGCAGGAGAGGCTCTGCAAAGCTACCGGCTTCTCCGCCTCAATCGTCACAAACAGAAAATCGGCTATCTCATCGGTCATGTCCATGGTGATGGTACATGGCTCTCGCCCGACGTTAGGCTCCAGGGGCGCGGCCGTAAACTTCGGGTTTTGCAGGGTGAGGCTCAAGCTCGGACTCTGGAGCATCATGGGAATGAGCCCATTATTGGCATTTCCGCCTAAAGCTGATGAAATTAATCGGGTTCCCATGCGATGGTCGCCGTGCCGATCTTTTTTGACGGATATGCCCGAATAGCCCTGGGCTACGTGGCCACTTCCTGCTCCACTATATAAATTAATAATAGTTAACAATCGCAAGATTTATTTATAATGATTATTTATTAACTATAGGTGCCATTTAATGGTTAACGTTCAAACGGCTAATAAAGAATCGAAACCTTTCGGCGCCATGACGTCGGCGCTTGCCAACCCATCCCCGCTCGGGCTCATGGGGTTCGGGATGACGACCGTTTTGTTGAATTTGCTGAATGCCGGGATTATAGCATCCTCATCGCTTGGCATGATACTGGCCATGGGAATATTCTATGGCGGCATAGCCCAGATCATAGCGGGCGTGATGGAGTTCAGGAAGGGCAACACCTTCGGCACGACCGCCTTCACGTCTTATGGGCTTTTCTGGGTCTCTCTAGTAGCTATCATGCTCTTCCCAAAGCTTGGGTGGGCTTCGGCGCCAGACGGCGTATCTATGGCCGCCTACCTGGCGATGTGGGGGCTGTTCACCGCATACATGTTCGCGGGCACTCTTAATAAAAACCGGGCGCTCCAGCTCGTGTTCGCCAGCCTGGCGCTACTATTCTTCATGCTGGCCATCGCGGACTATACCGGCATAGCCTGGATTAAGATGCTCGCGGGCCTTGAGGGCATAGCATGTGGCTTCTCTGCAATATACCTGGCATGCGCCGAGGTGCTCAACGAGGCACACGGAAAGAAGGTACTGCCGATAGGCGGCACCTAAAAAAGCATAAATTAAGCGCCTTAAAGGCGCTTCTTTTTTTACTGTTCCTTGATGGTGACCTGGTTGCCTTTCTTGGGGGCGACCAACTGAACCTTACGGCCGTTACTCAGCACGATGTCCCAGACCTCGCTATTATGGTCGTTCACCTTTAAGGACAACGACTTTGCCTCTAAGCCCTGGGAGGTCAATATGCTCCTCACCTGTGCCTCCCCTCCCTTAAACTTACCAACCGTTACGGTCTTATCGATCTTACCAGCCATATAATCATCTTCTTTTTTGCCCGCGGGCTTTATGGCAGCCCGACGATTGGAGCATATACGCACGTTTTAAAGGCTTAAACCTATCGCTTCCAAAAGATTTAATATTGTCATAACCATAGGACTATATACACCTATGAAGCACCCCAATGCTCAGTTATGCCCTGCCATGCCATGACATAACAATAGGTGGAGATAGGAGGCTTTGAATAGTGAATAGGAATGTAACAAAGGCATTGTTTTTATTGCTATTGGTCAGCGCGCTCTTCGTCGCTGTAAGCGGATGCACGACCTCGCCGACCGTCACGCCGACGCCTTCGGCGACCCCGAAGCCGGCCGCGAACTTTACAACCTTAACGCCGGGCACGCTCTCTATAGCAACAGAGGCCCACTATCCGCCGTTCGAGAATATAAACACGACGACGGGTGAGTTTGAGGGCTTCGATATCGATGTCATGAACGAGATCGCGAAGGAGCTTGGCTTGAACGTCACGTACACTGACCACGCGTTCGACACTATCATCACGGCGGTCCAGGCCAAGAAGTTTGACGCTGCAATATCGGCGTTCACCATAACCCCCAAGAGGCAAGAGATGATAGACTTCACCGATTGGTATTACGAGTCGCCAGGGCAGGCGATCAGCGTCAGGGCGAGCGAAACCGGCATCAAGAACGCCTCGGACATCGTCGGCAAGAAGGTAGGCGTCCAGATGGGCACCGTCGGGCAGGATGCGGTCAAGAACTACCCTGGCGTTAATGCCGAGGATATTAAGGCATACGCTACCATGAATGAGGCATTCATGGCTCTGAAGAAGGGGGAGGTAGATGTAGTAGTCGGCGACCAGCCGGTCTCCGAGCCTTACATAAAGAACTATCCGGGCGACTACAAGTTTATCGGCGAGCCTCTCACGGCTACCGAGTACTTCGGCATTGTCGTAAACAAGGACAACCCGGGCCTCACCGCCGCCATGAACGAGGCCCTAGCCAAGATGAAGGCTGACGGCAGGCTACAAAAGCTGCACGACAAATGGTTTGAGTGAGCAATATCCGGGCACGTATCATAGACGTGCCCTCTTTTCTTTTTAAAAACATATTAGGGCATTAATATTCTATTCGATGCTAATAAAAAAGCTTTTTAAAAGGTTAAGTGTATAGTTAGTAACTTGAGACTCGAATGATAGGATAATAAAAGCTATTCCTATGGTAAAAATGGTGCGGTGATGGTTTTGAATAGAAAAAAAAGAATGCCAGTCGTATCGATTCTGCTCGTAGTTTTGCTTATTCTTTGCCCGCTGTTTTGCATGCCTGCTTTTTCTCAGGGCGGGAACGTTATCGTCACTATCAACATAAAAGATTACATGCTCCGGCCCGTCCCTAATGCCTCGGTGATTGTAGACGATATATTTGTGGGCGTTACAGATCGTGATGGCCTTATAACAGTGTCAAATTTTAGCGCAGGGCCGCATAACATCACCGCATCAGCAGAAGGCCTGGCCACCCGGACGGCGGAGAGGGAGTTTTCTGATGGAGCGAAGGTAAACGTCCAGTTGAACAGGGAAAACGTGGTCACAGATCCGAATATTGTCACTTTTATAATCCTTGATAGCGGCGCATCTAAGAGCAAGCTTGCAGGCGCGACCGTTTACATCGATGGAGAGCCCATAGGTAAAACGGATACAAAGGATGGAAAAGTACAATACTTGATCCCGGCCGGAATCCACAGGGTAAAGGTACAGAAGGAAGGCTGGCAGGATAATGAGACTGTCATGGAGATTACGCCGGGCGCGACTTACACGATGTACCTGTCTACGGCGGGAAAGTTCTCAATATTTAACCTTAAGCTATTTCTTTACGCCCTTGAAAAGGAAATCACGAAAGGGCTATTAGTAACCATCCAGCTTTCGGTAGTGGCCATGTCTATTGGGCTGGTAATCGGCCTGATAATGGGCCTTGGCAGGGTATCGTCGAATATCATCTTTAGGTCAGTGGCATCCGTATATGTCGAAGGCGTGAGGGGGCTGCCCATACTCTTACAGCTATTATTCGTGAACTTTGGATTGCCTTTCCTCATATCTGACATAACTGGCGGCCAGTTCAACATCGACGGGTTCACCGCCTGCGTCATCGCCCTCTCTGTGAATAGCGGGGCGTATATGGGCGAGATATTCAAGGCGGGCATCGAGGCAATACATAAAGGCCAGATGGAGGCGGCGAGGTCGCTTGGCATGACGTATAACCAATCAATGAGGTATATCATACTCCCGCAGGCCTTTAAGATAGTTCTCCCTGCCCTAGGAAATGAGTTCATCGCGCTCATCAAGGACTCCTCCATCGGCATGGTCATCTCGGTCATGGAAATAGTGTGGTGGTCCAAGTCCATTGGAGCAGAGTATTATAATACGTTCACGCCGTTACTTGCGGCCGGCATGGTGTATCTGTGTATTACGATACCCCTTGGTAGAATGGTACAGTATATGGAGAAGAGGTATAACGTTAATAACGCGAGAAAGCAAGGTACAGGCATCTTGAAGAAGAAGCCCAGGGCTGGAGGGCGTGAGCCGGAGGGCACCGTATGAGCAACTGCATGGTAACAATCAAGGATCTGCGCAAGAGGTTTGGAGATCTGGAAGTCCTCAAGGGCGTGAACATGGAAGTGAAGAAAGGGGAAGTTGTGGTCATCCTTGGCCCCAGCGGCTCAGGCAAGAGCACGATTTTAAGGTGTATAAACCGCCTCGAGGAGCCGACAAGCGGCCAGATAATCATAGATGATATCGAGGTCACGAATCCCCGGACGGACATTAATAAGGTCAGGCAGCGGGTGGGCATGGTTTTCCAGCAGTTTAACCTTTTCCCTCACATGACCGCCCTTCAGAATATAACGCTCGCACCCATGAAGGTCCAGAAGAAGTCGAAACAGGAGGCCGAGAAGATAGGGCTCGAGCTTTTGAAGAAGGTAGGGCTGCTAGATAAGGCTAATAGCTATCCTATGCAGCTTTCGGGCGGCCAGCAGCAGCGCGTCGCCATAGCCAGGGCTCTTGCGATGAGGCCGGACGTCATGCTTTTCGACGAAGTGACCTCAGCTCTCGACCCCGAGCTGGTAAAAGAGGTACTGGACGTCATGAAGAACCTGGCCATGGATGGCATGACCATGATAGTCGTCACGCATGAGATGAACTTCGCCAAGGAAGTGGGGGATCGCATCATACTTATAGACGGGGGCGTCATCGTCGAGGAGAACACGCCAGACCAGTTCTTCACCAACCCGCAGCACGAGCGTACAAAAAGGTTCCTCAACATGATAAAGAATTAAATGGCATTCGTATGGCAGCCATACGTTCGATAGCGTGGAACCGTGTTTCTGAGCCGTCTGACAAGGATGGTTTCCATGTGCACAGCACGATGCCGAGATGACTGGCTGAAAGCACGGATGAACCGGGCGGAGAACCCGGAGAGCGTGTAAGGTGGACGCCCGCAATTGAAATGGTGGGAGGGCGTCGCTGATCTCCTTTTTCTATAGACTCAATTGGGGTTCTATGAGATAATGGATGGTTAAACGCCACGTCTTCTATTTCTAGAAGCTGGGAGGGGCGGAACAAAGCGAAGCCCCCATTTAGATTGACCTATTAAAGAATTGGGGGTCTCCGAGGGGGGGGGGGGAGGAGACGACTAGCCCCCCTTTAGGAGACAAAAATTCTTTGTGTCCTTTGTGTCCTTTGTGGTGAATATTTTTTCTTCGTGGCCTTTGTGGTTAAATGATCTGCTCGGCTTCTCTAGTGTTGGGGGTTGTTATATGGACGAGCCGCACGTATGGACTCGGAATCGCACCTCATCTTCGACGGGACGAGCACGGCGAGTTAAACAATCAAAGCCCTCTTTGATGAATATGATACATATTAAAAAGAGGGCAAAAAGGCTACTTCACCAGCTCAGCGCCCTTCTCGACGACCAGCCTATGAGGAGTTGGCAGCTTGTGGCCAGCCCTCCGCAGGGCCTCCTTCGCCTTCTCGAAGTTCTCCTTATTGGTGTAAATCGTAAAGATGCCCTGGCCCCGATAGACGCGGGCAGCGGTGCCCACGGCCTTGCCAAAGGCGCGCCTCATGCCATCCGACACACGGTCTGCGCCGGCGCCGGTCGCCTGCTTATTCTCCCTTAAGACCTGATGCGGGTAAACCCTGACCTTAAAGCGGTAATTCTGCTTCCCAACATCGCTCATCAAATAGCGGTTCGCGGACACACGGGCCGCCTCAAGGGCGTCATGCCTGATCTGGCACGTCTCATTCACTACTAGCGTTACTGCGATTGGCAACTCATCGGTGAGGTTGCCCATGTCAAACTGGGTGACCTTAACGCCTGGCACACCGCCCATGTACTCCCTACGGGTGTAGGCCGGGCCTGAAAAGTTCTTGTACATCCTTCCTGGTTTTCTCGCCATGATTCTCTCCTCAAAAGGCGTGGTTCTACAATGCCCTCGGGCATTATAAATGTTACGATTTGATGATGTCGCTCATCGTCGAGAGCATGTATTTGATCTTGTCTATGGTCTGCTTATCCTCGTCGAGCTTGCCGCTTATGGAGGCCTCGAACTCTTTCTGGGCTTTTTTGATGGAGACGAGCATGTCGCTCAGCTCCTTGTACGCGTTATCGCTGGCCTGCCTTATTCCGGCCTCGGCGGCCTCCGCCTTGCTCGCCAATTCTGCGCTCCTGGCGTTGAATATCTCGTCCTGCGCCTTTATGAAGGCGAGCAGTTCCTTGTTGCGCAGCTCGAGGGCCTTGACCTCCTCCTCTACTCGAGATAACAGCTCATTATAGCGTATATCGAACGAGCTCTCCCACTCCTCGATGCGCTTCTGGGTCTGGTCATTCTTCTTTATGATTGACTCTTCCAGCTCTTTTATTCGTGAGACGCGCTCGTCCAGCGCCTTAGCCGCCTCCTCGGCCATGGCCACATGCTCTCTCACTAGCCGGCCCATATCGAGTAGCTTCAGCTCATCCTCGGCGTAATCGAGCGTGCCAGCGTTGCCCCTCCGCTCATAGGCGTTAATCGAGGCATGCTCCCTCTCCAGCCTGTAGAGTAGCTGCTTATCCTTTCCTATGTACTTTTCCAGGTCCATACGATCACGCCTTGATGAGCTCGTTCATCGTCTTCATTATCTGCTTTATCCTCTCGGTGTTCTCCCTGTCCGCCTCAATCTTCTTGTTGATGGACTCCTCTACCTCTTTCTGCGTAGCCTTAAGCTGCTTTAGCACCTCGTCCCTGGTGGACAGCATAGACGACTCGGTGGCAGTCTTCGTCGTCTTCGCCGTCTCGAGCATGCTGGCCTTTGCCTCTTCCATGGCCTTTATCGCCTCGTCTCTTGCCTTGAACATCTGCTCCAGCGCCGTCTCCTTTGAGTTATTGGACGCCGCTATGACGACGTCCCTCGTATCGAGCAGCTTCTTGATGGTCTCTTCCCTGGTGTGCTTGATGGAGTCCAGTATCTCGTCCCTGGTCTTTGCCATCGACTTTTCAGCCACTATTCGCGCATTATCCGTGGATGAGAGCACGATGGACTCGGTTTGCCTGAGCGCCACTATGAGGCTGTCCCTGAACTTAGACATCTCGTCAACTGCCTGCTTCTTCTGGGAGTCTATTGCGCTTGACAGCCCGTCCTTTTCCTGCTTTATCGAGGCGAGCACCTCGGCGCGGATCTGTTCCATGGTCGCCTTTGCTTCCTGGTCGACGCGTGCTGAGAGCTTTCCGTACTCTTCCTCTGCCTTCTTTGAGGCGGTGTTCAGGACCTTGGCCGCCTCCGTGACCTCTTCCTTGGATTGGCTCACCGCTTTCAGGACTTCGTCTCTTGCCTTTAGCATTGAGTCTGACGCTGAGGCCTTTGTTGCCTCTATTTCGTTGATCGCGCTCTCTTTTAGCGTGCTTATCTCATCTATTGTGCCATTCCTGAGGGCTGCCACTTCTTTGATAGTGCTGTCCCTGAGCGATGCGACCTCTTTGATAGTGCTGTCCTTGAGCGATGCGACCTCTTTAATAGCGCCATCCTTAAGAGACTCCACCTCACTGACCGCATTCTCCTTAAGCGTGGACATCTCTTTCACAGCATCGCCCTTAACTGCCAATATGGCATTCACAGCCTCGCCCTTAACGGACTCGACGGACTTAAGCGTATCATCCCTGGTAGCGAGCAGCGAGCTCTCAACAACCTCGCGCGTGTTCGCCGCAAGCTCGGTAATGTGGGCGGACGTCTCGTTCAGCTCGGCAAGCGCATCCTGCCGCTTCTTCTCAATATTCCCGACGGCATCCGCCTCCACGCTTCTTATCGTAGAAGTCGCCTCAGACTCTGTGTTTACGATAAACTCCTGCACGCGGGCCTTCATGGCCTCAACGCTACTCGTAGCCTCATTCACCGCGTCGATCACCGACTTCACAGCCTCGGACTTCACGCTGGCGACGGAGTCGAGCACCTCCGACTGCGTCTGCTTCAGCAGGTTAACAGTGCTTGTCTGCATCTCCTGGAGCGACTTTATGGCCTCATGGGCCGCCTTACTCTGCTCACGGACGCGCTCCTCCACGCCGCTAATCTTTAGCACAAGGTCGTTCTCGGCCTCGCGGACGCGCGTTATCATCTCGACCTCTATCTTATTCTCGAGGTTCCGCTCCATGGCGTTCAGGTTATCCTCGAGTGCCCTGTAGCGGTACTCAATGTTATTAAGGTTGATGAACTCCTTCCTGACTGCCGACAGCCTCTCATCGAGGTCCGCAAAGGTGCTGTTGACCTGGTCGATCTGCGCCTTCAGGTACTGCCCGGCCTTGATGAGCTTGGCCTCCTGTGGGGTGACGTGCTCCGCATCGTTCTTGAACTGCTCGATCAGGTTCCTTATGCTTTCCATCTCGTCCTTATAGTCCGATATGAAGTCCTTGATGGTCTTGATGTCGCCGGAATATGCCTCGACCTCATTCTTGAGCCGCACTATCTCGTCCCTGGACTTGTTAAACTCCTTGACCAGCTTGATGTCCTCGGCGTGCTTCTCCACGATAGACTTCATGGACTTGAGCTCGCTACGCTGGTCGTTGATGAGCTTATTCACCGTGGCAAGCTCCTCGGAGCTCGCCCCTATCTCGGCCTTGAGCGCCTTGACTTCCTCCTCGAGGCCGGAGTAGTCCTTGAGCGCCTTGACCTTCTCGCCGTACTTCTCTATGAAGAGCTTGTAGGGCTTCATCTCGTTCTTCACGTCTAGTAGGCCAGCCTTCAGCGAGCTCACCTCGGCGGCGTGCTCGCTTGCCTGCTCGTCAAGCCTCGCCCTCAGGTCTGAGAGCGAGCCGCTTATGGATTGCAGGGACTTGGCCGTTGCCTTGCCCTCGTTTCTGGCCTCGGATAGCTGTGATTTTAGTTGCTTTACATCGCTGTAGTACGCCTCTATCTTCTCTGATAGCGCGGATACTTCTACGCCCGAGGCCTCTTTTATGGAGGCCTCGATGAGGCCCAGCTTCTCACTCAATGCAGAAATGTCATTAGCCGTCGACTCCCTCAGCGAGGATTCAAGCGCCCTCAGCTTATCGTCATTCGTTTTTTGCATGGACGCTATGGCAGCCTTAAGGCCTTTCAACTCATCAACGCTCGACCTGAGCGACTCCTGATAAGCTTCCATCGAGGCCTTTAAAGCCTTAACCTCTTTATCATAATTGCTCTCCAGGGCGGCACGCCCCTCCTCGCTGGCCGCACGGACCGACTTGACCTCTTCCATGAGGCGGGCTATCTCATCCCTCAGGGAGTTAATCTTACTATCCACCACTGCTATGGAATTCCTGGCCTGCTCGGTATCAGACGAGTAGCCGCCAAGCGAGTCCTTCAACGCTTTAATCTCGCCAGTACACTCGTCGAGCGCCGATCTCACTGCAGCTATCTCCTGTTCATAGCGGTCGGCGTTCGCCTTCAAGGCGCTAAACTCGTCGCGGTATAGGCTAATCGCGTTATCGACAGACGTGAGGCGCTCATCGCTGGCCGCCAGCGACCCCTTAAGGCCTTTGACCTCGGCCGCGAGCTTCTGAAGCACCTGCTTTTCCTGCTCCGCGAACCCTTCAAAGTCGAATTCCTTTAAGCGAGCCAGGTCCTCCCCAATCGAGCTTATCGTAACGCTCTGGGACTCCAAAAGAGACTTCTGCTCCAGCAGGTCGGCCTGGAGCTTCTTGAAGTCCTCAGGCTTAATCTCTTCTTTATATGCGTCAAGCTTTTGCAGCTTATCGACGATGGCCGCCATCTGCCTGGCATACTCTTCCCTCTGGGCCTGGACGTCTTCCCTGAGCTTTTCAAGCTCTTTACGCTGCTTCTCGGACTCAGAGACCTGTCGTTCCATCTGGCCCTTCAGCAGGTTCAGCGCCTGGATGTCGGGCTGTGCCACGGCCTGAGCCACACGCTCGGCCCTGGGGCGGGCCTCCTCCCGCTCTTTAATGGGCGGCGCCTGCTTCACAGGCGCCGTTTCTTTCTGGGATGGGATGGGTTGTAATATATTGGGCTTCAAGATGGGTCTTTGCGCAGGCGTGGCCTGCTTAATGGCTGCCTTAGGCGGCTCTTTCGCGGGTTGAGGCTTATCAGCCTGCTTCTCCACCGCAGGTGCTTTAACCTGCGGCTTAAGGATGCCAGGCTTTTCCGCCGGCTTCTCAGCGGTCGCGGCCTCAGGCTTCTCCTGCATGGAAGCGTCCGCCTTGACGTCCGTCTTATCCAGTATCGCTGCCAGGGTCTCTAGCTCTTTCTTTATCCTTTCCTCTTCATTTTTCTGTTCAGCGCCAGAATCGTCCTTTTTCGGCTTCCTGTCGAATAAACCCATTCCATATCCCAACCTGTATTTCTCTTATCTCTCGTTTTTATTATGGCTTTAAAGTTAGCAAGAACCAATATATATTTTGTTATAGCTCCCTTCGCTTAACATTCCTTTGTTTTTAGCCTTTATGTATAATAACTTTTTTCTCTTAGGGAAGATAGCCAATAAAATGTCATTGCTCCTTATACTCGACGCATGACTCTACGAATTTTTTTGCAAAAGGCACATAAGAGGCGGCATGCAGGTGAGTGTAAGAGCCCAGGGTGTTGTTGACCATCATGCCATCCATGCCGTCCTTGATGCCGATGCCCCTATCCATCCTGTAGGCAAACTTCGCATCCGGCGGGATGTCGGTGATAATAGAATAATGGAACTCGTGGCCCTTAAAGAAAGAGCCTTTAGCTCCGATGGGCGTGTCCTTCTCGAACTGGCCTGCCACGTAGCCGATGTGCCTTATGTGTTTCATGGAGGCGACGCCATCCATTGCTCCCACCATGTCATAGCGCTTGCCATTCTCGTCCTCCAGCGCCCTCACGAGGTACATCATGCCCCCGCACTCGGCGTATATGGGCATCCCGTTCGCGGAGGCCTCGGCGATGGACTTACGCATGGAGCTGTTATCGGAAAGCTCGCCAGCGAAGAACTCCGGATACCCGCCTCCTATCATGAGGCCATCCACGTCGGGGATCTCACGATCATGTAAGGGGCTGAAGTATACCACCTCTGCGCCCTTTAAGGTCAAAAGGTCCACGTTATCCTTATAGTAGAAGTTGAACGCCTCGTCCAGCGCCACTCCGATGCGCACGCCGGCGTCATTTTCCTTTATGAATATGCTCTGCTTACGGGCCTTCAGTCTCGGCGCCGCTTTAGCGATCTCCACTAACCGGTCGATATTCACGTGTTCCTTTATGATCGCCTTAATCTTGCTTATGCGCGCCTCGAAATCGCCCACCCTCGACGCGCCCTCCCTGGCAGGTATCAGCCCAAGGTGCCTCATCGTAAGGCTCATCCCCTTGTTCCGCGGGATGGCGCCCAGAACCTCGACGCCCGTGTACTTCTCGATGGCGGTCCTTGCCTTCTCAGCGTGGCGCTCGCTGCCGACCTTGTTTAAGATGACGCCCTTAAAATTTATGCCTTTATCGAAGTCCTTATATCCCTTGACGATGGCCGCCGTGCTCCTGGTGATGCTCTGGGCGTCCACGACGAGTATCACAGGGGCCTTGAGTATCTTTGCTATCTGCGCCGTGGAGCCGACGTCCGAGACGGCTTCGAGGCCCTCGTATAGGCCCCTGACTCCCTCGATTATGGCGATGTCAGCGCCCTCCGCCGAGTGCTGGAACGCCTCGACGATGGCCTCGCCAGACATCAGGAACCCGTCTAGGTTCTCCCCCTGCCTGCCCGTGACCAAGGAATGATAGCTGGGGTCTATATAGTCTAGCCCCACCTTGAAGGGCTGAACCTTCAGGCCGCTCTCATGAAGGATGGACATCAATCCTGTGGAGATCGTCGTCTTTCCCGCTGAGCTCCGGTCGCCCGCAAGGATGATCCTCGGCATCGTCATCATTGGGTTAGCTTCCTCAGGTCTTCGTCTTCTAATGCTTCCGGAACCTTTTTATCCTTTTCCGTTAGCATGCGCATGGCAAGCCTTCGATAGATGTCGGCCATCGCAGAGCGCGGGCTTCCCTCGATCACGCTCTTCCCCGCCCGCTCGCACTCCTGCACCACCTTATCCCTGGGTATGTAGGCGAGCATGGGCACGCCAAGCGCTGAGGCGAACCTTTCGACAATCTCCCTTTCACGCTCCGCCTCCCGCTCGTTGCATATGACGCCCGAAAGCGGAGTGTTAAGCGTTTTAAGCCCCCTGCAGATGTTGTTCGCCGCGTACAATGGCATATACTCGCCAGACGTTATGATATACGCTTCTCTGACCATGCCCTTCGTGATGGGCACGGCGAACCCGCCGCACACGATGTCACCTGGCACGTCATATATTATTACGTCCGAGGCCTTCATGGCCCTGCTTACCTTTTGTAGCGCCTGTACTGCCACGATGATGCCCCTGCCCGCGCACCCCACGCCTGGCTCGGGGCCTCCAACCTCGGCGCAAACGACGCCGTTGAAGCCCTCGAATACGACCTCGCTCTCCTCAATCTTACCCTTTTTCCTGAGCGTATCCATTATGGTTGGTATCCGGCGGCCGCCCAGGAGCGTTATCGAGGAATCGCTCTTCGGGTCGCACCCTATGAGCATGACCTTTATGCCTTTTTCGCCCATTGCAGCCGCCACGTTTGAGGCGGTCGAAGACTTACCTATGCCGCCCTTGCCGTATATGGCCAGATGCTTTTTCATAGCATGCTCCTCAGCGTCTCCCCGAACTCTGACTCGACCATGCCCCTGACGCCCAGCGTCTTGGGGTGAAGGTCCACCTCTACCATGACGTGCTGGTGGCCTATGGCTTTCAGCGGCTCCACCTGGCGGGGCCCGTTTGTGATTGAGAATATTTCCATGCCCTTTATGGCCTCGTACGGGATGGCGTGGGGCACCCCTGAGAGCACCACGTAATCGTAGCTTGAATATCTTTCCGTGATGATGCGGCCGGCGTTTTCGCCCGTGAGCGGGTACTCGTCGAGGCCCCCGGTGATGTGGTCGACCTGCACCCCATTCTCTTTTAATTGTGCCATTATCGTGGCCGCATACCTTCGGATGCGGGGCAGGCCAACGCTAGCGTCCAGGTTGGCGATGGTGACCGGCACGGGCGCGCCAACAGCACTTGCAGCCTGGCACACCGCCAGGTTGACGTCGGCAAACATGTAGGCCGTCTCCTTCTTCGCGTTCAGTACTGAGACGCCCCTTTTGCCCTGCCTCATCAGCTCTAGCAGCCTGCTGGCGGCCTTATACTTTAGATCTCCTCGGGATGGCTCGATGTAGTCCCTGCTGGCGGCCCCCGACTTCTTCTCTAGCTCGGTGGCGAGCAGGAGCATCCTCTTTTGCCTCTCAAGCTCGCCCTCGTCTATAAGCCCGACGGCGTGCGCCGCCTCCAGCGTAACTATGGCGCCATGAGTGTTATCGCTATAGCCCGCATGTATCTCCACCTCGATTACAGGGACTCCCGGCCCGACTTCCTCGACGGCACGGTGAAAATTCTCCCCGATTATCATGCTGGCACAGGTGCCCACTATGCCCACTCTACCTGGATGAAAGCGGCTCATCACCTTTTTTAGCACGTCGACCAGCAGGTCGTGGCCGCCAAAGACGTAGTCTGAGTCACACATCGCCGTGGTGACCACGCGCATGCCATCCTCCTCCAGGAGGCGCGAGTGCTTGAAGCAGCACCCTGGAGGGCCGTGAAGGATCGCCACGTCCGTGTCCAGGTCACGCAGCGTATAGAGCGCGGCCACTATTGAGCTGGGCCTTGGCTGGATAATCCTTTCTACATTCTCCATCGTTTCACCTCCATGTCTTCACGCAGCTAATAATGGTATCGCCCGGCGAGGTCTTTTCCAGCGCCATCGCCAGGCCTTCTTCCAGGCTTCCCGCGTGCGCGTGGCCGCCTATGCGCATCCTGTCGCCCACCAGGATCGCCTCATCGACCCTCGGGTCGCCTAAAATCTCTGATACCTTCGCCGGGTCCAGGCCATCGCACACGTTGTATGCTTCCTCGCCGATGACCAGCACCTTCCAGCCCTCGTCTTCTTCGACGGCATCGAGGGCCCGCTCCACCCCCTTAATATTCAGGCCAGAGTTAGAGTTATCGAGCAGGACCCGGCCCTGGAGCGTCGAGAACTTCATGCGGCCCTCGACGCCCTCAAACCCCTCGAAGGCGCTAGTAATATCTTCCGGGCTTGCGCCCATCGCCAGGGCTGTAGCAATGGCGCAGAGGGCAGGGCCCCTGTATGAGGCGCCATCGAACCCGCCCGAAAACCTTATCCTGATCCATCCATCTTTATCCGGCAGGCGATACCGCACCCGGCCGTCCTGGGCGTAAAAGACGTCCCCGCCCCGGCCGAAGGCCAGCCTCTTCATATCAATTTTAATAGAGGCATCGCATACGAGAACTCCGCCTTGCTTTAAGCCCTTAGTAGCGCGAAGCTTGGCGTCGCTCGCCATGAGCGAGCCGCCCGCTATTGGATAATCCCTGTCCAGCGTAGTTATGACGCTTACGTCCCCTATGCCGCACAGCCCCAGGGACACCTCGAATATGCACAGAGTCGGCTTTTTTTCCGCCGCTACCTCGAGCGCTTTGATTATGTTCGCTGGCGTTATGCTCAGCCTGCCCAGTCGCTCGCCATTAAAGAATAAACCCATGCTGTTATGCAGCAGCACGTCTTCCTGGGGGAACATACGGGCTAAAATGGCGCATGTCGTGGTCTTACCGTATGTCCCCGTCACCTCTATGCATTTACAATTCAGCAGGCCCGTCTGCCGTATGATGAGGCCCGTCAGCTCATGGTGCGTGTAAACGGCCTTTTGCTCCGCATATGCCCTCTGGAGGAGGGGGATGAGGGGCATATGCACCGGGGCCGCGAGAGCGTCGAAGCCTTTCACCTCGTCAGGCTTGAGCACGGGCACGCCAGAGCTAACGTCCCTTCTAGTGCCGTAGACGTCTACGGCGAAGGCGTCATATCCCATGCCGCGGAGCCGCTCCGCCAGCAGCAGGCCGCCGTGGTTTATGTCCAGCACGCCATAGGCCGTTCCCATACACCACCCTTAATGAAATAGGCGATAAGCTTCCATGATACGCTTTGCAGATAGCTCGGCTATGAGGTCGTCTGAGCCCAGCGGGTCCGCGTACACTATATCGAAGCCGTTGTAAGATATCCGCCTTTGGCCTTCCCCCAGCCCGATGAGGCCTGGCACGTCCTCCGTCGTGTGCACGCCCTTAGCCAAAAACAGCGGGAATACCACTATCTTCTTTACCCCTGTCCCCACAAAGCTGTCCAGGGCGTCCTTTATGGATGGCTTGTTGATGTTCATGAACCCTATCCGGGTGACCGCATCGGGCATCTTTTTGGAAAGCTTGTCAGCGACTTCCTGTATGAGCTGCTTGTTATAGGGCTGGGAGCTTCCGTGCCCCACGATCAGCAGGCCGAACTTTTCACTTTTTTCCATTTAATTCCTCCCATTAGATTGAGTAATTAGGCTCTACTGTATAAAAAAGATGACGTTTGTAATACCAAGTGTGAGAAATTCATTTATTTTTATACAATATGGGCGGCATCCTCTATGGTCTAGTGGTGCGAGAAGAGCATGGCCTCCAGCAGGTTTAAAAGCCAGGCGAGCCTTTGCTTATACTTTATACCAGTACATGCAATAGTTCTCAAGCCTATAGGCGACCTTGCCCTTATGGTTAAGGCTACTAAGGTGGCCCTTCAGCATGACAAGCGTAAGCCAATAGTTATTAAGGCTCTTGTACAGGTCAAGCTTATAGCTGAATCTGGTGACGAGGCTCTCCGTGGAGACGGGCTCCTCGATGAGGCCGAGAATGATCTCGTCGACCCTGTCGAGCTGTTCCAGATGGTAGTCGGCTGCCTTTAAGGCGTCATCCCTCTCCATGGGGTCCCCATGGCCGGGCACGACATAGTCGAAGTCGAGGCCCTTGATCTTTATAAGCGACTCCCTGCAAAGCTCCGGGTCTATGCTATAAGGGAGCTTATACTTGCTCCATATCTCCTTTGAGTATAGCGAGTCGCCAGAATATAGGACAGCGTCCTCGGTGATGAAGCCATACTCGCCAAGCGTGTGGCCGGGAAGCCATACTGATTTAATGGACGAGTCCAGCCAGTCCTCAACGTAAAGGTCCACCTCGCAGGCGTCGCCCTGGAAGTATGGCGTAATCATCTCGGCGGGCGGCCTCGCCCAGCTAAACAGGCCCCTGACGTTCACCTCGGGGTTGCGGACGAGAAGGGCGTCGTCCTTCGAGGCGATGACCCTTGCGCCCTTCTCCCTGAACTCGTGCGCATGCCTGAAATGGTCGTTATGCCCGTGAGTTATCAGCACGGAGTGCACGTCATCCCTGCAAAGGTCATCGTAGCCCACCGAGCCAGGGTCTATAACGTATCCCTTGAAAAGCCCCGCGTTACTCGTAGCGGGCATATAATACGAGTTGCCGGCCACCTTGATTGGGCCCTTAACTTTAGAAACCATCGATAACACCGGCTTTGCCCACTATCGCTCTAATTGGCTTTAACGTTAACGATAAGCATAGGCCCTACTTATAAAAGATTAAGCCCGTGCCTTCTCCGGCTTCTCGCCCCTCTCCTTCCTGCGCTGCTCCTCCTCGATCCACTCCAGCTTGCCCAGCGCCACCTGCCTCATCGTCAGCCCTATCTTGCTCTCGCGGGGGTTGTGCTCGTTAAGGCTGACCGCGACGATCCTGGCGCGGACCTTATCCCCCTCGGCAAGCGACTTATTCGTCTCCTTGCTCACGAGCCGGGCGTTCTTCTCGTCATAAGACATGAACTCGTCGGCCACCTGGCTTACGTGCACAAGGCAATCTATCGGGCCGACGCTCACGAAAGCCCCGAACGCCACTATCTCCACCACAACGCCCTCCACTATTTCCTGAAGCTCCGGGCGGTACGCTATCGCGTCAAACGTAACCTCATAGTAGACCGCCCCATCGCCTATCAGGATGTGCCCCTCCCCGATATCCACGATATCCAGGACGGCCACAATGGAGCCAAGCGCCTTATCAATTCGCCCCTCCAGCTTATCCCTTATAGTCTCATTAATGACCTGCTCCAGATCCTCTTCAAGCCTCTGCGGCGGTATCCTGATGATGTCGACCAGCCTGACTTTCCTGTACATTAATCATACCTCTTCACATGTGATCGCTTTCAAGCTTATGCTTTGAACGCATGTATATGGTCTTAATTCCTTCGTTTTTAAGGCGTTTCCTGAGCTCCGAGTCGTTGGTGAACACGGGCGCATGCAGCTTTTTTGCCAGCTCTACGATGGCTCCGTCGGCCTCGCCAGGGGCTTCGACGACCTGGCACCTGCGGGCAAGGCTTTTCGCGACCGCGAGGGCGACCCTATCAGCGCCTCTCACCTTATTCTCAAGCGCCTTAAGCTCATCCACCACGGCCGACGGGAGAACACACTCGTCATAGCCCAGCCTACCAAGCTCGTCGAAGACGTCCACGCCAAACTGCCCCTGCGCCATGAGCCCATTAGTATCTATTATTACTTTCAACCCGTCAGTTCCCCTACTCCGATGAGCCTCCACCTGGCGCCGATGCGCCTGCTGATGGCTATTCTGGCGCCCACCTCGGCGCACACGGGCCGCTTCAGCGCGACCTCGGCCGCGTCCTTCCTGGCCGAGGTAACGACGCCTATGGTAGTAGACGTCCCGATGCTTAGCATCAGCGGCTCGCTCGTGGCAATTGACTTGACCATGGCCGCCTCGTCCGCCACGCCCACCACCCTTTCGAGCAGCTGGGTCTTCATGACGAACTTATGCCACACCGGTGGAAGCGTGCCCGGCTTGCCGGCAACCTGGCCGGCGAGGGCGTCGCTCTTGGTCATGGACGGGTCCAGCTTCGTGCCAACGGCCAGCAGCCCTCCAGGCGTCGCCTCCTCCACGGACTCGCCCCCATAGACGAGCTTAACAATGGTGGTCGTTATCGGCTCCCACTTCGTCCTGCCCTCGAACTCGACCTTCCTGCCCGGCCTTATCTCTATCTCATCCTTGACCTTGAAGGTGCCCTGGGACAGGGTGCCGCCTATCACCCCTCCATTCAGCTTTGCGGGCTGAGTGCCCGGGCGGTTGACGTCGAACGAGCGAGCCACCTGCATGAGTCCTGGCTTATTCAGGTCGTGCTTCGGGGTCGGGATGGTCTCCTCTATGGTCTTAATCAGAACGTCGATGTTGATGTTCTGCTGCGCCGAGACGGGCACGATGGGCGCGTTCTCCGCCACGGTGCCCTTCACGAACTGCTTTATCTGGTTATAGTGCTTTACTGCATCTTCCCTGCTTACAATATCTATCTTGTTCTGCGCTATGACCACGTTTTTTATGCCGATGATGTCCAGCGCCATTAAATGTTCTTTTGTCTGGGGCTGGGGGCATGGCTCATTGGCCGCTATGACCAGCACGGCGCCGTCCATGATGGCAGCCCCTGACAGCATGGTGGCCATGAGCGTCTCGTGTCCGGGCGAGTCCACAAAGGACACGGTCCTCAACACCTCTAAATCCTTCGAGCCGCACGCCGCGCACTCGGGCTTCGAGGTGTAGCACTCCGGCTCCTTACAGTTCTTACACTTATAAAAGGTACAGTCGGCATACCCCAGCCTTATGGATATGCCCCTTTTCAGCTCTTCGCTATGGGTGTCGGTCCATACGCCGGAAAGGGCGCTCACCAGCGTCGTCTTCCCGTGGTCGACGTGGCCCACCATACCGATGTTAACGACAGGTTGTGGCAAACTATGGATCCTCCGGATAAAATAATGACATTGACGATTTCACTCGACTTAGTATCACTTCTAATATATGTATATTTGTATGTCCTTTTAAACTGAAAGCTTTTATTTTCTTATTGCGTTATTTTAGCTTATGATGCCTATAGTTGTAGCGGGCTCGAGCCACCCGGGGATGGCGCATAGCATAGCCAGGGCGCTTGGAGTTAAGGCCAGGTTTCCAATTGTGGAGAGGTTTCCCGATGGAGAGATACATATAGTTGCGCCCGCCGTCGATGGTACTGTAGTCTATGTGCAGACCATGCACCCGTACCCCAACGAGATGCTAACGGAGATGGAGTTCGCCGTGGACCTGCTAAAGGAGCAGGGGGCGGAAAGGGTTATCGCCGTGGTGCCATATTTAGCGTATACGCGGCAGGATACAAGGCATGTCGATGGAGAGGCCGTTGCCGTGAGGACGATGCTGCGATTGCTCGAGGCGGCAGGAGTCAACGATATCCTGAGCGTGGACATTCACCTGCACAGGCTTGGCCTGGAAGACCTGTCGGCCATGACCTCCATAAAGCTCCACGAGGTCAGCGCCGTGGACGCGCTGGCGAAAGAGGCGGGCAGGTTCTTGAATAAGCCAGTAGTGGTCGGCCCGGACTCCGAGTCTGAGAGGTGGGCGAAGAGGGCTGCCGAACTTTTAAGCAGCAGCTATGACGTTCTGGAGAAGCGCCGAATCTCGCCCAAGGAGATCGAGATCCGGCCTAAGACGATGGATGTGAAGGGGCGTGACGTGCTCATTATCGATGATATCGTGAGTACCGGCGATACGATAAAGAAGGTCATCGAGTCCTTGAGGGCGAGGGGCGCGAATAAAATAGCTGCGGCGTTCACGCATGGCGTGTTAAGCGGGGAGGACGCGGCCGCCGGGCTATACAGGGCGGGCGCGGACTACCTGGTATCCGCGAACACGATAAACAACGAGTTCAGCCGCGTGGACGTCGGGCCTATAATAGCGGGAAAGCTAAAGGAATTGATATGAAGACCGTTATCTTCACGCATGGGGACAGCGATGGCCTGTGCAGCGGCGCACTGGCGCTTGCAGCATGTGGCGACTCGCCCGTATATTTTACTAACCCTGTCTCTGTCTTGACCGATATCGA
Source organism: Methanocella conradii HZ254 (assembly GCF_000251105.1). Classification (GTDB taxonomy): domain Archaea; phylum Halobacteriota; class Methanocellia; order Methanocellales; family Methanocellaceae; genus Methanocella; species Methanocella conradii. Next base: position 55,206 of record NC_017034.1, on the reverse strand, counting down.
GGAGGCACGGGGCTATGACCGCATCGTCGTGTGCGACATAGCGATCAACCTGCCGAGGAGTGCGCAGATGAGGGATAAGTTCGAGTCCCTTGCGAAGAGTAGCGAGGTGATATACATAGACCATCACCCTCTTCCTCCAGGCTTTAGCGCTCCCTGGCTTTTTCACGATACAGGGGCGAGCGCATCTGAGCTCACTTTTAACTATTTCAGTAATGACTTGAGCCCTGATATGAGCCGGGTGGCTATGTATGGAGCCATCGGGGATTATGAGGACATGACGCCCGGCGCGCGGAGGATTCTCCAGGACTGGGATATGCGGAGCCTGTACTATCAGGCGGGCACATTGTCCCAGGGCATTGAGATCGGGCGGCGTGACTATGAGTTTAAGCGTGGGCTGGTGAGGCAGCTCGCCCAGAACACCTTGCCCTCCGAGATAGGCATGCTCGCCAAGAACGCCTTGATAGCCGCGAGACATGAGGATGAGATGAGGCGGCGCGTCCAGAGCGAGGTGGTGCGCATGAAGAATATCGCCTACGTGCTGGACATGAATGGCTGCATGGGTAAGGCCGCCATCTTTGCCCGCGTCTACGGTAAGGCCGTCGTGGGAATTTCCGCCGAGTACCGTGACCACCGGGACGCCTACGACTTCAGTGCCAGGGGAATTGGCGACGTAGATCTTAATATAATCATCGGCGACGTGGCATCGAGGAACGGCGGTACTGGCGGGGGGCACCCGCGCGCCGCCGGAGGGCGCATACCGGCCAAAAACATGAACCAATTCCTGCTCGACCTGGACAAGGCAATAGGAAGCGCCATGGAAAAATGACCATCCTGACATTTTAAGCACCCCTAAGCCTGGTAAAAGGGCAAGATGGAATCCTTAAGCACAAAAAGCCGCCACCTTTTTATTTTAGGAAGACAATCCTTAGGATTATGTTCCTAAACTTTTATCTGTATGGCATCCTCACGATTGCCTGTATGTCCTCGTCGAATACGACCGTGTAGGAGTCGAGCTCCACGTATGTCTGCTTGCCCGGCTGGTAGTCGTCGGTCTGCCTCATGACTGCGGCGAGGTACGTGCTGTCGTAGAGCAGCCTTTCGAGTATGATGACGTCCCCTATGACGTTGCAGTGGCCTCCGAGAGTGCGCATGGCATTCTCCTTAAGACTTACCAGCGATACGGTCCATTCGCCATTTTTATATGATGATGCCTCGAAAGCCCCTTTATAATGAGGCATCAGCGGGATGACGTCTACTCCCATGTTCGCTAAAAAATCCTCTATAATATACGCAGGCCTGTAGGCCTCTATCGCCTGCAGGCGAAGGTCCGCGACGTCGTTCTGCTGCGCCGGGTCATCCACGTCCATCCTCACGTATGAGGCCCTCAGCGCCCTCATGGCCTCCTCCAGCCTCCTGTACTCGTCCTTTAATAGGCCGGTTATGATGGCCGCCGCCTCTTCGGGTCTCTTTTTGCGGATTTCCTCAAGCCTGCGCTTCTGGCCATCGACCATAGGCTCCCCCAACATAAAAATAAAGCAGATAACGGTCACATCAATAGCGCCAATATGACGGACCCAAAGGTGAGCAGCAGGTTGGCGATGAACAGCAGGCCTACGACTATGAGGGCGCCCTTTGCATCGAGCTTTTCGCCATTCTTTACGGCATAAAACATCATATATGCGGTCCAGATGGAGCCCAGCAGGCTTACAATCGTGCTTAAAATAGTTATCGGATTGCCATAAGTGGCCTTCGCCGCCTGCATACCCTGGCTGAAGTCATAAACGGTCACGGGCATCATCAAGGTCAATGCTATGGAGATTATCGTGACTATGATGAGAGGTATAGCCGTATACCCGATGAGCGTTAGCATGTTCGGATAAAACTTGCCATCAGCCCCGAAAAACATGGACAGGACGTGAGCGACACCCGTGATTATGGGCCATCCTATCAAAACTGTTATGATGGCACCTATGACTCCGCCGAGCATCATATACATGGCCAGCGTCGAGGCCTCAATCCCCTGGATGCTGCCAGTATACCTCACCCTGGAAAAAGAGAAGTATGCCGCCAGGATTGAGAATATCATGTATACTCCGACGACCATCAGGCCCTCCTCAATCCTGGGCTCCTTGGCAATGTCTTTTGTCGTCTCATCTGGCTTCGTGATCATTCCCGTTATCCTTTCTACAAAGTTCATGTCATGTCTCCTTTACGTCTTTTATATACATCAGGGGGTAGCCGTCTTTTAGGGATAGCCCCACTGATACCTCATGATTTTCATATTTGATGGTGGCATCCACCTTTAGCATCGTGCCTTTTAGCTCGGTATACCCGAACGACGTCAGGCTTTCCTTGACCATTTCCCTGTCGATGTGGACTGTTATGCTTTTGACGTATGGCTGGACTGAGATGCTTTGCGCTATCGCCTTTTCGAGGCTGTCCACCGTATGCAGGCTTAATGGCGTGCCCACGAATTGATGGTATAGCGCGCCCAGCTTGATCCCCGCCTCGAATATCGCGTTGTCCCTTGAAGTGACCGCCATGTGGATACCTAAATATCTTATAGCCCTATAAAAGCTTAAGCTTGACCTATCATCGCTCTTCCACCACCTCGTTTTCCTCCTCGTCGAAGATGAAGAGCTCGTCTATGGTGGCGTGAAGCGCCCTGGCGACGTCGTGGGCCAGCTTCAGCGACGGGTTGTACTTGCCCTTCTCCAGGAATACTATGGTCTCCCTTCTAACCCCGACCAGGTTCGCCAGGTCCTCCTGCGTCAGGTTGTGGCGGGCACGGTATTCCTTGATGCGCGTCCTCATTCCACGTCTCCCTTGAATGAATAATAGACGTACCATCCATAGAACGTGACGAGTAATAGCATAATGGTCAGGCTAATGACCCGTATGCCACTTAGCGTATGGCCCCAGCTAAAATAGGTGAGCACCAGCAGGGTTGACATAAGAGAGACGCCCGATGCCCAGGAGTTCATCATGGAGAAGGCTGCGATCTTCCGCATGCGCTCGTCCTCGGTGCCGCCACACTGGCTATACCCCGACAGCGTTCCGACCACGATTGCTATGCCGAATATAAAAGCAACCAGCACGTAAATGCTAATGCTATCCGTGTAAAATAGGTGCGCCAGCGCCGCGAACACGCAAGCTGAGCCAAGCCAAAGCACATATCTACTCGAAATGCCTTTCATTCCATATCTCTCTCCTTAACCTGTCTCGCCAGTTTTTCATATTCCTTATGTTATTAAATCATAACATTATGTTAGAAATATATAACATATTTGGGTATTTATAGTTTATTAGGCCTAGGATTCCTCTGCGATAGATTTTTATATGTTATTATTATCTAACATTATGTTAGATATTTATAACAACTGGCTTAAGCAAGGTAGAGAGTAATGAAATTGTTTAACGATATAAAGGAGATACTAATTAAGGATAAAAAACTGTTATTGCTTACGAACGCCTATTACTTCGGGCTTGTAATCGCTGGCGCGATTATTGCCCTAATTTTTCCCCAGGCACAGCTCTACATGCTGGACATGGCACAAACCGGGCTGAGCTCAGGGCCGCTGTCGGGCGTATCCACCGCATACGCCTCGGGCAACGTTTTATACGCGGCCGCCGTGACCTTCGTGACCAACCTATTCCTGGGCACTATAATAGAGATAACGCTACCCTCGCTGATAATACCAATATGGGCGCCCATCATGGGCTTTATCAGGGCGCTAATGTGGGGAATCATGCTCATCGTGCCCGTTCCCGGCGTGCTGCCATTAAAAAGCCTCTTGCCCCACTATATAACCATCCTTCTCGAAGGGGAGGCATACGTAGTGGCAATCTTCGCCTGCCTGAGGCAGGTCAAAGTGCTGCTAGGGCTCGGATCGATGCCGAAGGAGCAGCGGCTTAAGGCATACCTTAAAGCCATCGTTGACAACGTAAAGCTCCTTGCCATGGTGGCGCTCATCCTCGCGGTTGCTGCGCTATACGAGGCATGGGAAGTGATGTTCTTTGCAGGGATACTAAAATAAGAAGGGGCAACTTCGCCCCTTATTCATAGCTTCACGTAGTAGGCGTCGTACAGCCCGGCCTTTTCTATCATCTCTTTCAAGACGGGCTGGGGCACCGCGTCGTCCACGTTAAGGATCATTATCGCCTCGCCCCTGACCGCCTCGCGGCCCACGGTCATGCCCGCGATGTTGATGTCATTCTTGCCGAGAACCGTGCCCACGTTGCCGATAACGCCCGGCCTATCCTTGTGCATGGTCACGATCATGTAGCCGGCGGGGATAGCCTCGATACGGTACCCATCGATCCCAACGATGCGGGCATCCTTGTTGCCGAAGATCGTGCCCTGCACCCTGCGCTGCATGCTATCGGTCTTAACGGTGACCGTGATAAGGTTGGTGTAGTCGCCCACCTCGCCAGACTTGGACTCGACGATGTTGATGCCATACTCCTTAGCCACAGCCTTGGCGTTCACGTAATTAACCAGCTCGCCCTTCTTCACGTCCAGCATGCCCTTCACGACAGCAATGGTCACTAGCGAGACGTCCTTCTGCGTTATCTCTCCGCTATAGGTGACGTCTATCTCCTTGATGCGGCCGTCCACGACCTGGGCTGCGAACTTCCCCAGGCTCTCCGCAAGGGGCAGGTAGGGCTTGATCTTTTCCATGGCCTCGGGCTTCATGACCGGGATGTTCAGCGCCGTAGTGACTGGCAATCCCTTAAAGGCGTTAATAACCTGCTCCGCTATTATCGTGGCAACGCTAATCTGGGCCTCCTTGGTCGAAGCTCCCAGGTGAGGCGTCACGATGACGTTGGGCAACTCCAGCAGTGGGCTCCCCACAGGAGGCTCCTTCTCGAACACGTCCAGCGCTGCGCCCGCCACCTTCCCGCTCTTCAAAGCCTCCAGCAGGGCGGCCTCATCGATGATGCCGCCGCGGGCGCAATTAATTATCCTCACGCCCTTCTTCATCTTCTCGAACTGGGGCGTGGATATCATGTGCCTCGTGCTCGGGATTAAAGGAGTGTGGACGGTAATGTAGTCGGCCTTCTCGTATATCTCATCAAGCGTGGTTAGCCTGGCGCCGAGGTCTTTCGCCCGTTCGGGCGTCGTGAAGGGGTCGTAGGCGAGCACTTCCATGCCCATGCACCTGGCCCGCTTCGTCACCTCCCCGCCTATGCGCCCAAGGCCTATAACGCCCAGCGTCTTGCCCATCACTTCCACGCCCATGAACTTGCTCCTCTCCCACTTTCCGCCCTTCAGGGAGGCGTTCGCCTGCGGTATGTTCCTCGACATGGCGAACATCATGGCCAGCGTGTGCTCACAAGCGGCAATCGTATTGCCCTCCGGCGCGTTAGCAACTATGATGCCCTTCTCAGTAGCGGCGGGCACGTCTACATTATCGATTCCCACGCCCGCCCTTCCAATGATCTTCAAGTGCTGGGCAGCGTCGATGACCTCTTTTGTGACCTGAGTCTCGCTCCTTATGATCAAAGCGTCATAATCCTTGATCTTCTCGATTAGCTGCTCCTTCGTGAGCTTCGTCTCAACGTCCACCTGGACTCCAGGCTCGGCCTTTAATATCTTAATGCCTTCATCAGAGATTGGATCGGTTATTAGGACTTTCATGATGTTCCCACCTACACAGGGAGGTGATGTTTTGACTTATGGATGCTCAACATTCATAAGGCTTCCCATAAATTTTATTTATCTTCCCCTCTTTCTTTTTACCATGCAAGGCTCAGAGAGGCACATGACCTACGCCGGGGCGGGCGTGGACATAGACAGGCTGGACGAGATAAAGTCGGGCATCATCAAGAAGGGGTTGACGTATAGGCGAAGGGGCTTCGGGGCGCCAATGGGAGATGTAGGCCACTATGCTGGTCTAATAGATATGGGCTTGTTTGCGCTGGCCATGACCACGGATGGAGTTGGGACGAAGCTCATCATCGCCGATGCCATGAAGAAGTGGGACACGGTGGGCATAGACTGCGTGGCGATGAACGTGAACGATCTTTATACAATGGGCGTGGAGCCTCTGGCTTTTGTAGACTATATTTCAATTGAGAGGCCCGACGATGAGCTGATAAGGCAGGTCATGATAGGCCTCAATGAAGGGGCCAGGCAGGCCAACATTTCCATAATAGGCGGGGAGACCGCAGCTCTGCCAGATATCATCAAGGGCTTCGACCTCGCCGGAACCTGTGTGGGCTATGTGGAAAAGGATAAGGTCGTTACGGGCGAGTCAATCGAGGCCGGCGACGTGGTGATAGGGTTGCCATCAAGCGGCGTCCACTCGAATGGATATAGCCTCGTGCGCAAGGTCATAAAAGAGGCGGGCCTTAAGTACACGGACCCTCTTCCTTATGATAGCTCAACGACTATAGGAGAAGAGCTGCTAAAGCCCACCAGGATCTACGCCGAAGTGGTCCCAATTTTCAAGAAATACAGGGTCAAGGGCATGGCCCATATCACCGGCGGAGGCCTCCTGAACCTCAGGCGTATAACAAAGTACGGCTTTGACTTTAACGACCCTCTCCCCGTGCCGCCAATCTTCACATGGCTCCAGAAGCTCGGAGGTATAGAGGATACGGAGATGTACAGGACATTCAACATGGGGATGGGCTACGTGATCATTACTGACAAAGACAACGCGGGGGCCATCGTAAAGATGACGGATGGCAAGATCGTCGGACGCATCGTGGAAGAAGGCTGCGTGATACGCGGCATAAGGCTCTGGTAATCGTTTTGGCGCTGATGCACGTAATACTTTCTCTCCCCTCTTAAACAAAATATCTATACTATTTGACCGTACTATTAATGCAATATGGAGCTTAAGGCTATCTTGTGCGCCATACTGGGCACTGCAACAATTTTATTGAGCCTGCCAGTATGGTTTATCACGTTAATGGCACTCATAGCTGGCCGCGCCTGGTCGCTCGCAACAGGGCTGGCCGGCCTCGTAATGCTGGGGGCTGGGGCGGCTTTTATATACCTTGCCTATTCTGCTATACAGGATGAGAAGATGGATGAAGCCCGCTACCACAACATGGAGCGCCAGGTGCTCGCGCTGGCAAAAAAGAACAAGGGCAGCGTAACTGTGGCAGACCTCATCAACGTGGGCTTCGAGTCGGCCGTGGCCGAAGCGGTGCTCGATAAAATGGCGAAGAAAGGCATATGCGACATTAACATAGACGCGACCCAATCGTCGGGCATCACGACGTACTCGTTCCCGACACTCATACCATTTGGCGAGGAAAATGATAGGCAGGTTAAGGTGTGACATGTACCAGAAGAGGCTCGCTTATTCGATACTAATCTTGCTCGTCGTGATCGCCTTAGTGCCCCCTAGCCATGCCCAGGATGCGTACAGGTGGCAGGTCAACTACCAGCACGTCGTGCTGGACATAGACCCGTCGGGCACCGTCTACATGCAATACGAGGTGGACGCAAACATCGTGAAGGGCGTGTGGAACGAAGTCTGGATACCCATGACCACACCGAACATGCAGGTCTCCGACGTGGTGGACGACAGGGGCGTACAACATTCATTTACCCTCGATGGCGGCCAGATAAAGACTAAAGGGTGGAGCCTGAAGCCCGGCGATCACGCCTATTTACGCATCAACTCGACCCTTCCAGGCTTCGTCTACCGGGCGGACAAGGAGGGCTATGACATAGTCACGTTCATACCGCCATGGTGGGACATGTACATAAGGGATACCCAGGTTAAGTTTTACCTTCCCGGAAATGTGCCTCAAGAGCAGGTATTTACGGGCCAGAAGATGTACGATAACATCGGCGTTGAGCAGGGCCGCACCTGGGTATATTTTGAGAGCAAGGAGCTCGCACCTAACGAGCAGTTCCAGGTGGCGGTGAGCTTCCCGGACTCTTATATGGCGCCGGGTGCCGTGGCCGGAAAAGCTACAGAGACGCCGCATTATCCCTCAGACTTCGGGGGCGTAGCAGGCCTTTTTGATGCGCTGCTTTCCTGTTCCTGCCCTGCAATCTTCCTGCTCTTTATGTTTATCACGATAGCCGTCACGATAATAGGCTCATTGAGCCGCAAGCCCTACTCTTCGCCCGTCGTCAGCATGGACGGCATCGGCGTCAACAAAAACCTCGACCCCGTGGAGGCGGCCACTCTCCTGAGAGTAGACCCGAAGCGGGTGCTCACCATGATCATGTTCGGCATGATGAAAAACGGCAACGTAAAGCTCCTCTCAACCGACCCCATACGCCTTGAGCTCGTATCGAGAAAGGGCCTGAATTACTATGAAAAGCTCTTTGCGGACTCCATCGTTAATGATAGGCTGGATGAGGACAAGCTTTTAGAGTGCTTCAAGGTCCTGGCCCGCCGCGTGGTCGATAAGACCAGGCCCTATTGCAGGAAGGATACTGAGGATTACTACCGCTCGAAGATAGATGAGGCGTGGGCCGAGATCAAGGCGGTGGACACGCCCGAGCTTAAGCTGGAAAAGTACGACGCTAACATGTTCTGGCTCATGGCGGACGAGGAGTTCGCCAAAAAGACTAGGGAATACGTGTCCGAGCTGCCAGAAAGCCGGACGGTGATTGTGCCGGAGTATTACTGGTGGTATCCGTACTATTTTGGCCTCCCGCATCACCGGGGCCAGGGGTCGGGGCAGCCTTCTACTGGCGAGGCTAAGCCGGGCGGCACGCAGGCCCCGACGAATAAGACCACTGCGAGCGTGGAGTCTTTTGCGAATTCCATCTCGAACTCTGTGGAGGCCATGTCGGCCGGGGTGGTGGGAGGCGTCGAGAGGTTCCTGGGGATAAGGGATCAGGCAAACGCGCCGCCCCCTGTGTCGACCTATCGGCCCGCACGCTCGGGCGGAGGCTCATCATGCGCCTGCGTATCCTGCGCGTGCGCCTGCGTGTCGTGCGCCTGCGCCTGCGCCTGCGCCGGCGGAGGAGGCGGCTGCACATGATCAAGACGAGGATAGACAATACCCGCCTTCACCTCAGGGAGGAGGCGGATGGCACGGGGATGCTCATCATAAACGCGTCTAGCATCCTGTACCTTGATAAGATTGGCATGGACTATGTTAGGCACTATATACGCTACTCGCGCAAGAAGCCGTTGATAGGCAGCGTCCGCGACAACGTGGTATGGCGAATGATGCTAAAATATAAGGTAAAGAAAAAGCAGGCCGAGGCGGACTATGACCGCCTGCAGTCGATAATATGGGGCGTAACTCAGGGCAACGCCTGCCCGTTCACCTGCTTTGACGTGAAAATAAAGGAGCCCCAGTATGGCCTGATGAAATCCCCCATCCGCATAGACCTGGCATTGACCTACCGCTGTAACAATGATTGCTCTCATTGCTATGCTGGTGGCCCGCGGCAGACTAAGGAGCTGGGCACGGAGGAGTGGAAGAAGATCATCAAGAAGTCTGTGGACTTCGAGGTGCCCAACGTCGTCTTCACCGGCGGCGAGCCGCTCTTAAGGGACGACCTGGAAGAGCTGATAGCTTATGCCGAGGGCCTTGACGTGGTGACGGGGCTGATAACGAACGGCCGCCTTCTCACGAAGGAGCGGGTGGCCTCGCTGAAGAGGGCGGGGCTGGACTACGTCCAGATAACCATAGAGTCGCCCGACCCCGCCATCCACGATAAGATGTGTGGCGCCGCATCCTTCGAGGAGACGGTGGCTGGCATCAAGAATTGCGTCGGCGAGCTTTATACGACCACGAATACCACGATTACCAGGCAGAACTATATGACGGTGGGAGAGCTAGTGCCATTTTTACACGGGCTGGGCGTGAAAAAGTTCGGGCTGAACGCGGTGATACGCGCCGGAAAGGGCACTGAGACCGAGGGCTTGGCTCCAGAGGAGCTGAAGGAGATGTTGCCCGATGTCATAAATAAGGCGAACGCGCTGGGCATGGAGTTCATCTGGTACACTCCCACGAAGTACCATAAGCTCAACCCGGTTGAGATGGGTTTGGGGATTAAGTCTTGCTCCGCCGCCAGGCTCACCTTGGCCGTGGAGCCAGATGGCAGCGTCCTGCCCTGCCAGTCATACTTTAAGCCGCTTGGCAATGCCCTCAAGGACGACTTCAGGGCGATGTGGGACTCTGACCTCGCCAGATGTCTGCGCAGCCATAGCTTCGCCCCGGAGCGGTGCCGCTCCTGTATCCAGTTCCCCATGTGCGGCGGCGGATGCCCCCTCGACCTCGCCTGCGGCTTCTAATGTTTCGCCGGAGGTCGCACAGTATTAAGCCATAGAGGTTAATGTGGCTCCTTGTATTGGAGCACTGCTAAGGCTAAGTTTTTAAGGAAGCATAGTAAAGATTATGATGATGCTTGACATCGTCTCAGGCTTGATAGAATGGATAAAGAACGGCCCGTTCTGCTGCGTCATAATAATAGCTCCGGGGCTTTTGGTGCCTCTCTACAGGTGGCTCAAGTCCATAATAAAAGGGGAGCGCAAGGACGATGAATGGCGGCCCTAACCTTTCTTTATAAGGCGTCTCAGGGCCTTTTCCGCCTCCACCACCAGGATGACGGTCATGGCCACCGGTATGATGACGAGCCAGTCGGCCAGCTCCAGGGGAGTAGTCCGAAACATGAACTGTAGGGGTTCCCAGTAGATTGCCGCCACCTGCGCTATGATCGAGGCGACGATGCTGAAAAATAAGAAGGGGTTCGAAAGCGGGCTCATCCTAAAGGCGGACCTGGTCTCGGAGCGGGCGTTAAACACGTTGAAGAGCTGGTATAGCACTAAAGTCGTGAGCGCCGCAGTCCTGGCCTTGTCAATGCTCACCCCACGCTCGAGCTCCCAGGTATAGATGGCAAGGGTGCCCAATGCTAGCACGACGCCGATGACGACGAGCCTCTCGGCCATGAGGCGGGATATTATGGGCTCGCCTCTAGGGCGCGGCTTCTGGTACTCGATGCCTTTTTCAGGCGGCTCGAAGGCCATCGCCACGTCCTGAAGGCCATTGGTAACGAGGTTCATCCATATTATTTGAGAGGGAAGCAGCGGCAATGGCAGGCGCATGGCCAGCGTAGCTAATATGAATATGACCTGCCCGAAGCCGCTCGATAGCAGGAACAGCACGACCTTACGGATGTTTGCGAAGACCACCCTGCCCTCCTTTACGGCGGCGAAAATGCTGGCGAAGTTATCGTCCGTGATTATCATCTCGGCCGTCTCCTTGGCCGCATCTGTGCCGCTCTTTCCCATGGCCACCCCGATGTGTGCCGCCTTTAGGGCCGGGGTGTCGTTGACGCCATCGCCCGTCACGGCCACCACCTCGCCACGCCTGATAAGCTGCTGTACGATGCGGAGCTTATGCAAGGGAGATACCCTTGAAAATACGGATACCCGGCCTACCGCTTCATATAGCTCGTCGTCCGTCATCGCATCGAGCTCCTGGCCTGTCAGCGCCGCGCCATCCCCGGAGATGCCGAGCTTCCGCGCTATGGTTAGCGCCGTGGCCTTATGGTCACCCGTGACCATTATCACCCTTATACCCGACATCTTAGCCTGCCGAATGGCCTCATACACCTCCTCCCTTGGAGGGTCATACATGCCCTGTAGTCCCAGAAAGACCGCCCCATCGGATAGCATTTCCGGCTCAATGCCGGTAATGTGAGGAGGAAACTTTTTATACGCCATTGCCAGCACCCTCAGCCCCTCGGCGCCCATTGAATCCACGATGGAGTACACCTGCCCTTTATCGACCTCCACCTCTTCGCCCTCATCGCTCATCGCCCGATCGCACATACCCAGTATACGATCGGGGGCCCCCTTGATGAACGCTATATTGCCCTCACCGCCCGGGTCTTTATGGAGTGACGCCATGTACATGCGCTCCGATTCGAACGGGAGCTCGTCCAGCTCAACGTATCTCACCCTTTCCTGCCCTTCGCTAAGCCCACCCTTCATGGCAGAAACGATAAGCCCTACCTCGGTAGGGTCGCCTCTAGGGAAATACTCCTTCTTATCCTCGTCGAACTCCAGGTCAGACTCGTTAGCAAGCAAGCCGGCACGCAGGCACATCTCCAGGGCTTTATTATTCCTGGGGTCATCTTTGTCCTCAGCCAATATTTCTCCGTCAGGCGAATACCCTACGCCACTCACCCTGTAATGCCTGCCCCCAGCATAGGCCCTCACCACTGTCATCTCGTTCCTCGTCATCGTGCCAGTCTTATCCGACGCTATCACCGTCGTGCTGCCGAGCGTCTCCACGGCGGGGAGCCTCCTTATGATGGCGTTCTTGTCGGCCATCCTCTTGACGCCGATGGCGAGCGTTATCGTGACCACCACGGGCAGGCCTTCAGGTATAGCCCCGACCGCAAGGGCGATCCCCGTCAGAAGCATATCGATAAGCCTTTCCCCGATAATGATGCCTAGCGCGACCGCCACGATAGACAGGCCCAGGATAGCGATGCCTATCCTGCTGCTAAGATGGCTGAGCCTGTCCTGCAAAGGCGTCGCCGTTTTCTTCACACGGGCTACCTCGACGGAAATGCTTCCAAGCTGCGTCTTGGTGCCCGTCGCCACCACTATGCCCTGGCCCCGGCCTGACGTGACAAGGGTTCCCATGAACGCCATGTTGTGGATATCGCCTATGGCAACTCCTTTAACGCTTAACGCGGCCGTGTCCTTCTTTACGGGTAATGACTCGCCTGTTATGGTCGACTCGTCCACCTCCATGTGGATGGACTCGATGAGCCTGAGGTCTGCGGGCACTCGCGTCCCGGATGCGAGAAGCACAATGTCTCCAGGAACGAGCTCTTCGCCGCTCACCTCCTCGACGTGGCCGTTGCGGATCACTCTCGCCCGAGGCGCAGTGAGCGTCTTTAGCGCGCTGACAGCCTGCTCAGCCTTTATCTCCTGTGAAAAGCCTATGATAGCATCAATTATGATAACGGCTATGATGACGCCTGTGTCAATCCAGTCCCCCAGGAAGGTGGTCACCCCTGCCGCGATTATGAGGATGTATATGAGCGGATCCATGAACTGGTGGAGGAAAACGTAAAAAGGGTTTATAACGGTGCCTTTTTCAAGAGTGTTGGGCCCGTATATGCTGAGCCTTCGCCTCGCCTCAACGGAGGTCAGGCCGGACGGGGAGGTCTGGGCCTCCTCAAACGTCTCCTCGACGGTCTTATTGTAGTAGGGGGGTTCCATGAATAACTGTATAAAATTACGAAGTTAAAAACATATCATGACTGGAGCCCTATAGCAGGCGTGCCCCTGCCATGCTTATTTTGCTCTTAATTACCTTGCCGAATCTCGAGAGGCCATCGGGTATGGTCGAGAACACCGTGTCCCCGAGCATGGCCATCGAGGCCATGCCGCCAAAAGCCTCGACCGCCTCCACTGCGTCCATAGCCTTCTCGCTGATGAGGCCGGTCTTTACTGAAAATTCGCGGGATAGCCGCATGAAATTCTCGAACGTGGGCTTTTTTAAAAGCTCTTTGAGGCATCGTTTCCCCGCCTCATTGATGAGCGCTTTTTCTTTTGGATCGGAGAGGACGCTTTTCGTGGAGATAGGGCCGAAGTGCACGCAATATATCTCACGAGGAGCCGTCGGTATCCTGTCCAGCGTGAAAGGAGTGCCAGGCTTAAGCCTGACGACTACTCCGCCCAGCGACATGCCGGCCACGTCTCCGAGCCCAGTCCTGTTCTCGACTTCGGCCCGATGGGCGATATATGAAAGATCATTGTACGTCTTTCCGAGCCCTAACGCCTGGTTGAGAGCTAGCGCCGTGCTGAACGCCCCCGCTCCGCTGACGCCAAACCCGCCTCCGGCGGGAAAGTCCAGCTCGCTCTCGACGTGAATCGGCCTATCAGCCAGTAGATCGATGACCGTCCTTGTCGTCGAAGCATCAGATGGCTTACCGTCCAGGTACACTTCCGTGGTGCCCGCCGGCCAGGCGGTGGTACACACGCCCTCCTCCAACGTGAACCCGCAGCCACACGAGCCCATCCTCAATGGGTCATCGTCCTCATGGACATAAAAGAACCCTGTTATGTGGGCTGGAGCAAAAGCCTTTCCTATCATTTGAAGTGCTCCGATACTGCGTCCATTATGCTTACGGCTACCTGGCTCTTCTTGCCCGAGGCGTGCTTCACCTTGCCATCGGCCTCAACGATGTATACGTCGTTATACTCGGGATTTCTCACCCCTCCGAACCTGTTTGCGACCACGATGTTGGGCCTAGACCGCTTAAGGGCCGCAATCGCCCTGTTGATAAGCTCGTCTTCGCCCACTGATTCGGCCTTGAATGCCACTATAAACAGTCCAGGGTAATCGTGCCTCACCCGGTCAAGCAACTTCTCTGCCGGTATAAGCTTGATGTCTACAGGCCCTGAGGAGCTAAGCTTTTCGGGGGCAGCCTCAACGGTAAAATCAGAGATGGCCGCAGCGCTTATATAAATATCATATCCGCCCTTAAGCTCTTCAAGCACGGCCTTCCTCATCTCCTCGAAACCATCTGCGAACACGTCCCTGACCCCTGGCACGCCAATTTTCGAGCGGTGGACGACCGTCACGTCGGCGCCACGCCTGAACGCTTCCAATGCAAGCTCCTGCCCCATCCGCCCGGTGCTCCGGCTCGTCAAAACCCGTATAGGGTCGATGGGCTCGAAGTTCGGGCCGCTAGTAATTAGAACCTTCCTGCCCTTCAATGGTGATTTCGAAAGCGCCCTTTCCACGTTTAGCACGATTTCCTCTATAGAGGGCATCTTCGCAGCGCCCTCCTCCATTTTGGGCATGATAAAAGTGATACCCAGGCCCTCAAGCTTTTTCATGTTCTCCCTGACTATGGGATGGCCGTACATGGAGCCATGCATGGCGGGCACGATTATTATAGGGGTCTTCGAGCCTATCGCCGTGGTGGCGAAAGTCGTCACGGGAGTATCATCGATGCCAGAAGCTATCTTGCCTATCGTGTTCGCGGTGCAAGGCGCTATTAATAGAAGGTCATACGCATCCTTCCGCTGGCCACAATAGGCCACATGCTCCACACAGCCCGTAATTTCCGTAATGGCCTTTCTCCCGGTGGCATACTCCAGCGCCCAGGGGTGTATGATGGAGCGGGCCGCTTCGCTCATGACCCCCTGCACCTCTGCGCCGTGCCTTATCAGCTCCCTGGCGAGCTTAACCGTCTCGACGGCCGCTATGCTACCGGTAACGCAGAGGACTACCCTCTTGCCGTCCAGCGAGTGGCTCTTCGCCGACTTCAAGTCGAGGGTGGGATGCGAGACATCCATGTATACGACCTCCCACTAATATCTGGCATGAACCACATTAACGTTTCCATAGTCCACACCATTAGAAATACCCAGAACAAATAGAAAATAATTTATTTGATAAACCTGTCTTTTACTAGAGGTCGCAGGATGGACGTAGCTCTATTCAGGAGCATCAGCATATTACTGGCGTTCGCTATACTAGTCCTGCTCATCTGCTACAGGCTCAAGATACCCGAGATCATAGGGTTCCTCATGACAGGCATACTGGCAGGGCCCTATGGGCTGAGCATCTTCACCAACATGCAGGAGATAAATTTCCTTTCTGAGATAGGCGTCGTGCTCCTACTATTTACGATAGGCATAGAGTTCTCGTTCAAGAACCTGCTGGAGCTAAAAAAGCAGTTCTTTATAGGCGGCACGCTCCAGGTAGCCCTGACGCTTGCGGCCGCCTTTGTAATCGCCATGGCCATGGGATTATCGGCGAATACGGCCATAATGGCAGGGCTCCTAATATCGTTGAGCAGCACGGCCATCGTGCTGAGGCTGCTCCAGGATAAGGACGAGATAGACACCCCCCACGGGCGCATAATAGTGGGCATCCTGATATTCCAGGACATAGTCTCAGTGCCCATGATGCTCCTCATCCCCTTCATGGCAGGAAGCTCGGCCAGCCTCCTTCAGTCCATCCCTATCTTATTATTGGAAGTGGTCGGGCTGGTCGTCCTCGTCATCGTGGGCACGGTCTGGCTGGTGCCAAGGGTGCTGTACCGCGTGGCCAGGACGAGGAGCCAGGAGCTGTTCATGCTGAGCGTCGTGGTCATTTTGCTAGCCATGGCATGGCTGACCTCAAGCATAGGACTCTCACTCGCACTTGGGGCGTTCCTCGCCGGCCTTATCATCTCCGAATCCAAGTATAGCCACCAGGCGCTGGGGAGCATACTCCCGTTCAGGTACGTGTTCACAAGCTTCTTCTTTGTCTCGATTGGCATGCTCCTCGACGTCCGATTCGTCCTTGACAACCCCGTCATCATACTGCTAGCTGTCGCCATAGTGATCATTGTCAAGGCCCTGCTCGCCGGCGGCACCACCATCGCTTTGGGCTATCAGATGAGGAGCGCGGTGCTTGTAGGGCTCGCCCTGTCACAGGTGGGCGAGTTCTCTTTCATCCTCTCGAAGCTTGGCGTAGACAACGGCCTGCTGAGCCAGGACATGTACCAGCTATTCCTGGCCACGTCGATATTGACCATGGCGGTGTCGCCGCTCCTGATCAACCTGGCGCCGCGCATATCCGATATCATATGTAAGCTTCCTTTGCCCCGGCGCTTCATCGAGGAGAAGCATACAAGGCGGGCGAACGCTACCGTTAAAGACCACCTTGTGATCATCGGGTACGGCCTCAATGGCAGAAACCTGGCACGGGCGGCCAAATCCGCCAGCATACCCTACGTGACCATCGAGATGAACCCGGACACCGTCGCAGCCGAAAGCGCGAAGGGCGAGCCTATACACTATGGCGATGCGACAAACGAAAAGGTGCTCGAGCATGCGAACATATCAGAAGCCAGGGTAGTCGTAATAGCCATATCCGATCCCAATGCAACCCGTAGGATCACGGCCATGGTCAGGGAAATGAGCCCGAGAGTCCACATCATCGTGAGGACTCGTTACCTGAAGGAAATGGGGCCGCTATTCGAAATGGGCGCCAGCGAGGTGATCCCGGAAGAGTTCGAGACGTCCCTCGAGATATTCGCCCGCGTCCTGAAAAGATACCTCGTGCCCAGGGACAAGATAGACGCCCTGACCGCCGAGCTTCGCTCCGAGGGCTATGAGGCCCTTCGTAGGAGGGCCAATGGCTATGCGCTGTCTGACCTGGACGTTCCGGCCTGGAACATGGAGATTAACACAATAAAGGTAAAAGAAGGCTCGGCCATGGCGGGAAAGACCATAAAGGAGATGGAGTTGAGGAAAAAGCATGGGGTCACCATATTGCTGTTGAAAAGGGGCGCCGACATCATTTATAACCCGGGCGCAGACACCATGCTGCTATCAGGCGACATAGTCCTGGCGTTCGGGGAGCCCGGGAAGCTATCTAAAGCGATGGCGCTGTTCAGCAGCCAGGGCTAGGCCATTTCTCTATCGCTATAGAGCCATTTCTATAAACTGGCACTATGGGAAACCGGTTGATTGCCGTGCACACCATCTCCACGTCATCTTCGTGGCCCAGGCGCGCTATCCTCTCCCCCGCGGGCGAGTCCCTTATCCCGTCGAGCAGCTCCTGGCACTGCGCGTTATCCTGCACGTACCGTTCCGCCTCGTACGTGAACCACCCGGAGCCCAGCATTAGCGCCATGACCTCGATGATGGAGGCCGCGTTCAGGTCTTCAATGGAGCGCAAAGGGTTAGAGGCGAGCAGATACGTCCTGTCTATGGACATGACGCGCTCCGCCACCGCGCCGGCGTTGAGGGTGCTGCCCACGATGCCGCCATCGACCATGACCTTCACCCCATTCGACGTGGTCATGACAATGGTCCTACCTTTAAGGTCGGCGGCTAGCATCTCCGATGGCGAGTTGTTATATTCGAAGCCGTCTAGCTTCACGCCGTTCCGCTCCCCTACCAGGACAGCGTTCATCTTCTTTCCGAGGGCTAAAGCCTCGTTCGCGTCCTCGATCGGTATGATCTCTTTTGCCCCGGCCCACAACGCTGCCACGATGGTTGACGACGCCCTCAGCACATCGACAACGATAGGGGTGCCTGCAGGCTCTTTTAAAAATCTTTGTTTGCCTTCGGCTCCGATGAGATATCTCATTCATGGGGGGTGAATGTTTTTTTAAAAGAAAAGCTTTTTGAGCTAATCAAAAGTCAAAACCCTGCTTTCACGATAAGCAGTAACGCCATCGTAAGCGAACGCATCGTATGCGCAGCCGCATATCCTCGCCCTGCCACCTTCGTGCTCCACGAGCACTCCATCTATATTTAAAGTGCCATTCCCAGGGTTAGATGCCACATAATCATCAGCAAGGCTGCCATTAAGCGAAAACCTGTATATGGTACCATGTCTCAAAAGCTCACCTGCCAGGCTATCCATAGACGTATCCGCGTCCGATTTAAACTTTAAGGCAGCATCAGCGCGGCATTCCCAAGGATAGGCGGAGCCATAAAGTGCCGCCCTCTGGAGGGCGCAATCCTGAGCCCATCTAACGTTATCCATTCCGCCATCTGATAGCCGGCCGGCTTCCATATGGGATGTGCCATCTATGGCGGCGATGCATGCCGCCACGCCTAACAGGCACAGGCAGGCGGCCAGCGCCGATAGCAGGATCATCTGGCCTTCCTCGCCCATCTAAGCCCTCCAGAGGATTAGCCTGCAATCAAGCATTTTACCCGCATTGCCAAAGGCCACGAAAGGCCTGGAATATACGCTCATGCCGTCTGACGGTATCCGCCCTATGCTGCCATATGGGGTATCCAGGCAATAATAGACCCCTGCGGGAAGCATGCGCTCGATATCCGAGCCCAAGGCATTACCACACTCTCTCCACTGTTCCTGCGAATAGAGGGCGAAGCCGATGGAGGGGTGCTCCGGCGAGTTAGCCCTATACTGGAGCACGCTCAAGATGTCCGATGACAGAAGCCTGAGCCCATCATCGCGGCCGTCAACGGGCCAGAGAGGGGCTGAATTAATGTAAAAAACCACAGCCACTACCAGCACTGATGAAACGGTCGCCTCGAGCATGTGGACAGCCCCA
Organism: Methanocella conradii HZ254; assembly: GCF_000251105.1. Taxonomy (GTDB): domain Archaea; phylum Halobacteriota; class Methanocellia; order Methanocellales; family Methanocellaceae; genus Methanocella; species Methanocella conradii. The sequence goes on along the minus strand of NC_017034.1, from coordinate 36,212 downwards.
TCGTCACATAGCCCCGACATGCTTCCTCCACAGGTAAAGGGTAACACACGCATCCCTGTACGTGCCATCCTCTTCCTTAATCGTGGCTATGCGACTTGACACGCATACGTCCTTCGTGTCAGGGGGCAGAGGGTAGCCGGCCGTTCTATATACTACGCCGTCAAAGCTTTCTATTTCTATTCTCAAGCCGTAAAGGCCGCTTTCATCGACAAGGCCTAAAGCCTCCTTGAGGCCGCTCGCATTGTAAAAGTAAAGGCCCTCAAGCTTGTAAGCCGATAACACGTTAGGGTCTCCTGCCGATAATCCTATGATGCTGGCGTTACGGGCAGCCGAGGGGTCAATGTACCAGCCATCCGGCTCGCCCGGGCTTCTAAGGAGCGTATCCCCCAGGCTTTCAGCCAGCGGCTCCAGGTCGTCAGCGTAGCTGGCGCTATACATGGCCGAGATGAGGTTAGTCGCGGTGAAGAAGGCGCAGGCCAGGAGGATGGCCAGTATGGCGTACGCGGCCGCAAAGTCGATGGAAAAAGTTGCGTCGTCCATGATGTGCCACCTATGATATTGTGATAGCTTTTGAGCACGCTTCATAGTAGATGTGGTGAGAGGATGGCAGGCTGACGATGAACCCCTCTACTTTAACGTCGGCGGGCAGTATGGCCGGGGCCTCATACCTGTCTCCATCCACGAGCACGCACACGGCCCTGCCGCCATGAGTGGGGAATGCAAGGTAGCTATGGCCGCAGAGCCTTGGAGGCAGGTCTATGCTGGTATCCGAAGAGACTCCAGCCTCCACCGCATCTGACATGCGCTCGCCTAGATAAGCTGCCACCCGGTAAGCCGCTTCAGAAGTGGCATCCGAGGAGGCAGTCGTGAGGAAGCTGCTAAAGCCGATGAAGACCGCAGTGAAGATGAGCAGCGACACGCCTAGCAGCAGCACATATTCTGCAATGACGGCGATCCCCGTCTCATCTTTCAACCTTGACCTCAGAATATGCGACATGTATCTCCGACACCTCATCGCTGGTGGCCTTTAGCGCGCCACCCTCATATGCCGTGGTAAGCCCGCACTCCTCAAAAGCGTCCTTCCACGCCTTTAAATCCCCGCTCCTCACCCATATAGTCAAGCCTTCAGGCACGCCCCATGACCTCGCGTCCACTGAAGAGCATTTGACGTAGAGCGTTATGGGGCCCTCCCGCTTGACGAACGAATCGCATGATATGGCCGTGATTGACATATAGAGGGCCTTCTTCCCCGAGGCGAGCGGTATCGCGTGGATAGCCGGGGCCCTTTCAGCCTTGACCAGGCCAGTATCGTTAGATATGACCGCGCCACCCTCGAAGCTTATCGTCCTGAAGGGCGACCTTAAAGCAATGCTGCCCATAGGAAGGAAGGCGAGGCGACTGGAGCCAGAGTAAATGCTTATTGACCGATAGTCGTCATGCTCGCCCATCGCCATGAGCTCGTAGCCTTTGGGTACGGCCATCTCATATGCCACGTAAAACGTGTTGTCATTCTCGACAACTGATGATATGATGCCCTGTAAGCCCTTGAGCGCCGATATGGAGCCTGAGTACTCCATCCCTCTTTCGCTTGACGATATCACGCCCATGCTGCCCGCGAGAAGCCCCGCCGCGGCTATCGAGACGATGGCAGCGAGCACGGCATAGCCAAGCAGCTCTGACACGGCATCCTCTCCTGGCATCATAGCCCATAAGCCCCCAATAAATTATAGCCCGGGAACACGATGAGCTCGTAAGCGGCGAACGTTATCGTTAATAGTATGGCGGCGTCCTTGAAGCCCCCGAACACCGTCCCATCGCGCATCTCGCCGATGGTCAGTCCCGCACAAACGGCAATTGACACGGATAGCACGTAGTAGGGCATGGCAGCGTCGCCCAGAAAGGCTTCCCCCACGCCAGATGCCAGCTTCATCTCGTTTGAAAAGTGCATGAAAGAGGTCAGGCAGAGCGCCATGACGGCCAGAAAGATGATGGCCGTAAAGTATATGACAAATATCGAGGAGGAGACGCCCGCCCTCCTCTCCTTATTTAGCGACAGGTAAAGCCTCCCCTCTCCTGCGACCACCTTCAAGATGGTCTCCAGGCTCGAGCTTGTGGTGAGGGCTTCCCTTATGATGGATACCGACCTATCGATATAGCGGTTATTGACCCTCCGGGCCATCGCTTCTAGAGACGATGAGATGTCGTAGCCCTCGTGCTCTATCTCCGATAGCATGCGGCACACCTCATCGGAGATGATGCCGTAATCGTGGCGTGACGTCCTCTTGAGCGCCTTGACCACCGAGCCGCTGGCCTTGACCTGCTCGGAGAGGTCGTAGAAGAACTCCGGCGCCCTCGACTCAACCTCCAAGTCGTACGCTGACGTGGCGTGATATGCGTAAGCCACCGGGGATAGCACGATGATGAGAGAGGCGAAAATGGCAAGGGCGAGGCCCTGGGAGAGCACGACTAGAAGGCATGCCACCGCAGCTCCAAGGGCAAGGCTGGCCGCCAGGATGGGGATAAGGCCGGACGACTTGATGATGGAGCGCAGGTCCGGGTCATTGAGGCTGACGCTAAGCTTCGGGCATAAGCTCAGGCTCATCTCACGCCTCCGGGTCGGAGGCTTTCATCATGTAGACGACGATGAAGCTTCCCAATGGCACGACTACGAGGGCGTCCAGCCATACGAACGAGTCGCTGGACAGCCAGCCCGCCATGTTGAAGACCAGGTTTATCAGCGATATGAATATCGAGGCGATTCCCACGATGGACAGGTATACTGAGGAAAGGCCCTGTACGCTATCGTTATATTTTTTCACGTCCAGCCGCTTTCTATCCGTGAACGCCTGGTACTTGCCCTTAAGGTATTCATTTAGGCTGCCTCCGCTGCCATAGACCTCGGCCATGCCTATGAGCAATTCCTGCCAGGCGGCAGAGGGCGAGGTGGATTGGGCCACTCTCAGTGCGGAGACCACGTCCATGCCGTCTTCTTCAACAAGCGATAGAATGTAGGCTGCCTCAAGGGCTATGTCCTCGCCGTACACGCCGCCCAGGTTGGAGATGTTCTCGAACATCTTGTTTAGGGGGACGTTTGACTCGGCCATCGTCAGCATGAAGCCGACCACGTGTACCAGGCTGGCGTCTATGAGCGCCCCCCTGTAGTCCTTCATCGACTTAACCGAGCATGCTCGGGCATAAAAAACCAGCAGGGCTGCCGCCAGGCCTGAAGCCGGGACGAGCGTCAGGCTGAGCGCGTCTTGGCCTGATCCGATCAAATATGCTGCCGCACATGCTGCCAGGACGGCGAACGCGGCGAGAGAGGCCAACACGGTCCTGTACATCCACTCGTTGAAATCGCGGTCAAGCCTGCACCGCTCATAGTTAGAGCGGCACCCTCCCGCTGCCGCCGCAAGCCGGTCTGAGGCATTCCTCAACATAGCGACCTCAATCATACGCATAGTCTCCCAGCGTTATGTCCCCCTTAAAGGATGGGTGCTCCTTCATGAACCTCAGCAGACCCTTGCGGTCCCTGTAGAACGATTCAACGATCTTTTTTATGCGCTCCTCGTCGCCGACGTTGTTCTCCCCAACCCAGCGCAGCACGGCTGCCCTGGCGCTTAGCTCCTCGATGAGCCTATCCTCGCTCCATACTCTCTCGCTTCTGATCTTTTCTAAAACCTTAGATGGGCCTTCAATCATCGAGATCGAGTCGGCGGCCGGGTCCCATTCGAATAGCGTGTTTATGCTCAGGGTGCCGTCATCGTTCACCCCTGCAAGCTCGCAGATTGACCTGCATCGCCTGACCTTTATGTCGACGGGCCCTGGCTGGACGCTCACCATGGCGAGGTTGACGCAGAGCGATAGGCTGGCCGCCGTATGCGGCGGTATGTTAAAGGGGGCGTTCATGATGCGGTTGAAAAAGCTCCACGCCGACTCGGCGTGGAAGGTCATGAGCACCGTGTGCCCGGAGTTGATGCCATGTATGGCCGCCCTGGCCCCCTCGGGCGTCCTCACCTCCCCTACGATGACGTACTCCGGCCTCTGCCGGAACGCCGCCACCAGGAGGTCGAACTCGCTGATGGGCGACTCTCCCGTCTCCCGCACGACAAGCGGCGTCCAGTTCTGGGATGCGAGCCTCACCTCCCGGGTGTCCTCGATGGTGACCACCTTGTGCCTGTCGGTGATGAAGCCGCTCACCGCGTTGAGCGCCGCGGTCTTGCCCGAGGCGGTGCCGCCTATGAACGCCATGCTACACCTGTTCTCCATGGCCAGCCACAGAAAGGCCATAGACTCAGGGGAGAAGGTGCGCTGCCTGAGCAGCTCGGCTGCCCTCCTCGTGCGGTTGGCCACCCTTATTGAGAAGGTCGTCCCGTTCGAGCTTACCTCCCTGTATATCGTGCCGTTAAGCCTGGAGCCATCGGGCAGCGCGACGTCCTGGATGGGGTGGGCTGCGCTGATCGACTTGCCGCCCTTCTGTACCAGGTAAAGGATAAAATCGTCGAGCTCATCCTCGCCGCTAAAAGTGATATTCGTCGGTATGGACTCGAACTCGGGCACGTACACGTAAACGGGGCTACCGTAGCCATTACAGCTTACGTCCTCAACGTTCGGGTCCTTCAGGAGGGCGTCTATCTTCTTGTAGCCCCAAAAGTCGCGCTCGACATAATACCGCATTTTTTCCTTTAGCGGCCCTGGAACGCTCCTCTCCATGCATAAGCGCTCGAACTTTTGCCTGATGCGCTCCCTGCCCCCTATCTTTTTCATGGCCTCTAGCTCTGCTCGAGGCTTTTTATGTAGCTCCGAGATGATTCCCTCGTATATCCGGCATTCGTCGGGTGACATGGTAGGCTCGAGCAGCTCGTAGCGGCATTTCCCTGCGACATCATCCCATATTATTTGCACTCCGCAGGACCCGTTAATCCTATAGCTCTTCACCACCTCGGCCCCCATATTGCCAGTGGTAGGAGGCGAGGCTTTTTGCTCTTCTATCGCAGGCCCTATGGCAAGGCCTTCTTTTATCGCACCACCGAGCTTTTTCCTGGGGCCGTCGTCGTCCACGCTTAATAACGCTTCCCGCGAGAGGCTCATCTTAACACCCAACTTAATTTCTAATTACTGTAAATAAGTAGTGCGCATATTATTTATACTTTATTGTAATAAAGTCGTTTTTGGTGAAGTCGCTTGTCTGATGATGAGGCGTGGCAGGCCATCGTTGATAAGGGCGTACGGGGCGTTTTTCAGGGGATAAGCAGGGTGGCCGTCTCGACTGGCGGCAAATTCTACCCGCAGGATGAGGGGCTCGACCATCTCATGGAGGGGATGAGAAGCGTTAAGGCCAGCGAACTGCTCTTCGAAGGGGGCGGTGGAAAGCTCCTGGCCGTAAAGCACGACTATGGGGACTCTGTGGCCGCCATCTATTATGATGGCCCAGTATCTCCTGCCGACCTCGCCCGGCTCGTCCAGCTAATGTTCACCAGGCGTGACCGGCGGGCATGCAATAAGGCACTCGTTCCCGCCACACGCGTAAAAACTGTAACGTCCAGGTGGAAAAGGCGGATTGCGCTGGTGTTCGGGGAAGGGTTCGCATCGAGGCTCGTCGAGACGTCGCTAAAGGGCAAAGATAAAGGCATGCTCACCCCCGATGACCTCGAAGATGCGAGAATTGCCATATCCCGGGCGCTTGGTGATTGCCTGCCCTTAGACAAAGTTAGTGAGCTACCCCGGCCTGAAGGCCGGGGCTTCCTGATTCTACGCTAGCGGTTTGGAGACCTGGTGGTCTCTATTGACCGCTGGCTCCACAGGCAATCCGGGCGGTTCCCGCCCTTCCCGCCCCGACAGTAGTTCCAACCCCTTCTTAAGAATGTTTAAGGCGGAGTTGAAATCCCTGTCCAGAGACACTCCACAACAGGGACAATCGTGAACCCTGTCCGAAAGGTCTTTTTTCACGATGTTCCCACAATAGCACTTCTGAGACGTTTCCCTTGGGTCTACCCTAACAAGAACCCTGCCAGCACTTTCAGCCTTGTAAGCCAGCTTGCTAAGAAATATTGACTTGATTCTGCCCTCTGGTAGTGGTCTGTGAAGAATTAGCTTAACTGTCCCTATTTTGGATAATTCCAGTAAGTTCTCGGTTATTTTAAACCCCGACTGGTTATACTCCAGCGTCCTGAACCTGTACTCGTTCTTATAACGAAGTCCACCTGTTTTAAAACCCTTATTTTTAAGGGATGCCAGTACCATGATGTTGTTGAAAAGATGGTTGCCAGCCCTCTGTAGTGTCTTGCTATACACAGTTTTAAGCTCAGGATATTGTTGTTTAAGCGTTGCCACATAGTTACAAGCATCGTAAACCGTTTTGATTTTTCCATTACGGTATAACTCTAACAATTTGTTATAGGTGAACCTACAATAGTTTAGGGCTACATCTATGTTGTTTCTGACCTCCGTGGATGGGTAGAAACGGTACCTGTAGCTCCTGAGCATAACCAGCAAGTGTTACATGTTAGACTTATATAGTATGTGTGTATATGTGTTGAAAGTATTATAAGGGAGAGCCTTCATCCACGGCCTGAAGGCCAGGGTCTTCGACTCCCCTTATCAACCCCTCTGAGATAAATGAAGTATGTATAGATGGAATGTCAGGCCCCCTGCAACAAGCCTCATTGGCCGGTGGTCAGGCGCACGGTAAAACTTATCGTGCTTCAGCGCTTTCATATCAACGAGTCAGGTGAGCGTACTTGATGTTACCCGACGTGCAAGCCGGCAACCCCGACGTCAGGCTCAGCCTCACGAAGGTGGGCATCACCGATGTCAAGAAGATGGTAGAGATTTATCGCGGTAGTAAGCGGCCCATCATCCTTATTCCTACTTTTGATATTTTCGTGGATTTGCCCTCGAACCGGAAGGGGGCGAACCTTTCAAGAAATCTGGAGGTCATCGACAAGGTCCTGGAGGATGCCATCAAGGAGCCCGTTTACGCTATTGAGGATTTATGCGTCGACGTGTCGAAGGAGCTTCTGGCTAAGCATGAGTACGCCTCCCGTGCCGAGGTGAGCATGCGGGGGGAGTATATGATGAAGCGGCGCTCGCCGGTGACTGACATGGAGTGCCAGGAGGTTTACGATATTTGCGCCGACGCGGTCGCAGTGAAGGGCGGGCTTATAAGCAAGGGCATCGGCGCCCGCGTGATCGCGATGACCGCCTGCCCGTGCGCCCAGGACATCATGAAGGCCCAGGCGGAGCAGAAGCTGCGTAAGCTGGGCATCGCTCAGGACTTGATCGATGAGTTTTTGGCTGATATGCCCATGCCCACGCATAACCAGCGTGGCATCGGCTCCATCAAGATCGAATTTTCCGACCACAGGGACGGCGAGAACAGGCGCATATCGATAGAGTCTATAATTGACATCATCGAGCAGTCCATGAGCTGCCAGGTGTTTGAGCTGCTTAAGAGGCAGGACGAGGAGTACGTGGTCAGGACCGCCCACCAAAACCCCAAGTTCGTCGAGGACTGCGTGCGGGCCATGGCCAAGAATCTAGTACAAAGGTTCCCAGACCTGAGCGATGACACGACTATAACTATAAAGCAGGTCAACGAGGAGAGCATCCACCGGCACAACGCCTTCGCCGAGCGGATCGCCACGTTTGGCGAGCTCAAGAAGGAGGTCAACGGCAGGGCGCTCGTGAAGGCGAGGCCTGAGCCATCAAAGCACGTAGGCGCAAAAGCAGGGCACAAAAAGGCGAAGGCTTAAGCCTCTTTCACAGCCCGTAGTCCTGGATGACGTCCCACCCGCTCTCCACGTAGAAGACGGGCTTGTCGAAGAGCCGCTGGTGCAACGACAGGTACCGTTCCAGAACCTCTAAGACCTCATCCCTGGGAATGAAGTACTTCATATCCTCCATGCGCTCGGTTATCCTGTCCACCTCCTCAAAAATGGGGTTAAGGTCGTTTATAATAACAAACTCGTTGTCCAGCATGGCCTCCATGGACTCGCAGAGGCTGGCGGTCTTATCCATTAGCTTATATTGAAGGCGGTTGTACTCCTCCAGGTTTTTTATGAATGAGTCCACATCGGGTACCTCTCCGCTCTGGACCATATCCGCCCCAAACTCCATGTAATGGCTTGATATGTCATCGGGCGTTATATCACAGCTAGGAAAGTCGACCTTTATGCGCCTCTCGCTCATCATGTATATCAGAAATAATCAAATAAATTATAGTATAAAGTCTTTCTCGTTTATACCATAATTCATTGAGTAAACTAGACTTAAAATAGAAACCATTTCGATTATTAAATCATAATAAACGCTTATGCACCTATATGAGGAGGCCTGTGGCATCTTCTACGATGCCAGCCCCGAATCCAAGCTTCCTTAGATCAGCCTTCGAGCCGCCGGCCACGAAGTCGAACTTCTTGACGTTGGCCATGTGCTCGTTATAGTTAAAAGCGCCGCCATACCTGAAGCTGAACCCGTGGTCCGCATAGGCCTTCACCGCCACGTTCAGCGTGTAATCCGCGCCCTTGCTTGTGAACTTCCAGTTCCTCATCTTCTTATCGTGCTTCACGTCGATGTCATGCACCCAGTAGAGCTTATCCTCAGAGGCATTGTAGAAAGCCCCCTTATTCCTTAAGGCGTAGTTAAGCTCTCTGCTGCCGAAGTAGGGCTTAAAGAATACGAAGGACGAGCCATCCTTGAACACGAACCTTGACCAGTACCACGGCACCAGCGGCGTGGAAAGGATGACCTTTTGAAGGTAGCATCGCCCGCTGTACTCCTTTTTATTAAGCAGGCCGTCGAAATCATAATAAAGGTTATAGACCTGGTAGTTTAAGCCCATCTTAAGCTCGTTCAGGATTTCCTCGTCATACCCGCGGGAGGGCTTCCTGACGTCGAAGTCACAATTGATGGCCTCGCTCTCCACCCTTACCCTATAAGCGGGCGCAGTACCGGATATTTCAATGCTCAGGCCATCCCCTGCAGACCTGACAGACCTGGGTGAAAAGGTTGTCATCGTCTCGATCGTGGGCACCGCGAGCTTCCTCCTGCCATCGTAGCACCAGGCAAAGGCGCCGGTCCTCAAAGCGCCGTCCGCCATGCTCCTGCCGCTTATCTCGACGTTGTCCACCACCGACTTCCGTGAGTTGCGCCTCCCGAACGATGAGATTAGCTGCATGGGGTTCTTCTTTTTATCTAATGAGGTAAAAATGGCGAACCAGTACTCCTTGCCATATGGAAGCAGGCTCTCCTGCTTATAGAATATCTCGTCAAGGCATGGAGACGGGTCTGAAGCCTTATAGATACTCGTCTTGAAGCGCTCGTTCGGGTAGATCGCTATCTTTGGCAGCGAGTGCCTTGCTATCATGCTGGTCACGTGTCCTTCATAGCTGCCCGTCGCATCCAGGATGTTTCTTCCTATGCTCCTGCCCTTTAGCAGTACCTTGTGGCTTAGCAAAGGTAACCTCACAGCCCTCTTGATGCCGTTCAGAAACCCCATGTCTTTCAAGCCTTCTCATCGATTTTTAACATAATTAAGCACCTTGGCGTTAATAATTATTTCTACAGCGCTGTAAGCACGGGCATGACGATGGCCTGGTATAGCGAGGCGATGGCCAGCAGGATGGCTGTGATGGCGAGCAGTCTCAGGGTTTCCGCCACCGTTTCCGTATACCTTTTAAGCGCCCACTTCATGCTTATACTCGCCGACTCGAGGGCGATGACGAGCTGCCTGACGCTCGCGAAGATGGCGATGATATAGGCCTCGCCTTCCAGGAGCATGGCCACGTACTCGGGCATGAGCTTCTCCATGCTCAGGACTCCTTCGAGGGGTGACACGTATGTCACGCCCCATATGAAAAACCGTGCAGCCCCTATTATGGGCGCCCAGAATGGCAATACTATAGACGGTATCGTGATAAGGGCCAGCGTATTAACAACAAAGCTCCGCAAGAAGTAGCTGGCCGTGGCCACCATAGCCTCACCCAGGCTAGCAGGGATGGGGGCGCCAGAAGGGCCTGAGATGGTCTCAGAGCCAGTGAACTCTATCATGGAGTATTGCAGGCCCGGGCTAATCAGGGCTATGGTGGCCCCTATGACTATCACGCAAAGGTAGAGGGCGTTGAGGATAGCGAGCAGCTTCCAGTCCTTCTTTATGATAACGAACGCATCTCCGAGCAGGCTCAAAAAGCATCCTCCTGAGCTAGATGGCCATTAACATTTTGCCCTGCCCTGCTTACCCGCCGACCTTGAACCTCAGGAGGGCGGCGATGCCGCCCAGCTTCTCGAGGCGCTGGCCCGGCTCGAACTCCGTCGAGAAGACCACGACCTTTCCCCTCGAACGCTCCACTTCTTTCATCATGCGCTCCACTTCCACCATTCCCTTCTCCCTAAAATTCCTCAGCGTCTCGTCCGCTATCAATAGCGCCTCGACGGCGCCGTACTCGACGGCCCGCCTCGTCTGCTCGTACCCATACGTGGCCTTGCCATCCGTCGCTATCTCCACCATGAGGCGCTCGATGAGCCTTGCCTCCCTTGAGATGCGCATCTCCATGGCTACGCGCTCAATTGCCCCACGTCGCAGGACCTCCTGGAAACCTGAAGAGCCAATAGAAGAAGTCTCCTCGACTAGTATCTTGTCGGCGACATCCTTCACGTTATTCTTGAGATACTTCACGAACTCGTCCTTAACGAAGCCCGGCCCCGCGATGACGAAGGTCTTCACCTTTTCTGCATGCTTCAGGTGTGCGGCCACCTCGGCGTAGAATTCCTGCCTGATATCGACGCCCTCCATCTTGCCCGACGATGCCCGCCTTATGTGGGCCACCTCCTCGACGCCATACTGCCTCAGGTACCCTATCACGGCCTCGCCTTCCTCGATGGTGACGATCTCTATCTCGGGAATCCTGGCGGCCTCTACGGCGTCCCGTATTCGCTCTATCTGGTCCGGCTTCCAGTGCTTTATTATGGAGAGCTCGGAGAAAGGCTCTATGTTGAGCGTGTGGTACATGCCCACGTCTACGCCAGAGACGATAGTGCCCTTGATGCGCAGGCGATTCGAGAACTTGTGGAACTCCACGGATTCGGCCCTTATGCCCAGCCGTACCGGCTTCTTGTCCACCTTCTCCGGCCGGAGCTTATCCGTGGCGCTCTCCAGCGTCCTGAAGGTTAGAGAAAAAACGGTGTCGCCAGGCTCAATGACGTATTTCAGGTGCCACAGGTCATCCAGGGACTCGGGCGTAAGCGAGATCTCCCCATAGTCGCCCCGAAGCTCCTCCTTATTGACCTTCATTGCACCATCCTCGACTCTCCAGGCGGCAGGAAAGGCGCTATTCTATCGGGTGAGGCGGCCTGGCGTATCGCCTTAGCATCCTCCTCCCTGGCGTGCTCCAGGAAGTAGCGGTAAATCTTCTTGGCCACGTCGCCCTGGCTGAACTCGCCAGGCTCGACCTCGACGCTATACCTGGCCCGCGCCTTCACCGCCGCAACCGGCCCCCCGATAACGTAGCACCCGGTCTCGTCAAACCTGATGCCAACCGCCGCCCGCACCTCCACGTTCTTAACGTAATTCCTGTCGCCCCTTATAATGAATGCCCCCTTCGCCACGTACTCGCCATGCTCCGGCGTCTTGCTCACCTGCTCAGGGCGGACCCAGAAACAATCGCCCGAATACTGCCCCGACTTCCAGACGGACGAGTATGAGACGGCGAACTGGGCGGCCTCGGCGAGCGCAGCGGGCGTGACATCCCTGCCGCCCGCCTTAACAATGGTGATGGGAGCGCCGAAAGCCTGAGCGTGGAAGAAAACATCACTCTTCTCCATATACTTCTTGACTAGCTCCTCGTTCTGGTCGGCGTCACGGCCCCCTATGACCAGAAAGCCGTCGGAGGTGTAAAACCACCTGTATTTCTCATACCACCTTGGCTTGCGCGGATGCGCTTTAGCCGATGGCTCCCTGGGCGGGGCTGGCGTCTCCTTTGCCATGGCCTTCTTCGTCTCCTCAATAGCTTTTAGCGCCCCCTCCTTCTTAAGCCGTGCCTTCTTGGCCTTATCATAGTATGCCTGGGCGTTCTGAGGGACCGTCAAGTCGATGTTGACGTTCACAGACACGCTGGAGAGCTTCACGTTTACCGTGTTGGCCGCCGGGTCCACCGACTGTATCAGCGATGCCGCCTTATTCCCGGCTTTCCTGGCGTCTCTCAATATCTTACGGATATCGTCCCAGGAGTAGCCCTTCGCCCTGGCGCCCCTGATGACGCCTATGACCTCGCTAATGGTGTTATACTCGGCGTAGATGGCCTCGCCCTTGCGCACGTTTTCCGCCTCTTCCCTCTCGAACTTAGCTATGGCCTCCTCCTGCTGCCTGAGTCGGCGCTCGTACACTCCTAGCTTTTCGGCCTTCCTCTCCACGACCTCGGCCTTAGCCTCTGCCGCCACATGCCTGCTGAAGTACTCGTCCAGCGCCTGGTTGAAGGACTCAAAGTAAACCTTCTGGTGACTCGAGTACCTGCTTAGCTCAATGGGCAGGGCGTCTATCTCCTTGCCATCCTCGAGGACTATGTTGGGCTTCAAGTTTCCTTCTTTGAGAGGCCTGAAAAGCTCGCTCAGGCCGTTAGCGATAAGCTGTATCTCGCTGTCCACGAGGCTTTTCGCGGGCCTGCCCTTGTCAATGCCCGCTATGGCCAGCGCCTCTTCTGCGTACATGCCTCCGACGCTCGTCTCGGTTGCCAGCGTCCTCACCACGTCCCTGTCAGACGCCTCGAAGAGCTTCTTCAGCGAATCAACCGTCATGTCCATCGGGCTAAGCTGGGCGGGCGGGTACTCGTACTGCTCCCCCCTCACCACGTCCCTGTCCTTCATCTTCATGGAGCGGAGGGGCATCATTATCCTTCTCTCGCCATCCAGCAAAATCACGTTGCCCTGGGCGAACAATTCCGCCACCAGCGTGCTCTTCACGCCAGCCCTGGCCACCTCTATCTCCACAATTCTGTCAAAGTTGTGCTGCGCTATCCTCGTTATCCTGCCGCCCATCATGTGCTTCCTGAGCATCATCGGGAACGATGGCGGCAGCTTTGGCGACTCCCGCGGGTGCCTTGTCAGGTGGAGCCTCTTGCCCGCCTCGATTACCAGGTCGTACTTGCCAGTCTTGAACTCCTGTAGCCTGATGCGTATCTCGTCGGCCGTGTGCTGGTACGCCTTCTCCACCTTCGCGTCCACTAAGAACTGTAGCTCCCGGACTGCGGCGTACACGTCGACGCTGGACATCTCCTCTTTCATGAAATAAGCGTGCCTCTATCGAGTTTTATTGAAATTATGCTGTAAAAAAGTCTCTGCTGGCTTATAAACTTTGGGATGCTATAAAGGCTCAATGCGCCACCTTATGCCTCTCCTGCAGCACCCGCTTGATGCGCTCAAGCAGCTCCGCCCGGCCAAAAGGCTTCGTGATATAATCGTCCACACGCACCACATGAAGGCCGATGAGCTTATCGATACGCTGGTCCTTCGCGGTCAACATTATGACGGGGATATCGTGCGTCTTCGGATTGCTCTTTATCCTCGAGTGCACCTCCCAGCCGTCCATCTTAGGCATAATTATATCAAGCAAAACCAGGTCAGGCATCTCCTTCTCCATCTTATCGAGCGCCTCCTGGCCGCTCAGGGCGGTGACCACCTGATAGCCATCGCTCTCCAGGATAAGCTTCACCACCTCGACGAGGTCGGGCTCGTCATCGACAACCATGATCTTCGTCATCTGCGCACAACTACCTATCTAATTAATGAATTTATAAAGCTTGGGTAACTAAAGGGGCCGCATAAAAACGTGGCCGGCGTCATTTAAACGAAAACGCAATACATCGAAAAAATTTACGCCACGGGAAAAATTTTTCATCCTTCGATAGCCAGAGCTAGCTGTGCCCTTTTACCTAAAAGTGCTAAAACCCCGGGCGCGCCTTAATCCCTCACGAGCATGGCCATCGTAAGGACGACCAGCACGCCCAGCATTATATAAGAGGCCACGTTGATTAACGACAGGTCACTCCCGAATATTTTTACGTTAACTATGATTGCCGCAACGGTGACGAGCAGCCCGATGACAGCGCCCACGAGCTGCGTCGTGCTAACGCTAACGGTGTTCATAGTTTTCACTCCCTTTTTTGGCTTCCTTATAAGAAGCGCTATCCCAAACATGATGGGATTGTGTTTTTTTCTTTTACTATGTAAAATAGGGGGCAGGATACATATATACCTTTGCACATGCCGATTTTATAAATAATCGGCAAACATGGGAGGTGGGGCGCCGGCATGGGAGACCGTCCGCCCCTCTCCTTCTAAGGCAGCTTGTAGTCCAAATTCGATGAAGCGGCTAGCTTTCGGCAATACGATTAATGCCCTAATGCTCGGCATGTTCGGCTGTATCGCCCACGGGCCACATATCCATCGAATACGTCAGGGCATCATGCCCTGCTATAATACTCTATATATAGAGAGCTTATAAGCTCTCTCTCATAATCGCTAAAGACGGGGTTTAGCGATTATGACAGAAAGTATATTTAAACAATCCATGAAGTTATACGTGAGACCATGAGAAAGGGTATCCTGTTCGAAGCCGTGGTAGCGATAATCATCGTTTTGCTAGCGTTCACGCTCTACGCAATGACCTGCGAGGGCGCCCCAGCCGCAGCCATAAAGTGGACGACTCCGGCTTACGATCAGCCCCGATACATGTACGCGGGCGAAAATGGTACCTTATACTCGTTCACGGGGAACAGCATATACGCCATAGATGGGGATGGCAATGGCCTCTGGAACCTGACCATACCTGACATGTGGCGCATTTCCATCGACTGGCTCAGGCTGAAGGATATGGGGGACATAGCCGTGGGCGGGTTCACGGGCGTCAACGAGGTCAGCCCGGTCGTGGCGGCCTCCGACGGTGTCCTCTACGTGTACGCCCGGCCCAACATAACGGCCTCTGACGAGATCGAGACGATATACAATTGCACCGTCGTGTTCGCCATCTCGGCCGATGGGGCCATATTGTGGAGCGTCCCGCTGGAGAGCAGGCTCATCCTGTATGGGAACGCCTCGCTGGACGCGGCTTCCATATACGCTTATGGGGGCAGGGTCTACGTGTTTCATGATTATACGGAGACGGTTATAGACAAGAACGGTAGAGTCCTGTTCAGCATCGAGGGCGTATCCGACCCGCCCGCCGTCGACGAGCGTGGATACATCTACACGGTTACGCCTGTCAGGGGCAACCAGCTTCTAGAAGGGGGAGCGTACGACTATAGGATACCTTCAGGCGTGATAAACGCCTACGACCCCTCGGGAAGGCTGGCCTGGAGCCAGGACATAGGCGAGCCAGCCATGCGCCAGTATCTCAGGGAGGATGTCAGGCAGCAATACGATACGCTGCCCATTTACAGGAACAACGAGCTATACATTCCGCTTCAAAACGGCATGCTCTCTATGAGCACTGATGGCACGGTTAACTGGGTCAAGAGGCTTAATGGGACTACGAGGCTCTTAGAGATGATGCCGATGGACTCGTCTGGCAACTTTTACCTGGAGCAGGTAAATCATGCTAACCTGTCGGCCTCAAGCCTTTACGTTTTATCCGGCGATGGCTCCATCCTGTCAAAGCCAGTGGCATATGACGAATACCGCTCGTGGAACTATAAGGCAGGAAAGGATGGCGTATTATATTACGCTTCCATTGAGGCCGCCAGGAACAGGAGCCTGGCGGACCTGGACTCGATGAGGCTAACGGCGCTCGACGTGAGGAATGGCTCGGCCCTGTGGACTTATACGATCCCCGCTTATAAGAAGAGCACGATAACGCTGGACGCCTCGAGCATCAGGAATATATTCGGCCCATACACGTCGGCCGATATAATGGCCAGCAGCGAGAAGCGCTATCCGTACCCCAACGCGGGCACGAGGGTTTTTGGGTACAGCGATGTCAGGGTTTTACCAGGCGATGGGCGCGTCTACATAAGCTATGCGGACTATAACTACGAGTACCCGATCGTGCCCGGGCGGTCACAGTGCGTCTATGCCTCGGGCATCGTCGCCATCGACGCTAATGGCAGGGAGGAGTGGCAGCAGTCTACCGACTCGCCGGTGACGGCCATGGCCGAGGGCAACAGCACGCTGTTCTACAGCACCATGGACGGCAAGATATCCGCGGCGAGGTTCGACCCGGCGACCGGGCTTACCGTCGCAGTCGTGGCCTACGTGTTTGTACGGTTCTTCGTGTTCGGCGCCGTGTCAAGGGCGCGGTCCAGGCTGGACAAGAACGAGAACCGCAACGCTGTTTTAAAGTACATAGCCGACCACCCGGGCTCTACGCTGTATGAGATAGCCAGGGGGGTGAACATGAACCTAGGCACGGCAAGGTACCATGTGCTAATACTGGGGATAAACCACCGCATCACGTCGCAGAAGGCAGATAACAAGTTCGTGCGCTTCTTCATCAACTCGAACACCTTTAGCAAGGAAGAGCAGGTGCTGCTATCCTTCATAAAAAGGGAGCCCATGCGGAAGGTGCTGGGGCTTCTGCTCGAAAAGCCCCGCCTGACCAATGTCGACCTGTCCCGGGAGCTGGACATCGCGGAGTCCACCATCAGCAAGTATATAAAGGAACTCTCCTCCAAGGACATCATCACTAAGGAGCCGCTGCCAGGCGGCAGGTTCGCCTACTCCATCAAGAAAGAGTACAGGGAGCGCGTCGCCATGGCGCTGGAGAGCTTTAAATGCGTAGCGTGAGGCTGAGCCTGATATTCATTTTGCTATTGTGGGCCGCCGTGGCCATGCCTGCCATGGGATACCCCGCATCAACGGCTATAAAGGTAACAGTGCTTAACTCGGATGGCTCGCCAGCCGGCGGCGTCCACGTCACGCTGCAGAACGGGAATTATGCGGTCCTCGGAAACGGTACGACCGATGCAACGGGCGCGTGCGCTTTCACGGTAAGCCCGGGCTCCAGCGTGGTGAGGGCGATCGTCTCCGACGGCGAGTATAGCCTCACCTCAGTATGGCATGATACGAACGATACCGCCATACTGGTCAGGTTACCCGAGGTGGGGGTGGTATCGGGGAGCATAAAGCTGGACGGCATGGGCAGGGGTAACCCCCTCGTGGTTCTTGATGATGCCAGGGCGTTTGACTCTACCCCATATGAGGTGTCCCGGCAGAATGGCTCAAGCATGTATACCTTCACAGTCAATCGGTTCTCATTTACTACTTCTAAAGGGGAGCATTCCATCTATGCGGTGGGCTATTCGGATGGGATGGTGTACATGTCCGATAGGCTGGACATCAACGTTACTGAAAAAGAGGACGTCGTGCTCGAGCTCAAGCCCGCCGGCGAAAATACGTCGATACTGCCCGCGGTGGCCTATGAGAGGCTGTTTCATACCACAGCTTTTATTACGTGGGCAAACGTCTCCGGAACGCTGATGGGCGCGGACGGCAGGCCGGTTGCCAACGCCTCGCTCACCATCCAGGACTACTTCATGAAGGACCAGGGCGTGACGCGCACCGACGCTAACGGCGCATTCGCGTTCGGCCCGCTCAACCTGAGCACCGACGTGGTGCGATTCAGGGCAGACATCGTGGATAACGGCACCGAGTACGTCTCCTATTCCCGGCTCTACCCTGTGGAGAACTCGACGAGCCTCAAGGTGAACCTCACCGACTACCCGCGGCCGACCGTGGGCTACATATATGGCATCATCACGCCAGGCGGCAACAGCTCAAGCCCTACGCCCATCTCGGGCACCGTCTACCTGAGCAATGGCATGGTGCAGGAGGCATCGCCCGATAAGAATAATGGCCAGTTCTTCTTCACGGTGGCGCCAGGGACGTATGAGATATACGCCGAGCACGTGGAAGGAGCGCGGCGCCTCGTATCCGATAGGGTCAGCGTCGAGGTTAAGCCAGCGTGGTCGCCCCTGGCCGCCAGCCCAACCATACTGGTCGTGGCGCCCCAAAAAATACAGTACTTGCCGCTCTTCGCTGCGCTCATCATCGGCGCATTTTGCATCGCAGGGATGTGGCAAGCGACGAGGAGATGGCTATAAAAGGCGTGAGCGCCCATAAAAGGCGTGAGCGCCCTTCACCTGGCGCTCACTACGCTGACCTCCATCTGCTTTAGCGATTTAGCGGCGGTCAGCAGCATATCCTTATACTCATTTATGTCCGGGTGGTAGTGCTCTATGGCCTTAATCGCGTTTGCATCAGAACCCTCTTTTAGGGCTAAAAGCCTGTCTGCAGTGGCGTTTATGGTGTCGAGCACCCACTGGTCCCTCGTCTCCGGGTCCACGGGTAGCACGGCCTCGGGCCTCACCGACACTATCGCCTCGCCATCCGGCGTCTTATAGACGCGGGGCTTGCCGATGACTGCGACGAAGGCCGGGGCATCCAGGTCGGACAGGGCCTGCGATGCCTCGGGGCTGTACTGGCCTGCATACAAGATAAACGCGCCCGTCGGGTCGGTCACCCTCGCCCTCCAGTATTCTGAGTCATCGCCGATGTTCTCTTTTTCGGTGAGCGTGCCAACGATGAACACCCTGTTGCACTTCGCGCCGGTTGGCGTTAGCAGGTACGCCGGCGCCAGCGGGTCATCGCTCTCCTTAAAGGTCAGGGTGGATGCGTTGAACTCCTTCGCGAAGACGCGCTTCGCGACTTCCCTTGCCGCGGGCATTTATATCCCCTCCACCTTTTGGATTATTGGATTCCCGTCCATAAGAGGAGCTCGCTGCATGTCCTTTACTAGCAGGTAACGGCTGCCCAAAACAGGCCCCTTTACGGTGAAGTACTTGCCGAGCAGTATGCGCTTGATCTCGTCGAGAACCACGCCCGGGTCCACCGCGTCCATGGCCATCTTTTTGGCGACCTTGACGTCTATGCCGGTGATTTTATAAGTAAGCTCCTGGTTTAATATGATATCCTGGGCGGCCTTCCCGTCGTCTATGACCGCCTTAACCCTGAGGTCGTATTCGCCCTCCTGCTTGCCGTGGTCGACGCACGCGCCTTTTACCAGGATGCGGTTACACTCGGGGCAGCGCTTCACCAGGCCGCTGCCGGACTGCACGTCCACGATGGCGCCTGTCATCGTAACATCGTTGCTGGCGACCTCGACGTTTTCTGAAGGAATGATCACCGTCGACTTGTTCAGCTTGACCGAGAACCGGCCCTGCCAGGAGTCCGTGATCACGTTCTTGAAAACATAGCTCTTGCCCTCCTCCACGGGCGGAAGGTCCGACTTGGTGAAACAAACGAACTTGATCGTCCCCGTATCGTCCCCGAGCAGCCCTATCTGGGAGATGGATGCCTTCTCGTTCTCCCATAGCTGTACGACCTTCGCCTTCAGCGAGATCCACTTGCCATCGCTCGTTATGTCCTTTATCTTGGTGAGCGGAGAGTCGCTTGAAGGTTTCGATAAATTCAGGTCTCTCACATACTGATTAAAAACGGTCCTTTTTGCCTCCTCCTCGGGCACCTTGTACTGGTTCACGAGGAGGTCGAGCTTCGCCTCGATCTCCTTCTGAGGCACGTCGGCGCCCAGCTCGGAGAACTTTTTCCTCATTTCCTTGGCTAGTTCCTTTACCATAGCTTTACCTCAAGTCTCCTGTTTTACATGGGTGGGAGACAATGGTAGATGGGCCTCATTACTATATAAACGGAATTAAAGCTAACTGAAAGTATTTTTGTGGGCGCGCCGAGCGCTTATGCTAATTTGCCATCGTATCCGGCCTATAATCGCCCACAGTAAGCTGCTTTGATTTTCAGAGACGATATAGGCAGTACTGTATAAAAGTAGTGATTTTAGCCCTGTAATCCGGCCTTACACCGCCCGTATCACCCATCCCATCGATTTTTATGTACGTCACTTTTTAGAGGGGCTTAGTCGTCTGTTTTTTGGGTGTTTAAAGATGAAGATGGATTGGAGACGCGTAACCATAATGGCCATTTTGGTCACGATTGCGAGCGTGCTCGTGCTCACGCCGATAGCCCTCGCCAGGGATGGGCGTGGCGGCATGGGTGGCGGCATGGGTGGCGGCATGGGTGGCGGAGGACAGTGGATGGGTGGTGGAGGACAGTGGCATGGAGGCGGAGGACAGTGGATGGGTGGTGGAGGACAGTGGATGGGTGGCGGAGGACAGTGGCATGGAGGCGGCTGGGATAACAGGCCCGGCTGGGGCGGCTGGTGGGGCGGCAGCTACCCATGGGGGGGTAGCTGGGGCGGCGGCATATGCCCATACTGGAACTGCGTTAGCATCGGCTATAGCCCACAGTATTGCGCATCCATCTGTGGTATATGACCTTTTTTAACATCCCTTTTTAATTTTTCAGGGCCTTCGAAAAACTACTTCAGTTTTTTCTCAAGCTTCTTAAGCTTCTTGGCTGCTGAGGCGCTGCCCGCGGCCGCCTGCCTGGCCAGTTCCTCCGCCTTCGCCTTCTGCTCCTTCCTCAGCTTCTCCATCTGCTTCTTGCTCACGGGCATAGGTATCACCTCATGTCATGGCTTTTTAGCCTATCCCTCATCTTTAACTGAAGATAAGCGCCAACGCATATGTATATTACGGTTACGGCTATGGTCAGCATCGGGTCGAAGATGGGCACGGGCACGCCGAGGGCGGTCTGCATTATAGAGTCTATGACGGCCATCAGATTGAACGTGCCGTGAAGCACTATGGCTATGGGCAGGCCAAGGAAAAAGCCCAGAATCTCAAAGCCTCTATTCTTTCGCCACCCCTTGATGAATCCTACAATCCCACCCGTAGCCCCCGTGAAGCAGCCGTGTGCAAGCGAGCAAAGGAAAGACCTGTACAATATGTTATAAGTCCACTCCCCAAGCCCCCCCACCACGATGGGGCTTGCATTAGTCGCGAAGTAAAGCCAGTTCTCGATGAAGGCGAAGCCCATGCCGATTGCGAAGCCGAAGATGATGCCGTCAAACGCGTTGTCGTAATCGTGGTGCCCCGACAGGATGAGCAACCCTGTACCCTTTGCAACCTCTTCCACAACCGGGGCGACAAAAACCGCTAAGAGCAGCGATGCTACCCCTGCACTGAGAACAAGCCCTGCGAAGAGCGAGAACGTGGTGTTTATGAAGAAGGCGAAAAACGTGGCCATGACGCCCCACATGAACATGCCCAGGATGAACCTGAACGGCTCCCGCTCATAGTAGTCGGCGAGCCATCCGATCACTAAAAATACCACGGGCATGAACACCGCGGCCACTCCGCCTATTAAAAATATTAGCCAGCCTATGTCAGGGCGGACCTCGTAGAGCGCGAATAATAGTATGAGCATGACGAGTATGGCCCCCAGGGCAAGCTCCAGGACCCAGAAGAATGGGTTGATGGCTATGTCGGCTATGCGCTCGGCCCATGGTCGCATTTTCATGATGGGGAAGAAAAGCGTCCTTAAGGTGTACTCGCCATCCGGATTCTCCATGTGCAAGGCCATCGATACGACGCCAGCCATTATTATCGCGAGGACTCCGAGCAAGACTGCAGCCAAGATCACCCCGAAGAAGGATAGCGTAGACTTTAGGGCGTCCTCATAGCTCGACCAGTTCTCCGTTATGGAGAATGCTGCCCCAATGTATCCCTTGTAGGTCTTGCCCACTATTCCAAGCTTGTCTTTCTCCTCTGTCTTTCCGCTATACGTGAAGCTGATAGGATAATCAAAGGCCTTCTCGGCCCCCGCCTCCACGCTTCCTAGCCTCTCAAGCAAATCCCATCGCTCATCCCTGTATATGGCAAGGTATACATCCATGCTGGAATCCGTGGGGTTCTTCACTACGATGGAGAGCGTCCGGCTCGCGTGAGAGTCATTAAACGCGAAACTGGTGGGGGATACGGAGATGTCCAGCGTCTTATGAGAGAACACGTAATCAGGTATGGTCATGTCTCCGGACGATTGGGCCAGCGCCCCGGCGGGCAACACGAGCAATAGGATAACCAGTAGTAGCGGCGCCTTTCCCTTCATGCTCTTTCCCATTCCCATATATGCTATGACCTTAAAATCCTTCTGCCCTCCGAACTTCATGCTGGACGGGAACTAAGGGGCATTCAGGAAAAGAGGAAGAGCGCCATTTGGCTTTTTATTCTATGACCTTTGTGGTTCTGGCGATGTTCACCGCCGCGTCATATGGTAAATCCTTATCGCCAAGAATGGTATACCGCTCAGGCCTGACCTTATGGGCCTTCATTAGCGCCTCGATGATGTATTTCTCGCCTATACCCAGCTCTTTGGCAGTCGTGGGGGCGCCGATGGTCTTAAGCGCATCCCTTATCCTCTGCCAGTCTCCGCCATGCAGATACGTCATCATGATGGTGCCCACGCCGCACTGCTCGCCATGGAGGGCAGGCTTCGGCGCTATCTGGTCGAGCATGTGGGAGAACTTATGCTCGCTGCCGCTCGCCGGGGCTGAAGAGCCGGCTATGCTCATGGCGACGCTCGATGATACCAGCGCCTTTACCACCAGGCGGACCGATTCTTCCAGGCCCGGCTTAATCTGGTGGGCGTAATCGATCACCATGCGGGCGGTCATCTCGGAGAGGGCCGCTGAGTACTCGGATATGTACACGTTCCTCAGCCTGGCCGCAAGCCGCCAGTCCAGGACTGCGGTGTAATTCGATATGATGTCGCCGCACCCTGCCGCCAAAAGCCTGTACGGGGACTTCATGATGATGTCCGTGTCGGCTATGACGCATAGTGGCGCCTCTGCCTGCCTGGACACCGACCTGCCGTTCTGGATGATGGACGCCCTCGAGGAAGCTATCCCGTCGTGGGACGCCGCGGTGGGGACGCTGATGAAATTAAGGTCTAGCTGCGTGGAGGCGAGCTTGGCGATGTCGATGGACTTGCCGCCCCCTACGCCCAGCAAAAAGTCTGCCTTCATCTCCCTTGCAGCCTTCCTCGCCTTCTGCACGCTCTTCACGGTCGCGTCCTCCACGACGATGAAGCCCACGTCATATCCGCTCCTCTTCAGGCTTTCGGCAACTGCGTCCCCGGCGATGTGCTTCGTGGTGTTGCCCGTCACTATCAGCGCCCTTCCTTTAAGGCGCATAGTCTTACATATCGGGCCCACGCTTTCTATGGCTCCAGGCCCGGCTATCACGTTCCGGGGAAGCTGCATCCACTTCTCGCTATGCTTAGATACATTTATGTCAAGTTCGCCCGTATAGACACCCCAGGTGGCTTATCATGGACATCGGCTCTTTCGTAGGCAGGTACTACATCGATCCCATTGTTTATAACGAAGGCTACAACGCGGTAAATACGCTTACCTACGCTATTATCCTTGGTATAAGCCTTTTTGCCATATTAAAGTTAATGGCCTTTCTCAAGCTTAAGGTGGATGAGCGCCTCATAATGGCCACGTCCCCCTTCATAATCCTCGGGGCGTCGCTCCGCAACCTGGAGGACGTCCACCTTTTATCCCCCCCGCTAAGCTATATGTTCATCACGCCTCTGGTATACGTTCTGGCGTTCCTCATCACGCTTCTGGCGCTTCTCGTATGCCTGTACCTGGAGCGTTCCGGCATGATCGGGGACTACTCTAAGCCCTTCTTCTGGGCGGGGATAGCGGGCATCATACTAGTCTTTGCGGCATTGCTGCTGACGCAGCCCATCTCGGTATGGTGGGCGCCCATCGTGGTCGTCTCTCTTGCATTCACCTTCACAGGGGCCATATACTTGCTGGTCCGTCACTTTAAGATAGGCTTCCTAACGATGCCCATGAACGTCGCCATCCTTGGCGCCCACATGTTCGACGCCTCCTCGACATTCACCGCAATCGACATCGTGGGAGGGTTCGCCGAGAAGCACGTCGTCCCCGTGTTCTTCATAGGCATGTTTAACACGGCGTTCATCATGTACGCCCTCAAGCTGGCCGTCTTCATACCAGTCGTATACCTTATCGAGAGGTACTTCGTCGAGGAGAAAGATCTCTATTATGTACTCAAGTTCGTGCTGCTCGTGCTGGGCTTCGGGCCTGGAATAAGGAATACCCTGGAGCTGGTGTTCGTGCATTCGTGACCGGCGCATTGCTCTCGTATCTCGCTTCGCTCATCCAATAAAATAATATATAATAGGCGCAAATTAAAACATACATACATCTTGAGGAGATGGCGTTGAGCATTAAGGTACCCGGCCCAGTTACATTTTTAAGATACGCATGGAAACTGAGATATTATTTGCTGGCAGTCATCCTGATTTTCGTGGCATTCTTTAGCATCGGCTACCTGGCCGCAGGCATGCCCGAAATAGGGAATACTGTGATATCGAGCTTCAAGGAGGAGGTGTCGCCTCTCAAGGAGCTCTCGCCCATCGGCCTCATGCTTGGCATATTCGTCAACAATGCCGTGAAGTGCCTGCTAGTCATAGTGCTGGGGCCATTACTAGGGTTGGCTCCCATATTTTTCATGCTGGCAAATGGCATCATCCTGGGCATAGTCATCGGCGTGACCATGAAGACTTCAGGCCTGCTCTACGTGGTCGCCGGCATGGCGCCTCATGGCGTCATCGAGCTTCCCATGGTGTTCCTCTCGGCCGCGATGGGCCTTAACCTGGGCGTCGCCGCCCTTAAGGCGCTGCTCGGAAAAAAGGAGAGGCTCGCCGATAAGCTAATAGAAAGCCTGCTGATATACTTCACCTGGATATTTCCCCTCCTGTTTTTAGCCGCTTTTATCGAGACGTTCGTCACCGGGCCCATACTATACCTTTTATCTGGCGCGCATGGATAAGTTTAATTAATTGCAGGTAAATGGTATTGCCACGTATATGAGTATCATTGACGAGGTAATTGAGCTTAAGAAGGCCAGGCGAGCCGTCATCCTCGCCCATAACTACCAGCGGGGCGAGGTCCAGGACATTGCCGACTACGTGGGCGACTCTTTTGGTCTGAGCCAGAAGGCCGTGGATTGCGAGGCCGAGGTCATAGTCTTTTGCGGCGTGGATTTCATGGCGGAGTCCGCAGCCATCCTGAACCCGGATAAGATCGTATTGAACCCTGCGCCAGAGGCCGGATGCCCGATGGCGCGGATGATCACGGCGGCCGACGTAAAAATGCTTAAAAATAAGTACCCCGGGGCCGAGGTTGTCTGCTACGTCAACTCGAGCGCCGAGGTCAAGGCGGAGAGCGACGTTTGCTGCACCTCTTCGAACGCCGTAAAGGTTGTAAACTCGCTCAAAGGTGACGAGGCCATATTCGTGCCCGACCGCAACCTCGCCCATTACGCACAAAAGTTCACCTCAAAAAGGATACACGCCTGGCAGGGCTACTGCCCCACCCATCACCTCATCACGGCGGGCGACGTGCTGGTGGCTAAGATGGAGCACCCCGGGGCCGAGGTCATAGTCCACCCGGAGTGCAGGCCCGAGGTGGTGGACATGGCCGACGGAGTCTTCTCGACGGATGGCATGATAAAATACGCAAAGAATACAGGAAAAGACCTGATAATAGGCACGGAGTCTGGCATCATTCACCGCCTCATGAAGGAAAACCCTGGCATACGCTATTATCCGCTATCCCCCTATGCCGTGTGTCCAAACATGAAGATGAACTCGCTGGAAACGGTAAGGGATAGCCTGAGGTACATGAAGACGAGGATAGTCATACCGGAAAATATTCGTACCAGGGCAAAAAAAGCATTGGACAGGATGCTTGAAGTGGGCCGATAAAATGCAGGAGGAACAGATTGCGAGGGGGCTCGCCGATAAGATTGAAAAGCTTGCGGCGGGCAAGGAAATAAAGATAATGCACGTCTGCGGGACGCACGAGTACACGATAACGAAGAGTGGCATACGCTCCCTTTTGCCGAAGAACGTTAAGGTTGTCATGGGCCCGGGCTGCCCCGTGTGTGTGACGCCCCAGGCAGAGATAGACGCCATCGTCGAATTAGCCGAGAAAGGCAAGGTTATCTGCACGTATGGGGATCTGCTAAGGGTGCCCGGCACTAAGTCCTCATTATACGACTCGGTGGGCGACATCCACATCGTCCAGAGCATAAGCCAGGCCGCCGACTACGCCAGGGAGCATCCAGACAGGGAGGTCGTGTTCATGGCCGTCGGCTTCGAGACCACCGCCCCCACCACGGCCGCCGTTTTACTCACCAATCCCCCAGATAACTTTTCAGTTCTCGTCTCCCACCGTCTCATCCCGCCCGCCATGAAGTGGCTCATGGAGCAGGGAGAGGCAAACCTATCAGGCTTCCTCCTTCCCGGCCACGTCTGTACGATAAGCGGCTCAGAGGAATACGGGCAGTTCAAGGTGCCCCAGGTCATAGCCGGATTCGAGCCCCTGCAGGTCATGTATGGCCTGTACATGCTCGTCAAGCAGATAGTCGAGGGCAGGGCCGAGGTGGAGAACGCCTACGCAAGCGCAGTTAAAAAGGAGGGCAACTTGAAGGCAAAGCGCATGCTATCCGAGGTGTTCGAAGTATGCGACATCATGTGGCGGGGCTTCCCGGTCATACCGTCGAGCGGCTTAAAGCTGAAGCCCCAATACGAGAAGTATGACGCCCTCAAGAAGTATGGGATTACCCTAAAAGGCGGGGCCGAGACCAGGGGCTGCCTGTGTAACGAGATATTGAGGGGCGTTAAGGATCCCGTTGATTGTAAGCTGTTCGGTAAGGCCTGTACGCCGCTCAAGCCCGTGGGGGCGTGCATGGTGTCCACAGAGGGCGCCTGTCGAATATGGTACACCTATGGCAAGGCCGTAAAATCGGTATTTACCGCAAAGAACACAAAATAAACGCCACTAATCTTACCACAATGTACACAAAGCGTTCACAAAGTACACTACTATTTTTTATATATTATTGAAAAAATCTGAAAAATTTTTAGCTTAGCTTATACTTTATGAACGACCACCTGTTGAGGGCGTCGTCCATGCACACGTCCAGGCTCCCCTCAGCCTCTATGACTATGTAGTCGTCATAGACCTGGACGTTATAATAGCTGAAGCCGTACTTTGTCATGCTGGCCCCGTACGAGGCGAGGTCTGCATACTCGCTATCGGCAAGGGTGTGGTTTACGTGTATTATCGCCACGTATGAGTACGGCCTGTCCTGGGACGAGTTCTTAGGGTCGGCAGGCCATAGCGCGGCATAGTACCTATCCGCTGAGGCGTAGCTGCACGACTTTCCGACGGTCTCGAGGGTAGCGTTATCCGTGGATATCTGCTTCCACTTAAGCTCCTCGAACAGGTCCGAGTATTCATTATAAGCGCTCTCGTTGCCGCTGGATTCGAGCACCTTCGCGACGTTCTCAATCCTGCCGCTTATGACCGGCTTTAAATTAAGGGTATAGAAATACTTGTTGTTCACCATTTCGACGGTCTGGCCGTTCACATCATATGCCGTATAGCTCGAGTTGATCCTCGATGAGCCAAAGCTGGTCAGCGATACGAATTGCTCCTGGAAGTCGCCGAAGTATCCCGGCGGGTATATCGCCAGCATGTCCTTCTGCGGGTCGGCGCTAAACGTCTTCGATGGCGGTATCGTCCGCGCCAGATAGGCATTGTTGTACATGTACTGGCTCAACACCGTGTCGCCCTTGAGGTCTGCATACCTGGCGCTCGATAGGTTTGCTGGGAGTAGCTTGAGGCCGTCCATGATGCTATTAAAGGGCTTTTCATTGGATGTCGTCTTGGACGTGTTTGACGTATTAACAGGATTGCTCAGCACATACGCGAATATGGAGCCGAGCATGATCACGACCAATAGAATCGGTATCACTGCCTTTGCCCAGTTTGTCGGCTCTTTTTTTGTGGCCTTTTTTAGGCTTTTTCCATTATCCTTCGCCATATGGACCAGCGCCTAGATTTTAATAGACCCTTAAGGATGCTATTGTATTTAAAATGTGCGCCGTTTAAAAAAGAAGTGGACTCTGCGGGATTTGAACCCGCGGCATCTACGTTGCGAACGTAGCACTCTACCCCTGAGTTAAGAGCCCGCCACGTAATCTTGAAATGGCACTTGTAGTATATAAACTATTCGCGCTATATTTTGTCTTAGGCTATATAAGGCAGATGGTTGGCGACATTAAAACAATGGTCGGGCAGATGGTTGGCGACATTAAAACAATGGTCGGGCAGATGGTTCTTTTTTTAGAGGCTGAATGGGGGCTTCGCTACGCTACGTCCCCCTCGCGGACCCCCCGAGCTTGTTTGCCCCTTCGGGGCAAATGAACAAGAAGCCCGACCATGATTTCTCGACGAAAAAGGCTTGTCCTAGTGGTGAGACTTTCTAGGGTTTGTGTCGCTAACCCTATGGTTCCTCCTATATTAGCTTGTCCGAAGGACAATCAAACACGGGGGGTCCGCGAGGGGGGCGTAGCGTAGCGAAGCCCCCATTCAGCCTCTAGAAAAGGAAGATATGGTGCCAAACCATCCATTATTAGGTGATAGACAATTAAACGATAGAAGCCCCCATTCAGCCTCTAGAAAAGGAAGATATGGTGCCAAACCATCCATTATTAGGTGATAGACAATTAAACGATAGAAGCCCCCATTCAGCCTCTAGAAAAGGAAGATATGGTGCCAAACCATCCATTATCTAATATAGCCTCATTCAGCCTCTAGAAAAGGAAGATATGGTATAATAACCATCCATTATCTAATATAGCCCCATTCAGCCTCTAGAAAAGGAAGATATGGTATAATAACCATCCATTATCTAATATAGCCCCATTCAGCCTCTAGAAATAGAAAATGCGCTACCAACCATCCTAATATTGCCAAACCATCCAATATCTGACAGAAGGCCCACAATCTTAAAAGATATTATAAATTCAACATTATGCTCTATGGTTAACCTCAAAAACGACCCTCTCGGCGATAGGGCGCAGAGAGGAGACGAGAAGCGATTTTCCATCGACGGGCATCTCATCGACGCCGGCGTTCGAGGGGTCAAGAGGCACCTCGCCAATGAGGGGCACCCCATACTTCATGGCTAACGCCTCAACCTTACTCTCCCCAAAAAGGCGTATCTTCTTGCCACAATCAGGACACTGCATGTACGACATGTTCTCGACCAGGCCCAGGATGGGCACCTTAAGGTCCCTCGCCATGTTTATTATTTTTGACACGTCTAGCATCGAGAGGCTCGACGACGTGCTCACTATGATGACCCCATCCAGGGGGATCATCTGCATCACGCTCAGCGGCTCATCGCCCGTGCCCGGCGGCAGGTCTACAAGTAAAAAGTCAAGGACGCCCCAGTTAACGTCGGCCACGAACTGGTTTACAAGAGTAGTGCGCATAGGCCCACGCCATATCATCGGGGTGTCGCTCGATGTCAAAACCATCTCGGACGAGACCACCTTGACGCCGTTGCGAGACATGGCAGGCTCTATGCCCAGCTCAGAGCCCATGAGCCTCCTGCCTTCCAGGCCCAATAAATGGGGAATGTTGGGGCCGCTCACGTCGGCGTCTAATACGCCCACCCTGTAGCCCATCATGGATATGTTCAGCGCCAGGCCCGCAGTTATGGTGCTCTTGCCAACCCCGCCCTTGCCGCTCACCACGGCTATGCGGTGCTTCACGTCGGACAGCCGCTTCACTATTCGCTCATCCCACGCTGGCTTATCGCCACCCTTACCCCTCGATGGGCATGTATCACACCTGCTGGAGCTCTTTCCTTCATTGCAGGACTTGCATGCCTCGGATGTCTGGCTATCCATCTCGTTAATAGATGACATCTCAGTCCAACCTTATGTTGCCTTGAAAAAAGGCGTAATAAAATATACAGATATATCCTAAATATTTTGCTAAAAAAAAAGAAAAAAAGCTAAACGAACTTAATCGACAAGGGCCTCATCTTATTCTTGATGGCCAGGTTTATGAGAAGAGGCGTGAGCGGCTCGATGAGCTTCGCCTCCTCCAGGCCCCCGCCGTCAAGCGGCCTGAGGTTATCCATGTCCGAGACGAGGCCCATCACGACCTTCTTGGCTTCCTCATCGTCGCCACACACTATGACGTCAAAGTCGAGGGGGTCGTCGAGGTCGGCAAGCCTGGGCGCTGGAAGCGTCTGGAATGCCACGACCATCCTGACGTCAGGGGGCATCACCGAGCATATGTGCTTCGCAGCGCTGCCCTCAGCGGGCGGAGTATATACACAGAGCTTTTGCTTAGACATTGGCACGATGGGCGACACGACGATCTTGCCACCCAGAAACT
Source organism: Methanocella conradii HZ254 (assembly GCF_000251105.1). Taxonomy (GTDB): domain Archaea; phylum Halobacteriota; class Methanocellia; order Methanocellales; family Methanocellaceae; genus Methanocella; species Methanocella conradii. The sequence continues at coordinate 6,013 of NC_017034.1, read as the reverse complement.
CGGCCACGCTCTGTAGGGTGGGAATTGCAAACTGGAACTTCACCGCCAGGATGACGACATCCCCATTTTTCGCCGCATCCTGGTTGCTCATCCCGACGATTTCATCCCTCAGGCCCCTCTCCTTCAGCCTCTTATTGTAATTATCCGCGGCCTCTTTCGCCTTTGCCTCCTCCCTGGAGCCTATGAGTACCTGGTGCTTTTGCGCCAGCCTTAAGGCCAGCCCTTCCCCTATGTCCCCCGTGCCACCCAGAATCGCTATCTTCATGATATCACATATAGCCAATCTACCTACATGAAAATAAAACGATCGCTGAGAATAGCCAACATAAAACTTTATATAATAACATAAATAATTTAATTCTCGTTTACGTGATAGAAAATAATTTAAGCATTGAGCTTGCTTATGGCATTAGCCAGGAGAATGTAGATGGAGATAAAGACACCGACGAAAGAGGAAAGAATAGCGTTTCACCTGCGAGGCATCAAGATGTCCCTCGTGCCGGCACTATTCGGCGTCGCTGCGGGGTTCCTATCAAGCCCCTACGTGCTGAGCGTGCCCCATCAAAGCTTTTCGTTCTTAATCCTAGCGCTGGCCATCTACGCCCAGAAGTTCGTATTCCCGCTCTGGGGCATCGAGTCGGGCAAGTTCGACGCCAAGGCATGGTTCTACGTCGGTTTCCTGACCTTCTCATACTGGTACATAAGCTGGGCCATCATAATGAATGGCATGCCCCACATCAACGGGGTACCAGCGCCCCAGTTCGGGCCGTTTTTCTAAAAACCTGATTTAAGATGACTATGAGGATAGCAATAATCGATAAAGACCGCTGCCAACCCAAAAAGTGCAGCCTCGAATGCATTAAGTATTGCCCTAAGGTTCGCACCGGCGACGAGACTGTAAAGCTCGGGGAGGATGGAAAGGCGGTAATCTCAGAGGAGCTATGTGTCGGCTGCGGCATATGCGTTAAGAAGTGCCCGACACAGGCCATCATGATCATAGGGCTGCCAGATAAGCTGGCGGATAGGCTTACCCATCGGTATGGCACCAACGGCTTCGCCCTCTATGGGCTGCCCATCCCTTCAACGGGCAGGGTGAGCGGCATTTTAGGTGTCAATGGCATCGGCAAGACCACGGCGGTCAAGATACTCTCGGGCCAGCTCATGCCCAACCTGGGCAAAAGCGATACCACCTGGGATGACGTTTACAAGTTTTTCGCCGGCTCCGAGCTTCAGGACTACCTGAAGCGCGTGTCCAGAAAAGAGGTAAAAACCGCCCAGAAGCCCCAGTATATAGACCTCATACCTAAGGCGTTCAAGGGCAAGGTGGCAGACCTGCTAAAGCGGACGGATGAGCGAGGGGCCTTTGATGAGATAGCCGATGAGCTCGACCTCGGTCCCATCCTGGACAGGGATATATCCGAGCTTTCCGGGGGCGAGCTGCAGAGAGTGGCCATCGCGGCCTGCGCCATGCGGGACGCGGACTTCTACTTCTTCGACGAGGTAACCCCGTACCTGGATATTTTCCAGCGCATCAAGATGGCCCGCATGATAAAGCGGATGGGCGAGAGCCGGAACGTAATGGTGGTGGAGCATGACCTGGCCATCTTAGACCTTTTGGCCGACGTGGTGCACATCGCCTATGGCGAGCCTGGAGGGTACGGCGTCATAACGCTCCCGAAAGGCGTTCGGGTCGGCATAAACGAGTACCTGAAGGGCTACCTGCCCGAGGAGAACATCCGGATACGCCCAACGCCAATCGAGTTTGAGGTGAAGGCGCCCAGGCCACAGAAGGAGGTCGAGGCCCTGACTTCTTTCCCGGCGTTCACGAAGACGCTGGGCAGGTTCAGGCTAGAAGTGAGGGGGGGCGAGCTCAGGAAGAGGGAGGTCGTGGGAGTGGTAGGCCCTAACGGCATTGGCAAGACCACATTCGCCAGGCTTATGGCCGGGGAGCTAAAGCCTGATAGTGGCGAGCTCGACTTCAAGGTGAAGATCTCCTATAAGCCGCAGTACATAAAGGCGGATGCGGACATCACGGTGGGGGCGCTCCTGGGAAGCATAAACAAGAAGTTCGATACGAGCTACTATAGCAGCGAGATACTCGCCCCGTTGCAGGTAGAGCGGCTTATGGATAGCAACATAAGCGACCTGTCAGGCGGAGAGCTGCAGCGCGTGGCGATAGCGGCATGCCTGGGAAGAGACGCCGACATGTTCATACTGGACGAGCCCTCAGCCCACCTGGACGTCGAGCAGCGCACCATGGCCACCAAGGTCATAAAGCGCTTCGCCGAGAATAATGACGTCACCATGCTTGTCATCGATCATGATATATACATGATAGACCTTTTGTCTGACCGTTTATTAGTTTTCGACGGCCAGCCCGGCTTACGAGGCGAAGTTCACGGGCCCTTCGAGATGAGAGAGGGCATGAACCGTTTCCTGTCTAGCCTGGACATTACTTTTAGAAGGGATGAGGAGACCAGGCGGCCCAGGGTCAACAAGCCCGACTCCAACCTGGATAGGGAGCAGAAGCGCATAGGCGAGTACTACTACGTCCCCCAGACGGTGTAGCCTCATATCAAGGATGCCAAAAGCGGCACCAGGTGGGCGATGAGGCTGCTGATGACGAGAGCTAAGGCAAAAGTAAGGCCCGTGATTATTACCATATCCTTGAAGCCCAAAACGCGGTTAAGCATGGTGGCCGTGGCTATGCAGGGCAGGTAAATCGTCGTGAAGACGGCGAACACGTACATCTGCAGAGGCGTAAAGACGAGGCTGAACTGGGCAGTGCCGGCAAGGACGGCTAGCGTCTCCAGGGCCATCTCCTTCCGAAGGATGCCGAATATGAGGGCCGTAGCGGCATAGGGGGGAAGGCCGAGCAGGCCAACCGTTACCGGCGCCAGCAGGGCGTTCACGACGTCCAGGACGCCCGCGTATTGAAGCACGCCCAGAAAAGCGCTGCCCGCTATCAGCAATGGAAAGGCGACGTAGACGAACTCCTTCATCTGCATCCACGTCTTATCGACCACGTCCTTAAGCCTGGGCACCCTGAGAGGCACCATCTCCATGATGAAGCCCATCTCCTCGCCCTTGACCACACGGCCCAGCACGTAGCCAACCATAATCGTTATGGCGAGCATGAGGAGGTATATAGAAAGGGCGGCCCACACCGACACGAAGGTGGCCACGAGGCCCATTATGACTATGCTTCGGGCCGAGCACGGCACCATGCACACCATGGCCGACGCGATTATCCGCTCCCGCCGGGTCTGCAGCGCCTTCGTGGACATGATGGCGGGCACGCTGCACCCAAACCCGAGTATCAAGGGGATCATGGCACGGCCATGCAGCCTGAACCTGTGCATGACGTCGTCCAATAAAAACGCCGCCCTGGTCAGGTACCCTGAGTTCTCGAGCAACGACATGAGCACGTAAAAAGCCATAATATATGGCACTACGATGCCCAGGCCGGCCTGTATGCCTATGAGGGTATACCTGACCACTACCTGGGCCAGCGGATAGCCAGAGAGCGCCCCGGTAGCCGGCGATATTATCAGCACGTCAAACGCGCCTACTATGGCCTCCTCTAAAAAGCCGCCGACGAAGAATACTATGAGAAGCATGCCGAGGATGATGAGCGCAAGGAGGATGATGCCGGAGGCTGGGTTCATGAGCAGGTCATCGATGCGTTCCCTTAGCGTCACCGCGGAGGCAGGCCTGTGGCTTACCACGCCCTTCGCGATGAGGCCGGCCGCCCCATAGCGGTTGCTGGCCAGTATCTCCTCAAGAGGCTCATTGTGCGTCCGCTCGATCTCCTCTCTCATGAGACGGGCGGCAGACTTCACGTCCTCTGGTGCCTCACATGCCATGCCTAACAGGAGGCGAGTGGCCTCATATCGGCTCAAGCCCGGGCGCATGCCCATGAGCTGCCTTATAAACGCCTCAACGTGCCGGTCATACCTGACCAGGAACTGCCTCCCCTTCCCCGGATGAAACAGTGCGTGGGCAAGCTCATCCAGCCCCGAGCCTCGATGAATATAAATGGGAACCACTGGAACGCCCAGGAGCTGAGACAGCCTTTCGGCGTCCACTTCCATGCCCAGGGCGTGGGCCTCTTCCACCATGTTGAGAGCAACCACCACGGGCAGGCCAAGCTCGAGCACTTCAAGGGTCAAATAGAGGTTACGCTCGAGCCTCGTGGCGTCGACCACGTTCAGGATTACGTCCGGCCTCTCCCTGGCCAGAAAATCTAGCACCATGCGCTCCTCGGCGCACATCGTGTCGAGCGAATACACCCCAGGCAAGTCAAATAGCTCAAGCGTCACGCCGTCGTGCGTGGCGCTGCCCCGGGCAACCTCGACCGTCGTGCCCGGATAGTTTGAGATCATGACGCCTATTCCGGTCAGGCTCGAGAATAGCGTGCTCTTGCCCACGGTGGGATTCCCGATTATGGCTACCCTTATAGGCTTCATGCTGACGCCTTTTTAACGAAAATCTTTTCTGCAATGTCGCCGCCTATCGCTATCTCGGCTCCCTTTATGCGCACGAGCAGGCTGTTCGATGGCAGCCTTTTTTTAACGGTTAAAGCGGTATCAGGCAAAAAGCCTAGCGATAATAGATAATCCCTGGTCCCCTTATCTGCGCAGACTATCTTTATGATGCCCCCCTCGCCTTCCTTAAGCTCGGTGAGGGGCATCGACTCCTCGCTCTTCTCGCAGCACTCCCCCATAGTAATAGGATGGTCATCGGGGCAGAATCTCGGGTGGCCCAGGAATGCGCACATCTTCGATAGCGTGGAGTCTGAGACCGTGTGCTCCATCTCGCAGGCCTCATCGTGTGCCTCCTCTAGCCCGACGCCCAGGGCGTCCACCAGGAAAGTCTCAAGGACCTGGTGCTTGCGCTCCATCTGGATGGCCTCGGCCTTCCCCCGCTTTGTCAATGAAGCCCCCGCGTAGGGCTGGTATTCGACGTACCCCTCCTCCTTAAGCTTGGTGAGCATCTCGCTCACGCTGGGAGGCTTAATCCCCATCGCATCGGCGATATCCTTAGTCTTGGCTGGCCGGCCCCCCTTAGTTAAATACAAAATGGTCTCAAGGTACTCTTCGGCTATGTTTTTCCTCATGTCGACCAGTCTTTAGACATACCTAATATTAATACATTTCCCGGATAAAATATTTAGCGGTGAAGGCGCAAGATAGCGGTGGTGCTTATATGGACTTCTCGGTCATCGTTCCCGCCTTTAACGAGGAGAGGCGCATCGCAGCCTGCCTGGAATCCATAAGGGCGCAGCGGACCAGGCATTCATACGAGGTGATAGTCTCGGACTCGAATAGCACCGATAGGACCGCCTCTATAGCAGCCTCCTATGCGGATAAGCTTGCCGATAGGACCGCCTCTATAGCAGCCTCCTATGCGGATAAGCTTGTCGTGTGCAGGGAGAGGGGCACGGCGAGGGCCAGAAACGAGGGGGCGAGGCTGGCCTGCGGCGACATCCTGGCGTTCATCGACTCTGATACCGTGATAATGCCAGACTACCTGGATACCGTATACGAGACGTTCAGGGATAAGCGTACCCTGGCAGTTTCTTGCGCCTTCAAGTTCACAAACAGGCGACCAAAGCTTTTGGCGGCCGAATACGCGACAAATGCGTATTACATCCTGAGAAGCCTGTGCGGCGCCGCCACCCTGCCGGGCTTCAACGTGTGCATCCGAAGGGGGGCGTTCGAGAGGGTGGGGGGCTTCAGGCTCTGCCACCTGGAAGACCTGGACATGAGCATCAAGCTCAGGCAGATTGGCAAGACCGTCTACCTTTCCAGGCGCCTCGCGGTCACATCTTCAAGGAGACTTGAGCAGGACGGCATAGCCGGCACACTAAAATACTACATGGACCTGTTTGAGGCTAGCCAGAACAGGAGGCTGGGCTTCCACGTCATAAAATTAAAGCGGAGCCAGTATAACGACTACGTCCACCGGGAATGATCCATTTTTATAATTAATATCGATTGTGTTAAATATA